>NZ_JAOYTI010000003.1:0-1080362 GCF_025847085.2 Rhizobium sp. BT-226 | reverse complement strand
AACACCGTTTCGAGCGGTTCCGGCACCGAAAACTGCTCGCCGTACATTTCCTCGTTCTCAAGCTCGAAATGCTCGCCGATGCCGGCGGCGATCGGATGGCGCTGGTTGATCGTCCACAGACGCTCGCGCTCGCCCGCCTCGCGCCATTTCAGCGCGCAGGGCGTGCCCATCAGCCGTTTGAAGATCTTGGAGAAATGGCCGGAATGCAACACCAGCAGGCCCATGCCTTCCCAGACGCGCTTGGCAACACGCTCGACGACGACGTCGGAGACCGCGCCGTGATCCTTGTGGCCCCACCAGGTCAAGACGTCGGTCTCATTAAGGCGGGCTTCGCTGAGGCCGTGTTCCGGCTCCTGCAGCGTCGCCGTCGTCGCCGAGATACTTGGATCGGTGTTCAGCGCGTTGGCGATCGTCGTGTGCATGCCTTCGGGATAGATCCCCCGGACGATTTCGTTGGTATTCTCGTGGATATTCTCTCCCCACACAACGGTGCGAATGGTCACGTCTTCTCTCCTTATAGTTAAAAACGGATCGAGCCTTGGGAGGAACATCGACCCTGGGAAAATCAGGCAGCCCGCATGGATGCTCGCTCAAGCGCCCGGCCCGACCGGTCGAAACGGTGAACGTGGCTGGCAAGCGGCACAAGGCCAAGTGTTTGGCCGGGCGCGTGGCGGGAGACACCGGCTTCCCGCACGACGAACGGCTCATCCGCCCCGATATCCAGATAGACGAAGCTATCGGCGCCGAGGATTTCTGAATGGATGACCGTGCCGCTCCAAACGGGCGACTCGGGCGTGATGCGAACATGCTCTGCGCGCACGCCAATCGTATGGCTATCATAGGGTTGCGCCGGCCCGCCCGAGAGGAAATTCATTTTCGGCGAACCGATGAAGCCGGCAACGAAGACCGAATTGGGGCTTTCGTAAAGTTCCAGCGGCGAGCCGATCTGCTCGACGACGCCGTCCCTTAACACGCAGATCCGATCGGCGAGTGTCATAGCCTCGACCTGGTCATGGGTCACATAGATCATCGTCGTGTCGTGCATGTTGCGATGAAGCTTCGCGATTTCCAGCCTCGTCGCGACGCGAAGCGCCGCATCGAGGTTGGACAGCGGCTCGTCGAAGAGAAAGACCTTGGGATCGCGTACGATCGCCCGGCCGATTGCGACGCGCTGACGCTGCCCGCCGGAAAGCTGCCGCGGCAAGCGGTCTAAGTAGGGGGAGAGCTGCAGCATGCCGGCAGCCTGTTCAACACGCTGGCGGCATTCGTCTCTGGTGCTCCCGGAAAGTTTCATGCCGAAAGCCATGTTGTCGAAGACCGTCATATGCGGATAGAGCGCGTAGGACTGGAACACCATGGCGATCCCTCTCTTCGACGGCGCGTGCTGGTTCACCGTCTTGTTGTCGAAGGAGAGGGTTCCCGATGTGATGTCCTCGAGCCCGGAGATAAGCCGCAGCAGCGTGGACTTGCCGCATCCCGATGGCCCCACGAACACCATGAACTCACCCCGGCGGATGTCCATCGTCACGCCTTTGATCACCTCGAAAGCGCCGAAGCTCTTGCGGATATTCTCCAGTCGGATTTCTGCCATGTCCTACTCCCTCAACCCTTGACGCCGCCGGCGGTCAGCCCCGAAATGATCCGGCGCTGGAATATCAAAACAAGCACGACGACCGGCACGGTGACGATCACCGAAGCCGCCATGATGTTGCCCCAGGGGATCTCGAATTCGCTGTTGCCCGAAAGCAGGGCGATCGCCACTGGGACGGTTCGCTGCGTATCCGACGATGTGAACGTCAGCGCGAAAAGAAACTCGTTCCAGGCGGTGATGAAGGCGAGCAGTCCGGTCGTCACCAGCGCCGGCCACATCAACGGCATGAACACCTGGGTGATGATGACCCATGGTGAGGCGCCGTCGACGATCGCCGCCTCCTCGATCTCGATCGGCAATTCCCGCATGAAGGTCGTCAGCACCCAGACGGTGAAGGGGAGCGTGAAGATCATGTAGGAAAAGATCAGCGCGAAGGGTGTGTTGAAGATGCCGATCCAGCGGATGAGTTCGAAGAGGCCCGCAAGAACGGCAATCTGCGGAAACATCGACACCGAGAGGATGGTCAACATCAACAGTGCCCGCCCGCGGAAGTGCACCCGGGCCAAAGCGAACGAAGCGGTGATCGAAAGCAGCAAGGATGCTGAAACCACGACGCAAGCGATCATCGCGGAATTTGCCAGACTGCGGACGAAACCGCCCTGGCCCATCACGGAAGTGTAGTTGCCGAAGGAGATCGAGGTCGGCCAATAATCGACTTTGAAAAGGGCCGTGCCGGTCTTCAGGCTCGTAAGGATTGCATAGTAGAACGGAAATACCGCAATGATGACGATGATTGTGACGAGCAGGTAGAAGAGCGTATTCTTGGCGATCGAAAGCAGCATCAACGTTCCTCCCCGCCGAGCTTGACGCGACCGAGCCAGATATAAAGGACGGTTACGGAGGCAATGATGAGGAAAAGCACCGTTGACGCGGTGGCGCCGTAGGCGAACTTGTCGAAGTCGAACAGGTTCTCACGCGCCATGACCGACATGGTCTTCGTCTGCGCATTGTTGGGCGTTAGTACATAGATCAGGTCGAAGATGCGCATCGCATCCAGCATCCGGAAGATTACGGCAACCATGATGGCCGGTCGGATCAGCGGCAGTGTCAGACGCCAGAAAACCTTGACCGGATTGACGCCGTCGATCTTGGCAGCCTCATAGATGTCTCCCGGAACCATCTGTAGTCCCGCAAGAATCAGAAGCGCCATGAAGGGCGTCGTCTTCCAGACGTCGACGATCAGCACTGCGATCATCGCCGTTTCCAGATTGGCGGTCCAGGCAATCTTCTCGCTGATAAGACCAAAGCCGAGCAGAATATCGTTCAGAATGCCGAACTGATCATTGAGCATCCAGGCCCACATCTTTGCTGAGACGATTGTTGGGATCGCCCAAGGAATGAGGATTGCAGCCCGTACGATCCCACGCCCGACGAACCGTGCGTTCAGCACCAAGGCGACGATCAGCCCGAGCACGGTCTCGATCACCACCGAAAGGACGGTAAACTTGGCGGTGTTCCAGGCGGCATTCCACCAGACCGGATCGGCAAGCAGCCCGCGATAGACGGTCCTTCCGCTCTTCAGTGTTACCCAAGACAAATAATTGTCAAAGCCGACGAACTGCGCATTGCCAAGGTCGTTCAGCGACGCATTCGTAAAACTGAAATAGATCGTTCTGAACAGCGGCCAGCCAGCGACGATTGCCAAGATCAACAGCGTCGGCGCCAGAAACATCCATGCCGATCGAATGCGCTCGGACCGCAACTCCGTGGTGGCTCTGAAATGGGAAACCCTGGGCTTGATTGCTTGTGGAACTACGATTTCGCTCATGAAACGTCTATCCCTCGTCGGCGCGTCCGAAGACCGGACCGGCGGCCTGACAGCCGCCGGTCGGAATACTCACCAAGCGTCGCCCTTGAGGGTCGTTAGGTCGACTTCGAGAAGCTCGAGGTTCTCGGCAGCTGAGCCGCTGCCTGACAAGGTATTGTGCACTGCAGTCCAGAACTTCGAGGACACCTCATTGTACTTTATCTTGGCCGTCGCCGAAGGGCGTGGCACCGCGTCCTGGAAAATGGGTTTCCAGTTCGGCATGAAGGGCTGCGCGGCAGCGACATCCTTGTCGTCATAGAGATCCGTCAGGGTCGGCAAATTGGAGAGTTCGATGGCACGTGCCTTTTGAACGTCCTTCGACGCCAGGAATTTGACCAGCGCGACCGCTGCGTCCTGCTTTTCGGAATATTTCGAAACCGCCAGGTTCCAGCCGCCAAGTGTCGAAGACGGCTTATCGCCGACGGCCGCAACCGGTAGCGTCATCACGTCGAACTTGCCCTTCACCGCGCTGTCGGCACCGTTTCCGAGAGAATAGGCATAAGGCCAGTTGCGCATGAAGACGGCGTTGCCGGTCTGCCAGACGCCGCGCGATTCTTCTTCCTGATATGCGAGCACCCCTGGCGGTGAGATCGTGCCAATCCAGCCCTTGGCCCGTTCAAGCGCTGCTGCCGCCTTCTCGTTATTGATCGAGATCGTCCCGTCCGGCTCGACGATCTGGCCGCCGCCCGACGACTTCACCCATTCCAGTCCGTTGCAGGTAAGCCCTTCGTAGGAATTGCCCTGGAAGACGTAGCCCCAGAGGTCCTTCTGTCCGGCCTGGCGTTCTTTGTCCTGAATCTCTTTGGCGGTTGCTGCCATCTCGTCCCAGGTCTTCGGCGGCTGTTTTCCATATTTCTCTAACAGGTCCTTTCGGTAAAACAGCGCTGGAGCATCGGTAAACAACGGCAGCGCCACAAGCCGGCCATTGACAGTCTGAGACGCGATGATCGACGGGAAGAACTGGCCGACCACGTCTTTGGCTGCTTCCTTCAGATCTACGAACTGGTCGGCAAGCTGCGGTGCCCAGATGACATCCGTCTGATAGACATCGACGTCCTTGTTTCCAGCAGCAAGCCACAGGCGATATTGGGAAAACTGCTCGCTGCTCGATGACGGCATGGTGACGAGCTTGACATGATTGCCGGTATTCTTCTCGAAAATTGCGAGCTGGTTGTGAAGGAATTCGACGTTTTTGCCGGTGGTATTTGCGGCAAACGAAATTTCAGCGGCACGGACAGAGCCGGCAGCGATAGCGACGCTGAGTGCCGACAAAGCTAAAGCAAACTTTTTCATGATCTCCTCCCAGAAATTGAAATCGATTTGGCCACCAAACCATTGCAGAAGGTCGCAGAGGCGTCAAGCCAACACGATTAACGATCCCCAGTTGTATTCTGATGGGAAAATGGCCGATATACAGTGATGGGAGGTATTTTTTACCCCTGCGAGCTGAGATTCAAAACAACAAAATTGAAACCGATTTCAATTTTTGCCGGATTGAGACTTGCCCGTTGCGCATCGCCGACGCTTCCTCCATTGATTGCCGGGACAAAGAAGACATCCGATGAAACTTCGTGAATTTGCAAAGCAGCTTGGGCTCTCTCCGACGACGGTCAGCCGTGCGCTCAGCGGCTATCCCGAAGTGAGCGAATCCACGCGCGCCCGGGTTGCGAGCGAAGCAATGCGGCTTGGCTATCGCCCCGATATCAATGCCGTGCGGCTAAAGACCGGGAGAGCCGGAGCGATAGGCGTCATGATGGCGCGTTCGGGAGAAATCCATTTCGCTGAATTCATGTCGGGGATGGCGCAGCGCCTGGAAACGGCCGATACCGATATTCTCATCACGCCTATTACCGCGCACAATGATGACGACGAAATGCAGGCCTACCGACGCCTGGTCGAAAGTCGCAGAGTGGATGCAGTGATCATTCATTCGCCTCGCCCCAAGGACCCGCGGATCGAGCTGCTGAACAGCTTGGGCCTGCCTTTCCTGGTTCACGGCCGCTCGGAGACCGAGCACGTTCACGCGTGGCTCGATATCGATAATGAAAATGCCGTGCGTAGAGCCACCGAACACCTGCTCGATCTCGGGCACCGGCGCATTGCCATGATCAATGGACTGCGGGGCAAGACGTATTCGATCCATCGCGAACATGGTTTTCGGATTGCCCATCAGGAGCGTGGGCTCGTCGTCGATCCCAACCTGATGGTCTGCGATAAATTCTCCGACGAGAGCGGCTTCCGTCATGCCCGCTCTTTTCTGGAGAGCGCGAATGCGCCGACCGCCATCGTTGCCGGTTCCACGATGACAGCGCTTGGTGTTTACCGTGCCGTCCGTTCGCTTGGGATGACCGTGGGTCAGGATGTGTCGGTTATCGCCCATGACGACGTTTTCCCTTATCTGACGGCAGAAAACATGGTGCCGTCGCTCTCGACAACACGATCGTCCATGCGTGCCGCGGGCACGCGCTGCGCTGAGCTGACGCTACAGCTTATCGCTGGACGTGCCGTGGATGAGGTCCACGAATTGTGGCCAGTCGAACTGATCCTGAGGGAAAGTACCGCCCCGCCGCCCTGACGGAGAGCAACCTCTCGATACGGAAAGGCTCTAAAGCTGATCGATCGCAGGTACCTTGCCGCTCAGAAACGCCAGAGCCGCTGCGCCGACGAGGCCCGAGTTCTGATCCAATGCTGCCAGCACCACCTTGACATCCTTGAATGCCGGCATTGCCCATTGCGTGATGTAGGCTTGAATGCCGGGCTGCAGCCGGTCGAATTCGTGAGAAAGCCCTCCTCCCATCACGATGATATCGGGACTGAAGATATGGATCAGGCTGGTGAAGCCGCGACCGAGAATTTCCGCTTCCTCGTCAATCAGTTGATTTGCCAGACGATCGCCATTTCTGGCGGCCGCGAAAACGCTGCGGCTGTCGATGGCGCGGCCATCGCTGCCTATCGCCGTCCCGTTGGATTGCATCGCCCTCATCTGGGCGCGGCGCGCAAAAGCCGTTCCGGATCCGTAGGCCTCGAAACAACCCCTGTTGCCGCAGGGGCAAAGCTCTCCGTTCGGCACGACCGACATGTGCCCGATATGGGCTGCCATGCCCTTGCGGCCGCGCACCACGCGACCGTCCGAAACAACGCCACCGCCAATGCCGGTGCTCACGGTGACATAGACCAGGTTATCAAATCCCTTGCCAATTCCGAACTGCCACTCGCCAATGGCAGCGGCAATAGCATCGTTCTCGAGGTTGACCGGAAACGGAAACCGCTTCTGCAATTCCGCCTTCAGCGGAAAATCGACAAAGCCGGAGAGGGTCGGGATATTCGAGGCGACGCCGGCGACCGTATCGAGTGGACCCGGAGCGGATACGCCGACGCCCGCCACAGAAGCGGGGTTCGATGCTGCAAGCAGTCCATCTGTCAGGCCGCAGATTTGGTCGAGCACCCGGTCAGGCCCTGCCAGCGCATCCGTTGGTTCGGCTGCACGCGCCAGAATCCGGCCCTGCTCGTCGACGAGGGCAGCGCGCACCTGCGTCCCACCGAGGTCGATTCCAATGGCAATCTGCTGCATGTGAAGACCATGAGTTAGAGCAATTCCAGGAAAGGTGCGAAGCGGTTTTCCGTCCGGAATTGCGTAAAAACAAAAGGATAGAGCGGTTCTGCGCTTCCGTGAAAAGCTGAACCGCTCTAGAGTGCGCGGAGCCATGCCATCCGCTCGTCGAGCGATGGCGCATTGAAAGCCAGGGAGCCGAGAACGACCGTCTCCGCACCCGACTGATGCAGAAGAGGCACGGTGTGCTCGCGAATACCGCCGTCGGCCGCAAGCACAATCCGATGCGCCGCACCGCAACCGGCGATGACTTGCTTTGTCTGCCGAAGCCGCGCTCCGGCCTTCTCGTCGAGGCCCTGGCCCTTCACGCCGATCGCCGTGCCGAGCAGCGTCACAAAGCTCAGCCGGGAAGCGTATTTCTCGACGCGTTCGACAGGGGTATCGACCTTCAGCACCATGCCGGCTGCGACGCCGCGGCGATCGAGAAGATCAAGAGCCTCGGCGGCGACACTTTCGTTTTCAACATGGAGACTGATCAGGTCGCTGCCGGCATCGGCGAACTGCTCGATCTGCGACAGGAGGATGCTGTCGGCGACCATCAGATGAACATGGATCGGGCGCGAGGACACTTTGCGCACACCGGCAACAAGATCGGGGAAAAACAACATTGCCGGTGCGAAGTGGCCATCGGCGACATCGATGTGGAGAATGTCGACGTAAGGATCGATGCGTGCCAGATCGTCCGCCAGACGTAGGAGATCGGCCGACCAGACGGAGAATTCGGCAATCAGGCGGTCTTTCGGAAGACCGGCGATCCAGGTCTTGGAGGGGGTCGTCATTGTTTCAGAGCTCCTTCAGAAAATTGCCCATGGCAAGCCGGAAGTCGGCGACGTATTGCGGGCGGCTCTCGGTCTTCGATGTGATCTGCACGAAGCGCGCGCCGGCAATCCGCTCGGCAAGAGCATGCGCGTAGGCGAAAGGATGAATGCTGTCCCGATCATGGCCGATAACAAGTGTCGGCAAGGTGAGATTGCCGACCTCCTCGTCGGTCACATCAGGACCGTCATTTGAGATCCTGGTGAGCAGTTCGGCGGTCACATCCAAAGGAGAGCGGGAGAAAAAGCCGGCGAGCGAGGCCAGATTGTCCGGCGCCTCGGCGGCGAGTCGCACGCCAACCGGCCCGGCAAGGAACGCGGCCTTTGCCTCATCCTGCGGCAGGGTTTTCAAAAGCCGCCCGACTTCGGCGTTGGGTGCCATATTCTCCGGCGCGGATGCCGTCAGCCAAGCCGGCCTTGCGATGATCAGAGCCTTGACAAGCTCGGGCCGCTTGACCGCGAGACGCAAGGCGATCGCAGCACCCATCGAGATGCCGCCGATCACGATCGGCAGCGTAAGGTTCTTTTCGATATAGGCGGCGATATCATCGCAGAAGGTCGCGATCGACACCTGCCCCAGATTGCCGGCTTGGGAGTGGCCGTGGCCGCGCGCTTCGATCGTAACCCGGCGAAACCCCGCTTCGAGCGGAAAGACTTCGTCGGTTTGCGCCGCGTCTCCGCATAGGCCATGCTGGAATATCACGGACGCGCCCTCGCCCGCCATATCCACATTAAGGATGGTCCCGTCGCTGGTTTCGAACGGTTGCGCCCGTTTCATTTTCCTGCCCCCGCAGAATTACCGTCGAGGCTATTCTTCAGGAAGGTTGCCACACCGGCCGCCTCCGAGGCCGCAAGACCATGCGTGACAAGACTGCCGTTAAAGCCAATCGCCTTGAGACGGCCGAGATAATGCGCGTAGTCAAGGACACCTTTGCCGGCGGTTGCAAAACTACCGTCGGGGTTGCGATCTTTCGCATGCGCCATGACGATCCGATCGGCCAGAAGGTCGATGGCGGAAGACACAATCCTCCGCTGCTCACCCAGCGTCGCGACCTCGAAGAGATTGGCCGGATCGAGTACGATCTTGATGCGGGGGCTCTTCAGTGCCGCGATCAGCCGGTAAGCTTTCTCAGCCGAGTTGACGACATTGGCAAGCTCGGGCTCGATGCCGAGATCGACATCGTAACGCTCGGCGATCTCGATGGCCGCCCCCATGGCGTCGAGGAGATCCCGCCAGGCCTCCGGCGTGTCGTTGTCGGCATGCGCCTGCCACTGGTCGATGGTGTCGCGTGTGCCGGTGCAGAGCGTGATCAAGGTCGTCGACATGCTCGTGCTGCGCTCGGCCAGAGTCGCGAGGTTGCGAAGGCCGGCCTCGCGCACGGCGGGATCCGGATGGATCATGTTGAAGGTGCCCGAAATGGCAACGATCTCGACGCCGCTTTCGCGCGCCGCTTCGGCAACCGAGCGGGCCTGGGCTTCCGTAATGATCTCCGGCATCGGCGCAAGGCCCGAGCAGGCCATGTTGTATTGTGCACAGGTGAACCCGGCGCCAGCGACCGAGTTGAGAACGGTTGCGGGTTCCGTTCCCTCGAAGGTCTTTGCGAAGATGCCGAGCTTCATCACACGCCACCCGTGACGTCGGACAGCGCAACCGCCTTGCCGCTTTCGACGGAGCGCGCAACGGCGACCATGGCCCGGACGGATGCCAGACCATCATCGATATCGGCGCCTTGCATCACGGCGCCATCCAGAATGGTGCGGGCGAAGCCTTCGACCTGACGGCGATAGAAGTGGCCGTCGGCACCGAGAACGCGATGGGTCGCGCCGTCCGCCTCCCGGAAAATGTCCACCTCGCTGGTCTTGTAGTACCACGGGTTATAGGTCTTGCCCAAAATGCTGCCGTTCTTGCCGTAGATCTGAAAGCCTTCGTGCCAGTCCATGCGCACCTGGACGGTGAGATCGAGATGGCCGAGCGTGCCGGAGGCAAATTCCACGTCCACGAACCAGCACCAGATACCGGCTCGCTCGGACAGACGAGCGTTGACGGAAACGATGTCGCCGGCGAAATAACGTGCCGTGTCGATCAGATGGCAACCGTGCGCAAGCATATAGTAGCGCCGCAGGTCGGCCTTCGGATTGGCGGAGGGTTTCTTCGCATTGGCGCTGGTGACGATCAGAGGCTGGACCGCATCGGTCATCGGATAGCGGTGCGTGCTGTCGCAATACCATGCTTTGAGAGCGACCATCTCGCCCATTTCATCGCGGATGAAGGATTTGGCAGCTTGGAGCCCCGCATCGAAACGCTTCATATGCCCGACCTGAAACACCCTTCCCGACTTGTCGACTGCGGCCTTCAGTTCAAGGCATTCCTCGATGGTGACGCCGACCGGTTTTTCGCAGAGGACATGTTTACCCGCCTGAAGGGCGCGTAGGGAAGCCGGGACGTGAAAGGCATCGGCCGTCGCGATGACCACGGCATCAAGATCGGGATCGGCCAGCATCTTTTCGTAGTCGCCATAGGTTTTTTCCGCCCCGTGGGTGATGGCCATGCGTTCGCGGAGATCCTCGGCGACGTCGCAAATCGCATAGAGGTCGGCATTGGCTGCCTTCGTGCAGCTCTCGAAGTGCGCGGCCTGGGCAATCTGGCCCGCTCCCAATACGCCGATGCGGAGACGTCGTTCCTGTTTTGCTGGCATCGATAAGCCCTTTGGATCGGATATTGAAGATGAATGCTGGTTTCGGCGTCGGATGGAATGCTTTCAAGACATCGAACGTTGCCGACGTCTTCTGGCCGGACCGACACCGACATGTCGGCTCTCCCTCGTCACTTCACAGCGCCATATGTGTTTGAGGATTGAAAAAGTGAAGTTTCGCCGGGTCGATGGCCAGATCGATCGATTGGCCCGTCTCGACCGCGCTGACCGCTTCGAACCGCGCAACGGCGTTGGCGGCCCCGCTCAGGTCCTCGACGGCATCGGGATCGCCCGAGTCGATGCGGACCGCGTCGATCTTCAAATGCACGATCAGTTCGGACCCAAGTTCCTCGATCGACTTCACGACAACCGGGATCGTCGGATGGGAGGCTCCGGACGGCAACCGGCTGTCATAGAGGTCTTCGGGCCTGACCCCAAAGATCACGGCCTTTCCCTCGAAAGCCGATAGACCGGGAGCACGCTCGAAGGCGCCGTCGGACAAGGGAATGGAGAAGCCCGACAGATGGATCCGCCCGCTCGCCAGACGCCCTTCGAAAAGGTTCATCGACGGCGAACCGATAAAGCCCGCGACAAACGCATTGACCGGGCGATGATACAGAGCCTTGGGCGTATCCACCTGCTGAAGCACGCCGCCCTTCAGCACCGCGACCCGATCGCCCATGGTCAGCGCTTCGGTCTGGTCGTGCGTCACATAGATCGTCGTCACGCCCAGCTGTCTCTGCAGGCTTGCGATCTCTGCCCGCATCTGAACACGCAGCTTCGCATCGAGGTTCGAGAGCGGTTCGTCCATGAGGAATGCCGCAGGCTCGCGGACCATGGCGCGGCCCATCGCAACACGCTGGCGCTGGCCGCCGGAAAGCTGCGTGGGCTTGTTGCCCAGCAAGGGCTCCAGCTGCAGGATCTTGGCGATCTCGTGCACGCGCTTGGTGCGTTCGGCCTTGTTCTTTCCCGCCAGCTTCATCGAAAATGCAATGTTGTCGAATACGGTCATGTGCGGATAAAGCGCATAGCTCTGAAAGACCATGGCAATGTCCCGGTCCTTGGGCGCGAGATCCACGACGTCCTGACCGCCGATGCTCAATGTTCCGCTGCTGATTTCCTCGAGCCCGGCAATCATGCGCAGAGCGGTCGATTTGCCGCATCCGGACGGCCCGACCAGAATCAGAAACTCGCCATCATGGATCGTCAGGCTCAGATCCTTGATCGCATGGTAGCTGTTTCCATAGGTCTTGCAGATCTTGTCGAGTACAGCCACAGCCACGTCTCGTCCTCCCGTACCAGTCCGGATCATATCTTCAGACGGCGCTCCCGCCGTCTCCGATCCTTTCGACAAGAAAGCTCAGGCCTGAGCTTCAAAGTCAACCAAAGAATCGAGGATAGTTCGCCGCAGATCACCAACCGTCTCTAGTATCTATCTGAAAAATATAAATCTTTTGAGAGAAATTAAAAATCAAATGCGGAATTATATTTTTTACCGCGCGTAACTTTTATGGTTGCAGTTGCAGCCGTTGAGTGATCGCTCAATGCGATTCAATGACACGTGACCGTGAGGCTCTGTTGGGGCGGTCGACCGGAGCCAGCACCCATCGCCGCCCGCGCTCATTCTTGACATCTGGGAATCGGGAGCGGCGCGGGCGCATTCTCCGCCGCCATCCATGCCATGCACGTCTGGTGATCTGGCAGGCCTCGGCGCCCTCCCCGTGCGGTCACGGAAATGGCCGCCGCCGCCGTGGCATAGGCAGTGCAATCAAGCGGGCTCTTCCCCTCCGCGAGGGCAAGGGCGTAGGCACCGTGAAAACAATCACCGGCGCCGGTCGTATCGACCGCCTGAACCTGATAGGCCGGCACATGCCACCTGACGGTATCGCCTTTCTGGCGGAGATAGGTCCCTCGTTCGCCATCAGTCAGGACAACAGCAGACCGATCCCCGGACCAGAGCTTGTCCAGGATCATCCTGGGATCATCCTCGCCGGTGTATTCCTGCCCAAAGGCGAGCGGCAGCACCAGATGATCGGCGAAAGCCAGGATCCGGTCGGTCGCGGCGCCGACCGTCCATTCGATATCGGCAATCACGGCCAGGCCCAGGGCGCGTGCGCGCGCCACGACACTTTCGGAGTGCGTGGCATAGCCGTCGATCAGCAGTACCGGGGCTTGCATCAGAATGTCGTCGGGCAGCGCATCCGACGTGCCGTGCAGCACGTCGTCATCATAAGCGATGAACCGGTCGCCGTCGGGACCGACCGTGATCACGGAGCGGATCGGCGCGGCATCAGCGTGGCGGGGAGCCAGCGATATGTCGACGCCGTCCTGCTCGAGTTCGCTGCCCGCCACGTCGGCCGTTAGCTCATCACCGAGCCAGCCGATGAAGCCGGCCCGTCCGCCGAGCCGGGCGACGGCAACAAGGGCCGTCGCCACGTTGCCGCCATGGTCAATGGCACGCTTCGTCACTTTCCCCTTGCCGGCCGTCAGCCCCCGATCGACATAGATGATGTCATCGATTGCCAGGGCGCCGAAGCCCAGAACCTGGAAAGGGCGCGACATGTCTCAAGCACCGGCCGCCGCCAGCGCATCCTCCGGCGCCATCCCGTTATGAATGACGAACTTGAAGGCGCGCGCCGCCATGGTCGTATCGCCGTGACCCCAAAGGTTGCGACCGACGACCGCGCCTTTGGCTCCAGCGCGCAATGCTTCCGAGGTCTGGACGAGCGCTCCGAGCAGCGTATCCGTTTTCGGGCCGCCTGCGATCACGACTGGAATCGGACAGGTCGCAACGGTCTCGCGGAAGGACTCGAAATCGCCGGTATAGCCGACCTTGATCACGTCGACGCCGGCCTCGAAGCCGATGCGCACCGCATAGGCAATCTCATCCGGGGTGAACACGATCTTGCCACCGTCGGAGAAATCACGGGGATAGACATGGGCGACGACCGGCATCTCGAAGCGGGCGGCGGCGTTGACCGTATCGGTGAGCCAGCGGATATACTCCCCTTCGGTGGCGCCGCGCACGGGAATGGCGACAGCCAGAGCGTCCGCACCATAACGCACCGCGTCTTCCGGAGTCGCAATGAGCTGGCGAATACGGTCGTCGGCGGTGAAGCAACCGCCCTGAATGACGAGCGCTGCCTTCCCGGCATATTCCGACCACAGGTGGCGCGCCGCGCCAGGCTGGATGCTGATGTAGTCGGGGCCTCCCGCCATGACGCGTCTGAGTGCACCCGGCAGGTCGGCAAGCCCGCCCTCACGCACATTGCCATAACCGACAAAATGATCGACGGCGCCTCCAAACAAATGACCCGATGGATTCGAGAACAGGCGTGCGAGGCGGACTTTGGTTCCGAGACCCATGGCGATACTTCCTTTGTGATGGCAGCCTTTGCGATTGCTGGCGCCGATGCTGGCGAAACCCTAACTCGAAAACAAACAAATATTCAATATTTCGATTTCTTTCGTTTTTACATGAATGATGAATTTTTGACGTGCATTTTTGTCATCGAACGGCTATTTCTGCAGCACGAGCCGTGGAATGAGACGGCGAACTTTCGTTTTTCAAAAGTCGCGTTGTTGCAAATAACAGCAGTCGGGATCACATATGCTTGCAGAACAGAGGCGGCAGCAGATCATGCTGGAACTTCAACGGGTCGGTCAGGCGCGCACCCGCCAGCTCGCGGAATTCTTCGAAGTCTCGGAAGTGACGATCCGCTCCGACCTTGAAATCATGGACGCCAAGAAGCAGCTGATCAAAACACATGGCGGGGCAATCGCCCTGCCGTCCGACTCGCCGGCGGCGGCCTTCGAGGAACGCATGCAGCGCAATTTCGATGCGAAGCGACGCATCGCCCAGATGGCTGCGCGACAGATCATCGATAATCAGTCGATCGTCTTCGACAGCGGTTCGACCCTGCTGCAGGTGGCCATGCAGATGCCAACGGTCAACAACGTCGTGGTTGCGACAACGGCGATGAACATCGCCCAGCATCTGATGTACCGGCCAGGGCTCGACGTACACATGATCGGCGGCCGCGTGTTTCCCAGTACCGTCAGCACGATCGTACAGGACTCCGACAAGGCGGTTGGCGGCCTCGTCGCCCACCAGGCCTTTGTCGGCGCCCACGCGATCGATCAGGCCTTCGACGTCGTCGATGTTTCCGAAGACATCGCCCGGACCAAGCGCAACCTGGTTCGCATGGCCCGGCGTGTCGTCCTCGTGGCGGATTCGAGCAAATTCGATATCGGCGCTTCCTCCAAAGCTTTCTCGCTGTCGCGCGTCGATCTGATCATCACCGACAGCAACATGCCGCACAGCATTCGCCACCGGCTGGACAAGCTCGGGGTCGAGGTTCGCTACGCGTGACCTGCAGTCCACCTCTCCAATTTACAAGAGAGACAGGAGAGGCTTTGGCGTCGACGCATGGCTTTGGCCGACGCCAGGGAATACGAGCTGGGCTAAAATCCCAGACCACGAAGCGTCTCGCGGTTCGCGCGAACGGCCGCAGCAGGATCGGTTGCGGCATGGTCCGATTCTTCCTCGACCACGATCCAGCCGATAAAGTTCGGCGCATCCCGAACGGCCGAAATCACGGCAGGCACGTCGCAGACGCCTTCGCCCAGCATCGCCCAGATCCCGCCGGCGTCGACATCCTTCAGATGCACGTAGCGGATACGGTCCCGGTAGACTGCCAGCGTATCGTCGATCTGCTGGCCGCCACGCAGGATATGGCCGGTATCCGGCACCCAACCCACGCGTGGATCCAAGAGAGCAAACAGGCGGTCATAGTCGTTCCGGGTGAAGAGGAGCGTGTTGTGGTGCGAGGAAGGATGGACAGCAACAACGACGCCAGCCGACTGTCCGATCTCGGTCGCACGATTATAGCACTCCGCCGCAATGGCGAACTTCTCATCGCGCGGACCATCCGAGACAACCGTCGCCGACCCCATCGAGACCATCGCACCGGGAAAGTTCGCCGCGAAATCGACCCATCGCCGCGCCGTGTCGAGATCGGCGGCAATCTTTTCCGCCACCGTGAAGCCGCTGGGGGAGCCGAAGGCAAAGGAAACCAACGCCAAGCCGGCATCCGTCAGCGTACGGGCAAAGGCGGCGGGCTTGAGCGCGTAGTGACCGATCATCGTGTCGGTGATTTCGATACCGGCATATCCGCCACCGGCAATGGCGCGCACCAGATCGTCCGGACCGCCGCCCCAATCTGTCCCCAGCATCTCCCAGGTGAATGTCTGGCAACCGATCTGCAGCTCAGCATTTTTCATATCTTGGTCCTGACCTATTCGTTGATCGCAGCCGATACCGAAGCCGTAAGCTTCCGCGCACGCAATCCTCGCGCGTTTCACCCCGCGTCTGCCGAAAGCCCCTCCGCCGAGAGGCGGATCGAAAACCGGAAACGGCGAGCTCTTCATCGGAGATTGCGATCCCAGCGTCTTGTCATTACGTACGGTCAAATGTTACCGTGCGTCAATATAATTTATTCCTTACGCTTAAAACGTCGGCACCCCTCAACTCTCCGCAGCCGCAACGGCAAATCAGGTTCTTAGATGGCACAGACCAATGGTATGAAACTCAAGATCGGCGTTGTCGGATGCGGCAATATTTCGCTTGCCTATATGCGCAACGCGCCGCTGTTTTGCGGCGTCGAAATCACCGCCTGTGCCGATCTCAACGCCGACGCCGCCAAGCGTCGCGCGGCGGAGTTCAATTTGCACGCGGCGGACGTCGACAGCCTCATTGACGATAAGAACATCGACCTCGTCCTCAACCTGACGATCCCGGCCGCACATTTTGACGTTTCGATGCGGGCTCTATCGGCAGGCAAGCATGTCTTCACGGAGAAGCCGCTCGGCGTCACGGCCGCAGAAGGACGCGGCTTGGTGGATGCCGCCGCCGCCAAGGGCCTCATGCTCGGCTCGGCGCCAGACACGTTCCTGGGCGCGGCCGGACGCCATGCCCGGCGGCAGATGGAAGCCGGCGCCATCGGCAAGCCGGTGACCGGGACAGCCTTCATGATGGGGCGTGGCATGGAACACTGGCATCCGGATCCCAGCTTTTATTACCAGGCCGGCGCAGGCCCACTCATGGATATGGGGCCTTATTATCTCACGATGATGGTCAATCTGATGGGGCCGATCCGCCGTGTGCAGGCCGTCGCCACAAGCGGGCAGGAAGAGCGGCTCATCACCGCCGAAGGGCCGAAACAGGGCACCACGTTCAAGGTCGGCACGCCGACCAGCGTGCTGTCGCTGCTGGAATTCGATTGCGGCGCCACGGTCACCTTCGGCACCTCCTGGGACGTATTCCGCCATTCCAACCACCCCATTGAACTCCACGGCACCGAAGGCTCGCTCCGCTTGCCCGACCCCGACAATTTCGGCGGCTCCGTCGCGCTCTCCGGCCGTGGCGCGCCTTGGCAGGAAACGGATACATCAGGCGAACTCTTTGGCGCCGTCAACTGGCCGATCGCAGCGCCGGACCGTGCCAACTATCGCATGCTTGGTCTTGCCGATCTCGCACGCGCAATCATCGAAGGCCGTAAGCCGCGCGCTTCAGGCGATCTGGCGCTGCACGTGCTCGAAGTCATGGAAGCGATCCTGCGTGCCGGCGAAACCGGTATCGCGCAGACCATTTCGGGTACCGTCGCGCAGCCGATGGAATTGCGGGAAGACGAAGCGAGGAGCTTGCTGGCATGACACAACTGGATGAATCCGCCAAACGCGCGCTTGCATGGCCGGGCGATCCGGAAACGCCGGTCGAAAGCTGCACGCCGGCGCTGGCGCGGCAGCAATATCTGGATAGTTTCGCAGAGATCCAGCGGCCGCTCGAGGACGTCGCCGAGATCCTGGAAAGGCATGCCGGCGCCATCAGGTTGAAAATATGGCGCGGACGGGCCGCGCCGCGCCAGGGCGCACCGGCCTTGCTTTATCTCCATGGTGGCGGCTTTGTGATCGGAGCGCCGGAAACCCACGAGGATATCTGCCGGACGCTTGCCAATATGGCAGGCGCCGTCGTGGTTTCGCCCGACTATCGCCTGGCCCCGGAACATCCCTTTCCCGCTGCCATTGACGACTGTGCCGCCGCACTCGTCTGGATGACAGAGCAGGCTGATGCGCTCGGCATCGATCCCTTGCGGATTGTCGTCGCTGGCGATAGCGCCGGCGGCAATCTGGCCGCCGTCGTCGCCCTGCTGGCGCGGGACGGGCAGGTGCCGCCTGTCATCGGACAGGTGCTGATCTACCCGGTGACCGACCAGTTGCAGACGACCGACAGCTATTCACGTTACGAAGAGGATTTCGGCCTGACGGCAGCCGCGATGAAATGGTTCCGAGACCACTATCTGCCGGACGCCGCGAGCCGGTCGGACTGGCGAGCCTCACCGCTTAATGTAGCGTCGCTGGCGGGCGTGGCGCCGGCCCTCGTGATCCTTGCCGGACATGACGTGCTGTTCGACGAAGGGGCCGCCTATGCCGAGCGGCTCAGCACCGAGGCGAAGGCAACGACCCGGACCTGGCCCGGACAGATCCATGGCTTCGTATCGAAGAGGCAAGCCATTCCGGAGGGGCAAGAGGCCCTCGAAGCCATGACAACGGCATGGCGCGCCATGGACCCAGCGCTTGCCCGTTGACGCGGAAACCCGTGCCGCCCTCAAGCCGACTCGCGCATAACTAGCGTTGCCTCGAGGATTACCTTGTTCGTCACAGGGGTCGTTCCGTCATCCTCGCTCTCCATATGCGCCAGCAAAAGCTCCACGGATTTTGCGGCGATCTCGGGCGCGTTCTGGGCCATCGTCGTCAGCGACGGACAGGTATATCGGCTGAGCGGGTGATCGTCGTGCCCGGCGATGCGTACATCGCACCCCTCGCTACGGCCGATTTTCAGTCCCGAAGCGAATGCAGCTGCCATCGCGCCGAAAGCGAAGCGGTCGTTGGCGCATAGCAGCGTTTTGCCCGGAAGACTGCCATTCGCAAGAATTCTCTGCATCTGCTCGTATCCGAGGCGCTCGAATTCCCAGGAAGGCGGCGCGTCGCAATCGATGACCAACGGGGAATGCCCTTCCCTCGCCATCGTCGCGCGGTAGCCCGCCTGCCGCTCGCCGGCATTTTCGGTCATATGCGGAATTTCCAGGAAGATCGGCGGCTCACCGGACCGGCAGAGATATTGCACAATGGCTGCCATGCTTTGCGCATTGTCGTTACCGACATAAGGAAGGTCGGCGTCGGCAGGATTGTCGAAGCAGACGACGGGTATGGCATCCCTCAGCCTTTCCAGCGCGGAACGGCGCGAACCGGCTCCGAGCGGCGCCACGATCGCACCCGCGACCTTCAGCGAGAGCAAGGTCCGAACGGCCTCCGCCTCCAGCTCCGGCCGCGTGTGCGAAGAAATCTGGACAGGCCAGAATCCCTTTTCACGCAACTCCAGCTCGATCAGCGACACGACCTGCACATAAAAGGGATCCGACATGGTCGGGACCAGAATCCCGATATTCCTGGTCCGCTTGCGATTGAGATGCCGCGCGAACAGGTTCGGCTCGAAATGCGACTTCTTGAGAGCCGCCTCGATACGCTTGCGGGTCACCTCCTTGATCTGCGAGGGATCATCGAAATATTTCGACAAGGTCGGACGCGATACGCCGGAGGCGCTCGCGAAGTCGTCCATCGATTTATAACTTTTCTTGGCCATTCAATTCCTTATTGGCGGGACGACGACAACTGATCGGGAACGATTTCGCACAACGGCAGATCCGCCGACGCGCCAAATCACGCATTCGGCAATTGTACAGGTGAGCTTCGTTTTCCGGAATCGTCGAGAATCAACGCATAACCGGCGTGATCCGTCATTTTTGTGCAGGCCCTGCCCTCCTTTCGAAAATCGAAATATTCCCTCCATTTGTGACTTGTGCCGTTTGCGCCGCGCGGTTGCAAAAGGCGCTTGTTTCAGCACCTAAAATTCGAAAATCTGCAATGAAGAAGCCGGGTGCCACGCTTTTTCATTTTATTGGGTAAACTTTCATTTGTTTACGAAAGTAAAGAAAAAATGCGTCACAAGCAATACAAATGCTGCAGAAAAACACTGATGATGTCAATCAATTTTATGATTTTTTATCAATGATTTAACGCAGCACGCGCCGTGAATGCCGGCCTCCCATCTTTTCCTGATCGCAGTTCTTCATTGACAGATAGGGGCTTCAGGGAACCTACTTTGCCTACGATCTTGAGGAGGATCGATTAACTGACAATCTTTGGGAGGCACAAATGAATATCAGAAAATTCGGCGTGACGATGCGGGCTGCCGTGGCGGTATGGGCGCTCTGCGCCACATCGGCGTTTGCCGACACCACCATCGAGTTCATTCAATGGTGGGAACCCGAAATGCCGTCGGGCGCTCTGCGCAGCATCATGAACGATTTCGAAGCCAAAAACCCCGGCATCAAGGTGACGCTGGTCAGCGGTCCCTATGCCACAACGCGTGACCAGATCGTCGTCGGCGCAGCCTCCGGAACGCTGAGCGACGTGGTGGGCCTCGATGGTGCGTGGGTAAACGGGCTCTCCAAGCAGGGCGCAATCGCCTCCATGGACGAACTGATGGAGAAGGCGAAATACGACAAGAGCCAGATCACCGATATCGTCAAGATCGATGGCAAGAGCGTGATGTTCCCGCTGGCATCCTTCGTCTACCCCGTCTTCATCAACCTGGATATCGCCAAGGCCGCCGGCGTCGACAAGCTGCCGGCCACGCGCACGGAATTTGCCAAAGCCGCGAAGAAAATGACCGACGCCTCGAAGAACCAGTACGGCTGGGTCCTGCCGCTATCGCTGCAGTCTCCGAGCGGAATCCAGAACGACGTCATGTCCTGGGTCTGGGCCTCCGGCGCCTCGATGCTGAAGGACGGCAAACCTGACCTCGAAAATGAAGCCGTCGTCGGCACGCTCGACTATATCGCTTCTCTCAACAAGGAAGGCGTTATTTCTCCCGGCATTTTTGCCAAGAAGGAACAGGACAAGGTCGAGGAATTCGTCAATGGCCGCGTCGGAATGATGGTGGATTCCCTCGCCCATGTGAACCTCATCCGCGAGCGTAATCCGAAGCTCAATTTCGGCATCTCCGCCTTGCCGGCCACTGATGGCTACACCGGCAAGCGCGGCATGCCCTATGCGTCCTGGGGCATCGGCATCAGCGAGGGCAGCCAGCACAAGGAAGAAGCCTGGAAGCTCGTCGAATACCTGATGAGCCCTGACGTCAACGGCCGTCTCGTCTCGATTGCCAATGCCTTCCCCGGCAACGTCCATGCCAAGCCGGACTTCGTGGCCTCGGACCCGATCTTCGCGGAAGCCTTCAAAATCTTCCAGAGCGGTTATCCGGCGAACGAATTCGTCGGCCTTCCGGTTGCCGAAGAGCTGATGCGCGACATGAACGTCGAAGTTCAGAAGATGTTCGACGGCGGGCAGTCAGCCAAGGAGGCAGCTGCCAATACTGAGAAGGCTTGGCTGGCGAAGTTCTAAGCACGCCGCTTTCACGGATCACCGGCAGCGCAACCATGCGCTGCCGGTGCAAGTCGTCAAATCTCGGCAGAATGGAAAGTCACAGCTCATGAATCATTCGGCTACGGCTCTGGTCGCCGCGCAAGCCAAAGCGCGAAGAAAAGGATGGCTTCGTTACAGCACCTTGAGGAAGCTGGTGCCGTATTTCTACGTTTCGCCGGCGACACTGCTGCTTGTTCTGCTGATGCTGTTTCCTATGGTGATGGTCTTCAAATATTCACTGATGGACGGCGCCATCATGAAAAAGGACGCTGCCTTCGCGGGCGTCCAGAATTACATGACCATCTTCGAGAATCCGGTCTTCTGGCAGTCGGTCGTGCAGACGCTTTATTTCACGATCATGAGCGTCATCTTCCACTTCATCATCGGCCTGGCCTTCGCGCTGCTGTTGAACACCAACCGCGTCGATCCGCTCATTCGCAGCATCCTGCGCGTGCTCTTCATCCTGCCCTGGCTGTTCACGGCCGTCATCATCGCCATCATCTGGCGCCTGCTGCTCGACCCGAACGGCGTCGTCAACAGCGTGCTGATGGCGCTCCATATCATCAACTTCAAGGTCGAGTGGTTCTCCTCGACACGCACGGCCATCCACGCTTTGACCTTCGCAAACATCTGGGCGGGCTATCCGCTCTACATGGTCAGCCTGCTCGCCGGCCTCCAGGGTATATCGAAGGAGCTTTACGAGGCAGCCGGTATCGATGGCGCGAACGAAGTCCAAAAGTTCTGGTACATCACCATTCCGCAGCTGATGCCGATCATCATCAGCATCGCGCTCCTCGACTTCATCTGGACGATGCAGGTTTTTCCACTCGTATGGATGACGACGGGCGGCGGCCCGATCTATTCGACGGAAGTGCTCTCCACCTTCACCTACAAACTCGCCTTCTCCCAGTACGAATTCTCGCTGGCTTCGGCGAGCGCAATGATCATCCTCATCATCTCGATGAGCGTCACCTACTTCTACATCAAACACCAGCAGCGCAGGTGATCCATGGCAAAGCGTTCCTTCAAGAGCTCGGTATTGCCGACCATCCTGACCTATCTCGGCCTGGCGATCGGCCTCGTCTTTTCGACCTTTCCGATCGTGTGGATGTTTTTCAGTTCGCTGAAGTCGAATACGGAAATCTTCGCCCTTCCGCCGCGGCTGTTGCCGGATGATTTTACGGTGGCCGCCTATCTGACGATCTTCAACGATCCCGTGAAAGTGCGGTTCTTCATCAACAGTTACTTCGTCGCCGGCGTCGTCACCGCCCTGACCCTGATTGTCGCGATCGTAACCGCCTACGGCTTCAGCCGCTACCAGTTCCGTTTCAAGAACACCTTGAACATCTTCATCATCAGCACCCAGACCGTTCCACCGATCACCCTTCTCATCCCCTATTTCGGAATGGTGGTCGCCTTCAGGATCTTCGATACCTATCTGGCGCTGATCCTGACCTACATGGTCTTCACGCTGCCTTACGCCGTCCTGCTGATGACAGGCTATCTCAACACCTTGCCGAAAGAGCTGGACGAGGCCGTCCTGGTCGACGGCGGCTCGAGCTGGACGGCCCTATGGCGCGTCATCGTTCCGGTCTCCATCCCCGGGATCGTCGCCACCGCGGTCTACACCTTCCTGCTGGCGTGGAACGAATTCCTCTTTGCGCTGACGCTGACAAAGTCGATGGACCTCAGAACCGTTCCGATCGGCATCCAGCTTCTAATGGGCCAGCACGCTTTCGAATGGAACGAAATGATGGCGATGAGCGTGCTCGGTTCCCTTCCCCTTCTGGTCCTTTACCTGGTTGCTCAACGCTACTTCCTGGCGGGCATGACCGCCGGCTCAGTCAAAAGCTGATGGAGCGCTGATCCTGGCTTTGAAAACTCATGCTGCAGGCGACGACTACCGCCCAGCGCTCCAATCCCGCAGGGCATCGCGGATCTCGGCTCTGGTGGGCGCGCCGATACGTCCGCCGAAGACCTGGCATTTGAGCGCCGCCGCCATGGATGAAAAGCGCATCGCTTCTTCTATCGGCAAGCCTTCCGCGGTGGCCAGCGCGAAAGCGCCATGGAAGATATCGCCGGCTGCGAGCGTATCGACCGTCCTCACCTTCGAAGCGGCAAGATGGAAGACGTCGCCGGTTAGGTCATCGAACCAGAAGGAACCATTTTCGCCAGCCGTGACGCTGATGAAAGCATGCTCGAACTTTCGCTTCAGAAGGCCGACGACCTTCACCAGCTCGGCTGCACCCGCAAGGCGCTCGGCGGCCGGCTGCGAGAATACGATGTGGCTGGCCGCCGGTGCAAGCATCTCGATCACGCCATCGCCTGCGACATCGCCATCGAGAATGCCCGGTTTGCCCGCCTCTCGGGCGGCCAACAGCGTCCGCACCGCAAGCTTCGGCCACCGGACGTCGACTAGCACCGCATCGAAAGAAGAAACGTCCTCTCTTGTGACCGGCTTGACCGTCTCGTGCAGGCCCGCATCGTAGAAAGGCACAATCAGGCGCTCGCCCTGATCATCGACGAGAATGGTCGAGACGGCCGAGCGGGCGCCGTCCACGCGCAGCATGCCGCTCGTGTCTATGCCGCTGTTACCGAGGTCGGCAATGATGCGTTCGCCGGTGGTATCGTTGCCGACTGCGCCCCAGAGGCTGGCATTGCCGCCCAGCCGGGCGACCGCAAAGGCGGCACTCGATGCCATGCCTTCGGCGATCTGGAGCATATCGTAGGGCAGGATTTTGCCCTGGCCGGTCGGTAACGAGCGCACCCGAAACAGGGTGTCCATAACCGCCGCGCCGACACACAAAACGCGGCGCGCCCGACCGGGAGGCGCATCGAAGGCAGAAGAAGTCGTCAAGTTCGTTGTCTCACCCGCTTACTTGACGGCTCCGGCCGTCAGGCCCGCCACGATCTGCCGTTGCGCAAACACCGTCAAGATCAGCACGGGCAAGGTGACGATCAACGCCGCCGCCGCCAGCGGACCCCAACTGACCTGCTCGAACGAGAGCATGTTGTAGACCGCGACAGGAAGCGTGCGCGTCTCGCGGCTGGCGAGCACGATGCCGAAGACGAAGTTGTTCCACGAGAAGATGACCGACAGGATGAAGGCGACAACGATGCCCGGCCTGGCGATCGGCAAAGCGACCAGGCGGAAAACCTGCCAGGGCGTCGCGCCATCGATGCTTGCAGCCTCCTCCAGCTCCATCGGCGTCGTCTCGAAATACCCGATCATGATCCACACAACGATCGGCACGGTGACGACGAGATGGATGATGATCTGCGGCAGAAGCGTGCCGAGCAGATTTAGCCACTGAAACAGCAGGAAGAGCGGGATCAGGAAGGAAAGGCCCGGCGTCATGCGCGCAATCATGATGACCATCGCGGACTTCTCCGCCTTCAACCGCGCGATGCCATATCCGGCCGGCACGCCGATCAGCAGCGCCAGAAGCGTGGCGGCACCCGTCACCAGCACCGAATTCCAAAGATAGAGGAAGAAGTTGTTCTCCTCGAAAACCTTCAGATAGTTCGACCAGGCCAAGCGCTCCGGAATGAAGATTGGCGGATAGGCGCCGTTGTCGATCTCATATTTCAGCGACAGCGAGATCATCCAGAGGAAGAACAGGACGACCGGCGAGATCATCACCAGGGCAACAAACAGCAGTCCGATGCGATCGAGCGTCTTGCGTTTCATCAGCGTGCCCCCCCGTCGGACCAGTTCACGCGTTGCCGCAGCATCATAAGGACGAAGGAGAGCAGGACGATGAGGATGAAGAAGACAACCGCCATAGCCGAGCCATAGCCGATGTCGTAGTAGGCGAAAGCGGTGTTGTAGAGATAGATGTTGATCGTCTCCGACGCCGTGCCGGGGCCGCCTTGGGTCATGGCATAGATGATGTCGAAACTTTTTACCGCATCGATGCTGCGGATGATCACGGCGATCATTAGGAACGGTGCGATCATCGGCAGCGTCAGATAACGGAATTTCTGCCAGACATTGGCGCCATCGATCTCCGCACTTTCATAAGGTTCGCGCGGAACCGCCGCGAGCCCACCGAGCACGATCAGCATGATCAGCGGCGTCCATTGCCAGGTCTCGACCAGCACCAGCGACGGGATGACGCTGCTCTGATTATAGATCCACTCCTGCGGGCCGATGCCGATGAAGGAGAGGAGATAGTTGAGAACGCCGAGCTGCGGATGGTACATCATCGTCCAGACGAGTGCGATGGCGACGGGCGTGGCCATCATCGGCATCACGAATATGCCGCGAATAAGACCGCGCAACGGAAATTGAGCATCGAAGATCAGTGCCGCAAGCGTCCCCAGAAAAAGGGGGACCACCACGGAAAGCGTCGTATAGAGCACCGTATGCCACAGCGACTCCCAAAAGCGCATGTCGGTGGTGAGACGCGCGTAATTGTCCAGCCCTGCAAAGACCTGCGATTGGCCGAGCGTCCAGTTGTTGACGCTCATCCACACCGTAAACACCCACGGAAAGACGATGACGGCGGCGATGACTATGAGCGCCGGGATGACGAAGGGCCAGTAGTTGGGAGCAAACCGATCCGGTTTGCTCCCTCCTTTCGACGTCTTGGCCACTGTGGCCGTTTCGATGCTTGTCGAGGCCATTATCCCTCGCTTTTCGCCAGGACGGGTTCGAACTGTGCCGTCGCTGCCTTCAGTTCGGTTTCGGGATCGGCGCCGCCGATCATGTTGGTGAGACCGACGCCATAGACGTCGCGGAACTCGGTGACCGGTATGATGACCGGCAGCGCGAGCTGCGAGATTTTGCCGGAACCGACGACGGCATCAAGCCATGCGGCCGGCATCTTGACGCCTTCGCGGACCTTCGCATCCTCGAGGACGGACTGGCGGAAAGGAACGCCGGCGCCGGCCTGCAGCAGACGTGCACCCATTTCATGCGAAATCGCCCATTGGCAGAAGAGGTAGCCGGCTTCTTTCTTCTGGCTTGCCGCGACGACGCCAAGCCCGTCGCCGAAGGTGCCTGCGGCCTGCGCCTTCGGACCTTTCGGCATGATGCCGTAACCGACCTGGCCGACGACGCGCGACTTTTCCGGATTCTCGATCGGCGGCGCAAAACCGACGCCGTCCAGCCACATGCCGATCTTGCCCTGCAGGAAGGCCGACTGCGCCTCGGCCCAGTTGAAGCCGGAGACGCCGGGAGGAGCGGTCTTGGTCATCAGCCTTTGGTAAAGCTTGGCTGCATCGATCGCTTCTTGTGATGTCGTGCGCAGCTTGCCATCCGGACCGAGCGGGCTCGAACCATACCCAAGCAGCAGCGACGTCCAGACCGGCGTGTTGGCGTTCTTCAGGCCGCGGGCGACGAAGCCGTAGGTGTTGGTGGAAGGATCGGTGAGCGCCTCCGCAGCACTGGCGAGTTCTTCGAACGTCGTCGGGTAGGCGAGCCCCTTCTTCTCGAACAGCGTCTTGTTCCAGTAGATGATCCAGTAATCGACCGAGAATGGAAGCGAACGCAGGACGCCGTCCGGATCTCTGGCAAAAGTCAGGCCGGCTTCGGCGAAGTCGCTTTCAATCAGAGACGGGTCGGTCAGAGAGGGGTCCTTGAGAAAACCGCCGATATCGGCAAGCCAGCCGCCCTTTTCGAACTGCCGCTTCTGGACGTGGTAGCTCATGTGCACAACATCGAAGCTGGGCTTGCCGGAGCTCAGCTCGATGGTCGTTTTCTGACGCTGCTGTTGTTCGGGCGTCGCTTCGGCATTGACCTTGATGCCGGTGAGCTCCTCGAATTCGGACAAGTACTTCAGAAGTATTTCGCTGCGCGGGCTCTTGACCAGGTTGACTTCAAGCGTCGTGCCGGCAAAGCGCTTCCAATCGACGGCAGCCGATGCCAACCGCACGCCGAGCATGCTGCTGGCGCCAAAAGCGGCCGTACCTGCCAGAAAGCCGCGTCTCGTCGGATTCAAAAACGATGACATGTGATTCCTCCTCCTTTTGCCGGCGATCTCCTCATCCCCGGCTGTTTATTTCCGATTATATCCTGAGCGCACGATCTCTTGCATGATTGATATGTGCGACAAGGCTGTTGACGGCGTCCTCCGCCGATCGTCGTTCGATCGCCTCGAGCACCTTCAGGTGCTCAACCATGACAGGCCCGACGTGACCTTCGATGCGAAAACGGTCCTGACTGATCAGGCGCATCTTGATCGAGTTCACCCGGTAGGCGTTCGAGATGATGGTATTTCCAAGGGCATCGATGAAGGCGTCGTGCATGCCCCAATCGACAGCCTGCGCATGCACTTCCAATTCGTGCGATCCATCGCCGCTTCGAATGGCGTCGGCGATATCCTGATGCTGCTTCAAAAGTCCGGCGATTGTCTCGTCAGACGCAGAGCGGGTGAAAAGCGCGACCGCTTCCTTCTCCAGGAACACGCGCAGCTGGAACGCCTCGCGAATGAGGTTGAGGTCGATATGCGCAATCTGCAAACCCCGCTGGGGCACCGTCTTGATCAGCCCTTCGGCTTCGAGCCTCGGGATGAGTTCGCGGATGGCGCCAAGCGTCAGCCCTGTCAGCTCGACGAGGCGGCGCTGCGAAACGAACTGTCCGGGGCGCACGTCACGCGCAAGAAGGTGGCGTGTGAAGCTCGCATACGCCTTTTCCCGCAGCGTCGGCTGCTCGTCCGTTTCGTCCATCGCCTCTTCCCAAAACATGCCTGACCTATGCCGCTTTCGACTGGAAAAGACGATCGAAAGCAAGAGCAAGCTGCGCCTGCCCTTCGGCGGATATTGAAGCAAGCGGCGGGCGAACCGCAAGCCAGATATCCTCCGACGTCACATGCGCCACCATGGCTTTCACGGCCGAGACAACAGGATATTTCAGCAGTTCGGCCACAAAACCCTCGACGCGGGGATCGTCCTTGCCTTCTTCGGCCATCAGCTTGACGTCGCGGGGCACAAAATTCGCCATGCCGGAGATCGCCCCCTGGCCACCGAGCCGCACGCCCCTGGCAAGATGCCGTTCATCGCCCACCAGGATAATGAGATCGCCATGCGCCTTGAGCAGGCTCTCGGTGTACGGCCAGTCGCCGGAAGAATCCTTGACGCCTGTCACGATATTGGGGAAGGCGGTCCGCAGCCGTCCGATCAGCGACACGGTCAGCGGAACCATGGTGAGCGAGGGAAGATTGTAGACGATGATGTCCCGCGCCTTGTCTCCCAAAATAGCGAAGACGGCCGAAAACCACTGGAAGACACCGTCGTCGCTGACAGTCTTGAAATAGGACGGCGGGGCAAGAAGAATATTACGAACGCCCTGGGAAAGAGCATGATCTGCCTGAATCGCCGCATCCTCGGCGGCATCGACCAGCACACCAACGATGATGTTTTTTGCCGCGATCCCGGCATCGAGGAAAGACGCGAGGACGCGGTCACGTTCCCGGCTTCCGATGGAGGAGCCCTCACCCGTCGTTCCGAACAGGGTTACGCTGGAACATCCGGCAGCGAGGCTTCGCCTTGCCTGCACGATCATCGCATCGATCGCAATATCGCTATTGCTGTCAAACGGCGTGGCAAGAGCGACTGACAGGCCGAATTTCTGGGTCAAATATGCTTCCTCTCGACTATTGAGATTAGATGTATCAGACTGACATGTTAGCTGTAAAGAGATGATTGCAGACCACCTCGTTACGCGCGCCACGTCACTTTTCGCAGAGCCGTCGGCCGCCCGAATATGGCTGATAGGTACAGTCGGAAGGCCGGAAGGAGCGGTAACTGCGCGAGCAGGCGGTGATGTTACAGGACTGCGGTGCGCCTTGACCATCGCTTGCCGCTTCTGTCGATCGCACTCCATTCAGCGTGGGTTCGGCCGTCGCCTGGCGCATGAAATCCCGCCAAATATGCGCTGGCAGGGCGCCGCCCGTCACCCCCTTCATCGGCGCGTCATCATCATTGCCAACCCACACACCGACGACGAGCGATTCCGTGAAGCCGACGAACCAGGCATCCCGGTTGTTCTGGCTGGTGCCGGTCTTGCCGGCCGCAAACGTGCCGGGATCCGCTCCACGCCCAGTACCTCGCTCGACCACCAACTGCAGCAGGCCGAGGAGATCGGACTGGTAGGGCGAAAGATCGACATTCGGCTTTGATTGTGAGCCAACTCGAAACGTCTTGGGCTGCCCTGCCGCTTGAAAATCGATGATGCCCCAGGGCTTGACAGGTGCCCTACCGAGTTGGACGGACGCATAGGCGCTGGTGAGGTTAAGCAGATTTACTTCGGATGTCCCAAGCGCCAAAGACGGCGTATTGGCAAGTGGCGCATCGATGCCGAGTTCACGCGCTGCGGCAATCACATTCTCTAAACCAACCTCTTCGGCAAGCGCCACTGAAGCGGCATTGAGCGATCGCGCGAACGCCTCGGCAAGCGTTACCCAACCGCGATAGTTGCCGCCGGAATTTTCTGGCGACCAGCCAGCGATGTCAATTGGCGCGTCCAGAACCTGGTCAGACAAGGTGAACCCAGCCTTCAATGCGGCATAGTAGACGAACAGCTTGAAGGTGGAACCCGGCTGGCGCATCGCTGTGACGGCGCGGTTGAACTGGCTTGCCTTGTAGTCGCGCCCGCCAACCATCGCGACGACCGCGCCATCGGGCGTCATCGCAACCAACGCGGCCTGCGATGCTCCGACTGTCTTTCCTTCACCGTCCAAGGCTCCTTTCACGACCCTTTCGGCGATTTGCTGCAATTGCGGCACCATCGTGGTTCGCACCGTCGTCGAACCTGGCGAGGAGCCGGCGATTTCGCTCGCTTGCGGCGAAATCCAGTCCGCAAACCAGCTTCCCGAGCGCGGCGTCGGCGTCGTCGGATGCAGCTTGGCAAAGCTCGCCTTGGCCTCCGCCGCCTCTGGCGCGGTGATCTTTTCATTGGTCGCCATCGCGTCGAGAACGACTGTGGTGCGCTGCCGGGCGCCTTCGAAATTGTCGATGGGGTTCCATTGACTCGGCGCCCGCAGCAATCCCGCCAGCATCGCCGACTCCGGCAGGTTAAGGGCGCCGATATCCTTGTTGAAATAGATTCGCGCGGCGGCAGGCATGCCGGTAGCGCCCGCGCCAAGATAGACGCTGTTGAGATAGCGCGTCAGGATTTGCCGCTTACCGAGCTTCCACTCCAGCCAGACTGCGATCACAACCTCCTGTATCTTTCGCTTAATCGTTCGATCACTGTCCAGGTATTGCAGCTTGATGAGTTGCTGGGTGATGGTGCTGCCCCCCTCCACCACCGAGCCAGCCTCCAAATTCCGGAGAAACGCCCTCCCGATCCCTCTGGGATCGACGCCGAAATGATCCATGAACCGGCGATCCTCAATCGAAAGGACGGCCTCGATCAGACGAGGCGGGAACTGGTCGTACTGCGCATATGGCCCTTGATAAGGTCCCTGCCTTACGAGCGGCGCACCGTCGGCGGTTTCCAGCACAACGACAGGCTTTAACGTCCCGTCACGGATCTCGCTCCAGGGTACGTCTTTGAGTGCCCACACCAGCACGCTGCATACGAGGAGGCAGACAAGCAAGGCCGACCCTAAAGCGAATTTCCACCAGTTCGCCGGAAGCCATCGGCGTCGGCGACTTTCGCGCGGCTTCGAACCCCGATCGCGAATGCCGCGCCCGGCTTTGGCCAGAGCGGTCGTCATCCATTTGGCGGGAGCTGATATGGTTTCCAGCCGCATCGACCGCCTTAGCTTCGTTCTCAAAAACGAAGCCATCGTCTTGGTCTTCGCCAAAGCAGAACTTGCCGCCAAATCGCGGCGTAGCGCACGCAATAGATTGCTCGCAGCCTGTCGACTTTGCACGAAGGTTCCATGGGGGAGTTGCGGGTTGTCGCCTTCGGTGATTTCTGGCGAATCCGAGGCGGCCGCTGGCGTCGCTGAATCTGCTGGCTGATTGCGACCCGTGCTAGATTTGCCAACGCTTTCGGCTGAAGATTCGGGAGGATTAGGCATCGATTACCGCCAAAAGGCCAACGTGGCATGAACTTTATAGCCGAGCGATGCTGCGTGTTCTACCGCAAAAGGTCCCAATCGCTCCGGGGAGTTTGCAGCCTCCCGCTGCAGCGCATACACTCTGTTGGCCGGAACAAGCCCCTGATCGAACAGGCGCTGTAGACTTTCAATGCAGCGCTTCGTCCAGAGCCGACCTGTTTCTGCCGCAGGCTTGCGACCATCACCTGTCTACTAATTTCAATGCGCTGATTATCTGCGGTCGTTCGGGCGAACGCGCACGTTGTAGTCGACAGTCAAACGCGGATCGTCCGGCCGGCGTCCTCTCGAGCGTCGCCGCAACAGAGCCGGATCCTTCCATCGAAGGGAACGCCAACCAAACCCGCCCTCACCGGCTGGTTTTTCTTTGCCTTGTTGCCGCTTTGCCAGCGTTGCGGATCAATGTCGTAGCCGCAGCTTCCTTACGATCAACCGGCATGTCGCCGCACTCCACTGTTAGCCCGCACGAGCGCCATCAGCATCGGGCCGATAGCAAACTCGCCCCTCTCGGTTCTTCGGGTCAAATCGCGGAGATAACCGCCAGGCGAGTTGATATGCCCTCCCCTTTCCAGGATGCAGGCGATCACGGTTGCGGCATTTTCCGGCCCCATGCCCGAGCAGGCTTCCTCATAGGCCGAGGGACTGACGCCGAGCATCGAGCGCACGACGACGGCGGCCGACATAAGGTCTCGCCAATTGCCGATCGTCCCGCCGGGGCCATAATCGAGAATTTGAGGGCAGGCCTGGAGGATGAGGCCAAGCGGGAACGATTTCAGGCTATGCACGGCCCCTGGATCGGCCGTGTCTTTCGCCTTGTTGGCCATCCCTCCGGAAGGCTTCGGCTGTTTCAATCTTCGCTCGTCCGGCGCTTCGGCGTTCGGCTCATTATCGGCCACCGCCCTTTCGCCCTGCTTCGTTTCGAAGCCTGGTTCAAGTTCATAAGTGGAGTCAGGGTTTGAATTCTGTTTGTGACGCTCAATTTGAGACTCATTGGAGTCTATTTTTTGTGTTTTTATCCGTCTTTCCAATGCGTTGACGATCTCGTCGCGCAGCAGCCCCATCTCGTCGAGCAACGGCGCCAGTGCTTCGGCCGTCGCAACTCGCGGAATTCGGGCAAGGAGCGTGCGAAACATCGCCGAAATACCTTCCCAATCACCGGAAACCTCCTCTTCGAGGGCCGTCTCAATCAGCTTGGAGATATCGCGCCGGCAGACCGTCAAGCGTTCCCTGGTCACCCGTAACAGCTCCCGGTCGGCAACCGCCTGGGCGGCCAGGCTTTCGATTTCGACAGCACGGGCCAGAAGCGGTGCGACGCTGAAGCCGAAGGCCTCGCCGATGGCCCCTGCCCTGTCGCGGCGCGCATAGCGTTTGCCATTCGGGCTGTCCTTGCGCAGGATCAGGCCGGCCTCGACCAGGACGGCAAGATGCCGCCTGAGGGTGGCTGGGGTCATGCCTCGAGCGCGCAACGAAAGCTGCGCATTCGACGGGAAGACGATCAGTCCCTTTTCCTCGGAGATTTCGTCGTCAGGGTAAAAGGTCAAAAGCGCGTCGAGCACCGTCAATGCCCGATCGGTGACGCCAAGCGCCGGTCGCGCTTCGCAGATCGCCCTGAACAGCTTCCATTTGCTGCGTTTCATTCCCGGCTCGATGGTCTCGGCCAGTTGCTGGCTTGCCAGCATGCCAAGCGACATCGGCCGCCGCCCAAAGGGCGTCGTCACATATCCACTCTCCATTTGCCTTCACCTTCGTTCAGGCAAAAGAAAACCATCCACCAATTTGGTGCCTAAGACGCTTGACTGTGATTCGGGGAAATGCGATTCTCGATGTGCTTAAGATCTGAGAAGGGCTTCCACGGCGTCGTCGTTGGGGGCCTTTTTCTTTTGCGCGCTACGCTCCTCTGTCCTTGTTGAACTCCTGGAACAGGCCCTTCAGCCTTTCCTGGACGAATTGATCGAAACCGGGCGCCGTCTTGCCGTCGAAGACGAAGGTCGCACCGGATGCTGTCTTCTTGATCATGACAGGCACGCCACTAACCTGGGTTTTAGCCACCACCGGCTTCGGTGCAGTCGTCTTCTTCGTTGCCAGAACGAGTGCCCGCTGAAACCGCTCGTCGCTCGAAATTTTGCGCGCGTCGTCCGCGGACAACTCCGCGATGATCTTTTCGACATCGGCTTTCTCAAGCCGCTCGCCCAGTTCCAACCATCGCCGGCGGCCGATATCAGGTGCCGCACCTATGGCGTTGACGAGCCCCAGGGGGACCTGTCGTATGACGATCAGCATTCTCGACAGCGCCGCCTTGTCCACGCCGAGAGCCGCCATGATGACATCGCGGCCAAAGCTGCGTTCCTCGAGCCGCGATGCGAAGAGCGCACGCTCGATGTAGGAGAGATTGGTTCGAGCGCTGTTTTCCTGTCCCTGGCTGACGACCAGCTGACCGTCGGTGAGATCGCGGACGACCGCACGCACCCTGATGCCAATTTCTCGGGCGGCAGCCAAGCGACGATGGCCGTAGGCGACCTGATAGCGTCCCCTGGTTTCGGGATGTGGGCGGACAAGAATCGGAACCTGCTGCCCATGCTCGCGGATCTGCTCGACGAGCTGCGCAAGTTCGGTCGCATCGATCGCCAATCGGTCGCTGACGAAGGAAGCGTCGATCAGGCCGGGATCGAGTTCGACGATGGTCTGGCCGGTGGCAAGCTGCCGTTCCAGCTCACTCGCCCGCTCCATTTTCTCGGTAATGTTGCCGAGCGTCTTGGTAATGCCGCCGACCGGCGCGGCACTGCGCTCCTGCGGCACGAATCCGGCGATCGGACGATTATCGCGCGGCGCGACCGCATCCGCCCTTGCCGGGCTCGGAGCGGAAATTTCGATGAGGTTTTTGCGCGCCATCTATCTATTTCCTCCCCCAGGTGGAGCGAATATGCGCCTCGATCTCGCCATTCACGAGGTTGAGGGATTCCAGCGCCCGATCGTAGGTTCCGCGTGTGAACTGCGACCGCTCGACCTCGTAGAGTGTCTGCTTGGTGACGCCGGCGTCGGCGACCGCCGTCGATTTCACCATGGCGTTGTGGAGCATTCGATTGCCGAAGATCGCCCGCATGAAGCCGGTCATCTGGCTTTGCGGTCCGTCATTCGGTTCGAACCGCGTCACGAGATAGCGCATCCAGTCATAGCTGGTACGCCCGCCGGCCTTTTCGACGACCGACATCAGCTCACTCGTCATCGTCAGAAACTGCGACATCGACATGACATCCAGCATCTGCGGGTGGACCGTGATCAAGACTGAGGTTGCCGCACAGAGCGCCGACATCGTCAGGAACCCCAGCTGCGGCGGGCAGTCGATGACGACGACGTCATAAAGGCTTTCAATTTCCGTCAGGACCTCGCCGATGCGGGCAAAGAACATCGTCTCCGCCGTCCCCGACGCCATCGCCTTTGGGGTCTCGTGCTCGAATTCCATCAGCTCGAGATTGCCCGGAATGAGATGCAGATTGGGCGTGTAGGTGGCGCGCACGATGTCAGCGATCGGGCGCGGCTCCTCATATCGGATCGCACCGTAGATCGTTTCGCCCTCTCCAACGTCGAACTCCGGCTGGTGGCCAAACAAGGCGGACAAGGAGGCCTGCGGATCGAGGTCGACGGCGAGCACGCGGTAGCCCCTGAGCGCCATGAACTGCGCCAGATGGGCCGCGGTGGTGGTCTTGCCTGAGCCGCCCTTGAAATTCATCACGGAGATGATCTGGAGTTTTTCGCCCGTCCGGCGGGCCGGCACATATTTTGGCGTTCCGTTTCGCTCATCGAGGACCCTGCGAATCCGGTCCATATCCGTTGCACTGTAAAGCCGCCGTCCGTTTGCGAGCGGATCAGGCCCATGGCCGTCGGCGGCTACCTGGCGGAGATAACCTTCACCGATGCCGATGAAGGCCGCAGCTTCCGCCGGCGAAAATGTTCTGATGGTTTTTTGCGACAGCGGGGGGAAGATTTTTGCCTGATGCTGCTGAAGTTGATAGGATAACTCCTTCGCATCTGTTGCCAGAAGCGACGGGAGGTGCTCTTGATCGTCTTGAAGAGCAAGACTCGGCTGCATGATCTTTTTCCCAAGTAACTGCGCAATTCTGAACGAAAGCGCTTCAGTTGCGCAGTTACTATATGCCTCGATTCGTTACCAATTTACAAATGCTTAACCAAACCGCCCGTTTCAGCCCGCCGAGACGGCCGGCGACGTCAGGCAGATTCAAGCGGTATGAGCAAGTCCATCGGCACGAAATGACTGTTAAGCCGGGTGGCTTTCAAGCCGAGCGGGAGGTCAATGAATTCGCCGTAGAAATCCAAATTCGTCAATATGTTGGGCGCTGTCCGGCTATTTCCCGTCATCCTTCAGGTAGTTGTTGCCGTTGATCACCAGAAGCCCGTCGGAACCTTTGTCCGGTTCGAATATGCTCATGCTTTCCGTCTTGCCGCTCGCGTCGGTCAGGTCGAGACGGTAGCCGGAAAGCTTGTAGCGTCCGCTTGCGCCCGGCCGGTTGCCTGATGTGGTGACGCCCGATCGCGATCCGCCGATTTCGTTGGTCATCGAGGCGCCGGACCAGCCTGTGCGTTCGAAAGTACCGTTTCGATGAAGCGTCAGCGTATGGCTGGACGCCACCGATCCCGATGAGGTCGCGGTCATGCCGCTCGAGGCGAAGGTGGATACCCATTCGCCGTCGAGCGTCGTGCCCTCATCAAATGGCGGTACGACGCGATAGTCTGCGTCGGCAATCACCAGGTCTTCGCCCTTTTTCGAGAACGGTTTCGTCTCGATCTCGATCGTGCCGTAGGCAGAGGTGACGCGGCGCATTTCGATCGACCCGACGGAGGAGAAGAAACCGCCGCCGGCAAGCTTGTAGAGGCCGCAATCGGTCGGGGTCTCCCTGCAATGTTCGGCAATGCTCCGGCCGGCCCTCGGCAGCTCCGTGCTGAACTGGCCCTTCGGATCGAACATGGTGATCGTGCTGTCCGAATAGAAATCCATGCCGCCGAAGACGTTCGGCCGGAGACCGGTATCGAGATGGGTGAAAACGCCGTCCAGCCCGCCGTCGTCGCTCGCCGGCACGAGATCGAAATCCTTGTCGGCAGGATCAAGCTTCACCGATCGCACAAGCGCTGCGAAATCGGCCTCGGCGCTACTGCTTCTGTCGCCGTTCACATTCAGCAGCACGAGCTGCAGATAGGTCTGCCGTTTGTCGCCGGCGATGCCGACGACGATCTGGTCGATGGTCACGTTCTTCTGATGGACGCAGCAGCGTTCTTCCACGCGAATGTCGTAGCCGTTCACCGTGACCCCATAATGCTTGATCAGGATATCTTCCTTCGCCATGTCGGGAAGCGTCGCGACGAAGGTCTTCATGCCGGCCTGCAGAGAATTGCGCGCTGCCGAGAGCGGCTTGGTGATCTGGATTAAAGCACTGCCGCGCTTGTCATCCTCCGTTTCCGGAAAATCCTTCTGCAGCATGAAGAGATTGCCCTTGCCGGCTTTCCTCCAGCCGGAAGCGGCATCGGGCAGGGTCACCGTCAGGCCGCCGATATCGGCGGGCGCCGCCAATACCTGACAGCAGGACAGAAGGCAGAAAATGACGAGAATGAAGCCCAAGGCCGATTTGCCCCGGCCGATCCGATCGATATGCGCGTTGCCCATGCGCCCTCCCCTCGCGTTTCGACTACCGCCGACGGGATTTGGAGCCGGTCGCGGCCATTTCAACCCTGAGCTTCATGAAGGTTTCTTGAGTGCTTCGTTGTGATGAACCCCGGCGACTTAGGTGAAAACATCCGAACCTCCGGCGTCGCGCCCCTCGACCTACGGACGCCGTCCTCAGCATCGGGCGGCGCCTCAGGATCACGGGTCTACACCGGCCCAAACTTGACTTACCCGGCAAATGAATGTTTGCCATCCCTTGTTTTGCAGTGCACAATATTTGCTGTTAATAGGGATGTGAGCCGGTGAGAATTTGCATCTACAAATCAGATGAAGCTCCTGAAGTGACGCTGTTCTTGCGAGAAGGCGTACCGGTGCCTGCACATCCGAAGAGCCAAAAGTGGCGGCACATAAAAGCGGTTGTTGGCGAAGAGGTAAGGGCCGACCTTCTGACCCAGATAGAGATCGGCAATGGATGTCTTTTTGTCAACCTTGGGGCATCCCCGAAGCACTGATCTAGGCGGCTGGGTTAGACGCTGCTCAACCGACACGGAATATGCTCGCTCATTATTGTACCCGCCGCCAATCTTTCAGGAGGCAAGCCTTGAAACCCCCGCTCATCTCAATTTAAAGATTGCGGTGAGCCTTTGAGGGTTCTAATCGCAGCCAGATGGACGTTCTGTGGCGGGTCGATTTTAAGTCTCCTACCGGCCGGAAGAAAAGCCGCACGGCCTACTCCCCCATCGATTGGTAGAGCCAGTCGGGAAGCGTCTGGCGCGCCACGCGGGCACCGGCGCCGGGAATCAGAGCGTCGTCGGTCAGTTCGACTCCGAAATACGACGTGGATCGATCGGTTATCACCTGCCGTTCGTCTTCGTTCGCGGCGAGATAGATCCGGGCGATTTCATCGATGCCGAACTGCTCCGGGCCGCCGATTTCGACGACATCGCCCGAGGGAGCGCCGGCTGCCAGTTCCGCCAGGAATGCGGCGACATCCCCGGCTGCGACCGGCCTCATGAAGGCCGATGGCAACCGAAAGACATTGCCGTCAGCACCGATGTCAATCAATCCGTTTATGAACTCGTAAAATTGCGTGGAGCGGAGGATCGTGTAGGGTCGACCTGACGCCCGGATGAGATTTTCCTGCACCATTTTCGCGCGAAAATAGTCGCTCTCCACGAGGCGCGGCGTGCCAACGACGGAGAGTGCGAGATAGTGCCGGACACGGGCTTCCGCCGCAGCTGCGAGCAAATTCTTCGTCGACGCCTTGAAGAAATCGAACGCCGAACTGTCACCGAACGATGCGGCATTGGTCACGTCCACAACGACTTCGGTTCCCACCATCGCCACGTCCAGACCCTTGCCGGTAACCGTGTCGACGCCAAGCGACAATGATGCGGCCGCGACGTCGTGGCCCGATCGGCGCAACTTCTCGCTGAGCCTCGTTCCGATGAGGCCGCTTGCTCCCACCACCGTGATTTTCATATCGGCATCCTCTGCTGCATCTCAACTGCGATGTCTCGCGCGAATCGACAATGACCGGAAAGCCGGACGCCTTCAATCGTGCCCGAGGTCGGGCGCCCCAGCCATAGGGCATAGCGGAACCAGCCTGAAGTCTAGGATCCGCCATCGGGAAACAGGACAGTCTTCCGATCCGTCGTTCTCCCGAAAATTCCGGCTACATTCCCGCGCAATGCATGGGTTTCCATGAGTTGCGGTTGTGGTGCGGCGGGATTACGCTTCGTAACATGAGCTCGCCAGCCCCGAAATCGAGAACGACTGCTGCAAGAAATGCCGACGATCCCCCGGTTCTCTCTGTCCGGCAGGAGCAGTTGATGCTGAGCGTCTGGTCGCACCGTCCCCAGTTCCTGCATCTGGGGCTTTTCTTTCTCGCCTATGTACTCGCCTGCGGCTTCGCACAGTCGCTGGCAATCGTGCCGGGAACGGGTATTTCCATCTGGCCTCCGGGCGGGCTTTTCGTCGCTACGCTCATCCTCGCCTCCAGGCGCAGCTGGCCATGGTGGATCCTGGCGGGCTGCCTGGCAGAGATGTTCAGCAACTTCCTGTGGTTCTATAGCCCCGTGGCTGCGGCCTTCCTGATTTATGTCGGCAACGCTCTGGGAGCAATGGTCGCGGCATGGCTGGTGAACCGGACCTTGAAGCATCCGGGTCAGCTGGAAACTCTGCAGGAAGTTCTCACATTCGTCATCCTGGCTGCCGGAATTGCACCGATCGTGAGCGCGACCGTGGGAAGTGCCACGCTTGCCTGGTTCGCGATCCAATCGCAATCCTTCACGACGGCCTGGCCGCTATGGTGGATCGGCGACGCAACCGGTGTCCTCATCGTCGCACCGCTGGCATTGGTCCTCTTTCACAGCTGGCGCAGCAAGACGGAGTTCTCGGCCGCGCAATGGGTGGAAGCCTGCGTCCTGGGGCTGATCTTTCTCGGTGTCGCAGCTCTTTCGCTGAGCGGCTACCTTCCTTTCGCCTATATCATCATGCCACCTCTTCTTTGGGCCGCGGTCCGTTTCGAGTTCAAGGGCGCCGCCGTATCGCTCGCTCTGCTTGCTCTGATCACGGCGGTATTCACGATAACAGGCGCCAGCCAATTTGCCGGTGATCCTGAATCCCAGAGACACAATCAGATCATGCTGCAGCTGTTTCTGGCCATCTCGGCATTTTCGGCGCTGATTGTCGCCGCCATATCGCGACAGCACCAGCTGGCAGTGCTCAGATTGCACCAAAACGTGGAGACGTTGCGCGACCGGGAACGGGAGCTCTCGCAGCTCGTGGACATGGTTCCAAGTCATGTCTGGCGTCTGACGCCCGAGGGCGAGCCGACCTTCTTCAATAGGCGGATGGTCGATTTCCTCGGTCTTGACGTGGCGGACTCCGACAGACCAGGCATGAGCCGGCTGGAGGCCGTCCTGCAGGCCACCGTTCATCCCGATGATACTGCCGGTTTCAGGGACGCCCTTCGCCATTGCCTCGCCACCGGCGAGACCTTCGTCATGCGGTATCGGCTGCGCCGCGCCGACGGTCTCTATCGCTGGATGTCGAGCCGTGCCGAGCCGATGCGCGATCAGGCCGGAAACATCGTCCAGTGGTACGGCCTTTGTCACGATATTGATGATCAGGTGCATGCCGAAGAGACCGTGCGCCGGAGCGAACGGCAGCTTCAGCAGATGATCGACGCCGTGCCGGTCCGCATATGGAGCGTGGAACCGACAGGCGGATCGATCTACTTCAACAAACGCTACCAGGATCATTTCCACGCCGTCATCGCCAATTTTGACGCGCAGGCCGAACCGCGCATCGACGAGCTCCTGCAGCAGCTGGTCCATCCCGAGGATGCGTCCGACGTGCAGCGCACGCTGCGTAATTGTTTCGAAACCGGCGGCGGCACCGCCATGCGGTTCCGCTGGCTTGAAAAGGATGGCGTCTACCGCTGGGCCGAATGCAGGGTGGAGCCGCGCCGCGATGACGACGGAACGGTCGTGCAATGGTACGGCGTCTCCCTCGACATCGACGAGGAGGTGCGCGCGCTGGAAGCGTTGCGCCACCGCGAACGCGAGCTGTCGCAGCTCGTGGACATGGTCCCGGCCCAGATCAGGCGCCTGACGCCGGAAGGCGAACCGGTCTTCTTCAACAAGCGCTTGATCGACTTTTTCGGTCTCGACGTAGGCGATATGGATAGGCCCGGCATGAGCCGCCTCTCCTCGGTCATCCACACCCTCGTCCATCCCGACGACGCATCAAGGTTGCTCGAGACGGTTCATCATTCCCTCGCCAGCGGCGATCCCTTCTCGATAAAATATCGCATGCGCCGTTTCGACGGAGCCTATCGCTGGGTCGATGGCCGAGCCGAGCCGCTACGCGATCAAAGCGGCGCGATCATGCAATGGTATGTCATATCCGTCGATATCGACGATGAAATGCGCGCGCAGGAAGCACTGCGCGACCGGGAGCGGGAGCTTTCGCAACTCGTAGACATGGTTCCGAGCCTGCTCTGGCGGCTCAATCCGGAAGGCGCTCCGACCTTCTTCAACCAGCGCCTGATCGATTTTCTGGGTCTCGACATTGCCGATATGGAAAAGCCGGGCGTCGGCCGACTGGCGGCGCTCATCGCGGCCGCGGTCCATCCCGACGATGCAGCCAGCCTCGAGCAAGCGCTCAACCATTCCTTTGCTACGGGAGAGCGCTTCTCCAGCCAGTATCGCCTGCGGCGCGCCGATGGCGTCTACCGCTGGGTGAAGGGCAGCGCGGAGCCGCTGCGGGATCAGAGCGGCCGGATCGTCCAATGGTATGGTCTGTCGCATGACATCGACGATCAACTGCGCGTCGAGGAGGCACTGCGGGAGAGAGAACGATCGCTCTGGCAGCTCGTTGAAACGCTGCCGGCAATGATCGATTGCGCAGCACCCGATGGAGAACCGATCTATCGCAGCCAGCAACTGCGGGACTTCCTCGGTTATAATCTCGAAGAGTTGGATGGAACGGGCAAAACCCGGCTGGACGGCACACTCGATGCCGGTGTTCATCCCGACGATTTGGCAGGGGTCAAGGAAAACTATGCCCATTCATTGTCCACTGGCGAGCCCTATGCGCGCAGGCACCGTCTGCGGCGCCATGATGGTGAATATCGCTGGGTCGAGACGCGTGCGGCACCGATGCGCAATGCCGAAGGCGCCATCGTCCAGTGGAATGTCATCTGCCTTGATATCGACGGTGAGGTTCACGCGGAGGAAGATCTGCGTCGAGCGCGGGAGGGTCTGGCACGGGCGAGCCAAGTGGCGAGCCTGGCCGAGCTTTCAGCCTCCATTGCGCACGAGGTGAACCAGCCGCTCGCGGCCGTCGTGGCCAACTCACACGCCTGCCAGCGCTGGCTCATGGCCGAGCCGCCGAATATGGAGCGGGCACAGAGGACGGTCGAGCGCATCATCCGGGATGCCAACTCGGCGGCGGATGTCGTCAGCCGCATTCGCGCTCTGTTCAAGCAATCCGTAGACAGGAGGACCCCATCGACGCTCTCCGGTATCGTCAACGAAGCGCGCAACCTCATGGCCGACGAGGCCTGGCGTCGTCACGTTCGGATGGAGGTGGGGGTCGACGCCACCCTTCCGCTCATCGCAATCGACCGCATCCAGATCCAGCAAGTTCTGATCAATCTCATCCGCAACGGCATCGAGGCAATGGATGCCACGACAGGCGACAAGGTCATCGAAATCCGCGTGCGCCAGATCGGGAATATCCTCCAGATCGAGATCAGCGATCGCGGCCAGGGCATCGACTTTCCCGAAAAGATGTTCGAGCCGTTTTTTACGACCAAGGAAAACGGCATGGGCATGGGGCTGGCCATCTGCCGCTCGATCGTCGAACTGCACGGCGGACGATTGTGGGCCGAGAAGAACAATCCGTGCGGAGCGACGTTGATCTTCACATTGCCTATTGAAACGAAGGCGGCGCCATGACGGCCGACGACCATATCGTCTTCATCGTCGACGACGATGAACGTATCCGGGAAGCGCTCGGCGAGCTGCTGGACTCGCACGGCATGCACGCCATCGCCTTCGAATCGGCCTGCGACTACGTGAGAGCGGACAAGCCGGACGTGCCCGCCTGCCTCGTGCTGGATATCGAACTGCCTGACATCAATGGTCTCGATCTGCAGAGGCAGATCGCCGACGGGGATCATCCGCCGATCGTCTTCATTACGGGACACGGCGACATTCCCTCCTCCGTGCGTGCGATCAAGCATGGCGCGGTGGACTTCCTGACCAAGCCGTTCAGCGATGCGGATCTCATGGCGGCAATCCACGCGGCGATTGCTCAGGATCGGGAAAAGAGAGCCGAGCGCGGCGAGATCGACATGCTCAGACAACATTATCTCGACCTGACGCCGCGCGAGCGCGAGGTGCTGCCGCTGGTCGTCAGCGGCCTTCTCAACAAGCAGGCCGCAGCCGAATTGGGGATCAGCGAAGTCACGCTGCAGATCCACAGAAGAAACGTGATGCACAAAATGGCGGCGGCATCACTCGCCGATCTGGTGCGGATCGCGGAGAGATTGGAAATACCGATAACCCACTCGCGCCGAGTGGGAGGGAATTGAAACATGAACAAGACAAGACACGTCGTGGCAATTGTCGATGACGATCCAAGGTTGCTTGAATCGATGGGCGACCTTCTGGAATCTGCGGGTTATGTGGCCCGCAGCTTCTCATCAGCGGGCTCGCTGCTCGTCAACGGGCTGTCGGACCTCGACCTGCTGATCACCGATATCGGAATGCCTGGCATCGACGGCTTCGAACTTCGTGACCTGGTGAGGAAGTCGCGTCCGGAGCTGCCGGTATTCATGATCACGGGCCGCCACGAGATAGCCGACCAGGGACGTGCTCAAGGCGCAAGTGGATTTTTCCGCAAGCCCTTCGATGCCCAGGCCCTGCTGACGGCCATTGCCAACGCTTTGCATAAATCGACAGATGGAGGGTGACATGAGAGTTGACCAGCCGTTGCTGCGGAGATCGGCGCCGTTATCATTGCAGCACAGTTATGACGAAAATCAGCCGCTTGTCATTATCGTCGATGACGACGCATCGGTCCGCGAGGCGCTGTCGGAGCTGATCCTGTCGGCGGGCTTCCAGTCGACCAGTTTTGCTTCGACCCGCGAACTGCTTGACGCCGATATATTGGATAGCCCCGGCTGCCTGATCCTCGACGTGCGCATGCCAGGCGCAAGCGGCCTTCACCTGCAGAGCCATCTGGCCGAAAACGGCATTTCCAAGCCGATCATCTTCCTGACCGGGCATGGCGACATCCCGATGACCGTCCAGGCGATGAAGGCCGGCGCCGTGGATTTTCTCACCAAACCGGTGCGGGACCAGACGCTGCTCGACGCCGTGACCGCCGGCATTGCGATGGACGCCGAACGGCGAGCCGAAGCGGCGGTCACCAAGCGCAATATCAAGCGCCTGGAGACACTGACGCAGCGCGAGCGCGAGGTCCTACATGAAGTGGCGCGCGGCCGCCTCAACAAGCAGATCGCCTTCGACCTCGGCATCAGCGAGGTGACGGTCAAGCTGCATCGCAGCAATGTCATGCACAAAATGGAGGCGGCCTCCATCGGCGAACTGATCCGGGCCTGGGAAACACTGCCCGCACAAATGCGCCAGGTCGGCCCGCGGTAGTAGGCGAAGGATGCCGGCCTCGAACATGATCTGCCGCCGCTGTCCATTTGATGCACGCCGTATCCGATTCGCGCCGGAAAAGACGATGCGGCGCCGATAATGGGTTTCGGCCCCGCACGCATGCGTTATCTCTAAATTAAAGCTCGGGGATATGATCAGGTGCCCGGCTTTGGTTCCCCCAAAGGAGATCTCGCCTTGAACAATCAATCGTCAGCCGCGCTTTCCCCTGAAACCAACGCCTTCGACAACGAAGCAAACTTCCTGTCGGCTATGGGGAATGCCAAACGGCTTCACATCCTGCATCTGTTGGCCGAAGGAGAAATGTCAGTAAGCGTCCTGGCCGACGAGGTGGGATTGAGCCAATCTTCGACTTCCCAGCATTTGGCAATTCTTCGAGAACAGGAACTGGTGCAGACGCGAAGGGCTGCCCAGACGATCTACTATTCACTTCAATCCGCCGCAGCCACTGCGATGCTCGATACGCTCGCCGACATCTTCGGATGGCATCCTCGCTCCCCAGTGGAACGCGTCCGAGCCGCGAGCACCTGACGAAATGATGAAGCGTCGCTCTTGCGGCTCATGATTGGCGTCCAATTCTGCGGAAGATGATCTTGTAGGCAACTCAGGATCGGCGCGCCGCGGCAAGAGCAGCGCAATGGCGAAGAAGGCGGTTCCGAAGAGATGACTGCGGCTTGAGAGCAAGCGCCAAACTGAGGCCGTTCGGGGGCGTAATTCCAGGCCGGGATGCCCGTGGCGCGGGAGTCCCGCGATGCTTCGCCCACATACCCCCGAACGCATCGATCCCTGATGTACGTTTGATGTACGCCTCCTACACCACGGTGTGATTACGCCTCCATTGCGAATGGAGATAATGAACCACATCAGGAACGGAACAGTCAGGAGGAAGCGGCCATGAGTATGGACGTAACGAACGGCCAGCGCCATGGAGGCGATCATGGACGTATATGAGGCAGTCAAAAGTCGACGGTCGGTGCGCGGATTCAAAGACGAGCCTGTGGAGAGGGAGGTGCTTGAGCGTGTGCTGTCCGCCGCAGCTTGGTCGCCGTCAGGATCGAACATCCAGCCGTGGAACACCTACGTGATGACCGGCGCACCGCTGGCAGAACTCAAGACGTCCGCCGTCGAGCGCGTGGCCCATGGCGACGCCTGGGACAAGCGGCAGTACGAGATGTACCCGTCCGCGCTGAAGCCCCCCTATGGGGAGCGCCGGTCCGCCTTCGGCAAGGAGCGCTACAGCGCGCTCGGCATTGCCCGCGAGGACTGGGAGGCGCGCCAGCGGGCAGCAATCGCCAATTGGAACTGTTTCGGCGCGCCCGCCGCCCTGTTCTGCTACATCGACCGTGACCTGGGCCTACCCCAATGGGCCGACGTCGGCATGTATCTGCAGACCGTCATGCTGCTGCTCCGCGCCGAAGGTCTGCACAGTTGCCCGCAGATGGCGTGGTCGCAGGTTCGCGAGACGGTCGCAGAGGTCCTGTCACCCCCGGACGGGCTCATCCTCTTCTGCGGCATGTCGATCGGGTACGAAGATCCCACGGTCAGTTACGCCCGAACAGGCCGCGCCCCGCTCGACGAGACGGTCACGTTCCTCGGAGATGAGTGACTTGCGATCGAAGGACAGGAACCCCTTCTATGATTCTTGCGTATGATACGTCCCTTATCACGCGAGATATTGGAGAACCCCATGACCACGCATAAAGTAGGCTATCTCATCGGCAGCCTCGCCAAGGGCTCGATCAACCGCAAGCTCGCTAAGGCGTTGGTGCGGCTCGCCCCGCCGGAACTTGAAATGTCGGAAATATCCTTCAAGGACCTGCCGCTCTACAGCTACGACTATGACGCCGACTACCCTCCGGCTGGCAAGACATTCAAGGCGGCAATCGCGGCCGTCGACGCCGTGCTGTTCGTCACACCCGAATACAATCGATCCATACCCGGCGGGCTGAAAAACGCCATCGACTGGGCGAGCCGCCCGTACGGCACCAACTCGTTCACACGCAAGCCGTCAGCGGTGATCGGCACGTCGCCGGGCGCGATTGGCACGGCAGTCGCCCAGCAGAATTTGCGCAGCGTGCTCAGTTTCTGCAACTCTCCCCAGATGAATGCCCCGGAAGCCTACATCCAGTTCACACCGGGGCTGATCACCGATGACGGCGAGGTCACCAACGACAAAACCGCCGATTTCCTTCGCACTTACATGCGGGACTTCCATGTCTTCATCGCAAGGGTTCGCTCAGTGCTGCCGAAAGATGCCTAGAGCCGTCGCCCTGCAGGAGCTGGCCGCGCCATCCGGGCGGTCAGCTCCTGTTTTTTAAAGCGGGCAATGCCCTCAGGCGAAGGCGTAGGAGCCGTCGGGCCGCTTCGGCACGCGTCGCTGCCAATGGATGTAGCCTTCCTCTTCCATCGCCTTCTCGTCCATTTCGACGCCCCAGCCCGGCCGGTCGGGACGCAGTTCCAGATAGCCGTCCTTCGGCAGATAGGGATCGACGACGTAACGGGTTTCTCCCTCCCGCTTCTCGATATCGAGGCCGCCATAGACATAGGCCTGTCCCTTCGGCAGCCGGTATTCGAGGATGCGGAAATTCTGTGCCGCCGCCGAAAAATGGACATTGACCGCCGTCGCAAGCGGCCCCATCGGGTTGTGCGGCGCCACGCCGACGAAGAAGGCTTCGGCGAGGGTGGCGATGCGGCGCATTTCGCTGATGCCGCCGACGACGCAGATATCGGGCTGGATGAGGTCGGCGCCCTTGACCTGCAGCAGGCGCAGGAACTCGTTTCTGTTATAGAGCGACTCGCCGGTCGCCAGCGTGCAGTTGAGCCCCTGTTTCAGGTCGCCCCAGGCCTCGATATTTTCAGGACGCAGAGGCTCCTCGAAAAACAGCGGATCATAGGGCGCCAGCGCATTGCCGAGCTGGCGAGCGGCGATCGGCTCGAAAATCTTCGCATGGGCATCGAACGCGATCTCGTATTCGTCATTGACCGTTTCGCGCAGCGAGCGGAAATAATCCGCCGAGGCTTTGACGACATTACCCCAGCGGTTGGAGTGCATGTCGATCCGCCAGGGGCTGAGCTTGAAGGCGGTGAACCCCCATCCCTCCTTCAGACGATCGAACTCGTCGCGCGCCGCCGGCGCATCCGGCGCGGTGTAGACACCGGCATAGACCTTGATGCGGTCGCGCACTTCGCCGCCGAGCAGCTTGTAGACCGGGACATTCACCGCCTTGGCCGCAAGGTCCCACAGGCAGTGATCGAGCGCGGAGATCGCGGCAAGGCCAAGTGCGCCCGGCGGAAACCGGCTCTGCTGGATCAGCAGATTGACGAGATACTCCACGCGTGTCGGGTCCTGGCCGGAGAGAAATTCGTAGAGATAATCGAGCAGCGGCGGCAGCGCCTTGTCGGGGCCGTGATTGTAGCATTCGCCCCAACCCGTCAGCCCGTCATCGGTGTCGAGCGCGACGATCACGCGCGGACGGTCCTTGTCGCGGGTCATGAAAACCCGCATGCGGTCGATCTTCATCTTTCTGTCCTTCTAGCGATTGAAATAGGTGCGGCGCGACTGTCGCGTCTGCACGTAGAGATTCTCGTTGTCGGTTCCGGGATTGTAGGCACTGGCACTTTGCGGCACCGAGACATTGCCGTTGCTGGGGAAGCGCGCCACGAAGGCCTCGTCGATATCGCAGCCAAGTCCCGGGCCATCAGGAACGGCAATCAAGCCGTCGACCTGTTGCGGGTGCGGCACGATCGTCTGGCGGCGGCCGTCCCAGTCGTCGTCGAGCCGCTCAAGGATGAGGGCGTTGGGGATCGCTGCAAGCAGATGCAGAGCCGCATATTCCGCCACCGGCCCGAGCGAACCCGAATGCGGCGCCATCTGGATATGATGGGCTTCGGCCATGGCCGCGATCTTCTTCATCTGGGTGATGCCGCCGGCCCGGCCGGTGTCCGGCTGGATGATGTCGACCAGTTCCTTCTCTATGAGCTCACGCTCGCCGAAGATGGTCGCCGAGCGCTCGCCGGCGGCAAGCGGCACATGTGCTGCGTCGCGGATGCGCCGGTAGCCGTCGATATTCTCCGGCGCAATCGGATCTTCCACCCACATCAATTCATAGGGTTCGAGCGCCCGCACCAGCCGGCAGGCATCCGCAGGCGTCAGCCACGGCGGCCCATGCAGATCGATGGCGATGTCCATGTCGTCACCGACGGCGTCACGCAGCGCAGCAACCTTGCAGACCGGATCGGCGACGCCGCCGCATTTGATCGCCTTTATGCCTCGCGCTTTGATGGCAAGCGCGCGCTCGGGCGTATTCGCATGCGAATAGATCGGGATCCGGTCGCGCACCTTGCCGCCGAGCAGCATCCAGACAGGCACGCCGAGCGCCTTGCCCTTGATGTCCCATAGCGCCATGTCGATGCCGGTCATCGCACCGCCTCCGACCGTTCCGAGCATGCCATGGCCCATCATCGCGATATGCATCTTCTGCCACAGCCGCTCGGTATGGGCCGGATCTTCGCCAATGAGGAGTGGGGCGAGATCATGGATCGCCGTCTCGACGACGCGCGGCCAGCCTGAGCATTCACCGATGCCGGTGATGCCCTCGTCGGTATCGACCTTCAGAAAGAGCCAGTTTCTGGTGCCGCCGAACTGTTTCGAGACGCCACTACCGGAGCGTTGGTCGGAAGCCCAGTTGGCGGGATCGGGCTGACCGACATGCATGAGAAAAGTGCGGATTCCGGTGATTTTCATCGCTGAAAACTCCCATTCTTCAAAATGTCCGGCGCGACGTAGCGGAAGCGCCGCGATTGATCGCGATCACGCGGATCAGGGCGCGGAATCGCTGATATGAGCGCCTGCGTATAGGCGTGCTCGGGTGTGCGGCAGACCTTCTCCGCGTCGCCGATTTCGACGAGCTGGCCTTTGTACATGACGCCGACACGGTCGCACATGTAGCGGATAACGCCGATGTCATGACTGATGAAGATATAGGCGAGCCCGAGTTCGTCCTGCAGGCGCATCAACAGATCGAGCACTTGCGAGCGCACCGAGACGTCGAGCGCCGAGGTAGCTTCATCAGCAACGATGACGCGCGGATTGAGCGTGATGGCGCGGGCAATGCCGATGCGCTGGCGCTGGCCGCCGGAGAATGCGTGCGGGTAGCGTTCGCGCGCCCTCGGGTCGAGGCCAACCTGCTCCATCAGATGGCAAACGCGCTCCTCCAGCGCCCGCCCTTTTGCGACGCCATTGACGAGCAACGGCTCGCCAATGATCTGGGAGACGGTCATGCGCGGGTTGAGGGAGCCGAAAGGATCCTGAAACACCATCCGCAATTCCCGCCGTGCGGCGGCGAGCGTCTGACCTTTTGCCGTTGCCAGATCGATGATGTCGCCGTCGGCGCGGCGATAAAGGATTTCACCGGCAGTCGGATCGATCAGCCGCATGATCGAGCGACCCATCGTCGTCTTGCCGGAACCGCTTTCGCCGACGATGCCGAGCGTTTCGCCCGGCAGAAGCGAAATGGAAACATCGTCCAGCGCTTTCACCTCGCCGAAATCCATCGAGACATTGCGGAGTTCGAGGATCGGTGGGGCCGTCGTGTCGAGCGGCGCGCGCGCCAGCCGGATTTCGGCCTTCGCTTCCAGCTTCAGCACCGAGCCAATCAGCATCCGGGTATAGTCGTCTTTCGGCGCATGAAAAATCTGCTCGACTGGCGCATATTCCTTGGCGACGCCGTTATGCATGACCAGCACATCGTCGGCAATCTGCGCCACGACACCCATGTCATGCGTGATGAAGAGAACGGCCATGCCCTTGGCCTTCTGCAGCCGGGCGATCAGGTCGAGAATTTCGGCCTGGGTTGTCACGTCGAGGGCCGTGGTCGGCTCGTCGGCGATCAGCAGCTGGGGTTTGCATGCAAGCGCCATGGCGATCATCGCGCGCTGGCGCATCCCGCCGGAATACTGAAAGGCATATCGGTCCAGCGCTTTTTCCGGCGAGGGAATTTCGACTTGGCTGAGCAGCGATATGGCTTCCGCGCGCGCCTCTGCCTTGCTCATCCGGGTGTGAAGGCGAAGCGCTTCGACGATCTGGTTGCCCACCGTGTGGATTGGCGACAGCGACGACATCGGCTCCTGGAAGATCATGGCGATGTCTCGGCCGCGGATCGCTCGGATCTGACGCCCGCGCGGATTGAGGCTGGTCAGATCGATCGAGCCGCCGTTCTGATCGTTCAGGATGATCGACCCGCCGGATATGCGGCCAGGCGCATCGACGATCTGCAGGATCGAACGCGCCGTCACCGACTTGCCGGATCCGCTTTCGCCGACGACACAGAGCGTCTTGCCCGGCTCGATCGAGAAAGACAGATCGCTGACGGCGCGAAAGACGCCGGTGCGCAGTGGGAACTCGACCGTCAGATTTTTCACCTGCAACAGAGGCCTGCCGGCAATGGGAAGGATATCGGTCATGCCGGCCTCATTTGTTGTAGGGGTCGGCCGCATCGCGCAGGCCGTCGCCGAGAAGGTTGAGCGCCATCACGGCGACCACGACGGCGCAGCCCGGCATGAAGAGCCATGGCGCGGTGGCGATCGAACGAATGTTCTGGGCCTCGCGCAGAAGCACGCCCCAGGAAATGGTCGGCGGCTGCAGACCGAGCCCCAGGAAGGAGAGAGAGGTTTCGGCAAGGATCATTGCCGGCACCGCCAACGTGATCGACGCGATGATATGGCTGGCGAAACTCGGCAGCATGTGACGAAAGATGATGCGTCTTTCGCGAACGCCGTCGAGCCTCGCGGCGGCGACGAATTCCTCGGTGCGCAAAGACAGGAAGCGGCCGCGAACGACGCGGGCGAGCTGCGCCCAGCCGGTCAGCGACAGGATGATCGTGATCATCATATATTGCAGCGTCGCAGGCCAGTCCTGCGGCAGGGCGGCGGCCATCGCCAGCCAGATCGGGATCGTCGGCAGCGACAGCACGAAATCGATCACCCGCTGCAAGAAGAAATCGATGCGGCCGCCGTAGTAGCCCGAAATGCCACCGAGCACGATGCCGAGCATCAGCGAGAAGAAGACACCGACGAGGCCGATCGACAACGAAATCTGCGAGCCCTGCACCGTTCGGCTGAAGACGTCGCGCCCAAGCCTGTCGGCGCCGAAGAGAAGCAGCGGCGTCGTCTTGTCGGGCGAGGCGATCAGATGGATGTTGGTCCTGAACAGGCCGAACACGAAATATTCATAACCGCGCCCGAAGAACTGGACATCGACACGTTTCGTCGTGTCTTCCTTGTAGATGGCGGCCAGCGTTTCCGGATCGCGGGTCAGCTTCATCGGATAATAATGCGGGCCGAAGGAGAACCCGTTCTCAGTATCGATCAGATGCAATTTCTGCGGCGGGTGAAAGGTCGCCCGCGCATTTTGCAGGTACGGATCGTTGATGGCGAAGAAGCCGGGAATGAGGGCGACGATATACATCAGCACGGTGACGACAAGCGCCACCATGGCCAGCCGGTGCCGGCGGAAAGCCCACCAGATGAGCTGCCACTGCGATGCAACGGCGGCGCGATCCGGGGGAATGTTTGTAACGGTGATGTCGGCCATGTGAGGCTCCTATTCCAACCGGATGCGGGGATCGACCAGCGCAAGCAGGATGTCGCTGATCAGAGAGCCTATCAGCGTCAGCGCGCAGATCAGCAGGACGAAGGCGCCGGCGAGATACATGTCCTGGGCCATCAGCGCCTGCAGCAGCAAAGGAGCCGCCGTCGGCAGATTGAGGACGATGGCAACGACGACCGAGCCGGAAATGAGATTGGGCAGCAGCCAGGCGATCGTCGAGATGAACGGATTGAGGGCGATCATCAGAGGATATTTCATCAGCAGCCGGAACTCAGAGAGCCCTTTTGCCCGTGCCGTGGTCACGTAAGGCTTCGGCAGTTCATCGAGCATGTTGGCGCGCATGACGCGGATGAGGCTCGCCGTCGAGGAGACGGCAAGGATGATGACGGGAAGCCAGAGATGCGAGAAGAGGTCGACCATCTTGGCGAAGCTCCAGGACGCGTTCTCATATTCCGGCGAAAAGAGCCCGCCGACATCCTGTCCGAATTCGACCGCCGCGATGTACATCAGCACCAGCGCCAGCAGGAAGGATGGAACAGCCAGGCCGAAAAAGGTGAAGGCGGTGAAGAAATAGTCGCCGATCGAATATTTGCGCACAGCGGAAAAGACGCCGATCGGCAGTGCGATCGCCCAGGTGGCGATCAATGTCGAAAGGGCCAAAACGAGCGTCAGCGCCATGCGCTCCCAGATCAGGTCCGAGACCGGCTGCTGCCATTCGAAGGAGATGCCGAAATCGCCGCGCGTGAGAATGCCCCATATCCATTTGAAATATTGGACGAGCATCGGGTCGCCGAGGCCGAAGCGCTCACGCAATTGCGCCGCCGTGTTCTGATCGACGATTTCGTTGGAGGCTGCCAGCGTCGCAATATAGGTCGTGACATAATCGCCCGGCGGCAGCTGGATCAGCACGAAAGCCAAGAAGCTGACGGCAAACAGCGACGGAATCATCCATAGGAAGCGTTTGACGATAAAGACCAGCATGAGGCGCCTCTTGCGTTGAACGCCGCCTTCCGGGCCTTGTCGACCGTTAGTACCGACAAGGCATCTCGGAGGGCGAACTGAAAGAAAGCGCCCTACCTGATGGTACGGCGCTCAAGACGAAAATCAGCTCGTGAAGGTGAATTGCTGCGGCATTGCAGGGCCGGGATTGGGCCAGGACCAGCTATCCGGCTCCTTCTCGGGAACATTGCGCAGATTGTTGCGGATGATGCCGAAGCCGCCGACGGCAAGGCAAAGGCCGACGGTCTCGAATTCCTCGGCCGCGATGTCGAAGATCTGCTTCATGATCGCGCCGCGCTTGTCGAGATCGGCCGTCGAACGCGCTTCGTCGAAGAGCTTCATGCGCTTCTTCTGGCTTTCCGGCGGTTCTTCGCCGCGTGCACCGTTGGAGGTGTACCAAAGCGTCCACGGAATGGCGTAACGCGAACCCTGCGGATGGAAGGCGAAGAAATCGCGCGGATCGAGCATCGGATCGAGGCCGCCAGGACCCGGCCACACCGCCGCATCATGGGCGTTGTCGTCGCCGCGGGTGTAATAGAGCGCCCGCTCGATCGTGTTGACCTTCATGTCTACACCGATCTGAGCCCAATGCGCCTTGACCAGTTCCAGGGCATCGACGAGGTCGGGATAGAGCGTCGGAATGACGTCGATCGAGAAGAACACCTTCTGGCCGTCGGGCCGGAGGCGAAAACCGTCGCCGCCTTTCTTATAGCCGGCCTCATCGAGCATCGCGCCTGCCTTGTCGGCATCAAATTCGGTGAATTGGCGCGCGTATTTTTCGTTATACCAGGGATGGGTCGGACGCGGCCCGGCCTGGTAGGGCTCGCTCTGTCCGAAATAGACGATGTCGATGAGCTCCTGGCGGTTGATGCCGATCGAGAGCGCTTGCCGGAACGACTTGTCGGCAAACATCTTGCGCATGGCAGGATCTTTGTGGGTGATGTTGAAGTAGATCTGGCACTGTTGCGAGGCCGAAGGCACGAGCGTCAGCAGCCGATAATCGCCCTTTTCCATGTTCTTGGACAGCGTCGGCTTGTTGGCGAGAACGCTGATGTGACGTTCCTGGATGTCGATCTTTCCAGAGATGACGTTCAGCATCAGCGATTCGACGTCCTGCGAGATGCCGAAGTTGATTTCATCGATGTAGGGGAGCTGGTTTCCCTCGGTATCGACCTGCCAGAAATAAGGGTTGCGGGTCATGACGACGCGCGTCGCGCCGCCGGCATAGGGCTCCTTGACCACCCATGGATCGAGCGTCGGCTTGTCAACATTGCCCCATCGCGATGGGATCTCGATGTCGCCGCAACGGCTGCGGAAGAGCTCCGTCCAGCTCGTGACGCCGGCCTTCTTCGCATCGGCCTCGATATTGGGATTATATTTCGGCAGGAACTGGCTGCAGTAATGCTTCGGGAACAGCGTCGGATGCTGGCCAAGCGGTGTGGCGAGGTTTTCCAGGTAAAGCGCGTTGGCCGCAGCAAAGGTGAACTTCACCGTATAGTCGTCAATCTTCTCGACGGTGACCGGCTTGCCGGCGACAGCAAGCTGCGCCGGCGTCGAGCTGTAGAGCTCGGTATTCTTGACGCAGTCTTCGATCGCGAAAACGACGTCATCGGCCGTAAAGGGATGACCGTCGGACCAGCGCACGCCTTCGATGAGATGGAACGTGAATTGTGTTGCGTCGTCGCTGACTTCCCAGCGCTCGGCAAGGTTCGGCTGCACGGCGGTAAAATCGAGGTTCCAGCGCACGAGACTCTGGTTGCCGACCATACGCAGGATGCCGTTATGGTCGGATGAACCGCGAAGTCCGCGGCGCAGCGAACCACCATAGGTGCCAACCTTCTCGAACGGCGTCACGACCATCGGCTTTTTCGGCAGGCGCTCAGCCAGCGGCGGCAGCTTTCCATCCTTGGCGAGCTGTGCAAGGGCCGGCGCTTCGCCGCCTGCGGCAGACACGCGACCGGCGATAGACAGCGCCGCGACACCAGCCATGCCACCAAGCACGGCGCGGCGGGTGACGCCACGCGACAGTATTTCTTTGGCCATCGAATTCCTCCCTTTTGTGCCGGCGCAGCCTTTGCACCGGCTGATGCGGCGGGCTCCCGACCCGACGCTGGCGCCCTCCTCGGCGCTACGATCGAGACCATAGACACGTTCTCAAATGATTACAAGAGTTGACAGATAATTACAAATTTTGTAGCCATGCTGCATTGAAATGCGACGTTGTGCCGCTGAAATACGGCCAACAGGACGAAAAACGTTGGATCTGTCAGATGCTGTCGCCGCCCTGAACATCATGGCCGGCGACAGCCACGGTGCGGCCGCTGACCCGGCGCACGCGGCGTTGAGAGAAAAGGACCATGATGACATTCGCCGTCGATGCCGTTTCGAACAGGGGCGCAACGCGCTTCAGCGACATCATCTACGAGAAGATCGTGGGGATGATCGCCGACGGCAACTTTCCGGTGAACGAACGGCTGCCGCCGGAGACGAAACTCGCCGCTGATTTCGGCGCATCAAGACCCGTCGTGCGCGAAGCGCTCGAACGCTTGAGAGCCGATGGCCTGGTCGTTTCGCGCAAGGGTTCCGGTTCCTATGTCAGGCAAAGGCCGGATTCGTCGATGCTGAAAATGGTGCCGGTCGGCTCCTTGGCCGATGTCCAGCGGTTCTTCGAATTCCGCGCCGGTCTCGAAGCCGAGGCGGCGGAGCTTGCGGCGCGAAACTGGCAACCGGTCGACAAGGAACGGATAACGGCAGCGCTTCTTTCGATCGAGCAATGTTTGCGCAACGGGCAGCTTGGCGCCGAGGAGGACCAGGCTCTGCATGATGCAATTGCCATGGCGACCGGTAACCAGTTCCACATCACCCTGCGCGAGTGGTTCAAGCCGCATTTCGCCATCGGGCATTCCGTTACACGAAGCTTGAGCTTGAAGCGGACGCCGGAACAGATCCGCAGCGTCCAGGATGAGCATGCGGTGATCGTCGAGGCGATCTTCGCGCGGCAGGAAACTGAAGCTCACGATGCGATGAAAAGACACATACTGAATGCTCGTGCCCGCATGTTCCAGGGCGTTTGAGCGATATGGGAGGAGAGACGATGAAACGGGTCGCTATGACGGGTGCTGCCGGTCGTGTGGGGACGCTGCTGCGCCCGCTTCTTCGGTCGCATGTCGAGCACCTCAGCCTGATCGATCTCCAGGAACCTGACGGGCTTGGCGAAAACGAGAATTTCGTAAGGGCCGACCTTACAAAGCTCGACGAGGCGACGGCTGCGCTGAAGGATGTCGACGGTGTGGTTCATCTCGCCGGCATTGCAAGCGGCACCGACATGAACGCCATTCTGCACGCGAACGTGCTTGGAACATACAATCTCTATGAAGCGGCGCGGATCAACAAGGTCCGACGGGTCGTCTATGCATCGAGCAATCATGCCACGGGCTTTTATCCGCGCGGCCAGCTCGTGTCGCCGCTCGACCCGATGCGCCCCGACAGCCCATATGGACTTTCCAAATGCTGGGGCGAACTTGTGGCGGGGCTTTATTACGACACATCGGGCATTCGCTCTCTTTCCATCCGCATCGGCAATGCGGGCACCTATCCCAACAGCGAGCGATCCATTGCGATCTGGATCAGCGCGCGAGACCTGGCGCAATTGGTCAGGATCGGCCTTTCGCACCCGTCGATCGCAGCAACAGTGGTCTACGGCGTTTCCGACACCGAGGAGATGTGGTGGGAGAACGATCTGGCGGCACGATTGGGCTACCAGCCACAGGACCGGCCGCGCGACCACGCCCTGATCGAAGAGGGATCCGAAGGGCCGGTCGCGCTGACGTTCCAGGGCGGTGGGTTCTGTGAGATCAATCACGACGGCACCATCCGCATGCGCGACGCCGAGGGCCTGGCCAAGAGCCTGGAGACGGTTGAATGACGGCCCCGCGGATCATCCGCCCGGACGTCCGTTCCGTGATCCAGCAGCCGCTGACGGTTGGTGAATCGCCGGTATGGGACGAGGAGACCGGCACTTTGTGGTTCGTCGATATTCTGGCGCCGGCGCTCGTCCGGCTCTCGGCTTCTGGAAAGATCGACCGCTTCGACATGCCGGCTGCAATCGGCGCCCTCGGGCTTTGCCGCGATCACAGGATCGTCGTGGCGCTCCAGACAGGCGTCCATCTCTTCGATCCTGTCTCCGGAGATTTCGAGCTTGTGTCGGATCCAGTCGGGCGCCACATCAACTGCCGCCTCAATGACGGAAAGGTCGGCCCCGACGGGCACTTCTGGATTGGCTCGTTCAGCGAAGCCAAGCCGCAGACCGATGAGGCCGCACTTTATCGCGTGGGCGCCGATGGTCGCACGCGAACCGTTGCAACCGGACTGACGAGTTCCAATGGCCTTGCCTGGTCGCCGGACGGCCGGCGGATATATCATTCCGACAGCCGGCAATGCTTCCTGCAGGCATTCGACTTCGATCCTGATACGGGCGACCTCGGCGATAGGCGCCGGCTCCGCAGCTTCACGGAAGACGAGGGTCGGCCGGACGGAGCGACAACCGATCGTGACGGGTTCTACTGGAGTGCCGGCGTTTCCGCCGGTCGCCTCAACCGAATATCGCCCGAAGGCGAAATCGTCGAAATCTACATTCTGCCGGTCCCCGCACCGACCATGCCGTGTTTCGGAGGACCGGATCTGCGCACCCTCTTCGTCACGAGCCTGTCGACGGATCGCAGCGGGCGTTTCGAGGCGGGGACAGTCATCGCCTTCGACGTGGATGCAGAGGGCCTGCCGCCCTTCCGCTTCGGGGATCATCCCATCGCGATGACAGCGAATAGATGGAAAGATAACGGGGGAGAAAGATGAGCATCGCAACCATGCGCAAGGCGCTTACAGGCGTATCGGGTGTTCCGGTGACCGCCTATGATGGCAAGGGTGAAGTTGAACCCCGGATCACGGCGAAGGTCTATGAGCGGGTGGCGGCAGCGGGCATTCACAACATCGTCGCTGCCGGCAATACCGGGGAATTCTATGCTCTGACGCCGCAGGAAATCAGGATCGTCCATGAGGCGGCGGTTTCAGGCGTTGCCGGCAAGGCGCCGGTGACGGCGGCAATCGGCCGGTCGCTGCGCGAGGCGATCGGCATGGCGAAAGATGCGGCCGCGATCGGTGCATCCGCCGTCATGTCGCATCAACCCGTCGATCCTTTCGCAGCACCTGCGGCCCAGATCGACTATTTCTGCAATCTTGCGGATGCTTCCGCCCTGCCGCTCATCGCCTATGTCAGGGCGGATGGTTTCGCCGTCGCCGATATCGTCCGCCTCGCAAGTCACGGCAATATTGCCGGTATCAAATTCGCCACGACCGATCTGATGTTGTTGTCGAGAGCTATCCCGGCGGCGAGCCCCGGCGGCGCGCTGTTCGTCTGCGGCCTGGCGGAGAGCTGGGCGCCGACATTTACGGCTGCGGGCGCCCGCGGCTTCACGTCCGGCCTCGTCAATGTCGCGCCGAAGCTCTCGCTTGCGGTCCACGCTGCGCTTGAAAAAGGCGATTTTGCCGCCGCCAGGGCGATCGTCAACAAGCTTGAGCCATTCGAGCGGATGCGAACCAAATTCCGCAATGGCGCGAACGTGACCGTCGTCAAGGAAGCCGTCACCTATTCCGGTCTCGATGTCGGCCCCGTGCGTGTGCCGGGATTGCCGCAGCTCGACCAGTATGACCGCGAGGAGCTTCATCGGCTGCTTCAAGGCTGGGAGGCCGAAGGCGACATTCAAACTCATTCAGACCAGCCGGCCGTAAAGGCGGCCGGCTGATTTCGACACGAGAGCGGCTAAAGCTTTTCATGGAAGCGCAGAGCCGCTCTAACCCTTTGTTTTTACGCAATTCCAGACGGAAAACCGCTTCGCACTTTTCCTGGAATTGCTCCATTTCCGCAAACAACAGGATTGGGAGGTCTTGAGATGCTGAGACAAGTACTGACAACGATCGCAATTGCCGGCGCCCTGACGACGGCGCAGCCCAGCTTTGCGGCGTCGCCGCCCAACATGCTGGTGATCGGCACCAATCTCACCGGCATAAGGACGCTCGATCCGGCCCAGAACAATGCCCGCACGGTTTCCGAGCTGATCTCGAATCTCTACGACAACCTCGTGCAACTGTCGCCGGACGATCTGAAAACGCTGAAGCCGATGCTCGCAACGCAATGGAGCGTCTCGGCGGATGGCAAGATCATCACGCTGACATTACGCGACGACGCGGTCTTCCAGAGCGGCAACAAGGTGACCGCCGAGGATGCGGCCTGGTCGATCCAGCGCGTCATCAAGATGGGCCAGGTCGGCTCCACCGACGTGGCACTCTGGGGCTTCACGCCTGAAAACGTCGAAAAGCTCGTTCGCGCAAAAGACGAACACACGCTCGAGATCGAGCTGCCGCAGTCGGTCAATACCGATCTGGTGCTCTATTCGCTGGCGGGCTCGTCGATCGGCATCGTCGACAAGAAGACGGTTCTGTCGCACGAGGCGAACGGCGATTTCGGCGGCGCTTGGCTTTCCGCCAATTCCGCCGGCAGTGGCCCATTCAGTCTGGCGCAGTGGCGGCCGAACGATGTCGCGATCTTCAATGCGCAGCCGAAATATTGGGGCGGCAAGCCGGCCATGGCCCGCGTCGTCGCTCGTCACATCCCTGAATCCGGCAATCTCCGGCTACAGCTCGAAGCTGGCGACGTCGATGTCGGCCAGTATGTAGCAAGCGGCGACCTCGATGCGCTCGCCACCAGGAAGGACATGGTCATCGAGAATGTCCCGGGGCTCGGCTTCTACTATATCGCCCTCAATCAGAAAGACCCGGATTTGCAGAAGCCGAAGGTTCGCGAGGCCTTCCAGCATGCCTTCGACTGGAAAGCGATCTCCGGCAACATCATGCGCCATACGGGCTTTCCCTGGCAGTCGATGATCCCGCGCGGCATGATCGGCGCTCCCGGCGAAGGGGAGGTGCGCTACGATTATGATCCCGCCAAGGCCAAGCAACTGCTGGCGGAGGCCGGATATCCCAATGGCCTGAAGAAGGTGCTCAATCCGTCGGGAGCCCCGACCCTGCCCTTCGCCGAAGCGCTGCAGGCGAGTGCCCGCGCCGCCGGCATCGATCTCGATCTCGTGCCCGGCGAATTCACGCCCGCTTTCCGCGAGCGCAAATTCGAAGTGCTGCTCGGCAATTCCGGCGCCCGTCTGCCCGATCCCTTCGCGGTCGCCACGCAATATGCCTTCAACCCCGACAATAGCGACGAGGCACGCCTCGGAAGCTATTACCTCTGGCGCACGGGCATGAAGGTGGACGAGCTCAACACGCTCATCGACCAATCGATGAAGGAGCGCGACACGGAAAAGCGTACCGACATCTTCAAGAAGATGGACGGCATCTATGCCGGCATGGCTTCGCCGCTGGTCATCTTCTTCCAGCGAACCGACCCCTATGTCATGCGCGCCAACGTGAAGGGCTATCACGGGCATACGACATGGTCGACGCGCTGGCATGACGTGACCAAGGAGTAGAACGCCGTGGCAAGCGCCGATATGACATCGAAGCGGGAGAGCAGCCGGCACTCCCCGGCGGGCGGGTTCGCCGAGGCGGCCCCGCACCCGGCACTGAGCCTGCTGCGCCGCCTGGCGGGACGTATTGTGGCCGTTGTGACGACGCTGCTCGGCCTGCTCTTCCTGACCTTCTCGATGGGCCGCCTGCTGCCCGCTGACCCGGTGCTCGCCATTACCGGGGCGGAAGTCAGCAAGGAGGTTTACGATCGCGTCTATAACGAGCTGGGTCTTGGGCAGCCGATCTGGATGCAGTTCCTCTCCTATGTCGGCAAGATCGCCACAGGCGATCTCGGCATGTCGGCGACGACGGGCCAGCCGATCCTCACCGATCTGATGGCGATCTTTCCCGCGACGATCGAACTTGCGATCATCGCCATGATCATCGGAGCGATCGTCGGCATTCCCTTAGGGATCACCGCTGCGGTCAGGCGCGGAACCATTATCGACCACATCGCGCGGATCGTCGCCCTTGCCGGCCACTCCATCCCGATCTTCTGGACCGGGCTGATGGCGCTCTTCGTCTTTTACGCGAAGCTGAAGCTCGTCGGCGCCTCGGGCCGGATCGATGTCTTCTATGAAGGCCTCGTCACGCCGATGACGGGCTTTCTCCTGATCGACGCGGCGATTCAAGGCCAATGGGACGTGTTTTACAACGCCCTTGGCCACATCATCCTTCCGGCGGCAATCCTCGGCTATTATTCCGTCGCCTATATCAGCCGCATGTCGCGGAGCTTCATGCTGGAGCAACTCAGCCAGGAATACATCATCACGGCGCGGGCCAAGGGGCTCGGCACCCGCAAGGTGGTCTGGCGCCACGCATTCAAGAACATCCGCGTGCAGCTCCTGACGATCATGGCGCTGACCTTCGGCGGTCTGCTCGAAGGCGCGGTGCTGATCGAGACCGTCTTCGGGTGGCCGGGGCTCGGCCAGTACCTGACCCGGGGGCTGCAGATGAACGACATGAACGTGGTCATGGGTTCGGTGCTGACGATCGGCGCCGTCTTCCTGACGATCAACATCCTGTCGGACTTCCTTTATCGCATTCTTGATCCGAGGACACGGTGACGCCATGACGATCTCCTCTGAGCACGCAGACAGCGTCAACACCGGCGGCCTTCGCAACTGGCTGCTCGCACCGGAACCTCGAGGCTGGTTCCAGTCATCGGCGCAGCAAATTCATCAGGGCTGGCGGAAATTCAGCCTGCACCCGCTTGGCCTCGCCGGATTGGCCATCATCCTGCTGCTGATCGTCGTGGCGCTGGCCGCACCCCTGCTGACGAGCTACGATCCGATCGTTCAGGACATGGCCGGGCGGCTTGCCGCGCCATCGGCGAGCCATTGGCTCGGCACCGACAATTTCGGCCGCGACGTCTTTTCACGGGTGATCTATGGCGCCCGCACGACGCTCTACATCATCATGCTCGTCACGGTGATCGTCGCCCCGCTCGGCCTGCTGATCGGCACCGTCTCGGGTTATTTCGGCGGCATCGTCGATGAAATCCTGATGCGCGTCACCGATATTTTTCTCTCCTTCCCCGGCCTCGTGCTGGCGCTGGGTTTTGCCGCAGCGCTTGGTCCAGGCATCACCAATGCGATCATCGCGATTTCACTGACGGCCTGGCCGCCGATCGCGCGCCTGGCGCGCGCCGAGACGCTCAGCCTTCGCAAGGCGGACTATATCGCCGCCGTGCGCCTGCAGGGCGCGACATCAATCGCGATCATCATTCGTCACATCCTGCCGATGTGCATTCCCTCGGTGATCGTCCGTGTCACCCTCAACATGGCCGGCATCATCATCACTGCCGCCGGCCTCGGCTTCCTCGGCCTCGGCGCGCAGCCGCCATGGCCGGAATGGGGTTCAATGGCCGCCAGCGGACGTGAATTCATGCTCGATAGCCCCTGGGTCATCGCAGCACCCGGCATTGCCATTGCGCTCGTCAGCCTCGCCTTCAACCTCGTCGGCGACGCGCTTCGCGATGTTCTCGATCCCCGAGGTTCAGAATGACAGAGCCCTTGATCGATATTCAAAATCTCGAAATCGCATTTGGCGGCGGACAGGTGCGGGCCGTGCGCGGCGTGAGCTTTTCGCTTGGACAGGAAAAGCTCGGGATCGTCGGCGAATCCGGATCGGGAAAGTCGACCGTCGGCCGCGCCATCATGAAGCTGCTGCCACCCACGGCCATCGTCAATGCCGAAAGAATGCGCTTTCGCGACGTCGATCTGCTCAAGGCGAACGAAAAAACGATGATGACGATCAGGGGCCGGCGGATCGGCCTGATCCTGCAGGATCCGAAATATTCGCTCAATCCGGTCATGCGGATCGGCGAACAGATCGCCGAGACCTACCGCTTTCATCATCCGAGGGCGAGCAAGAGCAAGACCTACAGCCAAGCGCTCGATATGCTCGAAGCCGTCCAGATCCGTGATCCCGAGCGCGTGGCCCGCCTTTATCCGCACGAAATCTCGGGCGGCATGGGCCAGCGGGCGATGATCGCCATGATGTTGATTGCCGAACCCGAAGTGCTGATCGCAGACGAGCCGACGTCAGCGCTCGATGTGACGGTGAGGCTCGAGATCCTGGCTCTGCTCGACGAGCTCGTCTTGCGTCGTAATCTCGGGCTGATCTTCATCAGCCACGACCTTAATCTCATCCGGAATTTCTGCGATCGCGTGCTCATCATGTATGCGGGGCGGGTCGTGGAAGTGCTCGAGGCGCGCGATCTCGACAAGGCCAGACATCCTTACACCCAAGGGTTGCTGGCATCCTTGCCGACGATCGAAGATCCCCCTGCCCGGCTGCCGATCCTGAAACGAGATCCCGCTTGGCTTGAAGAATTCGCATTGGAGCCGCCGCGGTGATTAAAATCGACAATCTTACGGTCCGTTTCGGACCCGGGCAGCGACCTGTCGTTCGAGACGTAAGCTTCGCCATCGAAAAGGGAACTGCTTTCGGCCTGGTCGGCGAGTCCGGCTGTGGGAAGTCCACTGTCCTGAGGGCGCTTTCCGGCCTCAACGCCAATTATGACGGCCGGATCGAGCTTCAAGGCGAGCCGTTGAATCAACGGCGCAGTCGGCCATTCTTCCGCCGGGTGCAGATGGTGTTCCAGGACCCCTACGGATCCCTCCATCCCCGCAAGACCATCCGCTCGCAGCTGAAGGAACCGCTGCGCAACCAGGGCCTGGATACGAATTCCATCGACGTGAACGCCGTCCTGAGATCGGTCGGTCTCGATCCGGCGCTGAGCTACAGATTTCCGCACCAGCTCTCCGGCGGGCAGCGCCAGCGCGTGGCGATCGCCCGCGCGCTGATGCTGGATCCGGATGTTCTGCTTCTCGACGAACCGACATCGGCGCTCGACGTGTCGGTCCAGGCCGAAATCCTCAATCTCCTCCAGGATTTGCGCGTCAATCGCGGTCTGACCTATCTGCTCGTCAGCCACGACCTCGCTGTCGTCTCACACATGTGCAGCCGCGTCGCCATCATGGAAGCGGGCGAGATCGTCGAACAGGTCGATGTCGGCGCCCTCCGAAGAGGTGCGGTCGAACACCCCTACTCGCAACGCCTGCTGCGCGCGAGCCGGATGTACGGAAGGGCGTAATTCTCGATCGATACGCGGTGGCGGCATGAAGTCGCCGCAGGCTCCACCATCCACATCAAGCCAAAGCGATCGCCGATGATGTTGCGCAACCTTTGAACGATGCTCGGCCACCCGCACTTCCACCATGCATGCCCAGGATTTTCGCCGGCGGATCGGAGATTCCCAATCGAGCGTTATCCGCTCGACCTTGAGTAGATACCAAGGTCGCTTCTCATCGCAAATCCGCTACGCTGATAGAACTCCGAGAGCGCGCCTCCTCGCTGTGAGATCAACCAAACGCTGCTACATCCTTCAGCCTTGGCTGTTTCAAACATTGCAGAAAGCAGAGCGGTCCCTATTCCCTTGCCCTGTGCGTCGGGCTGCACTGAAAGCTCGTCCAGGTAAATGACCGGGCCGGTATGGCGCCGCTGTCTTATGCCCAGTGCAATCCCGAGCACCTTGCCTTCATCAACTGCCACAAGTGCAACCGATCTAGGGGTTTGGAGCACATAGGTCACATTTTCAGCTGCCGCTTCAAGGGACCAGTTCTCGTTCCACGGAGGCAGGGCATAGGCGTTTACCAATACATCGGCCGCGCCGCTGACGTGTTTTGCAACCAGAAGCTCGATCCGAAATGACATAAACTCACCTCACGCTAAGTAAGGTGACATTTGCCGAAGCACTCCTGGTTCCGCAACGGGGTGTTACCTGCCATCCGCAAGTTTTTTTTGCCGGCAAGTGTGCAGCCAACGAAAACGGCTAAGTTCGAAGATACCGGTCCTTGGCAGACCGGAACTCGCCAAAAAAGGGGCAACCTCATTTCCAGCTCGTGTAATCCTCTGCGACGCAACCAAGGGGCGCGCGATCCTGACCAAACCGCTTCTTGAGCTGCTCGCATCCCCACTCGTTTAACGGCGCCGGCATGAGGTTGTTGATGTCCATGCCAGGAGATTGGAATGCTGTCGTGGAGGTCGTGACGTACCAAAGCCAGAAGCCGACCACACCGACGAGGATCAGAAGCAACGTACCGAAGAACACCTGCAATCGCCTCCAGATCGATACCCCCGCCTGCTTGGGGTCTTCAATCAAAACCGGCACACCCCGATCGCCTTCTTGCTGATACGCGAAAGGTGCAAAGCTGCGTTGCGCTCATCATCGGTAAGCTTCACGCGCTGCAGTCGATCGTCCAGAAGCACTGGCAGGGCAGTATTGCCGTGCCTAACCGCCAGTCCGATCGCTTTGCCATTGGCTTCCCCGACGATCAGAGGCTCCTCTCCATTCTTCATGCGCGTGTAAGCCGATCGCCCCGTTTTGTCGTTGGCAATCTTGTCATTGTAGGTGATGGAAAAGACGCCGCGTCTGCGGTCGAATGCGGTGACCTCGACCGGAACGGGGGTCAGCATAGCAGGCCGAAGCAATTGGCCCTTGACCCACCAAATGCGCATCGCGAGGAAAATCATTCCCAAGCCCATGCCGCCAAACAGTAGCGCAAACACGGTGAGCGTGATGATCCGGTTCCAGAGCATGTCCAGGCCCAGGCTCATCGTCGCAAGTTCCGGATGATCGGCAGATATCACAAGACCGGTTTCGTAGTCGCCAGTATGGAAATCGACGAACATGACCTCGACCTCGGTGTCGTAGTCTCGTCCGCCATAGCTGTAGACAAGGCGTGCCTCGCAATCGGTAGAGACTGCCCTACGTGTCGTGCATCGCCCGTTTTGCACGTCGCCATTTTCGAGCGTCAAAGGATTCTGGCTGATCTGGAAATCGCGGATCACGCCTGGTGCTTCCGAGACAAATAGAAAGACAGACAGTGCCAGGATGATCGGCGTTGACCAGAAGTAAGCGCTCGGGGTGGAGATGACGTTGCGCGCCAACGAGAGCGGGCGACTAGGAATAACAAGCGAAGTCAATGGCGTCGGACCCCTCATGTGACAGCGCAGTGCGTTGGGAAAGCTTCAGACAGCGGCCGGCAATGAACCAGCGGAGTTGACGTTATTCCGGCCGCTTGCACAATCCCATTGTGTAAAACCGATCTACAACCTGAGGAGGGCGATCGGCAATCCCTTTCAGCGCGCGTGGGGACCATTAGTAGTTGATCCCCTCGTATGCGTGTGCGCCGCGGCGAGCGAGTCAATAAGTTGCGCCGCGATATCGACCGCTCGAACCCTCGGCGCCGCGCTCGCATCTAGGTGAGCTCTACAGCCGATTGGCACGCAATAAGGTGTCACGAGACAAATATCCCGCAAGCGTGCCATCGGCGGCTCTGACATGCAGGCCTGGCATCTCACCGGAGAGGATGAGTGCCAAGGCGTCGTGAACCGTGGCGTCAGCAGCAATCTGGGCATCGCCATTGGACGGTTCCGGCGCGGTCATGATCGTCGATACGGCAATCAAGCTCAGCCTTTTTATGGCTCGGTCGGGGCCGAGGAAACTCTCGACGAATTCATTGACGGGACGCGCGAGGATTTCCTGCGGGCTATCATATTGAAGGAGGCGGCCGTCCCGCATGATCGCGATGCGATCACCCATCTTGATCGCCTCGTCGAGGTCATGCGTGACGATGACGACGGTCTTCTTCACCTTCCTGAGAATATCGCGGAATTCGTCCTGAAGCCGGACGCGGGTGATCGGATCGATCGCGCCGAATGGTTCGTCCATCAGCATGATTGCGGGGTCGGCTGCGAGTGCGCGGGCGAAACCGACGCGCTGGCGCTGCCCGCCCGACAATTCGTGCGGCAGGCGCTGCCGCATGATGGCCGGATCAAGACCGACGAGATCCAGGAGTTCGTCGACGCGGCGATCGCTGCGCGGCTTTTCCCAGCCGAGAAGCCGCGGGACGGTTGCGACGTTGCGTGCGATTGACATATGCGGAAACAGACCGACCTGCTGGATGACATAGCCGATACTGCGGCGCAGCTCCTTCTGATCGACCCGGGCGATATCCTTGCCATCGACCAGCACGCGTCCCGTCGTCGGTGTCTCCAATTGATTGATCATGCGCATGGTCGTGGTCTTGCCGCAGCCCGAAGGACCGATCAGGGCAACCGTCGTACCGGTCTCGATCAGGAGATCGAGATTGTCGACCGCATGCTGGCCGCTTCTGTCGTAATTCTTTGTCACATGATCGAGGTGAATCATCCTGATATCCGCTTTCGGCCGCTTAGCGCCGTTGAGTGAAGACGCGCTCCAGGGCGCCGAAGGCCAATTCCGCAAAGATTGCGAGCAAGGCTATCGGCACCGCTCCGACGAGAAGGCGCGGCATGTTCATGATCGCAATGCCGGCATTGATGAAATCGCCAAGCCCGCCGCCGCCGATGAAGGAGGCCAGCGCCGCCCCGCCGATGACCTGGATGGCGCTCGTCCTGACGCCCGACAGAATCGACGGAACGGCCAGAGGAAGTTCGATCTCCCACAGCATCTGCCCGGCGCTCATGCCCATTCCGTCGGCCGCATCGATCACTGAGGCGTCGATCTCGCGGATGCCGATGATCGTGCTCAACAGCAGCGGCGGCACGGCCAGGACGATGAGGGCGATCACCGACGGCAGCAATCCGATGCCGAGAAAAGGCATCGTCGCCGACAGGATCGCAAGGCTCGGGATGGAGCGCAAGGCGCCGGCAATATTGACCACTGCAAAGGCGGCGCGGGGTGCCCGTGCGACGGCAAATCCGAGCGGCACGGCAATGACGAAGGCGATGCCGAGCGACAGGACGCACATCAGAAGATGGCGATTGAAGGCGTTGAAAAAGGTCCCGGAGTTGTTGAAGATCCAGCTGAATGCATCGATTACGATCATGCTGCTTTACCCCCACTGCGCCGGCGCAGCAGCTTTTCGAACGATGCAAAACAGTAGTCGGCAAAGAGCGCCAGAAATGACGTCAGCAGTCCGCCTGCGATGATCTTTTCAGGAAAGCGCTGGTCGATGCCTTCGAAAATGATGACGCCAAGCCCGCCGGCATTGATATAGGCGGCAACGGTCGCAATGCCGATGACCGTCACCATGGCGATGCGGATGCCGCCGACGATATAGGGCATCGCCAGCGGCAGCTCGACTTCCCAAATCCGCCGTGCCGTGCCGTATCCCATGCCGTCGGCGGCTTCGAGTATGTCACGCGGAATAGCCTGAAATCCCATGCCGATATTGCGGATCAGGATCATCAGCGAGTAAGCGGCAAGACCGGTTATGGCGGGTGCCGCACCGATGCCCATGATGGGAATGAGAAGCGCAAACAGCGCCAGGCTCGGCACCGCGAACAGGATACCGGTGAAAATGACGATCGCCGCAAAACTCCGCGGCCGCCTTGCCGCCCATATCCCGACGATCAGCGAGATCACCAGGGCAATGCCGACCGAGGAAAAAACGAGATACAGGTGCTCCAACAGCGCTTCGAAGAGCCGGTCGAGATGTTTAGGGACCCATTTCATCGTCGAGACCTCCGCATCGGGGCGCTCATTCGCCTGTCTACCATGAGATCCCCAATCTGCGATCGGCGTCGTCGGCCCTCAGCGGCATAATATCGTAGGCCGGGGGAACGACCGTCGAGAACCGCCTGAGGCCGAGCCGCACCAAAACCGCCGCTCCCTCAGGCGTTTCATGCAGCGTCACGAGGCTTTGCTGCAACGCTGCGGCGATTTCCAACGGCAATGTCTGCGCTGCAACCAGTAGCGGCGCAGGAAGCGGATCGGTCGTCGCCAGAATACGAAGACCATCGATCGCGTCGGGTTCGTGCATCGACAATAATTGGAAGGCGTAAGCGTCGATCGCGCCCGCATCGATCCTGCCGTCCTTGAGGGCGGCGACGATACCTGACGGGTTGAGCAGCGGTCCGACCGTCATGCTCTGCTTCATTTTCCCGGCAAACCGGTCGGCAAGAAAGGAACGCGCCGCGTGGTAGCCCGACTGGGAATCGCGCACGGTCCAGCCCCAGCGTACCGGTGCGAGATCCGCCACAGCATTCACCGGTCCGGTGGAGGCGACGAGAATGTGGCTGGCATAGAGCGGCTGGTCCAAAGACCATGCCTCGCTCGAGACGGGTGCGGTAAGCACCGCCGGTCGCGCAGCCTCGGGCATGCGTGAAAACGGATAGCCGCACATGAAGACCGCGCCCATGTCCGGCCTCGCCCACAATTCCGACAGCGGTGCCGGTGCTGCATGAGCGATGATCTCGAGTTCAATGCCGGACCGCAGGCTGACCTGCGCAAACAGCGCATCCCACAGGCCGCGAATGCGCGGACTGAGATTATACATTCTCGAACAGGCGATCGGCTTGGACATCACCATGGCAATTATGCGAACCGCAGCCGCTGGCCGATGTTCATCTCTCTTGCCTTGTCGACCATGGCGGCGCCGAGCGCCACGTCGGTCGTGCTGAGGCCGCGATGCCAGAACAGGATCGTTTCCTCGTCGCTCTCGCGGCCGGATTTCCTGCCGCAGACGATCTGGCCGATTTCGGCATGCAAGTTCTCGGCCGTCACCTTGCCCTCGTCGACGTGACGGCGAAGCGCTCCGAAAGGCTTGCCAGGGCCGCATTGTCCCCAATCATCGACGACGACCTTGTCCATGATGTCGGTGAGATCGAATTCGAGCGCGCTCATCGTGCCATAGGGCACGACGAAGGCACCCTTCTTCACCCATTCAGTCTTGAACAGCGGCGCCGGTTCCGGCAGGCGGCTGGCCTCGACCATGATGTCGGCACCCTTGAGGCAATCCTCCCAATTGTCGGTGACGACGATCTTCTTACCGAGATCCGCCTCAAGACGCTTGGCGAAGGCATCACGACTTTCCGGCCGGCGCGAATGCACGCGGATTTCCTCGAAGTCGAAGAGATGGTCGAGAAGCCGGACATTCCAGTAAGAGGTTCCGCGGGCACCGATATGGCCGAGCACCTTGCTGTCCTTGCGGGCGAGATATTTTGCGCCAAGAGCAGTCACGGCGCCGGTGCGCATGTCGGTGATGGCAGTCGCGTCGATGATGGCCTTCGGTACGCCGGTGTTCGGATCGAACAGGTTGAGGACCGCAAGCTCCGAGGGCAGATCGACCTTGTAGTTGTCGACGAAGTCACCGACGACTTTGACGCCGGCATAATTCAGCGCTTTGACATAGCCGCGAAGCACGTTGAAATGGCCTTTGTCGGAGCTCTCCGGCACAAGATGAACACGCGGCTCGATGACGGTTTCGCCCCTGCCCTGCGCATCCAGCGCTTTCGACACCGCATCGAGAATCTCGTCATTCGTCAGCGCCAGTGCCTTGGCATCGAGGGCATTGAGATAATCGATCCAGATTTCCTGCATTTCCCACTTCTCCGCATTCCTGTCCGGCTGCTGAGCGGACGGATTTTCGAACAAACACCGTAAGAAGATCGCCACGCCAGGTCGCGGCCAGATCGATATCCGGCCGCGGGCGTGACAATCATTTCGGCAGCAGGCCGTTTTCCTTGAGGAACTCGACCGCCACGTCCTTGGCTTCCTCGTGATCGGTCTCGACCTTGGCATTGAGGACACGCATCTTCTCATTGTCGAGATGGGAGCCGACCGCTTCCAGCAGTTCGGCAACCTTCGGATTGGCCTTCAGCACGTCCTGGCGGACAACAGGGGCCACGTAGTAGGGCGGAAACAGACCCTTGTCGTCTGCCAGCGGCACGAGGTTCTTCGAGCCGATCTGCCAGTCGGTCGCGGCGCCATTGGCGACGTCGATGTCCTTTTGTTCCAGCGCGTCATAACGAAGGCCAAGCTTGGCAAACTGCTTGAACTCCTTGAACTCGGCGTCATAGACACGCTTAAGGCCGGGCAAGCCATCGGCGCGGTCGGGAAATTCAGCGCCGCCGCCGAAGACCAGGGTCTTGGAAACCTTGGCGAGGTCCGACAGCGTCTTCAGATTATTGGCCTGCGCCGTTTCCTGGCGGACAACGATGACATAGCCGTTGTTGATGCCGCTCGGCTTCAGCCATGTGAGGTTGAACTGCTTGGCATAGAAGTCCTTGACCTGGGTGTAGACCTTGTCGGCATCGGTCGACATCTCGCCCTTGACGACGGACGCCAGCGCCGTGCCGGTATATTCCGGATAGAGATCGATCTCACCCGCCACCAATGCCTGGTGCGCAATCAGCGTGCCACCGAGGTTGATCTTGCGCTCGACGGTCAAGCCGGCATTTTCCAGAACGGCGGCATACATTTCGGCGAGGATGAACTGCTCGGTGAAATTCTTGCTGCCGACCTTGATGGTCTCTGCGGATGCAGACTGGAACATGGCGGCTGCCATGATGCCGGCTGCAAAGATGCCTTTTGTCCAATTTTTCATAGTCATTCCCTCTTGTTGACTTTTCAATGAACGAACCGACGGCATTCCCCGGAATAACCGTCGGCATGACCGGTCGGCGCCCTGCCCTTCTTGCCGGGGCAGTGGCGAACCGGCTTATTGCGGGCCGAGCCCGATCAATGCGGCAATCGTCGCAAAATCCGGCCCTTGCGCGCGATCCTCTTCAAGCGCCGGGACGTGGGTGCGCACGAAAGCATAGGCTTGCGCCGATCCCTTGCCCAATTCGCCCGAGACGCCTCTGAGTTCGACGGCCTGTACCGATGCGATCAGTTCGATGGCGACCAGATAGCGCAGGCGCTCGACGATCGCCTGCGCCTTTGCCAAAACACTCGGAGCCATCGATGCCTGGTCTTCGACGCCATCGGCGACAGGAATGGGCGAAAGCGAAACCGGCATGGCCAGATGGCGGATTTCGGCCTCCATGGCAGAGACGGTCTTTTGCACGGTCGCAAAACCGGTACGGCTCTGGCCCATCGGGGTCAGAAAGCGTGGCAGGTCGGACATAGCAGGCGACATGATCTTCATGATCCGATAGGCGGTGCCTGCCGCACAATGTGCCATCGCCTGCCCCAGCCTTTCCCAGGCGAGCACAAACGCGGTCATGTCAAAATTGCCGTGTGAAAGAATGACGCCTTCGGATGCGATCACAACAGGATTGTCGCTGGAACTGACGAGCTCAATCTCAGTCGCCTGCCTTGCCTCATCGATCGCATGCCTCAACGCGCCCCAGACCTGCGGTGTGCAGCGGTAGCTCAAAGGATCCTGGAGACGCCTTGCTGCATCGGCGGCAAGCAAGGAGCTGCCCGAAAGAAGCTCCATCAGTTGAGCCGCGACGCGGCGCTGCCCAAAGGCCGGTCTTGCAGCCAGAGCGCGGTCGTCGAAGGCACTGACATTAGCCCGGAATGCTTCGAAATTAACGGCAATCGCCTTCAGGGACCAATCGAACAGCCGCTCGATATCTACAAGCGTCAAGCAGGCGAGGCCGATGGAGAGGCTGTTGGCCACAACAAGCGCATGCCCGTCCTTTGGCGCGAATTCGAGGGGCTTCAAGCCGGCCCTTTCAAGGGCGACGGCGGCCGGCAGCACTTCGCCGTCAAGCTCGATGTCGCCGAAGCCGAGAAGGCCGCGGGTCATATGGGCAAGCGGAGCCAAATCCGCCGCACCGATCGAGCCCAATGATGGGACGACAGGATGAATACCTGCATTGATGGCGGCAATCAGACCCTGGAAGACTTTCAGCGAAACGCCGGAACCGCCCGCCGCCATGCCGGCGGCCCTGACGGCCATCATCGCCCGCACGGATTCCCGGGCAAGCGGTTCTCCGACGCCGACCGCGCGGGCTTGCGGCACACGCATCTGGAACGCCACCAGATCTTCCGTCGCAAGTCGTGTATCGACCCCTGCCCCAAGTCCCGTCGTCAAGCCATAGACCGGCAGATCCTTTTCCGTATAGCGATCGACGACGGCGCGCGCGGCCACAATCCGGGCATCGACCTCGGCGGAGATCTCGATCCTGGCGTGACGACGGGCAATTGCTGCGATGTCCTCGATCGTGGGCGGCGCCGAGCTGAAGATGATCGATGGAGAATTGGTGGCGCTCACTGTTTCTCTCCGAGAATGGCGACGGGTTTGGAGGGACCCTTGGTGGATCGTGCTTCCAGCCGATATTGCGCGCCGGGATAGTATAACAGCGCACATGTGACGACGGCCTCGCCCGACCAGGTCCGTCGAAAGACGCGCAAACAAGGATGATCGTTCTTCAGGCCTAGATATTTGCGGATCGCCGTGTCCGGTTTGACGGCCTGGACGATATGTTCGAACGCCGTTATCGGCGCCACCTTCGTCAGATATTCGTTTGGCGTCATGCTGTGAAAATCGGTCGATAGATAGTCGGGCGCGACCAGCGGATTGACGTAGCGCTCCTCGACCTGAATGGGCTGGTCGTTTTCCATGTGCACGATCAGCGAATGCATCACCTCAGCGCCGAGGGTCAGTTCGAGCGCGTCAGCGACGTTGGCATCGGCCTGCATCAAGCCGGCCTTGACGACCGCCGCCTGATGCGTGTGACCGCGCTCCAGTATTTCGTCGGCTATGTTGCGGATTTGAAGCAGATCCACATCGAGGTGTTTTGGCGACACGAAGGTTCCGATCCCGGCGGATCGCTTGAGGACACCTTCGAACATCAATTCCCGCAGCGCCCGGTTCGCCGTCATGCGGCTGACGCCGAATGCCGCCACCAATTCGCTTTCGGAGGATACCCGGTCTCCCGGCCGCAGCTTGCCCTCGGCGATCTCGGCCAGGATCTGCTCCTTGATCCTGATATAATGGCGCGCCTCGCCGGCGGCCGGTTTGACCGCTTTCGTCATGACAACCTCGCCATGCCATTGTCGAGGATGGTCGCGCCGCGAGAAGCAACGAGGCCGCGGAAGCGGATCTCGGCATCGTTCCGCCACATCTGCACGGTGATCGTTTCGCCGGGAAAGATCGGCGCGCTGAAACGCGCCGCGATCGCGCTCAAGCCGACGGTCATGCTTGGATCGATGGCAGCGACAATGGCGTTGCCCGCATAACCGAAGCTGCAGAGCCCATGCAGGATCGGCCGGTCAAAGCCGCTCCTGCCGGCTGCCTGCGGATCGACATGCAGCGGATTGAGATCGCCGTTCAGGCGATAGAGCAGTGCGGCGTTATCAGGGATGTCGATATTGAATTCAAGGTCCGGCTCTCTGTCCGGGACTATCGGCAACGGTTCGGGCGCAGATCCCGCCGAGCCGCATCCACCGTCGCCGCGGCACGCATTGGTCTGAACGATGGTCGCGATCGGCTCATCACCGTCCACGGTTGCGATCAAGCGCTCGAAGCTGACGAACATTCCTTTCTCAACGCCGCGGTCGACCACCGACAGGACGCGCGAGCGGGAGATGAGCGGCACATCGAGGGGGACCGGCCGATGGATCGTCAGGCGATGTTCGGAATGCACCAGACGCGCCCAGTCGACGCCTGTGTCCTTCATCCATGGCCCCGGATGCGCCACGATATTGGCAAGGGTCGGCGCGGTCACGAGATCGCGTTCATAGACGTAGTTCAACGCGTTTTCGTCGAGCGGGTTGGTGCCGTAGCCAACCGACAGGGCGTAGAGGATGGCATCCCTTGCGGTGACCACATGCGTTGCTTGCGGCACCGGGAAGTCGAGGATGGATTGGGCCGACAGCGTCACGATGCGGCTCCGCCGGATACCACGGGTTTGCGAACGCCACCGGACAGGCGAATGCCGCCATCGACGGAAAGCAATTCACCGGTGACGAAGTCAGCCCCCTGAACAAGCCAGACAATGGCGCCGGCAACGTCTTCCGGGGTGGCGACCCGGCCGAGCGGCGCGGTTTCCGAAAATCGCTTGGCAATGGCTCCATAGGCATCCGGCCCGAGCGTGTCGCGCATCCAGCGCGTATCGATGATGCCGGGGCAAACCGCGTTCACGCGGATATCGGGGCCGCAGGTGCGCGCCAAGGCCAAGGTCAGCGCATTCAGCGCGCCCTTGGATGCCGTATAGGCAAGCGAGCTGCCGCCGCCGGTAAAGGCAACATTGGATGAGACATTGACGATCGCACCGCCGCCGCTGTCACGCATGGCAGGCACCGCCGCCCGGCACATCTGATAGGCGCCGATGACGTTGACACCGAAAACACTCTGGAAATCTTCGGCCGACAGCGTCTCCAGATCGAAAGGATCGGATTTGACCGTCATTGCAGCATTGTTCACCAAGGCGTCGAGCCGCCCCCATCGATTGACGGCAGTCGCGACCATTCGGCGGCAAGCTGCGTCATCGGCAACATCGGCCTGGACGATCTCGACGTCCGCGCCCAGGCTGCGGCAGATATCGCCGGTCTCATCGGCCTCTTTCTTGCTGCGGCTGTAGTTGATGACCACGCGGGCACCACCCTCGGCGAACTGCTTCACGCATGCGGCCCCGACGCCCGTTGCCGAGCCCGTGACGATGATGACGGCTCCCTCGATTTTCATGGGGCAAAGTCCTTCATGGCGTGGGTCGAAAACAGGCGCGCATCCATCTGCTTCAACTGGTCCGACACTGCGACGCCCTTCGGCAGGCGGTCGAGAACATGGGCGGCAAGATCGATGCCGGGGGCAAACTCAATCAGCGTCAAGCATCCGTCGATCACCCGAAAGACAGCCCGCTCGGTAACGACGAGCTGTGATTGCCCCTCCGGCGCAAAGGCGGGGCTCGAACTGATCTGGTCGACATGATCGACGATCTTGCAAACTCTGCCGTCCCGGATGATGTCAAGCCTGCCGTCGGCAACCACAATTTCCGCGCCGCCGGCCGAAAATGCACCGAGATAGACGACACGCCCCGCCGTCTGCGAAATATTGGTGAAGCCGCCGACCCCGACGATGGAATTGTTGAAGCGGCTGACATTGACCGCCCCATGCCGATCCACCTCGGCCATGCCGAGAAAGGCGATATCGAGGCCGCCGCCGTCGTAAAAATCGAACTGCGAAGCCTGTGGGACGATGGCGGTCGGATTGACGGCGGCGCCAAAGGACAGCTCCTCGGCCGGCACGCCGCCGATGACGCCGGATTCGATCGTCACCGTATAATCGTCGAATCCCTCTTCGCTAGCGATACGGCCGATCCCGGCCGCAATGCCGATGCCGAGGTTGATCGTCGGACGATTGAGCGGCGCCAGCTCCAGGAAGGCACGGCGCTGAATAATCTTATCGGCCGACAGCGGTGCCGGCTGCAGGCGGCTCACCGCCATCCGGACGCGCCCGGTATAGGCGATATTGTCCGTCTCGGCGAAACTGACGCCGTGCTGAGCCGGATCATCGCAGACGACGACATAATCGACTAGCGCCGCCGGGATGCGAACATCGCCCGGCGGTAGCGAGCCGCGCTCGGCAATCCGCTTGACCTGGACGATGACGATACCGCCGGAATTTCGGCCTGCCTGCGCCATGGCGAGCACGTCGAGCGGGAAGGCCTCGTCCTCGAGGGTGATGTTGCCGTCTTCGTCGGCCGTCGTTCCGCGCAAAAGCACGCAGTCGAGCGGCATGGAGGGATAAAGCAGCCATTCCTTGCCGCGCAACGACACACGCTCGACAAGCGCACGCGGCGTCGTCGCATTCATGCGGCCGCCGCCATGCAGCGGATCCATGAAAGAGCCGAGCCCGATATGAGTGACCACCCCGGGCTGACCGGCGGCAATCGCTCGATAGAGCTGGGCGATGACGCCTTGCGGCCAGCAATGCGCTTCGATCTTTTCCTCGATCGCCAGCCTGCCAAGGCGCGGCGTTCCCCGCCATCCCCCGGCGATCACGCAGGCGACGAGGCCTTCATAGCCAAAATGCCCCATGCCGCGCGTCTGACGATCGCCGGTGCTGGCAGCAAACAGGAGCGTCAGATTGCGGGGTTTTCCGGAGGCAAGGAAACGCTCCTCGACCGCAGCCGTGATGGCTTCGGGATGGCAGCATCCTCCAAAACCCGAAGCAGCCACAGTCATCCCGTCTTCGAGGAGATCCGCAGCTTGCTGTGAAGAGATGACCCGCATGACGATCTTTGCTTTCACTCGACCTGTATATACAGGCTAGCCGCCGATCGTTTGGAAGGCAACCGGAATCTTTGCCGGTATTTTGGGCAATCACTTCGATCAGCCGATGTGAAGCAGCCCAATCAGACATAGCCCAAGAGCCGCCAGAGCCAGCAGCGACAGCGCCGCCGCTGCAAGGACCCGGCCGCCGGTATGGGCGATGGACCTGACATCGACGGAGAGGCCTAACGCGGCCATGGCGGTGACGGTGAAAGCGGCGGAGACAGCCGACATCCCGGTCAGCAGCGGCGCCGGGATCGCGTCAAAGGAGCGAAGCGTCGCCATGGCTGCAAAACCGAGGATGAACCATGGCAGAACATGGCGGAGATTGACTGCGAAGCCGCCGGGACGGCGACCATGAACCGCACCGAGCACAAGAATGACAGGCCCGAGCATCATCACGCGGATCAGCTTGACGAGCGTGCCCACCTGGGTGCTGACGGCTCCGGCGGAGGCCGTGGCCGCCAAGACCTGCGGGACGGCATAGGCTGTCAGTCCTGCGAAAACGCCGTACTGTACAGCGCTAAGACCCAGCAGCAGATGCAGAAGCGGTAGCGTCAGTACCGCACCAACGCCGAGCAGCGCGGTAAAGGCTATCGAGGCGGCGATATCTTCCGGTTTGGCGCCGATCACCGGCGCTGCCGCGGCAATCGCAGAATTGCCGCAGATCGAGTTGCCGCAAGCAACCAAGGTCGCCAGGCTGGTCGACAGCCCGAAGAGCCGCCCGATAACAAAGCTGCCGGCCAAGGACAGAGCAACCAGAACGGCAATTCCGCCGACAAGCGGCAATCCGGCCTGCCGGATGGCGGCCGTGCTGAGCGAGGCGCCCAGCAACACGACGGCAATCTCGAGAAGCGTCTTGGCGGCGAAGTGAATGCCAGGACTAAAAGTCTGCGGCAGACGGACCGAGGAGCGCACGGCAATACCGATCAGAATGGCCAGCACGAAGCTCTCGATCCAGTGCGCGCCGAAAATCATCAGTTGCAACTGCTCAACCAGCTGCGCAAGGAGCGTGACTGCCGCACAAAGGACGAGCCCCGGCAGGACGGCAGGAAGCGACGGGGAACGTGAGACGGAAACGAGCATCGGCAAGACCTTGCAGAAGGACTGTACTGTCCCACACTCAATTGTCGACTTCCATTGAATAGTTTAATATAGTTCATTCGATAAAATCGAACGATTGCATCATGACCTTCGAACAGCTCTCCATTTTCGTCGCGGTTGCGGAACGCGAGCACCTGACCAACGCCGCCGCGGCAATCGGCCTCACGCCATCGGCCGTCAGTTCGGCCATCCGCAATCTCGAGGCCTCCTATGGCGTCGAGCTCTTTCACCGTGTCGGACGCCGCATAGAGCTGACATATGAGGGGCGGGTGTTTCTGGGGGAGGCAAGAGCCACACTCGCGCGCGCAAAAGCCGCAGCGCTGGTCTTGTCCGATCTCGGCGGCCTGCAAAAGGGTGAACTGGTGGTTTTTGCAAGCCAGACGATCGCAAGTTATTGGCTGCCGGCGATGCTGATGCGCTTCAAGATCCGCTATCCGGGCATCGACCTGAAGCTGATGATCGGCAACACGACCACGGCGGCAAAAGCGGTTCTCGATGGATTGGCCGAAGTCGGGTTCGTCGAAGGCAGCGTTGATGAGCCGGCGCTGGATGTTCAGCCGCTTGCCGAGGACGAACTCCTTGTCGTCGTCGGTCCGCGCCATCCCTGGGCGCGTGGCAAACCAATTGCACCGACGGACCTGGTTTCAGGCACGAAATGGGTCATGCGAGAAAAAGGGTCCGGAACCCGGTCGGCTTTCGAGGCGGCGATTTCCAATCTCGGCATAGCTCCCGGAGATCTGGCTGTCGCGCTTGAGCTGCCGTCGAACGAGGCGGTCATATCGGCAGCAAGAGAAGGCCTCTGCGCAACGGTCGTCTCAGGTGCCGTGGCCGCGCCGCTCTTGACGCAAGGTCTGCTGGTGAAGGTGCGCTTTCCTCTACCGTCCCGTCAATTTGCAATCCTGCGGCATAAGCAAAGGCACTCCAGTCGTGCCTCATTGGCGCTGGAAACGATTTGCCGCGAGGATAAAGCTGCCGAAGTCAAAAATGGGGAGGACTGGGCGCTCTAGATGTGAGCTTTCAGGAGGTTGTCTCGGTTTGAGGCCGAGGCGACTGGGGGTGTTTTTGATTTCAGGCTGCCGTGCGGACGAGCCCGCGAAGGCCCCGGCGAAGGTCTTTTCGCGAGATAGTGGTTGCTGCGAGCCCAATCGATGCCTCCCATACGGAACGAAATGATCGCCGAGCGGTTATATGACACCCCTCTCCTCGATCAGCCGAGCGTTATGATGCGGATGTTAAGCGGCCCGAAAGTTACTCAGATGATGAAGATCCTTGCCTGCGCCATCGCCACTGCGACGGCGTCAATGCTCATGGCCGGCGCTGCCCACGCCGACGAATCCGCCTTCCTCAAAACACTGGCGGGAAATTGGAGCGGTAAGGGTACGGTGAAAGTGCGGACAAATGCACCCACCATGAAAGTCACTTGCCGGTTCAAGTCGGACGCGAATGCAAGCTCCCTTGCACTCAATGGGCGCTGCACCAGTCTCGTCGTTTTTTCCCGTGTCATCAGCGCTAACCTCAAGGCCAGCGGTGACAGCTACACCGGCTCCTATGTGGGCGCGGGCAGCGGTACCGCCGGTCTTGGCGGAAAACGCGCTGGTAATGCCATAAGGCTGGCGATCAAATGGGCGAAAGAAGTGAATGGCGATCGACGTGCGCAGATGACGATCGAAAAAACCGGGGCATCGGGCATGCGTCTCACAACCATCGATACCGACCCCGCGACAGGTCGATCGGTTGTTACGAGCCGCATTGAGCTTCGCCGGAGTTGATATCTTTTTGCGGTCAAAGAGCCGTTGGCGTGCTAAAGGGTTGATAGAGAAGCCCCGAAGCTATAGTTTCGCCTTCGCAAATCGTCGAACGATACAAGGAAATAGTTATCTCATGCCGACAGGTACCGTTAAATTCTTCAATGACGACAAGGGCTTCGGCTTCATCACCCCTGAGGGTGGCGGCCAGGACGTTTTTGTTCACGTGTCTGCGCTGCAGAGCGGCGGATCGCTCCGCGAAGGCGACAAGGTCAGCTTCGAAGTTGGACAGGATCGCAAGACCGGAAAATCGAAGGCTGAGAACGTCTCGACCCTCTGATCGAAATGGAAGGTGGCCCAGCTTGCGTTGAGCGGGTTGGGCTCATCCTCACGAGTCGCGGGCGCGAATGCCTTCGTACTCTAAAGCGCGTCGCGATCTTCGCGCTGTGTTACGCATGTCGTTGTCGCAAAACCGCTGCACACTGACATGCTTTAAGCCGAAACGCCGGCGATAGAGGACGTGTTGTTTAACGCCCGCGCCTTGGAAATCCCGAATATGATGTGACGACGCCCATGCCAGCGCAGGGGCGGCAACCAGAGCATTTTCTCTCTGACAAAGGATGGTCAGGCATTCGCTTTAGACAATGCGAGGCGCTAATCTCATCACACCCCTGATAGAATGCTCTCCGCGGCCTTCTCGGCAATCATGATCACCGGCGAGTTGGTGTTGCCCGACACAATCGTCGGCATGATCGAGGCATCGACTACCCGCAGTTTCGCCAGCCCATGCACCCGCAATTGCGGATCGACAACCGCCATCGTGTCGCTGCCCATCTTGCAGGTACCGACCGGATGGAAGATCGTTGTGGCGATATCGCCGACGCGACGGATCAGTTCCTCGTCAGTCCGGTATTCCATGCCCGGCAGCATCTCCTGCGGCCGGTACTTGGCGATCGCACCGGCCTCCATGAGCCGGCGGGCGTGCCGGATCGATTTCGCCGCAACAATCCGGTCGCCGACGGTCGAAAGATAATTCGGGCGGATTTCCGGCGCCACGGAAAAGTCCGGGCCACCAACATGCACGGTCCCCCGGCTCTCCGGCCGCAGATTGCAGACGGAAACGGTGACGGCGGGATATTTGTGCAGCGGCTCGCCGAGCCGGTCGGTGCTCAAGGGCTGCACGTGATATTCGAGATCGGCGGTCGCAACAGCCGGATCGCTCTTGGCAAAGATACCGAGCTGGCTCGGCGCCATAGACAGCGGCCCGGACCGGCGCAGCATATATTCAAGCCCCATGCCCGCCCGGGTGAACAGGTTGTGATAGAGCTGGTTCAGCGTCTTTGCGCCCTCGATGCGGAAGACCGTCCGGATTTGCAGATGGTCCTGCAGGTTTTCGCCGACACCGGGAAGTTCATGGGCGACGTCCAGTCCGGCAGCGGACAACACATCCGAGCGACCGACCCCGGAAAGCTCCAGGATTTTCGGCGAATTGATCGCACCGGCGGACAGGATGACCTCGCGACCGGCGCGAGCCAGATGGTTCTGCCCGTTCAACCGGAACCGCACCCCGGCCACCATCCTGCCGTCAAATTCCAGCCGCTCGGTTTCGGCGCTGGTCAGCACACGAAGATTGGGCCGCTTCATCGCCGGGCGCAGAAAGGCCTTGGTCGTATTCCAGCGCAGGCCGCCGCGCTGGTTGACCTCGAAATAGCCCGAGCCCTCATTGTCGCCATCGTTGAAATCGTCGGTCTTCGGGATACCGAGTTCCTCGGCCGCATCGCGAAAGGCATCGAGGATCGGCCAGGAAAGCCGTTGCTTTTCCACCCGCCATTCGCCGCCTGCCCCGTGCATCCGCGACTTGCCACGATAGTTGTCCTCGGATTTCAGGAAATAGGGCAGCACGTCGTCCCAGCCCCAGCCGGAATTACCCGCCTGTCGCCAGCCGTCGTAATCGGCCGCCTGGCCGCGCATATAGATCATGCCGTTGATCGACGAGCAGCCGCCCAGCAGTTTTCCACGCGGATAGGGCAATGACCGACCGTTCAGTCCGGCTTCCGCGGCCGTCCTCATCATCCAATCGGTGCGTGGATTGCCCATGCAGTAGAGATAGCCGATCGGCACATGCACCCAATGATACCGGTCGCTGCCGCCGGCTTCGAGCAGCAGGACGCGGGTTTTCGGATCGGCCGACAGCCGGTTGGCCAGAACGCATCCCGCCGATCCCGCGCCGACGATGATGAAGTCGTAGCTTCCCGCATCAATGGCCGCATCATTCACACGCATCGTCACGCCGCCCCTCCCGCTACCGCCGGCGGGACCGCCGTCAGACGCCGCCAGAGCGGTGCCATCGCTTCGGCGATATCCTGATAGAGAGCGTAGCGGCGCGCGTAATGCGCCTCAAGCGAGACATCCGGGCGATAATGCCGCTCGGTCCGGACCATGACCGCAGCACCAGCGCCGAAGTCCGCAAAGACGCCGACGCCGGTTCCGGCCGCGATCGCCGCTCCCAGGGCACCGGTTTCACGCGAGCGGGCAACGGTGACGGGTACGGCGAGCACATCGGCAAAGATCTGCGGCCAGATCAGGCTGCGCGAGCCGCCGCCGGAGAGCACGGCCTCGTTGAACACCGCGCCGGCCTTTCGGATCGTCTCGATGTGCTGGCGATGACCGAAGGCGACGCCTTCGAGAAGCGCGCGAACGAGATGCCCCTTGGTGTGCCAGCCGGCAATGCCGTAGAAGCCGGCGCGTGCGTGGCCGTCCTGCTGGGCGCCATAGAGATAGGGATGGTAGAGCGGGTCGTCTGCCGCGGGCTCGATCGCCCCGGCCAGTGCGCAGCAGGCATCGAAGGGCGAAGCGCCTTCCGCATGCTCACCTTCGAAGAACTCCCGCACCAGCCATTCGAGATTGGCAGCCGAGGTGGCGCTGTTTTCCATCGCCATGTAGCGGCTGCGATCGAAGGTCGAGGACATGAAGACCGGCCCCTCGAGGTCGGGACTGTCGATAACGACCTGATTGATGCTCCAGGTGCCGGCAATGATCGAGGCGCTGCCGGTGCGCGAAACGCCCGAGCCGAGCGCCGAAGCGACGACATCGAACAGCCCGCCGACCACAGGCGTACCGGCGGCGAGCCCGGTTTGCGTCGCCACCTCGTCCGTTACCCTCCCGGCAATGTCGGCGCTTTCGATGAGCGGCGGCAACAGATCCATGCAATCGCCCAGCCCATAGGCTTCCATCAGCGCCTTGTCGTAGCGGCGCGCGGCAAGATCGAGCAGACCCGCCCCCGACATGTCGGACACCTCGCTGACGCGGCGGCCGGTCAGGCGGTTGACGACGAAATCCTTGGAGAAGAACACCGTACCGATGCGGTTGAACAGGTCCGGCCGGTGACGCCTCAGCCAGGCAAGCAATGTCGGCGTCTGGGATGGCCACGGGCGCTGGCGGGCAATCGGATAGGTCCGGTCACCAATGCCGGCTTCTCGCCATTCATCGACCAGCCCGGCCGCCCGCGTGTCCAGCGACTGGATGCCGATGAGCGGAGCGCCGTCGCGATCAAGCGCATAGAGACCGTTGCCATGCCCGGCGCAACCGATCGCGGCGATTTCCTCCGGCTTGATCCTTGCCTTTTCGATGCAGGCGCGGATGACTTCTCGTGCATTCGTCCAGAGTTCGTCCAGCCCCCGCTCGACATGCCCCGGGCTCGGCATGCGGCTTTGTCCCTCTTCCGACGCAGCCGCGATCTCGTTGCCCACCCGGTCGAAAATTACCGCCTTGATGACGGTGTTTCCGGCGTCGAGCCCCAAAAGATAGTTTCCCATGCAGAACCCCTCCCAAGGTTTGAAATCGCTACTCAGCCCTGCTGGTAGAGCGCAAAGGCCTGTTCGCCGCTCGCATCCTCGTGCACGATCGCCATCAGCCCGCGCACCACGGCACTCGGATTGGTGTGCTGATAGATGTTGCGCCCATAAACCATGCCCATTGCGCCCTGTCGCATCAATGCTGCGGATTTGTCGAAGACGGCACGAAGATCTTCCTTGCCGCCGCCGCGCACCAGAACCGGGCAACGGGCTGCTTCCACCACTCTGTGGAAATCCTCGGCATTGGTGGTCGGATCCGCCTTGACGATATCCGCCCCCATCTCGCGGGCGAGCCGCGTCAAGGTAACGATCTTGTCGGCATCGCCATCGACCATGTAACCGCCCTTTTCGGTGACCGGCTGCATCACCAGCGGCTCGATCATCAGCGGCATGCCATACTTGTCGCAATCGGCCCGCACGCGGGAAATGTTCTCAACGCATTGGCGGAACAGGTCCGGCTCGTCCGGCAGCATGAATAGGTTGACAACGACGCAGGCTGCATCCATTTCGATCGCGCCGACCAACGGTTCGGCCTCGTTCTGCAGCACCGCCCACATGTCGCGGTGGCGGATCCGGTTATAGGGATTGCCCATGTCGATGCGCATGACCAGCGCCGGCTTGTGCTTGCCGGGCGCGTCCTGCAGCAGGTCCGCCTGGCCGTAATTCATCTGGATCGCATCCGGCCCGGCAGAAACCAGGGCCTTGACGACGGCCTGAATATCCTCCAGCCCGTTGAGGAAGGACGGTTCGTTGCAGACGCCGTGATCGATCGCCACGTCGAGGCAGCGGCCGCCGCCGAACAGCCGGTTCATCCGGACTTTGCTGTTGTGTCGCATTCTATGCTCCTTGGTTCGTCCCTTGCCGAAAGCATGTCTTCGTCGACGCCGTGGCGTTCGTTGAGAAGGGTGAGAAAACGGTCGCGCTCACGGGCGCGATGCGTGAGCGTCCAACGCTTTTCCTGCGCCAGCAGGTCGAGTACGGCATCCATCATGTCGAGCGAAAGCTCGCCCGAAACGGCCAGCGTCGTGCGCCGCAAAAGCAGGTCGTCGAGATGCTCCGCCGCTTCACAGCGGATCAGGAACAGCAATTCGCGCACCGAGTAGCCGGCGTGCGGCAACACGGCATCGGGGCTCGCCGCGATGAAACCGGCAACCGCCTCGGCATTCGTGCCATATCGGGCAAACAGCTCAGCCATGCGCCGGATGGAAAGGCCTTTGCTGGCCGCCGCCTGCGCAAGCCAGACAGGCGCGTTGGCAGGAAATGCCTGCCCGCCGCCGATCGGCCGATCGGTTGTCGCAACACGGCGCTGCCTGCCTAGCCGTTCCAAAGCCATGTCGGCCGCCAGTTCCCCGAAGGACCGGAATGTCGTCCACTTGCCGCCGATCATGCACAGAACCGGTGGACCACCATCCTTCGGCTCTACGACCGTGCAGAAATGATCGCGCGGAATGCGCCCTGTAAAACTGTCGGTGCTGGCCGGCAGCGGCCGCACGCCGGAAAACTGGAAAACGATTTGCTCCGGCCGGATGGCGATGCCTGGCAGCACGAAGGCGAGCGACTGCAGGATATAATCCCGCTCGTCCGCCTCGCAGCGCACCTTTTCCGGATCATCGACGCGGATATCGGTGGAACCGACCAGAACCTTGCCGAGATAGGGAAAGAGGATGCAGATCCGGCCGTCCTCGTTCTCGTAGTAAATCATGTGATCGGCAAGTGCGTCGCGCAGGTCGGCATTGTCGATGATCAGATGCGAGCCCTTGGTGCCGCCCATCAGTGGTGACGGCCGGGCGTCTGGCGAAAGCAGGGTCTGATTGGCGATGTCGATCCAGCCGCCGGTGGCGTTGATGATCAGCGCCGGTTCGACGGCAACGGATGCGCCGCCGATCTGGTCTTCGACGCGGTACTGACCATCCTCTGTCCGCCGCAGTTCCGCATAGTTCAGCGCCATTGCCCCGAACTTTGCTGAAAGACCGTCCTGCAGAAGCTCGATGCCCAGCCGCTCCGGGTGACTGACCCAGGCGTCGAAATAGGTGGCCGAACTCTTGATGTCGGGATTGAGCGCCGGCCACTTGGCAAGCGTTCTGCGCCGGCCGCGAAACTGGTGGCGCGGCATCAGCGCCCGCTTGCGCGTCAGGAAATCATAGATGCTCAGGCCCGCCTTGATGGCGACGGCGCCACGCCGGCTCGGGCGGCGGCTGAGGCCGAGAAAGCGGACGATGCCATTGCCGAGACCGGAAAATATATCGAACACCGGCACCGTCGTCGGCAGCGGCGCGACGTAATGCGGCGCGTTGCGCAGCAGCCGGTCGCGCTCGACCAGGGATTCCTGCACCAGCTTGAATTCGCCGTTTTCAAGATAGCGAAGCCCGCCATGCACCATGCGCGACAGCGCCGAGCTGGCGCCGGAGCAATAGTCGTGTTTCTCGACGAGCAGCACGTTCAGTCCCTGCAGCGACAGCTCGCGAAAGACGCTGATGCCGTTGATGCCGCCGCCGATGACACAGACGTCGACCTTCGGGCTCTGGCGGAGCCCGTCCAATATTTCTTGCCGTTTCATGATGGCGATCCGCTACCTGTCCATGTCAGTCAGTTTCGCCGCAATGGCCGTATCGATGGCCGCAAGATCGGCCGCATCCAGCCGGATGGTCCCGGCCCGTGCATTGTCGAGCGCTTGTGCCGGATTGCGCGCCCCGCAAAGTGCAAAGGTGACGCCCGGCTGCGCCAGCGTCCAGGCAATCACGATCTGGGCGATGCTGGCGCCGTGTTTTTCGGCGACCGGTTGGATGGCGTCGGCCAGCGCCGTCGCCTTCTGGCGGTTGCCGACTGAAAAGCGCGGATTGCTCTTGCGCTGATCGTCGCCGGAAAACACCCGGTCCGGACCGACGGTGCCGGACAGCAATCCCAGCGCCAGCGACGAGTAGCTCAGCATCGCAATGCTGTTGGCCTTGCTCAGCGGCAGAAGCTCCGCCTCGATCCCCCGGTCGATCATGCTGAACCGCTCTTGGATCGCATCGAGGCCACCGGCAACGATATAGGCACCGAGGTCGTCGGGGCTGACATTGCTTGCGCCGATCGCCCGGATCTTGCCCGATGAGCGCAGGTCTTCCAGCGCCCGCATCGTTTCCTCGATCGGGGTCGTCGGGTCCTGCCAATGGGTGATGTAGAGGTCGATATAGTCGGTTCCGAGCCGCCTCAGACTTTCCTCGACCTCATGCAGGATCGCATCACGGCCGAGATAACGGTGGACAGGCTTGCCGTCCTGGTCGAAGAAATGGCGGCCCTTCTGCGTATGCCAGACAAGGCCGCATTTGGTGGCGATGACAGCCTTGTCGCGGCGCCCAACCAACGCCTTGCCGACGATCTCCTCGGAACGTCCAAGCCCATAGGCCGGCGCCGTGTCGATCAGCGTCACGCCGGCATCGAGCGATGCCTGGATCGCGGCGATGGATTCGGCCTCGTCGGTCCCGCCCCACATCCAGCCGCCGATCGCCCAGGTGCCCAGTCCGACCGCCGAGGCGGAAACGCCCGATTTGCCGATCTCACGTGTCAGTTGCTGTCCGCTCATGCCCATTTTCCTTCGCCATTCGCCAGTGCCAGCACCCGTGCCCCCGTCGCCTCATCGGTCACCAGCGTATCCAGATGATTGCCCCTGAGAACGCTGAGGATCGGGCCTGCCTTGTTCGGCCCGCTCGCCACACCGATCTTGGTGGGGATCGAGGCGAATTCCGGCAGCGTCAGCGACACCAGCGAACGGTTGAGGCTGTAGTCGCAGACCTGGCCATGATCATCGAGCAGATGCGCCAGCAATTCGCAGGAGGCGCCGGACCGCTCGATCGCGGCGCGGTCGGTGCTTGAGGAGGGATGCAGGTCGTAATAGCTCGAATCGTCCGACAGGATCGAGCCGATGCCGACCACCGCCACCTTCGCCTCGCGCGCCCGTTTGAAAACGTCTGCGACGGAACGCATGTTGATCAGCATCGCGCGCTGCTCGGCATCGTCGGCAAAGAGCGGCGCGTGGATCTGGTAGGAACGCCCCCCAAGCCGGTCGGCCATCAAGGTCGAGACATGGTTGACGTCAGTATAGTGTTTACCCTGCACGCAGCCGGTTGCGGGAATGACCTCGACATTGAACCGACGCGGCGGCTGCAGACCGGCGACGACGGCGCTCACCCCTTTGCCGCCGGTGATGCAGATCGTATCGCCGTCGGTGATCTCTTCCAGCAACAACCTTGCTGCCGCTTCGCCGACGGCCTGAAGTGCTGTCTGCGGATTGTCGGACACTGTCGGCACCACCACGGCGCGGCCGATGCCGCCAAGCGCGCGTAGCTGTTCTTCCATATCGACCAGCGGCTCGACCGGCGACTTGATCTTGATCTCGACCAGGCCGAGCTGGCGGCCGCGCTTGATCAGGCGGTTGACGGTGGCGTGCGAGATGCCGAGCTGATCGGCAATCTGCGCCTGTGTCAGTCCCTCGAGGAAATGGAGGACCAGAGCCTGGTGCATCTGCCGGGCGATGACGATTTCCTCGCGCGGCGCATTTGCGGGTTTGAGTTTGGCTATCGGCATATCAGGCAGCCTTCCGCTTGTGCAGGAAATGGTCGATCGAGACGGCAGCAAGCAGAATGCAGCCTTTGATCATGTCTTGCCAATAGACGGACACGTCGAGCAAGATCAACGAGCTTGTTACAACCGACAGAAGGGCAATGCCGAGAATTGCCCCGAGGATCGTGCCGGAGCCGCCATTCAGCGACGCACCGCCGATCACCGCGGCTGCGATGATGTTGAGCTCCATGCCGACACCAAAGGTCGGGGTCGCGGCACCGAAGCGGGACATGTAGATCACCCCGGCAACACCGGACAGCGTGGCGCAGAGCACCGTCACCCAGAACTTCACCTGGTTGGTCTTGATACCGGAATAGAGCGCCGCCTTCTCGTTGCTGCCGGTGTAGAACACCTTGCGGAAGGCGGTTGCCCGGCGCAGCAGGAAATCGAACAGCACGACGACCGCGACAAAAATCAGAATCACATAGGGGACGCCGTAGAATGTGCCCTGCCCGACCGCCTTGAACGAGGGCGGCAAGGTGAAGAGCGAGAGCGGCGTGCCCTTGGTGATGATCAGGCAGATACCACGCACGATCACCATGGCCGCAAGCGAGGTGATGAAGTGGTTGAGCCCGACGACCGTGACGAAGAAGCCCATGACACAGCCGATCAGGCCGCTGGCCATGATCCCGATCAGGGATGCGCTCCACGGATCGAGCCCCATCAGGAACAGTGAACCCGACAGCACCATCGAGAAGCAGACGACCGAGCCGACCGACAGGTCGATGCCGCCAACGATCAACAGGATGGTCATGCCGACGACAACGATCCCTTCCACCGAAAACGACATCAGCATCGCCCGGAAATTGCCGAGCGTCAGAAAATGCGGCGAGGCAAAGCTCATGACGATGCAGAGCGCCAGGATGATCGCGATCAGTCCCGCCTCGCGCATCGTCCCCAGCCGTTTCCAGCCGGGCGCGCGCGCCTGATGTGCCGTTGCCAATGTGGTGTCCGCCATGACCCTGTCTCCTGCCCCTGCTTTTTCCTTAAGCGGCATGCTCTGATGCCTTCGAATTGTTGTGACCGCCGATACCCGAGGCGAGCCGCATGATCGCTTCTTCCGTCATCGTCTCGCCCTCGACCTCGCCTGCGACGGTGCCCTCGTGGATGACCAGTACCCGGTCGCACAGGCCGAGAAGCTCCGGCAGTTCCGACGAGATGACGACGATGCCGATGCCGGAGCGCGCGAGATCGCGCAGCAGCCGGTGGATTTCCGATTTGGCGCCGACATCGATGCCGCGGGTCGGCTCGTCCATCAGGATGACCTTGGGATTGACCGCCAGCTGCTTGGCAATCGCCACCTTCTGCTGGTTTCCGCCCGACAACGACGAGACCGGCATGTCGATGCCACCCGTCCGCACACCCAGCCGCCGAACCAGGTCGCGGGCACGATCGGCCTCGGCCTTGGAATTCAACAGTCCCAGCGGTCCGGTCAGCGATTTCAAATCGAGAACGGCAATGTTCTGGGCGATGGAAAGATCGAGAAAGATGCCGGAGCCTTTCCGGTCTTCCGACAGATAGACGACGCCCGCCTTCGCGGTCTGCGCATAGGAACGCGCCCGCAGCCGCTCTCCATGCAGCTGCACCACGCCGGCGATTACCGGCCGCAATCCGCAAATGCCTTCGGCGATCTCGGTGCGGCCCGAGCCGATCAGCCCGCCGACGCCGAGAATTTCACCCTTGCGCAGTTCGAAGCTCACATTCGTGAAGCGGCTGCCGTCGCCGAGATCGCGGACGCTCAGTATGATCTCATCGGTCCGCTCCGCCAGCGCCTGCCTTTCCGGATAGAGCTGGGTGATCTCGCGCCCGACCATGCGGCGCACCACATCATCCGGCGTCAAGTCCGCCACCTTCTCCGTCGAGACATAGCGGCCATCGCGAAACACAGTGACCCGGTCGCACAGGCTGAAGATTTCGGCCATGCGGTGGCTGATATAGATGATCGAAATACCCTGCGCCTTGAGGTCGCGGATGATTCCGAACAGGACCTGCGTCTCCGATTCCGTCAATGCCGCCGTCGGTTCGTCGAAGATCAGCACCCGACAATCGAGCGTCAGCGCCTTGGCGATCTCGACAAGCTGCTGGCTGGAAATCGACAAATCGCCGACTTTACGGCGAACGTCGATCGGCGCCAGACGGTTCATCACGACCTGCGCATCCCGCTCCAGCCGGCCATAGTTCATGAAAGGCGAGCGGCGGCGGTTGGTCGCGGCCATGAACATGTTCTCGGCCACCGTCGCATCGGGGCAGAGCGCGATTTCTTGATGCACGAGGCCAAGCCCGAGCGATTGCGCCACGGCCGGCGACGTCACTTTTACCGGCGCGCCGTCGACGAGAACGTCCCCCTCGGTCGGCTGCAGCACGCCGGCAATGATGTTCATCAGCGTCGACTTGCCCGCGCCGTTTTCGCCGCAAAGCGCATGAACTTCGCCCTTCTCAAGGCTGAAGCTCACATCCGTCAACGCCTTCACCGCACCGAAGTGCTTGCTGACATTGCGAATTTCCAGAACCGGCACCGACGCCATCATCGTCTTCTCCTCACGCTTGCGGTGGCTGTCCGGAGTTTCCTGCCCCGGACAGCCGGCACAAAGGCTTACTCCTCGATGCCTTTGGTGCCCCGCCGCTTCAGGTACTTGTCCCAGTAGAAGTCGTCGGCATTATCAGCCGTGACGATCGACAGGCCGTTGTCGACGAACGGAATGCTCATCGGGTTGAAGCCAACGCGCTTGGCGTCGTTCATCGGGTCGATGAGTTCCGGATGCTTGGCAAGCCAGAGGAGCATGAAGCCCATGTAACCCTGCATGCCCTGGTTCGGATTGATCGAGCCGAACACTTCGCCCGCCTTGATCATGTCGAGGATGTTGGCGTTGACGTCGGCGCACATCACCAGGATCTTGCCGCCGCTTTCCTTGTTGGCCTGCGAAGCGCCGATGGCCGAATTCGCTTCCGGCATGAAGACGGCGCCAATGTTCGGATGTGCCTGCACCAAGCTCATCAGGCCCTGATAGGCCTTGTTCGGGTCCTGGTTGGACGCAGCGCGGCCGACCAGCTTCATATCAGGATATTTTTCCTCCATACGGGCGATGAAGGCGGCGATACGCTTGTCGTGGTTGTCCTGGCCCGGATTTTCCAGAACGGCATATTCACCCTTGCCACCCATCTTTTCGGCAATCGCGTCGGCCGCATAAGTTCCTTCGCGGGTATTGTCCGACGTGACGAACGAGATGCGCTTGGAAAGCGGCGCATCGGCTGCGAAGGTGACCACCGCCGTGCCCTGGTCGATCGCCCGGTTGATCGGCTCGATGAACGGGTCGGAGTTCATCGGATGAACGAGAATACCAGCCGGGTTTTGAGCAAGCGCCTGGTCGAAAGTGGCGATCTGTTTGTTGACGTCATATTCCGGCGTGCCGGTATAGGCAGTCTCGCAACCGAGCTGCTGACCGGCCTGCTTGAACATTTCATAGACCGGGAACCAATATTCGACGCCCGATACCATGACATTCATGACGTATTTTTCACCCGGCTTGCAGCGGAACGGATTTTCCGTGTCCGCGCTGACCACGCCGGCATAAAGCGTCGATGCGAGGACCGCCAATGCGGTCGTGCTTAGAAATTTGCGCAAGTTTCCTCCTCGAGGCCGAAGCCCCTCCCAAATATCCGGCGGCGCCTCAGCGGCTGCCGATGATCCATTGAAGACCGGAGTTCCTCCTCGAAGTCCGGTATGGGCAGATAATCGCAACAGCGGAACGCTGTCAATATAATTCATATAGTGAAATATATTTCACAAAAGTCTGGGTGACCGAATGTCGATAGCGCCTTAGGCGTTTTGAAGGCGTACTGCTTGATTCTCGCGCCTGGATTATTACCGCTGACAGGGGACAGAGCAGGTGAGCAGTTATTTGAGCGATGAAGGTTGCTCTTTCGAAGGTACTGCAACGGAACCTCTGCTCTCGCCGCGGGTTGGATAGGCATACCCAAGCTCTCAGCCCCACGGAGCATGCGATGGCTATCGAAGTTCCGAATGGAGCCGACCGCCATTCCAAGCACATCCGGAAGTTCAAACCACGCCGTCTTATGCCGCTCGTGACAGCAGTGCCGCAGTGACGTTCATGCCATATTCGAGTGCGTGCGCCTCGAACGAACCATTGACATCGAGGCTCTTAAGGACGAAGCCGCACCGGCCGCCCATGCACGGCCGCTCTTGCGAGGATTCCAAGATGAAGACAACGACGGCTACCGCCAATGCCGGAAACCTGATCATGACCGGCGTCGTGCTGATGCTGCTTGGCGATCTTCTCTTTGCGCTGAACGATGCAATGGGCAAGTGGCTGGTCGCGAGCTTTGCCGTCGGCCAAGTATTGGTGATCCGCTCGGTCGGCGCTTTCATCGTGCTCGGGCCAATGATCCTCCGGCAAGGGCCGATGGCCTTGTTCCGCGTCGAGCAGAAGGGCCTGCAGTTCATCCGTGTTTTCATGGCCACCTGCGATGTCGCCCTGTTCTACGCTGCCGTCGCCTATCTGCCGCTCGCAGACGTCATGACCTTCTATATGGCCGGACCGATCTATATCGCGGCGCTTTCGCATTTCTTTCTCGGAGAGAAGATCGGCTGGCGCCGCTGGCTTGCCGTTCTGATCGGCTTTGCCGGCGTCGTCATCGCTCTGCGTCCGTCCACGGCGATGCTGTCGCTTCCATCGCTCTTCGGTCTTGCGGGCAGCCTTGCCTTTGCGCTGTCGCTGGTGATGAGCCGCTATCTGCGCTCGACCAGCGACACGACGCTCGTGACATGGCAGACGATCGCCGCGCTGATCACCGGCATCGTTTTAAGCGTAGGCCACTGGCAGCCGGCAACGCTCATCGATTGGTCCGGCATGCTGCTGCTCGGCATCGTCGCCTCCTGCGCACATCTGCTCATCACCCGCTCGCTGAAGCTCGCACCGGCATCGCTGCTCGCGCCGCTGCAATATACGCTGCTGCTCTGGGCGATCGTCCTCGGCTACCTCTTCTTCAAAGATATTCCCGACGCGCAGGTCATCATTGGCGCCACAATCATCGTCGTGGCGGGGCTCTTCATCTTCCATCGGAAAAATCTGAAAGAGACGGTTCCGATTGAGGCCGTCCCACGCGACGGCCATTGAAGCTACAGCGCTGCTTATCTTTAGCTTCGTGTCGCCGCCCGGAACGGCAAGGTCGCCCTGCCTGGCTCAGCGACTTAAGGTAATGGCATAAAGGGATGCCTTACTTCGCGGGCGGCTCCTCCCAGCCGAAGACGCTCCGGCCGCCGAAATCGGCGGATTGGCGGAATTCACCGGCAATGATTTCCTTGAGGTCGGGACCCGTCACGTAGCGTTCCATCTGCCTGGACTGATCGTCCAGGCGCCTGAGCGCCTGCAATTCCTCCTCGCGTCCGAGCCTGCCCTTCTGCACCGCCGATTTCATCACGGCGATCGTCTCGTCATAGACCTTGAGCGGAACCGGAAAAGGATGGCGGTCCTTGCCGCCATGGGCGATCGAGAAGCGCGCCGGATCGGAAAAACGGCAGGGCGCGCCGTGGACGACTTCCGCCACCATCGCCAACGCCTTCACCGTGCGGGCGCCGACGCCTGGAACGAGCAGCAGCTCTTCGAAATCCGCCGGCCCGCGATCGGCAGCGGCAGCCAGATTTCCATGCAGGCGCCGCATGTTGACGTCGCTCTCGCGGACATCGTGATGAGCAGGCATGATCAGGTGCGGTAGCATCGGCTGTTCGGCGGGTTCGGGCGCTGGCTCTTCGGCACGCTGCAAGGCGGCGGCTTCGCGGATGATCCGGTCGGGGCCGAGCGTCGCCAGCAGATCGAGCTGACCGCGCCGCGATCGTTCGGCACGCCGGTCGGCAAGATTGACGATCTCGCCCTGGCTCCTTCCCTCGATTGCTGCATGCGGCGAGTCGACGAAACTCTCCAGCCCCTCCGACAGCCAGTGGTAACGCCGGGCCTGCCGCTTGTCGCCGTTCATGCCCTGCTGCACCACCACCCAATGGCCGTCGTCGGCGACGATGAAGCCATGGAGATAAAGATCGAACCCGTCCTGAAGGGCAGCACTGTCGACCTTAGCGATGAGACGGCTCGTGGTCGCCAGCCCCTCCCCGTCGAGACCGACACGCTCGCCGATCGAAACGAGTTCCTGCGGGGTCTTGCGCGAATGCGTGCCGCGGCCGCCGCAGACATGCAGGCCGAGTTCGCCGGCACGCGGCTTCAGCCCGCGCTTCAGCGCGCCGAGAACGCTGGTCGTGATACCGGAGGAATGCCAGTCCATGCCCATGACCGCACCGAAGGACTGGAACCAGAAGGGATGCGCGAGCCTGCGCAGAAATTCGTCACGGCCATAGTGATGAACGATCGCCTCGGTGATCAGCGTGCCGAGCCGCGTCATCCGGTCGCCGAGCCAATGCGGCACGCGTCCCCCGTGAAGGGGAAGATCGGCGCTGCCTGCTCGTAGTGACATCTTGCTTCCTTGCACTTTGTATCGCCCGTCGGTGCTGGCATGCTCGCCTCATCCGGCGCGACAGGGAACCCAAAAATATTTCAAGCGTTTGCTCTCCCAGTGAGAGGCCGAGGCAATCATGACGACATTCGAAACTATCTTCAATGACCCGAGCTTGCCCCAGACGAAATCACAACGACCAGGCGACCTCCAAAAACAGGAGGGCGGCGCCTTGCGCCTGGAAGGAAGCGCTGCGAAGGCAGCCTTCCTGATCAACGGCAACAGCTATTTCGCCGAATTGGCGCGCGTACTGCGGCAGGCGCGGCGCACTGTCTGGATCATCGGATGGGATTTCAATCCCGACATCCGGATGCAACCGGAAAAATCCGACGAAACATTGGCCGATTTGCTGCATGCCCTGGTCGCGGCAAATTCCGAGCTTGAAATACGCATCCTCATCTGGACGCTCGGGCCGATCTATTCGGAAAAGTCGCTGCAGGTGCTGCGAAAGAAGAACTTTCCCAGGAATGCGCGGATCGATCTGCGCTTCGAACTTCAGCCGACATTGCGCGGCTGCCACCATCAGAAACTCGTCTGCATCGACGATGCCGTCGCCTTCATCGGCGGCATAGACCTGACATCGCGGCGGTGGGATACAAGGCGCCATCGCGCCGATGAGAAACTGCGGCGCGACCCCGAGGGCGTTTCCTACGATCCGCTGCATGACGTTCAGGCAATGGTCACCGGCGATGCCGCCAGGCTGATCGGCGATATCGCCAGGCAGCGCTGGGAAAAGGCCACCGGCGAAAGCCACCTGCCATTGGCCGAAAATATCCCCTTCGCCTGGCCGGACGATCTCGCCATTTCCATGAGGGAGGTCGCGGTCAGCTTCGCGCTGACGGAGCCCTCGACCGCAATTTGCCCCGGCATCAGCGACGGCATCGCCATGACATTGGACGTCATCGCCCGGGCGCAGCGGCAGCTTTACATCGAGGCGCAATATCTCGCCTCCTTCCGCGTTGCCGACGCCATTGCCGCGCGGCTGCAGGAGGAAGACGGGCCTGAAGTCGTCATCATCTGTACGCGCAGCTCTCACGGACTGATCGAAAAGCTTGTCATGGGCGGCAATCGCGACCGCGTCATCCGCCGCCTCAAACGTGCCGATCGCGCCGGTCGCTTGCGCGTCTATTACGCAGTCACGCCGGGAGAAGACGGCGAAGTCGAGGTGCTCGTCCATTCCAAACTGATCATCGCCGATGACGAGCTGGTGCGCATCGGCTCCTCCAACCTCAACAATCGCTCGGAAGGGCTGGATTGCGAATGCGACATGCTGTTCGAGGCCGACAATGACGAGCACCGCCGCGCAATCGCGGATCTGCGCAATCGCCTGCTTTCGGAATATCTCGGAACCACGCCCGAAAGCTTTGCCGCAGCCTTTGTGCAAAGCGGCTCGGTCATCGCTGCGGTCGATACGCTCAATGACGGGCCTCGGCGCTTGCGGGAATTCACCGTCGAATTGTCGGGCAGCATTTCGCCGATTTCAGGCACCGCGCTCTTCGACCCGGTTCGACCCTTCGCACCCTTAGACCGACTGGGCCTCGGCGCGCTCGTCCGCCTCCTCATCCGCCCCGCGTGATCTCCGCCTGAAGATCACCTCGCTGATGATGAGAAGCGTAGAGCCGAGCGCCAGCGGGATAAAAAAATAGGCGCAGCGGAACGCAATCAGCGCGCCGATCGACGCCTCCTTCGGCACGACATAGGAGACCGTCGCCTCGAGCACGCCGAGACCGCCCGGAACATGCGTTGCAAGGATCGCTGAATTGGCAAGCACGTAAGCTGTCACCGACCTGAAGAAGGCAACGTCGCCGAAGGCCGAAAGCATCTGGTGTAGACAGGCGGAGACGAGCATGAAATTGATTGTCCCGACCCCGATCTGTGCTACTGCGATCGAAAATCGCGGTAGCTGAAACGACCAGCGCCACAGCCGCAACGTGCCGCGGATGAAGAACGCCAAGCCCGCATAGACGACCGGCACGACCAGCGCCAGCGCACCGAAGATGCGCACACTCGCCGGATGGATGTGCAGCAGGCGCCCGGCATCGCCGGGATTGACGATCATGGCAAGACCGCCAAGCGTGATCAACCCCAGCCCCACCGTGACGCCGCAAAACAGGATGATCTTCGCCACGTCCTCCGCCGTCAGCCCCCAGCGAGAATAGAAACGATAGCGGAAGGCGCCGCTGCTCAGGCCGGCAAAGCCGATATTGTGGCCGAGCGACAGGCTGATGAACGAGGTCAGCGCGATCCTGGAATAGGGCAAGGATTTGCCGAGCGAACGGATCGCCAGGAGATCGAAACAACTGAGGCACAGATAGGATGCCGCCGCAAAGAGAAGGGCCGTGCAGAAGCTCGAAAAAGGAATGCTGCGAACCGATTGGATGATCTGCTCGAGACTATATTGTTGGAAGATCCGATAGAGAAGAAAGATCGCAAGGCAAAGGGCGGCCACGAGCAGTCCATTCAAGATTATGCGTTTCAAGCTCATCGATTATCCGTTTCCGAGATGCGAGCGCCACGGCTCGATGATCTGGAACGATCAAACGAGTTTTGTGTTCCCAAGGCGAACACGTTCTATGTTCTCCCTGGGGAGGAACGAGTTCCGTGTTCTCCCGGAGGGAACAAGCTTTTCAGCGGGGCCAATGCCGGATAAATCGATCAAACTTCTGACCTATAACGTGCACAGCTGTATCGGCAGCGACCGGAAGCTCGATCCCGGCCGCATCGCTTCCGTCATCGCCGAGGCTGAGGCCGATATCGTCGCGCTTCAGGAGGTCGATGTCCTCCGGCGCAGGACCGGCGGCGTCGACCAGGCCCATATGATTGCCTCGCTGCTGAAGATGCAGGCGCATTTCCATCCGGCGCTGTCGGTTGCCGAGGAGCAGTATGGCGACGCGATCATCACCGCGCTGCCGACAGGCGCGGTCAAGGCCGGCCCGCTGCCGTCCATCGGCGAACAGCGCGGGGCGCTGTCCGTCGAAATACTGGTCGGCGACAGAAAACTGCTTGTCGTCAACACCCATCTCGGCCTTCGCGGCCGCGAACGTATCCGGCAGATGACGACGCTGTTGAATTCGGGCTGGCTGCGCGGTACAGCAGACGAAGCGCTTCCCAGCATTCTCTGCGGCGATTTCAACGCCATTCCGTCATCGGCGACTTACCGACTTGCCGCGCGTTCATTGAAAGACGCCCAACTCGCAGGCGGCAACGCGCCGAGAGCAACCTTTCCATCCCGCTACCCGCTGATGCGTCTCGACCACATCTTCGTCACCCAGGATCTCATCGTCAAACAGGCGGCGGTCCTGGAAAACCGGCTGACAAGGGTCGCCTCCGACCACCTGCCTCTGCTAGCGGAAATCGGTTTCGCTTGATAGTCATCGACGTTGGGCGAGCTTCCGGTTCATCGCTGCCGCCAACAATGGTAGCACCGTCGTCGCCACGCCCCCCAGAGGCAGCCGCCTGATGCCCCGCGTAACGACGAAGGTCGCCGCCATCGCGCCTGCCAGCTTGAGCCAAGGCTGATTGCCGAGCTGCGCATGAGCGCTTGCATCGGCCCATCGGACGTTTTCCGTAACGACTGTCGCAGCCTGATGTTGGATCACGTGAAGACGAGCGCGGAGGTTTTCGATCTCTTCTCTCAGTTCTCGCAGCCGGCCTTCCAAGGCATGACCTTCGTAGATCGGGAGAGGCTGCTCAACGGTGTCTCCAACGGACGCACGACCACCGAACGTCGCAATATACGCCCGATATTCGGCCTCGCTGGCGAAACCTTCAGGTCTGATAAGATCTGGGTTGATGGTCGCCTCTTCGAAGGAGGCCGGCGCGGTTTCTACACCGTCGCGCATATCCTTGTCTGTGCCGGTTTCCCCGAGTTCGTCCTTGAACATGATGCGTCTCCAGTTGTTCCTGGCGATAGAACGCTCGACGGCTCAGAAGGATGCATCGGCCTCCGCTCCTGCCTTCATCTTCGCGACGCGCTGAAACGCGCCGGCCGAAATTCCGCCAGCAGCGGATGACGGCGTCCGGTGACGATCTCGTCCGCCAGCAGTTCGCCGGCAATCAGGCCGAGAGTGGCGCCGCTATGGCTGAAGGCGACGAAGTAACCCGAGATCGACGGCAGCTCGCCGAAGACGGGCTCGCCGTCGCCCGGGATAGGCTTCGGGCCGACCCCATAATCTTCGACCTCCAGCATCGGATTGCCTTCGAGAACCCTGGAGGCCTCGCGCAGCAATCCCTCCAGCGTCGATTGTCTGACATCATAGCTGCCGTCGGGCTTGACGCTCACCTCTTCCTCGGACCAGGCGGCGTCGAGCGCGAAGCCACCGTCGGGCGTCGGCCGGATGGCGACGCGAGGGGTGTTGAGCACGGCCTTCAGGGGATGGCGGATCGGCTTGGTCCGGACGAGAAGGGCGACAGGCGTTGAATCGCCGATATGCTGGCCGGCCTCGGCGACGATTGCCGGAACCTCGCTGCCGGCAGCAAGCAGCACGGCATCCGCATCGCGGCGCGTGCCGTCCGCCGTGATCACACCGCGGACGCCCGCACCTTCGACATCGACCGTCGCGCGACCCGCGTCCGTGACGATCTCGCCGCCCAGCGTATGGAATTCTTCCACGAGCGTGCCGATCAAGGACGGAAGATCGACCCAGCCCTCGCCGGGGTTGAAGATTGCGCCTTGCCGCGTCACCGCACTTGCATCGACACCCGGCGTCGCCGCGGCAATTCTTTCTGGGGCGAGCCATTGCGCGTGATAGCCGAGATCGCGCTCATAGTCGAAGATTTCGGCGATCTCGTTGGCGCCATCGTCCGCATCCCAGGTCAAGCCCCCGTCGAAGCGCAGCCACGACGCATCGGGATACCGGACGGCCAGCGTGCGATAGCGATCTATGCCGGCCAACCGCAGCCGGTGATAGGCATCGGTGCGTTTGCGCGCCGAGTTGAGCCAGGCGAGCGAACGACCGGAGGCCCCGTTGGCAAGCGGGCCATCATTGATGAGCACGGTGCGGACCCCGAGCCGTGCCAGATGGACAGCGGTCGAGACGCCAAAGATCCCGCCGCCAATGACGACGACCTTCGAAGTTTTGGTGGAAGCATTCATGTCGATAACCTTGTTTTCTGCTCTTGCTAGATCGAATGAAATCCGGTGCACCCGGCATGAGGACGACCGGGGCACCATGCCTTGCCTCAGGCGCTTCAGAGAACTTCCGCAAGGAAGCGCTTCAGCCGCTCGCTTTTGGGATTGTCGAAGATCTGCTGCGGGCAGCCGGCCTCGACGATGCGGCCCTCATCCATGAAGACGACCTGATCGGCCACCCTGCGCGCAAATCCCATCTCATGCGTCACCACGGCCATCGTCATGCCCTGACGGCCGAGAGCGGCCATCAGGTCAAGCACGCCCTTCACCAGTTCCGGATCGAGCGCACTGGTCACCTCGTCAAACAGCATGACCTCCGGATCCATGGCCAGCGCGCGTGCGATGGCGACACGCTGCTGCTGCCCACCCGACAGACCTGCCGGCCGGTGATCCCTACGCTCTGCCAAACCGACATCGGCCAGACGTGCCTCGGCGATGCGCCGCGCCTCCTGCCTCGGCATTTTCTTGATCTTCGTCAGCGAAAGCATGACGTTCTCGAGTGCCGTGTGGTCGGGAAACAGGTTGAAGTGCTGGAACACCATGCCCACACGCCGGCGCAGCCTCTCCGGCTTCATCGCCAGGATGCTCTCGCCATCGAGCAGGATGTCGCCGCCTTTCGGTTCGACAAGCCTGTTCATGCAGCGCAGCAGCGTCGATTTTCCCGAGCCGGAAGGGCCGATAATGCAGGTGACTGTACCGGCGGCGATGCCGAGATCGACACCCTTCAGCACGGCGAGATCGCCGTAAGCCATGGTGAGATCCCGGATGTTCAGGGCACCGCCTTTGAAGCGCGGCGTACTCTCCTCGACCGCCTTGACCGCGGGATGCTTGCCGGCCGCGGCCCGCAGTTCGCTCACCTCGACCAATCCGCTCGCAGCACCCGAGCCGCGGCCTTGCTTTCCGAGCCGCAGTCTCGCATCGATATAATTGACGAAGTGGGTCAGCGGCACGGTGATGACGAGATAAAAGACGCCCGCCAGCAGCAGCGGCGACAGATTGCCGGTGACGACGGCCTGATCCTGGCCGACACGGAAGATCTCCCGCTCGGAGGCGAGCAATCCAAGGAAGTAGACAAGGCTGGAATCCTTGACATTTCCGATGAATTGATTGACCAGCGCCGGCAGAACCCGCCTGATGCCTTGTGGGATGACGATCAGGCGCATGCCCTGCCCGTGGCTCATGCTGAGCGCCCGGCAGGCTTCCATCTGGCCGCGTTCGACACTTTGGATGCCCGACCGGAAGATTTCACCGATATAGGCTCCGGCGATCAGGCTGAGCGCCAGGATGCCGAGCGGAAATGGCGACGGACCGAAGATCTCGCGCCCGATCCGGGCAAAACCCTGGCCGATGATCAGGATCGTGACGATCGCCGGCAGCCCGCGGAAAACATCGGTGTAGATGCGTGCCGGCAGCCGCAGCCAGCGGGATTGCGAGATGCCCATCACGGCAAGCGCCATGCCGATGACGACGCCGAGCACGGTCGAGGCAGCGGCGAGGATCAGGGTATTCTTCAAGCCGACGCTGATCATGCTCGGCAGAACTTCCGCCATGGCGTCCCAGTCCAGGAAGCTGCGGCGCAGATTTTCAAGCCAGTTCATTCAGATCCCCATGAATTCTTGCCCGGTGCAGACGCCGCCTAAAGCGCATCGCGATCTTTCAGATTCGCTTGTCGCGCTTTAGGTCTTTGTCTTTACGCATGTCGTTAGCGCAAAACCGCTGCACACTTTTGCGCGACATGCTTTAGCAGTGCCTTGGTAAGCCGCCCGCCGTGAGCGGGCGGCTTACGGCGTCACTTCTTGGGAAGATACTGTTCCGGCATCGGCGAGCCGGGGAACCATTTTTCGTAAAGGGTCTTCCAGGTGCCGTCCTGCATCGCGTCGTGAAGCGCGCCGTTCAACGCCGTGCGGAAGGCATCATTTCCTTTCCGGACCACGAAGCCGGCAGGCGCATCGAAGGACGGGATATTCACTGCAACCTTCAGCGCGGGATATCGCTCGCCATATTGCTTGGCGGCCTCGTAATCGAGAAAATGCGCATCGACCGTTCCGTTGTTGAGGGCGGCCACGGCAGAATTGTTGTCGGGGAATTTCACCAGATCGGTTCCCCCGAAATTCTTGGCTGCATAGACTTCCTGCAAGGTCCCCTGCACGACGCCGAGACGCTTGCCCTTGAGACCATCGGCATCCTTGATACCGGCATCAGGGGTCAGGACGGAGAGATAACCGGCAAGATAGCCGTCGGAAAAGTCGACGGTCTTCTTGCGGGCTTCGGTGGTTCCGATCGCCGCAACGGCAACGTCGAACCGCTCGTTTGCGACCGACGGCAGGAGTGCTGAAAATTCCTGGCCGGTGAACGTGACCTTGTCTTTTTGAAAACCGAGGCGGGAGACGACGTTGAGAAACAGCTCGATATCGAAACCGGTGAACTGGCCGTCCGCCGTCGCAAACGTATAGGGCTTGGAATCGCCCATCGTGCCGACGCTGATCACCCCGGGCTCGATAAGCTTATAGGGATTGTCGGCGGCGGCGGCAGAGCCTGCCCCCATCGCAAGAAGGCATGTGACAAGGCCGGCCCGCAACGGGGCCATGATGGCCGGAATTGATAAAAAAGGCTTCATCGTCGTTCTCCGCTCTGAAAGGAATGCTCTTGTCGGCATTGTAGATCGTCCCGCCGCTGCCGCGCGTTGCGACAGGGATTGATGGACAAGATACCGGTCTCTGATATAAAGAGACCGGTCTCACGACATATTTGATATCCGTCAATTGACCGCACGTCAACAATTCTTGTAGTCCTCGGCCCATGGAAGATTCCGCTCATCCGAAACGTGCAGTCACCGTCGCCGACGTCGCGAAGGCCGCAAAGGTATCGAAGGCGACAGCCGCGCGCGTTCTCGGCAGCTACGGCGTGGTCAGCGCCAAGATCACAGATCGGGTCATGGCGGCGGCGGCGGCGCTCGAATACCGCCCGAACGAGCTCGCCCGGAGCATGAGCACCGGAAGGTCCGGCATCATCGGGGTGGTGGTCGGCGATATCGAGAACGCTTTCTTCAGTCTGGCGGTGCGCGGCATCAGCGATGCGGCCCGCCTTGCGGGATTCAACGTCATCATCGCGAATTCGGGCGAAGAGCTCGATGCGGAAAAATCGGCCGTCGACCTCCTGATCGGCAAGCGAGTCGATGGCCTGATCGTGACGCCTGCCCGCTGCGACAGTTTCGACCATCTGCAGCACGTCCGCCGTGCCGGCGTGCCGCTGGTGCTGTTCGATCGGTCTATTCCGGATCTCGATGTCGACTCCGTGACCGGCGACGACCGGGATGCGGCCATCGCGGCGACCCGACATTTGATCGGGCAAGGACATCACCGCCTCGCCTACGTTTCTGCCATGGATGCCGAAGGCGGAGGGCTTACCGATATCGGGCGGATCTCGAATTCCGCCGTACGCGAACGCGTGGAAGGTTTTGTCAGCGTCCTGACCGAGGCGGGCCTGCCGAACCCTCTTCATTATGTCAGGCTCGGCGCCACGAACCAGCAACAGACGGACGGCGTGATCAAGCGCCTGCTCTCGGACAGTGCTGCGCCAACGGCGCTCCTGGCATCGGACAGCCTCGTCGGCTTGCGCATCTTCAAGTCGCTGCAGTCGCTCGGCCTGTCGATCCCCAAGGACGTGTCGATGATTTCGTTTCTCGACGCCGACTGGACCAACGTCACCGTTCCGCCGATCACCATCGTCGACCAGCGCGTCTACGAGATGGGCAAGCTCGCCGGCGAGCGGCTCATCGCCCGTATCGAACGCACCCCTCTTGCCGTCGAACGTCTGCGCGTCGGCACGAGCCTCGTCGTGCGCGGCTCCGTAGCAACGATCGACCGGTGAGATCCTTTAGAACCGGATGTCGTCCGAAAACCGCTCACACCTTTCGGCATCATGCTCTAATCGTAGAGTTCGCCGCGACCAATCTGCGCCTGTCTGGCAGGTGTGTCGCTGATTAAGGGATCGTCGGCCGGATCGGGATCTCTTTTGTTGGCATCGCTCATAAACTGCGCTGCCTTAAGCAGCGCTACGGTGATTTCTTCGGTGCCCCAACCGGCTTCATTGGCGGCTGCAATCAGCCTTTCCAAAGCGTCGCGTGCGGCAGCGGTCGCCTCTTCGAAACGTTGCGCGGGAGATTCCGTCTTCGGTGGTGGAAAGGTCATCGGCGTTCCCTCCATGTGTCTGTTGGGGGATAAACGCAGGCCGCGGGAAATGGATGCACGATCACGCTGATTTAACAAGCGGCGACCCTATGGACCGACAAGGGTCGGCGACGTCTTTCCCCTCAGATGACCGTCTGCAACAGAAATGGCGAGCGCTCCAACGGACGCTGAGCGAGGATCCTCAGCATTGCGGGGCTTTGGATGCCGGAAGTCGTGCAGGAGTGGCCGTCGTGATAGACCACCGTCATGACGCGGCTCAGACTATCGTATCTGATCTCTGCGATCGTCCGGGTGTGAACCGGAAAGATGAATTCATGGGGTTGAGATTTCTCCCCCGCGGTTTTCAAGGTCATTGCGATGCCCCAACGAAAAAAGCAATTTTAGCCCCACCGCGCCGGGTCTGAGCCTAACGGCGCCTATCAAGCACATATTGCTGCGACGGTCGCGTGACATCCGCGTAACATGCAGAATCGACACTGCCAACTCAGGGTCGGATTCGTGACGCGTTGCCAAAGCGGCGATCAACCTTCAATGCAACGTCCGACGGATCCCGTGTGCAAGAGCGGTCTGCGGCCAGCATTCGACCGTGCGCGCCAACGATCGAACGGCTTCGTCCACGTTGAAAACCACATCCCCGAGCCGCTCGATCTCATAGTCGAGCTCGTAGACCTGGACTTCGTCGAGGTCGTCACTCTGAAGCACTCGCCTCATAGCATCGATAAGGCCCTCAGTTCGCCCAACGATATCAAGAGCGCTGCGTATGATGATGTCGAACATGCTTATCCCCTCGCTTCGATAGTGAAGCGTCGGCCATAATCGTGACGCTGACAATCCTGAAATCTTGTCAGAGACGCTCGCGGATGGTGTCGTAGAGATCCCTTAACTCACGCAGTGCGGGTTGAGGCCGATAGCGCGGCAGAGCGGCGCGACGAACGGCGAATGCCAGCGCGCCGGCGACCGCCGCGACGAGCAGGAGCGTCGATGCCGGGTAGAGCTTCACCGTCGCCTCCGTCTGACGCATGGCTTTCCCGGCGCTGCCCTTTGCCGAGCGGGCGGCATCGAGGACCTGCTGCTGGAGCAAGCCGATCTGCTTTCGCAGCGCGCCGAGCTCTTCGCCCAGGTCATGATCAGACTGCCGGGGAACGCCGACGGAGGCCGTATTCGTATCGATAATGGCTTTCGGAACGGGCTCGCCGATCTTGGCTCCCCTGGTGTCGAGGGTCGTCGTCTCAGTGCTTTTGCGGCGCGGCATGATCATTTCTCCTTCCTGGATGATGCCGAAAAGTGTGAGCGCTTTCGGACGACATCATGCGCTAACTATCTAATGTAGAACAGGATTCAGAATTAGGTTGACCAGGTCTGAAATCCTCCTGTCTAGTCGTCGTCGAGCGAGAAGACCGGCCGGTAGTGGCGCTCGGCGATCAGCAAGCTCCGGTCGGGCCGGATGATGTAGATCTCCTCGACCTGGCGTCCCCACTGATCTGTGAAAGTATGCGGGAAGGAAGAACCCACGGGCGATTTCGTCAACTTCGTGCGAGGCTGGCCACTATACGTGATGCTACCGGGAATGGGCGCCAGTCCTGCCGACGAATAACTGCCTGCGCTGGTCGTGCAACCTGTCAGCACAAGCGCAAAAACCAGCCCAACTGCTATACTTTGCTTCATCGATCCCTCCGGCTGCCTCGTCTTCACGCAACACTCGCTTTATTGTCAATGTAACAGGGGACGACAGAGATTGTTCCAGAATTTGGCCGGAGACATCAGTGCAGGCGAGACCTCGGCCCGAAACCGGAACGACCGCGCCATCGCGTCGCCCGGTCGGAGCGCAAGCAGTCGTCTCTCCCCTCACGTTGACGTTGAATTTTTCAGAGGCCGGTGGCATTAAAAATGCATTCAAGGCGTGGTTGTGCTTCAAAAATGATCCCCTTTCTCAGAGCATGCAGCCGAAGGCGTTTTCTGGCCATGACCTTGGCCTGTAGTGCTGCGCCGGCCCGACCTGCCACGTCTGCGTGGAATGGAAAGAATGGAGAGACGGCGACGATGCCAGGAGCAGAAACGACATCCCTAAATGCACACCGTCGCGCCATTTATGAAAACGAACTGGACGACCCGGAATATTCCTTCGCAGACGACCGATCGGGCGGCATTGAAATTCATGCGTTCGGACGCGACTTCGCGCCGGTCGGTACGGACGAAGGTTACGTGCTGCTGACCAACGGCATGAGCGATCGGCGAATGACGCTGCCGACCTCGCACCGGGAAAAGGGCGAAAAGCAGAGAGCCGAACTGATGTGGTACGTGCGTGAGCCGACGCCCGAAATTATCGTCAATCTGCGTTGGCTCGCCGAACTCCCATTCATGGACGCGACCTGGTTCGGTTTCGGCCATCGGGTGCCGATGCCGACCCCACCGGTCGAGGGATGCGATTTCAGGACATTTCTCTTTCTCACGCCGATCATCGAAACTGACCAGCGCATTGCGGAAGCGCTTATGGTGGAGAACGATCCGGTCGAGATCCTCACGGTGAATTTGATTTCCGATGCGGAGTATCGTTTCATCAAGGAGAAGGGACTGGACCCTTTTCTCGACATGCTGGACGAAGAGGACTATCCGCCGATATTCGACGCGAAGCGAAAATCCTACCTATAGCGATCGCACATGCGAATAAGTCCTGAAGCTATCCTTTTGGCCGTCGCGACCATTTTAGGCGCACCGGTCTTCGCGCGTGCCGAAGCGGTGAAACCACCTGATGTTTCCACCGTCATTCTCTCCGTCTCACCGCGGACCGTTCGCTGGGCCACCGTCCACAAACATCCGGAGCCCGCCAATCACGATCCTTACTACCATGTCGAGGTGATCGAGAAGGAGCGAGCTTCGCCGCCATGGCAATTCAAACGGCTTGCCGCACATGTTGTCGTAACGGCTGACGCTTTGGACAGGAGCCGCCTGAGGCGAAAAGCCAAGACCTATTTTTACAAGGACATCGAATTCCGGATCGCCTACCGAGCCTGGCGCGCGCGACCTCCCATGCAGCAGGAAGCCGGCGTTTGCCGCACGACAATTCTTGAATGCGTCGACGCCGCAGATAATATGCGCCGGTAATAGTCAGAGGACGACCGTACCGACGCGGCGCGTGAACAAAAGGAAGTTCGGCGATGCTAGCAAGACCATCCGGATATGCCGGGGCCGCAATCGCTGCTCTGTGGGCGGCCCGTCAGACGGGCCGACTTTATTCCTCCACCGAACCGTTCGGTCCTGAGCTCATGAATGTTGCAAGAAATCTCGGCATTTTCATTCTGCCGGCGCTCGTTCTTCTCCTGGCGGGGCCTTTCAGGATGTGGTTCGACAGGTTTGCGCCGCTGTACCCCTTGGTGCTCGGAGCCGGTGTCCTCAACGTCTATATGCAGGACGATGCGCTGGCTGCCGGTCTGCCGCTGATCGTGCTCGTTTATCCCTTCCTGGCGATCTTTGCGCTCGCCTATTTGCTGCGCGGGCGAGTGTCGGAAATGCGCAATTGAATCATGCAGCCCCGCGGACGAGTGACTCCCATCTCGTCATCCGAAGTTCGAAGGGTTGCAAGAATCGAAGAAATACACTTTTTGTGTAATGGATGAGTCGCAACGCTACCTCTGCTAGAGTAAATATTACCGCCGTCGGAAGGATATCTATGTTTCTTCAGCCCAAGCGTTCCGGCTGATCCTGACCTCACCGCCCCCAAATTAGCTGACCGGATGAAGGCCGTGATATCGAGCGGCGCTCTTCGTGGACGCCTTTCCGACCTGAAAGCGGGCCGTCTGGGAAATTTCGAAATCCTCGCATCTATTTTCTACATAAGGACATCTCCATGAAGCATATGCGTAAACTCCACCTGACGATGGCAAGCACGGCGTTCCTGACGCTGGCCGGCCCGGCGCTTGCCCTTGATGGCGCGGACATGATGAAGAAGCTCAATGCCGCAACCAGTGCCGGCGGTACGGTCATCGCCTTCGAAAAGGCGGAAGCCGATGGTGACACGATAACGGCGACCGGTGTCCAGGTGGGATCTTCGAGCCTGCCCGGCGACACTTTGAAGATCGGCGACCTCACCTTCGAGGGCGTCGAGGAAATCGAAGGCGGTGGCTATCACGCCAAGACCGTCTCCTTCCCGGATATCTATATCAGCCAGGAGGAAGGACGTTTTTCCGCAAACGAGATCCAGATCACAGGTCTCACGATTCCCGCCAATGCAACGGGCGATACGCTGAACGACATCCTCCTCTATGAAACCGTCAGCACCGGGCCGATCGCTCTCAACATCAAGGGCAAGGACGTACTCGCGATCGAGAGCATCGAGTCGAACCTCGGACGCCAGGATGGCGGCTTTACCTATGACGCCAATGTCGCCGGTCTCAAGGCCGACCTGTCGCAGGTCGAGGATGCGAATGCGAAAGACGCCATCGAGAAACTGGGGCTGACGACGCTGGACGGCACGGTGACCATGAAGGGCATCTGGGAGGTCGAAAGCGGCAAGGTCGCTGTCGACGAATATGCTTTCGACTTCAAGAATATCGGCCGGCTGAATTTCGCCGTCGATTTCTCCGGTTACACGTTGGGCTTCATCAAGTCGCTGCAGGAAGCGGTGAAGACCGCCGAGGCCAATCCGAACAAGGAAGAGGCCAATCAGGCCGCCGGCCTTGCGATGCTGGGGCTGATGCGGCAGCTGACGATCAACAGCGCCTCGATCCGCTTCGACGATGCCTCGATCACCAAGAAGGCGCTCGACTATGCCGGCTCGCAGCAGGGCGTGACGGGCGACCAGCTGGCGCAATCGCTGAAAGGTCTCGTGCCGATGATGTTGTCGCAACTCAACATGCCCGAGCTGCAAAACCAGGTGGCGGCTGCCGTCAACACTTATCTCGACGGACCGAAAAGCCTGACGATCAGCGCCGCACCGGAAAAGCCGGTTCCCGTCCCGATGATCATCGGCGCGGCCATGGGGGCACCGAACACCATTCCTTCGGTGCTTGGCGTCAAGGTCACGGCGAACGACTAACTATTCGCAGAGGCGTTTCACGAACGCCGGCTGCCGGAGGCGGGTTTGCCGACCTGCCTCTGGATCCTTTCCCTGGGAAAGCCGAGTAACATCCAAGCCGACGAAAGGTGTCCACCAACTCGAGCCGTTCCAGGAGAAGTGCGATGCGGTTTTCCCGCGAATGCTCTAAAACTCGTCGCTGCGACGCTTCACGGCGTGCTTCAACGCCACCATATGCCTTCGCCGCTCCAGCATATAATCGGCATATCCGACGCAGATGAACAGCAATGTCGGACCGGCGTAGGTGATGATCAGAGCCAATGCGATAAGGATGAATGCGCTCGTCATGGTCTTTTTTCCATCAATATAGTCGCCGCATCCGACGCGGCGAAAGCGGACGGGTCCTCATCTCGGCAATGCCTGTCCCTATTCCTTCAAAATTCGCCGGCTTCCTATTCGTTCCCTGCGCGAAGCGATTTCCATATGCGCGGCAGGCCCACGAACGACAATGACGAAGCTGACGGCCCGCCAGCCTTAATCACTCCCGCGGCCTCTCCTCCCGCATTGCCGCCGTCACGCTCTTCAGCAGCGGGCTCGACATCAGATCCGCGAGTAAAACCGATAGCTTCGGCTTCCAGTTGGGATAGCTGTTGCTGGTGCCTGGCACATTGGTCGGTCTTTTTTCGTCGGTGAGATCGGCGAGACGGACCGCGGCGAGAAGCGAGGGCGTCCTGGCGATGAAGCGATAGGCGCTGACGGTCAATTCCCTCAGTGTTTCCTCGCTTGCCCGCGCTTGGGAAAGCCTGGCCGGCAGGTTGAGGCCGGCAGCCTTCAGCGCCGCTTTCAGGTTCCTCCGCTCGCGCTTGCGGTCTTCGAGATGTTTCTCGGTGAGATCGGGCGGCACGATGCCGTGGTCGCACCGGGCCTGAATGTCGGCGCCACGCCACCAGCCGGCAAGGGTCTGGTGGTCGTGCGTCGAAATGCAGGCCAAAGCCAGGACGGGATAGACGTCCGCAGGCTTGAAGCCCTTCTCGTCCTGTTCATAAGAAAGGATGCGATAGGAGAGAATGTGAGCCGCCGCCAGATCGTCCTGCAATCCCTTGGGGATCAGTCCGAGGTCTTCTCCGATAACGAGGCACCGATGCTCGGCGGACACTTCGGCGAGGATCTGCAGAAGCCGATCCGCGGGATAGCGGACATAGGCGCCGCCGTCCGGCCTGCTGCCCAACGGCACCAGGAAGAGGCGGCGAAGTGCTGCAGCGTGGTCGATGCGGATGGCGCCCGCATATCGCATGGCAGCGTTCAGCATGCGCCGGAATGGCGACATTTCTCCTGCGGCAATCGCGGAAGGCAGATATCCGGCAAGGTGCCAGTCCTGCCCGTCCACGGCGAAGGGATCGGGTGGGCTGCCGATGGTGGCCTTGGAGACATAGGTGTCCGGCTCGCTCCATGTCGCCGAGCCATCGACCGCCTCCCCGACGGCAAGATCGAGATAGAGCCCGATCCGCAGGCCGGCCTTCCGCGCCCGGTCCGCCGCCTGCATCAGCTGCCGGTGGGCGAGCCATTGCAGCCACATGTGGAAGGCGACATCATCCGCGTGTCCGCGCTCGAATTCGGCGACGGCGGCGCTGTCGAAGCGCTGGAAATCGGACGGCCAACATTGCCAGCCGGCGCTCGCACCGCGCTCGACCATGGAAAACGACAGACATTCGAAAAGTGCGTGCAGTCGCAGGCTGTCACCGCCTTGCGTGATGAAGGCATCGAAATCCGCCGGATCATAAGCCTTGTCAATCACGCTGCGCTGTCGCCAGCTCGGCCAAAGATCGCGCAGAACCCTCAGCTTGATCTGTGCAACGCCGACGTAGTCGACGAGATCGGTTTGGCGAAGGCTTGCCAATTGCCGTTCGAGTTCGGGACTACAGGCAAAACCCGGCAGCCGGTCGACTGCGATGTAGAGCGGGTTAAGATGCTGGCGGCTCGAGGGCTCATAGGGGCTGCAACGGTCGGGATCGGCGAGAAACGGCGCGTGAAGCGGGGTGAGGCCGATGAAATCGGCGCCCAGCGATCCCGCGAAATCCGCCATATCGGACAGATCCTCGAAGTCTCCTATGCCCCAGTTGCGTGCCGAACGAAGCTCGTAAAGCTGCAGGCTCACCCCCCAGACCCGCGTGCCGGAAAGGAAATCCGGCAGAAACGACCTGGCGATCTTCTTAGCCTCTGGTTTGGGCTCCTGCCGCGGCGCGCCGGTCTCGTGATCGGCCGCTCCCGGCAAGTCGATCTTCAACGCCGAAAGAATCTTGCGCTTGGTCTCGCTTGATATCGCCACCTCCCGATTGTCCGGACTGGGCCTGGTCAGGCTGATGCCGTGCCGGCGGGCGAGCTTGTCGAGCTCAGCAGATTTCATCGGTCGATCGCCTTCCTGTCAGCACGCCGTCACGCCTCGCCGATGCTCCAGATCACCGTCCAGGGCGCGAGATTGCCGCCATCGCTGCCGCCGAGACGAAAGATCGACTCGCCGTCACCCTGCTGCGAGGCGAGCGGCGCCGCCTCGGAGCCGAGGTTGGCACGCAGATGAAGACGCCGGTTTTGCGCCAGGGTCCAATCCACCGCGAGCGCGCTTCCCGCCGAGCGATAGGCCGCGTTTCCGACGCCGGCACCCTTCAGCAAAGGCACGATCCTTCGGCGTCGGAGGTCGAGAAGCGTTCTGTAAAAACCAAGGACCTCGGAAGAGGCGAGTTTCGACCAATCCAGCTTGGCGGCGGCGAAGGTCAATGGCGCCGTCGGGTCGAGAAGGTCGTCGGCGTCGAAGCCCGGCAGACGGGAAAGCTCCTCGCGGCGGCCTTTCCTGACCTTCTCGTTCAGGTCCTCGTCGAAATCGCAGAAGAATGGGAAAGGTTCTTTGGCGCCCCATTCCTCCCCCATGAACAGCATCGGAATCTCGGGCGCCAGCAGGTAAATGGCGGCGACGGCCTTGACGACATCAGCCGGGCTCGAAGCCAGAACCCGGTCCCCCAGCGCCCGATTGCCGATCTGGTCATGGTTCTGGATGAAGGAAATGAAAGCGGTGGGCGGGAGATGGCCGCTCGGCCTGCCGCGGCTTGCGCCGCGGTAGGGCATGTGCTCCCCCTGAAACACGAAGCCTTCCGCCAGCGCTCGGCCGAGCTTGCCGGCGTCACCGGCGTAATCGGCATAATAGCCGAAGGTTTCGCCCGTGGCGGTGATATGCAGCACATGGTGCATGTCGTCGTTCCATTGAGCGGTGAAGAGGCTCGCCTCCCCGTCTTCGCCACGCTCCAACAACTCGCTGTCGTTTTCCTCGTTTTCGACGATCAAGTGCACATGCCGGTCACCAGCAGCGGCCCTGACGCGGCGGGCAAGCGCATGAAGCAGGTGCTCGGCGCTGTCGTCCTTGATGGCGTGGACGGCATCGAAGCGGAAACCGTCGAGCCTGAACTCGGTAATCCAATAGATGGCGTTCTCGATGATGAACTCGCGGATCATCTCCGATCCGTCGCCATCATAATTGATGCCGTTGCCCCAGGGCGTCTTGTGACGGTCGGTAAAGAGCGGCGCATAGGAGGGGATATAGTTCCCGTCAGGCCCGAAGTGATTGTAGACCACGTCCAGGAAAACCGAGATGCCGCGCTGGTGCGCTGCGTCCACCAGCACCATGAAATCTTCCGGCCGGCCGTAGCTGCTGTCCGGAGCATAAAGAAGCACGCCATCATAACCCCAGCTGTAACGGCCGGGAAATTCACTCAGCGGCATGATCTGCAGCGCCGTAACGCCCAGCGCCTGCAGATGGTCGAGCCGCTCGATCGCGGCCTTGAAAGTACCCTCCGGCGTGAAGCAGCCGATATGCATCTCATAGATGACCATCTCCTCCCAGGGCCGACCCGTCCAGTCACTCGTCTTCCAGCGATAGGAGGAAAGGTCGACCACTTCGCTCGGCCCGTGCACATCCTGCGGCTGAAACCGCGAGGCGGGATCGGGAATTTCGAGACCATCCGGCAGGACAAAGCGGTAGCGCGTACCGACACTGGCATCCGCGACCGTGCAATGGTGCCAGCCGTCCCCGACCGCCTGCATCTGCCGCGGATCAGCGCCTTCGATCTTCAGCGACACGCTTTCATGCAGGGGAGCCCAGAGGCGGAATAGAATGCCCTCTTCGGTGAATGCAGGTCCGAACATCATTTGGGTCAAAGGAAAGCCTTCGATGAAAATGGGGATGGGATTTAGGTAACTTTTGTCAGGGCAAAAAGTTTCGCAGGCACGGAGAGCGCAAAAGGGGCCACCGTTGCGAGGTGCCCCTCCGGGAGACACCCGAAGAGTATGATTCCATCCTATCGGGAGTAGGATTTTATCCTATCCCGTGTTATAAACCTGCAAAAAGCAGGAGTTTAATCGATGCGCTCGACGCAACAGATGAGCATCACGTTGCCCATGGAAATGGCGAAGCGCGTTAAACAGCGGGTGTCCAACGGCGATTACGCCTCGGAGAGCGAAGTCATACGCGAGGGACTGCGGGCTTTGCAGGAACGCGAGAATGCCGTCGAGCATTGGCTGCGAACAGAAGTTGCGGCCACCTATGATGCCCACAAGGCCGATCCCACCAAGGCCAAACCCCTCGACGAGGTCTGGAAGCGCCTCGAAGCGCGCATGGACGAAATCGATCGGGAAGAAGATTGATGAAGCGCTATAATATCCGCCTCACTGATGAGGCGGAATTGGATTTGGCGGGTATCTATAGTTTCGTCCGCAAGACATCCGCATCTTCTGCCGTCGCCCGAGATTTACGTGGCCCGCATCAAGGCCTTTGTAAGTGGGTTCGAAACGTACCCCGAACGCGGCAGCATCCGCGATCATGTCCGACCGGGGTTACGCATTGTCGGTTTCGAGCGCCGGGTAAGCGTGGCATTCGTGGTTGAGCCCACCGAGGTTGTTATCCTCCGCATCCTCTATGCCGGGCAGCGGTTTGAAAGCGACGAGAGTTAGAGCCGGCTCAGAACGCAATAGACTCCGGCACATCCCCACTTCGACCGTCAGGCCGCCACGACTTTGCCCGAGATCGCCTGATCCATGGCCGCCTGAAGCTGTTCCTGCGTGAATGGCTTCTTCATCCGCAGCATCCGGCCGACGCCATGGTCTTCTGAGAACTCGGCGTAGCCCGAGGCAAGGATGATGGGCAGGCCTGGAAAGGAAGAGCGAAGGTGACGCGCAAGCTCGGCGCCCGTCATGCCCGGCATGGCATGATCGGTGATGACGAGATCGCAACCCTGCCCATCGGCAAAGAATTCCAAAGCCTGGGAAGCGGAAGACGCTTCCTGCGGCAGGTGCCCGAGATCCTCCAGCATCGCCACGGTTCCCGTCCTGACAAGGGCGTCGTCATCGACGACCAGAATGGCAAGCGGCCGCGACGCCGGTTTCAAAGGCTCCGTCGCCGGAGGCTCGACGGGAGGCTGCACCTTGACGAATGTCTCGGCAACGGGCAGCCACAGGGAAACGGTCGTGCCCTTGCCCCTGACGCTCGATATCTGGATAGAGCCGCCGGATTGCGCCGCCAGGCCATGAACCATGGACAGCCCGAGACCGGTACCCTTGCCAACCCCCTTGGTGGTGAAAAACGGTTCGGCGGCACGCGAGACCGTTGCCTCGTCCATCCCCTCGCCATCGTCCGACACCGATATCCTGATGTAATTTCCGCCCGCGAGGCCGGTCGGCCTGGCGTCTTCGGCTGCCGCCGCGGCCACCGTCACGGCTCCGCCGCTTTCGAGCGCATCCCGGGCATTGACGAACAGGTTAAGCAGCGCCAGTTCCAGCTGGTTGCTGTCGACCAGAAGGGGCGCCAGATCCGCCGGGATGCTTTTGCGGATTTCGATGCGCGGCCCCACCGCCTTGGCGAGAAGATCCTCGACGTTTTCGAACAGCCTGAAGAAGTCGACCGCCTGCGGCTTGAGCTCCTGGCGGCGTGCGAAGGCAAGCAGGCGCTGGGTCAGCGCGGTACCGCGCTCGGCCGCCTGGATCGCGTTCGTCACCAGGCGTTCACTGCGTTCATCGGCCGGAAGCCGTTTCTTCAGAAGGTTCAGGCTGCCGAGAACCGCCATGAGAAGGTTATTAAAGTCGTGGGCCACGCCACCGGTCAGGTGGCCGATCGTGTCGAGCTTCTGCGCCTCGAACAGCTGTGCGAGCGCCTCTTCGCGCTCGCGCGTCCGTTGATCGATCCGGTGCTCGAGTTCCTCGTTGAGCTCACGCAACTGCGCTGCCGACGCCTCGAGCTCGGCGGTGCGCTGGTGAACGCGCGCCTCCAGCTCGACGTTCAGGCGTTCGAGTTCCCTCGTCTTCCTGTAGAGATCGGCAAAGACCCGCACCTTGGCTCTCAGCACCTCGGGGACGATCGGGACAGAGACGTAGTCGACCGCTCCCACCGCATAGCCGCGCAGCCGGTCCGGTTCCGCCAGCATGACGGCGGAAACGAAGATGATCGGCGTATTCTGATAGCGCGGATGCTGCCGGATCATGCTGACGAGCTCGAACCCATCCTGTTCGGGCATGCAGACATCGACGAGAATGACCGCGATTTCGGTGCGCAACAGATGCTCGAAGGCTTCACGAGCGGATTGCGCCTTGATGAGGTTTTCCTCGAGCTCTTCGAGAATGACCTCGTAACTCAGGAGCTTTGCCGGCTGGTCGTCGACGAGGAGGATGTTGACAGGGTTCATGGCCATGTCCTCAGCGATGCAGCCACATGCGAAGAGCCGATAGAAGCTGTTCGGTATTGACCGGCTTCGCCAGATAATCGGACGCGCCCGCTTCCAGGCATTTCTCGCGGTCGCCCTTCATCGCCTTGGCCGTCAGCGCCAGGATCGGCAGCCGCCGGAACCGGGGCTCCGAACGGATGACCTGCATCGTCTCGTAGCCGTCCATTCCAGGCATCATGATGTCCATCAGGACGATCGCGACCGAGGGTTCGTTGTTGATGACGTCGATAGCTTCGCTGCCTGTCGTCGCGGTCAGGACCTTCATTCCCCGGCGTTCGAGGACGCTGCTCAGCGCGAAGATGTTACGGGCGTCGTCGTCGACGAGCAGCACAGTCTCACCGACCAGATCCTCGTCGGAGCTGTGCAACTCCCGCAGCGTCGCCTGTTTTGCGGCCGGAAGGTCGGCGACGACCCGATGCAGGAACAGGGCCGTCTCATCCAGCAGACGCTCAGGCGATTCGACCCCCTTGACCACGACGCTGCGGGCCATGCTGTGCAGCGTCGCATCTTCCTCAGCGGAAAGCTCCCGACCGGTAAACACGACCACCGGCACCTCGCCGATTTCGGCATCGTCGCGGATTTGCTCCAGCACGTCGAAGCCGGACATGTCGGGAAGCGAAAGGTCGAGCACCACGCAGTCGGCGGCATTCTGCCGAAGAGCGGCAAGAGCCTCCGATCCGGAGCCGACACTGGTGATGTCGATATCGTCGTGCCCGAGAAGAGCAGTGACGCTCAGACGTTCGGCCTCATTGTCTTCGACGAGCAGCAGATGCTTGCGACGCGGCTCAGCATAGGCCTTCAATCGCGACAGCGCCTTGCCGAGCCCTTCCGGCGTCGTCGGCTTGCTCATGAACGCGAAGGCGCCGCGGGTCAGCCCATGCTGGCGATCCTCGTCGAGGCTGATGATCTGGACCGGAATATGCCGCGTCTGCGGATTCTGCTTGAGCTGGCTGAGCACCGTCCAGCCGAGCATGTCAGGCAGGAAGATGTCGAGCGAGATCGCCGCCGGCCTGTAGTCCTGCGCGAGTGCGAGCGCGTCGCTGCCGCGCATAGCCACCAGAACCTTGAATCCGTTGTCGCGGGCGAGATCCACCAGGACGCGGGCGTAATGCGCATCGTCCTCGACGACGAGCAACACCGAGTCGCCGGCCACTATCTGGTGGCGATCGTCTTCGACATGTTCGACGGTCTTCTCGGCACGGCGGTTTGCTGCCGCCTCGGCGAATTCCACGACATTTGCCGGCGGTACCGACTTCGGCGCAACCGCGCTGGCACCGACATAGGTGAGCGGCAGGTAGAGGACGAAGGTACTGCCGACCCCCGGCGTGCTGCGCAGCTGGATCTCACCGCCCAAGAGGTTTGCCAGTTCGCGGCTGATCGCCAGACCAAGGCCGGTACCGCCATATTTGCGGCTTGTCGAGGCATCCGCCTGCTGGAACGCCTCGAAAATGATGCGCTGTTTTTCAGGTGGGATGCCGATGCCGGTGTCGACGACTTCGAAGGCGATCACCGAAGGTGCGTGCCTGAGCGAGGGATGATCGGACGACCAGCCGCTCGTCGCCGAGGCAACGCGAAGCGTCACGCCGCCCTGCGCGGTGAACTTGAAGGCATTCGACAGCAGGTTCTTGAGGATCTGCTGCAGTCGCTTCGAATCCGTGATGAGGCTCTTTGCGACATCGGCGCCGACATCGACCGAGAACGACAGGCTCCGGTTTTCGGCCTCATGCCGGAATGGCCGCGCCATCATCTCGAGCAGGTTGCTGACGAAGATCTCCTCGGCATCGACCGAGACCGTTCCGGACTCGATCTTCGACAGGTCGAGGATGTCGCTGATGAGGTTCAGCAGATCGGTGCCCGCGCCGTGGATCGTCTTGGCGAACTCGACCTGTTTTCCAGACAGGTTGCCGTCAGGGTTTTCTCCCAGCTGCTGGCCGAGGATGAGGATCGAGTTCAAAGGCGTGCGCAGCTCATGCGACATGTTGGCGAGGAATTCGGATTTGTACTTCGATGTCAGCGCGAGCTCTGTGGCCTTTTCCTCCAGCGCGCGCCGGGCCTGCTCGATCTCCTGGTTCTTCGCCTCGACTTCGACGTTGCGTTCTTCGAGCTGCTGCGCCTTCTGCCCGAGCTGCTCGTTGGTCTGCTGCAGTTCGCGCTGCTGCGTCTGAAGCTCGGCGGCGAGCTGCTGGGACTGCTTGAGCAGGCCTTCGGTCTGCATCGTCGCTTCGATCGAGTTGAGGACGATGCCGATCGATGTCGTCAGTTGGTCGAGGAAGGACAGTTGCAACTCGGTGAATTCGCCGGCGGAGGCAAGCTCGATCACCGCCTTCACCTGCCCCTCGAAATGCACCGGCAGCACGATGGCGCTTCTCGGCAGGGTCGTGAACACGCCGGAGCTTATCGGAACGACGTTGTCGGGAAGGTCGGTGACCAGGATCCGACGGGCATCGCTGGCGCATTGACCGACAAGTCCCTGGCCGAATTCGAGCCGCGCCGGATGCGCCGCCTCGCCCCCTTGCGCATAGACGGAGAGCAGCGACAAGACCGGCTTCCGCTCGTCGGCATCCACCTGGTAGATGACCCCCTGATGGGCGCCGACCAGAGGTGCGAGCTCCGACAGCAGCATCTTGCCAACCAGCGTCAGATCGCGCTGTCCCTGCAGCATATTGGTGAAGCGCGCCAGATTGGTCTTCAGCCAGTCCTGCTCGGTGTTGCGCTCGGTGGTCAGGCGCAAATTGTCGATCATCGTGTTGATGTTGTCCTTGAGCTCGGCCACTTCGCCGCGCGCGTCGACCTTGATCGAGCGCGTCAGGTCGCCCTTGGTGACGGCCGTCGCCACTTCGGCAATAGCGCGCACCTGCGTCGTCAGATTGGCGGCAAGCAGGTTGACGTTGCCGGTCAAATCCTTCCAGGTTCCCGCGGTACCGGGCACGTTCGCCTGACCGCCGAGGCGGCCTTCCACGCCCACCTCACGTGCCACCGTGGTCACCTGATCGGCAAAGGTCGCGAGCGTATTGGTCATGTTGTTGATGGTTTCGGCAAGGGCGGCCACCTCGCCCTTGGATGCGACGGTGAGATTCTGCTTGAGGTCGCCGTTCGCCACCGCCGTCACCACCTTGACGATGCCGCGGACCTGCTCGGTCAGGTTGGCGGCCATGACGTTGACGGTGTCGGTCAGGTCCTTCCAGGTGCCGGCGACACCCGGCACTTGCGCCTGCCCGCCGAGCTTGCCTTCGGTACCAACTTCGCGGGCAACGCGCGTCACCTCGCCGGCAAAGGCGTTCAGCTGATCGACCATCGTGTTGATGGTGTTCTTCAGTTCGAGAATTTCGCCCTTCACATCGACGGTGATCTTGCGCGACAGGTCGCCGCGCGCCACGGCCGTGGTGACTTCGGCAATGTTTCGAACCTGGGTCGTCAGATTGGCGGCAAGCAGGTTGACGTTGTCGGTCAGGTCCTTCCACGTGCCGGCGACGCCGGGAACGACCGCCTGGCCGCCGAGCCTGCCATCGGTGCCGACCTCGCGGGCGACACGCGTCACCTCGCCGGCAAAGGAGCGAAGCTGATCGACCATGGTATTCAAAGTATCCTTCAAGAGCAGGATTTCGCCGCGCACGTCGACGGTGATCTTGCGCGACAGGTCGCCATTGGCGATTGCGGTCGCCACTTCGGCGATGTTGCGCACCTGCGCCGTCAGGTTGCCGGCCATGGAATTGACGCTGTCGGTCAGATCCTTCCAGGTGCCGGCGACGCCGGAGACCTGCGCCTGGCCGCCGAGCTTGCCTTCGGTGCCGACTTCACGGGCCACACGCGTCACCTCGCCGGCAAAGGCGTTCAACTGATCGACCATCGTGTTGATGGTGTTCTTCAGTTCGAGAATTTCGCCCTTCACGTCGACGGTGATCTTGCGCGACAGGTCGCCGCGCGCCACCGCCGTCGTGACTTCGGCGATGTTGCGCACCTGGCCGGTGAGGTTGGAGGCCATGGAGTTGACGTTTTCGGTGAGGTCCTTCCAGGTGCCGGCGACACCCGGCACCTGCGCCTGGCCGCCGAGCTTGCCTTCCGTTCCGACCTCGCGCGCGACGCGCGTCACCTCAGAGGCGAAGCGGTTCAGCTGGTCGACCATGGTGTTCAGCGTTTCCTTGAGCTCAAGGATTTCGCCCGAGACCGATACCGTGATCTTCTTCGACAGATCGCCATTGGCGATTGCGGTCGAGACTTCGGCGATGTTGCGCACCTGCGCCGTCAGATTGCCGGCCATGGAATTGACGCTGTCGGTCAGGTCCTTCCACGTGCCGGCGACGCCGAGCACGTTCGCCTGGCCGCCGAGTCGCCCTTCCGTGCCTACCTCGCGCGCCACGCGCGTCACCTCGCCGGCAAAGCCGTTGAGCTGATCGACCATCGTGTTGATGGTCTCCTTCAGTTCGAGGATTTCCCCCGACACGGTGACGGTGATCTTCTTGGAGAGGTCGCCCTGGGCGACGGCGGTCGCGACTTCGGCGATGTTGCGCACTTGGCCCGTCAGGTTGGAGGCCATGGAATTGACGCTGTCGGTCAGGTCCTTCCAGGTGCCGGCGACGCCGCGCACATTGGCCTGGCCGCCGAGCCGGCCCTCCGTGCCCACTTCGCGGGCGACGCGGGTCACTTCCGAAGCGAAGGCATTCAGCTGGTCCACCATCGTATTGATGGTTTCCTTCAATTCGAGGATCTCGCCCTTCACGTCGACGGTGATCTTCTTCGACAGGTCGCCATTGGCAATCGCAGTCGAGACCTCGGCGATATTGCGCACCTGCGCCGTCAGGTTGCCGCCCATCGAGTTGACGTTCTCGGTCAGATCCTTCCAGGTGCCGGCGACGCCGCGCACATTGGCCTGACCGCCGAGCCGGCCCTCCGTGCCCACTTCGCGAGCGACGCGGGTGACTTCCGACGCAAAGGCGTTCAACTGATCGACCATCGTGTTGATGGTCTCCTTCAGCTCGAGGATTTCCCCCGACACCGTGACCGTGATCTTCTTCGACAGGTCGCCATTGGCGATCGCCGTCGAGACCTCGGCGATGTTGCGCACCTGCGCGGTGAGGTTCGAGGCCATGGAATTGACGTTGTCGGTGAGGTCCTTCCAGGTACCGGCGACGCCGGGCACCTGCGCCTGTCCGCCGAGCCGACCTTCAGTGCCGACTTCACGCGCCACGCGCGTCACCTCGCCGGCAAAGCCGTTCAGCTGGTCGACCATCGTGTTGATGGTTTCCTTGAGCTCCAGGATTTCGCCGGAGACGTCGACGGTGATCTTGCGCGACAGGTCGCCGCGCGCCACAGCCGTCGTCACCTGGGCGATGTTGCGGACCTGGGCGGTCAGGTTGCCGCACATGGCGTTGACGGAATCGGTCAGGTCCTTCCAGGTGCCGGCCACGCCCGGCACCAGCGCCTGTCCGCCGAGCTTGCCTTCGGTGCCGACTTCGCGGGCGACGCGCGTCACCTCCGAGGCGAAGGACCTGAGCTGGTCGACCATGGTGTTGATCGCCTCCTTCAGCTGCAGGATCTCGCCGCGCACGTCGACGGTGATCTTCTTGGAAAGATCGCCATTCGCAACGGCGATCGTCACTTCCGCGATATTGCGCACCTGCGCCGTCAGGTTCGACGCCATCGAGTTCACGCTTTCGGTGAGGTCCTTCCAAACGCCCGTCACCTCCGGCACCTGTGCCTGGCCGCCGAGTTTTCCGTCGGTGCCGACCTCGCGCGCGACGCGCGTCACTTCCGAAGTGAAGACGCTCAGCTGCTTGATCATCGTGTTGACGATATCGGCCGAACGCAGGAATTCCCCTTTGAGCGCCCGCCCGTCGACGTCGAGCGGCACGGTCTGCAAGAGATCTCCCTTGGCAACGGCGGTGATCGTCCGGGTAACGGCGGTCGTCGGCCACAGGAGATCGTCGATCAGACCGTTGATCGATCCCTCCATTTCGGACCAGGAGCCGTCCGACAGGCCGAAGCGTACGCGTGTGCTCGTGCGCCCGTCCCGGCCGACCACCTGCCCGACATGCTCGAGCTGCTGGGCCATGCGCTGATTGGCGGCGATGATGTCGTTGAGGGCATCGGCGACCTTGCCGGTGAGACCCGTCAGGTCGGACCGCATCCGTACGGAAAAGTCGCCGCGCCTGACCGCGACAAGGACTTCCAGAAACGCGCTGGCGTCGTCGAACGCCATCGTTTTTGGGTCGTGCCCATTGAGGCTGTCTACCGCAACGCTGTCGCGCGCGAATTCGCTGGTTTGGTTGCTCACGAAAATCCCCCTCTTCGACGATCGGTAATTTAGCGCTCAACTCAGAAAATGGTATGGGCCGTCCCGCGTGCATTCTAACATGATTCACCGCCCAAAATGAGCCTGATAGTTGCAGATATCGGAAATGCTCGCCGGAAACCATCTCTGTGGAATTTACGGTTTTTCTTGCGCGGGAACACTTTGCCGCCGGCTGTCGTTTCCGTCTTGACAATGGAGAGCGACATGTCGAACGTCTCAAGGACAGGCAAGGAAGAGATCAACAACGCGACCAGCCCGACCACCTTCGGAAAGTCGGTCGAGAGCCAGGCGCAAATTGAGGATGCGGCTGCGCAAGCGTCGCCCGACGCCGGTGGCGAGATGCTCAACATCTACCGGTTGGAGCCGATCGCCGCACCCGACGATCCGAGATGGGACAATTCTCCCGGACACGGTACCGTCGTCGTCGCCGCGAGAACGCCAGGCGATGCCAGGATCGTCGCCGCGGCGCGCGAACTTGACTTCATGGAAGTCGACGCAGCGCCCGCCGAGGACGTGACGACAGTCAATGCCAGCGCCTTCCGCGACGACAAGCTTTACACCGTGATCGAAATCGATCGGAACAGACGTGATATAAAGCGCGGCATCCTCGACGGTACGGTCTCGGTCGACACGATCCGGCCGGTCGAACCGGACTAGAAATCCTTACTTCACCTGGGAGTTCTCATGAATACCGCCAATCTGCAGCTCAAGGGCCTGATTATGGCGATGGCCTCGATATGTGATGCGATCGTCGATAAGCAACTGCTCACGCGCGAGGAGATCGACGCTGCGCTCTGGAAGGCTCAAAAGGCGATCGAGGAGGATGACGACCACGAGCTGTCAGGCGCCAACCGGGCGGCGATCCTGTTTCCGATCCGCGTGCTGCAGCTTGCCGGCGAAGCCGGTCGGAAGGGTGAAGGGGCCACGTTTTCAGACTATGCCAAGCGTGTGGGGAAGCTCAGCTGAGCATGTTCGAAGGCTTTTCTCTCGATACCGTCGACGCCGGGCCGGGGTCGCTTCGCGTCCGTCACGGCGGAACGGGACCGGCCGTTCTGCTTCTCCACGGCCATCCCAGGACACATATGACCTGGGGCAAGGTGGCCGATCTGCTGTCGCCCCATTTCACGGTCGTCTGCCCCGACCTTCCCGGTTTCGGCCGCTCCTACCAGCCGCTCGATGCTCCCGACAGCCGCAACTCTTCGAAGCGCGCAAAGGCGGAAGCCCTGGTTGAACTGATGCTGAGACTGGGGCACGAGAACTTCGCGGTTGTCGGTCACGACCGCGGAAGCTTGACTGCCTTCCGCATGGCGATGGATCATCCCGACCGTGTGCAGAGACTCATCATCGCCGACGGCATCCCCGTGATCGAGCATCTCGAACGCGCCGACTGGAAATTTGCGAGAGACTGGTACCACTGGTTCTTCTTCGCTCAACCGGAAAAGCCGGAACGGGCGATCTTGGCCGATCCCCTCGCATGGTATGACAAACTCTCGCCAGCGCTGATGGGAAGGCAAGCCTATGACGACCTCGTCGACGTCGTCCGCGATCCAGCCGCGATCCATGGGATGATCGAGGACTACCGCGCCGGCCTCCGCATCGACCATCTCCACGACCGCGAGGACCGCGACGCCGGCCGGAAAGTGACCTGCCCCATGCTCTGTCTCTGGTCGCTACGCGACGACATGGAGCAGATCTATGGCGATCCCGTCGCCATCTGGCGGAACTGGGCGGATGACGTGCACGGCTGCGGCATAGACAGCGGCCATCACGTGGCCGAAGAGAATCCCGAAGCGCTCTCGCAGACGATCCGGGAGTTTCTCGAACACCGATAGAACTTGAAATCGAGACACGCTTCGGTAGTGCGCCATCCGGGCAGAATGTTCAGCGCTGCCGGTTTTGCTATAAGTTGATCCATTTGGTCTTGTTTCTCGGCGGCTCCTGTGGCTATACCCCGGCCGTACACACTCATGCACCGGGATCTCTACGTGACCAGCCTCAAATCAATTCTGGCCGCCTGCGGCCTCTCCGCCATGATCGGCCTTGCCGCAAGTCCGTCTTTAGCCGGTTCGACGACCTACCCGCTGACACTGGAAAACTGCGGCGCGCAGGTGACTTTCCAGAAGGCGCCCGAGCGGGCGGTCGGCCTCGGCCAGAACAGCGCGGAAATCCTGCTGCTGCTTGGCCTCGAGGACAAGATGGCCGGCACCGCCTTCTGGCCGAGCAACGTCCTGCCGCAGCTCGCAGAAGCCAATGCCAAGGTCAAGCTTCTGACCGTCGAGATGCCGACCTTCGAAGCGATCCTCGCCGAAAATCCCGATTTCGTGGCGGCGGCTCTGCCGAGCCTGATCGGGCCGAATAGCAAGGTCGCCAAGCGCGAAGATTTCGACAAGGTCGGCGTCGCCACCTATCTCTCGCCCAGCACCTGCCTCAGCACCAAGGACGTCAAGGACCAGTACGGCAGCCGTGCCGAGCTGTGGAACATGGATATTCTCTACAAGGAGATCGACGAACTGTCGCAGATCTTCGACGTCGCCGATCGCGGCCAGGCGCTGATCGCCGACTTCAAGGCGCGCGAAGCCAAGCTTCGCTCCAGCGTTTCGAAGGACGGCAAGAACCTTTCCTACGTCTTCTGGTTCTCCAGCCCCAGCCCGTCGGCCGATGCCTATCTCGGCGGCAAGAACAGCGCGTCCGGCTTTATCGCCGACCTGCTCGGCGGACACAACGCGATATCAGCGGAAGCGGAATGGCCGACGCTCGGCTGGGAAGGCATCATCGCCTCCAATCCCGATGTCATCGTCGTCGCCAGTCTCGACCGCAACCGTTGGGAGCTCGATAAGCCGGAGGCCAAGATCAATTTCCTGAACACCGATCCGGCCGTCAGCCAGATCCCCGCCGTCAAGAACAAGGCGATCGTGATCATGGATGGCCAGGCCATGAACCCGACCGTCCGCACGGTCTACGGCGCTGAACAGGTGGCCGGCCAGCTGAAGGCTCTCGGTCTGTTGAAGTGACGGAAGCGGGCCGTATCTTCCGGCAGCTGGGAGCCGTCCTTGCTCTGCTCCTCGCCTCTTTCGGCCTCATCGCTGTCGCCATTGGCGTCAGCGTCGGGATCGGCGACCTGCCGATCCCGCTGGCGACCACGTTTTCGGCCGTCACCAACCGGCTGGGATGGACAGCGGTCGAACTGAACCGCATCCATGAGACCGTCATCTGGGATTATCGTCTCAGCCGGGCGCTCGTCGCCGCCTTCTGCGGCGCGGGCCTTGCGCTGTCGGGCGCGATCATGCAGTCGCTGCTGCGCAATCCACTTGCCGAGCCCTATGTTCTCGGCATCTCCGCCGGCGCTTCGACCGGCGCCGTCGCAATCGTCATCCTGGGAATGGGCGCCGGTGCGGTTTCGCTTTCCGCCGGCGCGTTTGCCGGCGCCTTCGCAGCCTTCTTCTTCGTCGCGCTGTTGTCGAATGGCACGCGCGGCGGGGCGGACCGCACCATCCTTGCCGGTGTCGCCGCATCGCAGCTCTTCAACGCCTCGACCTCCTATATCGTCACCACCTCGGCCAATGCGCAGCAGGCCCGCGACGTCATGTTCTGGCTGCTCGGCAGCTTTGGCGGCGTGCGCTGGCCGGAATTCGCACTGGTCTCGATCATTGTCGGCCTCGGCCTCGTCGGCTGCCTGTTTTACGCCCGCGTGCTCGACGCCTTCGCCTTCGGCGACGAAGCGGCATCCTCGCTCGGCGTCAATGTGGGTCGCGCGCGGATGGTGCTCTTCGCGCTGACGGCGATGATGACGGCGACGATCGTCAGCATGGTGGGGTCGATCGGTTTCGTCGGCCTCGTCGTGCCGCATGTCGCCCGCTTTGTCGTCGGGCCGCTGCATGTCCGCCTGCTGCCGGCCTGCGCCATTGCCGGGGCGATCTTTATGGTGCTCGCCGACATCGCGGCGCGCGCCCTCATTCCGAACCAGATCCTGCCGATCGGCGTCGTCACGGCCCTGGTCGGCGTCCCCTTCTTCTCGATCATCCTTTACCGGTTCCAGCGCGCATCATGAGCATCAAGGCCGACAACCTCATCTGGAAAATTGGCAGGAAGACCATTCTCGATGGCGTTTCCCTGGAAGCGCCGCCAGGCAGGATGCTCGGCCTGCTCGGGCCGAACGGCTCGGGCAAGACCTCACTCCTGCGGCTTCTGGCTGGCCTGAAGCGGCCGCATTCCGGCCGCGTCACGCTCGACCGCAGCGACATCGGCACGATCAGCCGCCGCTCGATCGCCCGAAGGATCGCCTTCGTCGAGCAGCACGCCACGACAAATGCCAATCTGCGGGTCATCGACGTCGTCAAGCTCGGCCGGTTCCCGCACCGGTCGATGTTTTCAGGCTGGACGAAGGCCGACGAAGAGGCGGTCGAAGAGGCGTTGGCGCGCGCCGGCATGGCGGAGAAGCGCGACGATCGCTGGCAGAGCCTGTCGGGCGGCGAAAAGCAGCGCACTCATATCGCCAGGGCGCTCGCCCAGTCGCCGCAGGAGCTGATTCTCGACGAGCCGACGAACCATCTCGACATCCAGCACCAGATCGGCCTGATGCGGCTCGTCTCCGGCCTGCCGATCACCAGCATCGTCGCTTTGCACGATCTCAACCATGCCGCCATGTTCTGCGACCAGCTGATCATCATGCAGCAGGGCAGGATCGTCGCCTCCGGCGCACCGCAGGACGTGTTGAGCGAGGATCTTCTCAGGAATGTCTTTTCCGTCGAGGCTCGTATCGAAACCTCTCCCTATCATTCGCGCCCGCATATCCATTATCTCAGATGAGAGCGGCTCTCACGTCACGATCTGCAGCGGCAAAGCGCTCGTCTTTTTCAGTGTCTTGAGGACGATGCTTGACTTGACCGACGCCAGATTGTCGGTGACCCGGATCATTCGTTCGAGAAACTGGCTGAGATGTTCGAGGTCGCGCGTCATGACCTTCATCAGAAAGTCGGCATCGCCGGTCTGCGAATAACATTCCAGGATCTCCGGCGCGGTCTCGATGAAGCGATGAAGCCGCTCGTTGCCGCCTTCCGTATGTGCTCTCAAGCTGACGAGCGTATGGGCAACGACGGTAAAACCCAGTTTCACCGGATTAAGGATGGCGACGACGCTCTGGATATATTGCTCGTTGCGAAGTCTTTCCAAACGGCGCGCGCATTGGGTCGCGGAGAGATTGACCTTCTGAGACAGCTCGCTCTGCGTCACCTCGCTGTTTTGCTGGAGAGCGGCAAGCAATTTGATATCGAACGGGTCAAGCATGGCCACCCCTCCTCATACGGTGAATTTCTGCACATTATAGTCATATCGCGCCGATTGTCTGCATGAAGGCGCCGCGGCAAGGAGATAATCGCAGAAATTCGTCACGAAAGTTCAGCTAGTCTGCGAGTCAGAATTACGGAAACGAGGTGGACTTGTGTTTGACGAACTGAACAGCCGGCCAGCCGACAGCCTGCTTGCACTCATCAAGGTCTTCGAGGCCGACGATCGCCCCGGAAAGATCGACCTTGGTGTCGGCGTCTATCGTGACGCCATGGGACGCACGCCGGTGATGCGAGCCGTCAAAGCGGCGGAGCAGTATCTCCTGGAGACCCAGGACAGCAAGAAATATCTCGGCCCAGAAGGCGATATGCAATTCGTCAGCCTCTTGCAGCCCATCATCTTCGGAAAATCGCCGACGTTTACGCAACGCCTCGTCGGCATTCAAACACCGGGCGGAAGCGGCGCCCTCCGTCTCGGCGCCGAGCTCATCCAAGCGGCAAATCCATCGGCGAAGGTTCTGCTCGGGACGCCAAGCTGGCCAAATCATGCGCCGATCTTCAGCTCGGCGCGCTTGCCGGTAAAGGAGTACGCTTTGGTCGACCTGGCGTCGCAGCAGGTGACATTCGAAAGCGTGATCGACGCCTTGTCTTCCAATCGGGAAGGCGACGTCGTTCTCCTTCACGGTTGCTGCCATAATCCGAGCGGTATCGACTTCACCATGGAACAGTGGCGGCGGATCACCGAGCTCCTTGTCGCGCATAGGCTGGTGCCGTTCATCGATCTCGCCTATCAGGGCCTTGGCGACGGCCTCGAACAGGATGCCGCGCCAACACGCATGGTCCTCGACGCAGTCGATGAGGCGCTGATCGCCTATTCCTGCGACAAGAATTTCGGTCTCTATCGCGAGCGTGTCGGCGCCCTCTATGTCATGGCCCGCAATGGTGATGACCTGAGGAAAGCCGAAAGTAATATGGCGTCCCTTGCTCGAGTCAACTGGTCCATGCCGCCCGACCATGGCGCCGCAATCGTCAGGACCATCCTCGAGAGCACCGAGATGATGGCAATGTGGCGCGCCGAACTCGAAGAGATGTGCCAGCGCGTCAACGGTAATCGGGCAGCGCTCGCCGCCGCCTCCCCCGATCTGGCCTTCATAAGCCGGCAGCGCGGTTTGTTCTCCAATCTCTCCATGTCGAAGGATACGGCAGTAGCGCTCAGAACGAGCCACGGCATCTACATGGCGGATTCCGGGCGCATGAATCTTGCCGGCATGCAGCCGGCCGACGCCGGCGCCATTGTCGCGGCGCTTCGAGCCGAAGGCTGCCTGAAATCGTCGACGGTCGCCTAGCCGAACGCCCGCATTGGAGTCTTCAGATGAGCAGGAAAGAAACAACCGGTCAGGCGATGACCCGTTCCCTCGTCGACCATGGGATCGACACGGTCTTCGGCATCCCCGGCGCCCACATGTATGATTTCAACGATGCCCTTTACGGCGCCGGTGATAAGGTTCGGTTCATTCACACCCGGCACGAGCAGGGCGCCGGCTACATGGCCTACGGCTATGCCAAGTCCACCGGCCGGATCGGCGCCTATACCGTCGTGCCTGGCCCAGGCGTCCTCAATTCCGGTGCGGCTCTCTGCACCGCTTATGGCGCCAACGCGCCGGTGCTTTGCATTACCGGCAACATCATGTCCCATTTGATCGGTCAAGGCAGAGGGCAGTTGCACGAATTGCCGGATCAACTCGCCACGATGCGCGGAATCACAAAGACGGCGGAACGCATCAATCACCAGTCCGAAACCGGTCCTGTCATGGCCGGGGTCGTCAGTAAAATGCTCTCCGGCCGCCAGGGTCCGGGAGCGGTCGAAGCGCCATGGGACGTCTTTGGACAATCCGGCCTCGAAATCGACCTTCCCGTCGGTTCGAGAGCGCCTTCTTCGGTCGTGAACCTGGATGCGATCGCCGCCGCAGCGGCATTGATTTCAGGTGCGACGAATCCGATGATCATGGTCGGCGGCGGTGCGGCAGATGCCGGCGCCGAGATCGCAGCACTTGCAGAATTGTTGCAGGCACCCGTCACCGCCCATCGCTCCGGCAAGGGCATCGTCGCCGACGACCATCCGAATTTCCTGAATTTCGTCGCCGCCTACGAATACTGGAAGAATACTGATGTTCTGATCGGAATCGGCAGCCGGCTCGAATTGCAGTTCATGCGATGGAAGTGGCTGCCCAAAGGTCTCAAGGTCATCCGCATCGATATCGATCCGACCGAAATGGTCCGCCTCAAGCCCGATGTCGGCATCGTCTCGGATGCCAAGGCGGGCGCACAGGCTCTGCTCGATGCCCTGGCAGTTTCCAACCGCGAGGATCGCACGCTCGAATTTGCCGAACTCAACAAGGAGGCCAGGTCTCGTTTCCAGGCAGTACAGCCGCAGCTGGCCTATCTCGATGCCATCCGAGAAGCTCTCCCAAGGGACAGCTTCTTCGTCGAGGAAATCTGCCAGATGGGCTTTACCGCCCGATTTGCATTCCCGGTCTATGGCCCTCGCCAGTACGTGACATGCGGTTACCAGGACAATCTGGGTTTCGGCTTCAACACGGCTTTGGGCGTCAAAGTCGCCCATCCCGACAAAGCCGTTATTTCTGTTTCCGGCGATGGCGGCTTCATGTTCGGCGTTCAGGAACTTGCCACTGCCGTCCAGCACAAGATCAATGTCATCGCTCTCGTCTTCAACAATTCTGCCTTTGGCAACGTACTGCGCGACCAGAAACAGGCGTATAAGGGTCGCTACCTTGGCTCGGACCTCACCAATCCGGACTTTGTCGCCCTTGGCGAGAGCTTCGGCATTCGCGCGTTCAGAGTGACGAACCCCGGCGAATTGAAAGACGCAATCGAGAAGGCCCTCTCTCTCGACGAACCCGCTCTCATCGAGGTTCCCGTCGAAAAGGGATCCGAGGCGAGCCCCTGGCCCTTCATTCATCCGGCTCCGCACGCCGAATGATGCCAAACGACAGGGAAGCCGCAACAGACCTCGTCAAGGCGACGGCCCTTGCAGGAAGATCGTCGACAAGGGCGGCAGTGTCAGCGACAGGGAGACGGGTCTGCCGTGGGCGGGCACGGGTTCAGTCGACACCGCGCCGTTGACCAGGCCCGAGCCACCATATTCCCGCGCGTCCGTCGTCATCCGCTCGATCCAGATACCGTCGCTGGGCACACCAATCCTGTAGCCGTAGCGCGGCACCGGCGTGAAGTTCGACATGACCAGCACCGCTGAAGCGCGATTGGGCCCATAGCGGAGCATACCGAGGACGGAATTGACGGCGTCGTCGGCTGCCGCCCATTCGAACCCCTCGGGATGAAAGTCGCCGAACTGCAATGCCGGCTCGTCCGCGTAGAGGCCGTTCAGATCCTTCACCAGCCGCTGAATCCCCACATGCTGAGGCCGGTCCAGCACATCCCAGGTCACCGAACCGTCATGGTTCCACTCGCCAGGCTGGGCGACTTCGCTCCCCATGAACAACAGCTTCTTGCCGGGATGGCCCCACATGAAGGCCAGATAGCTGCGCAGATTGGCGAATTTCTGCCATTCGTCGCCTGGCATCTTCGTCAGCAGCGAGCCTTTCCCGTAGACGACCTCGTCATGCGAAATCGGCAGAATGAAGTGTTCGGAATAGGCATAGATCATTCCGAAGGTCATCGTGCCATGGGCGTAGCTCCGGTAAATCGGATCCTTCTCGATATAGCTCAGACTGTCATGCATCCAGCCCATGTTCCATTTGATGTCGAACCCCAGCCCCCCTTGCTCCGGCGGCTTGGTCACGCCGGGCCAGGCCGTCGATTCCTCAGCGATGGTCATCGCGTGTGGGCAGCGCTCGTGGATGATGCTGTTCAGGTGCTTGAAGAATTCGACCGCTTCCAGATTCTCGCGACCGCCATATTGATTGGGAATCCATTCGCCCTCGTTGCGGCTGTAGTCGCGGTAAAGCATCGAGGCAACGGCATCGACCCGCAAACCGTCGATATGGTAGCGCTCCAGCCATTCCAGCGCGCTGGCGATCAGGAACCCTTTCACCTCGTTGCGGCCGAGATTGTAGATCAGCGTGTTCCAGTCGCGGTGAAAGCCTTCGCGCGGATCTTCGTGCTCGTAGAGCGCGCTGCCGTCGAAGCGGGCAAGCCCCCAGACGTCTGTGGGAAAATGGGCCGGCACCCAGTCGAGGATGACGCCGAGCCCGGCGCCATGGCATCGGTCGATGAAATAGGCGAAATCCTCAGGCGTCCCATATCGGCCGGTCGGAGCAAACAGGCCGAGCGGCTGATAGCCCCAGGACCCGCCGAACGGATGCTCCATGATCGGCATCAGCTCGATATGAGTAAAGCCCATGTCGCTGACATAGGGAACCAGCCGCTGGCTGAGTTCGACCCAGTCGAGCGACCTGCTGCCGTCCTTTAGATCGCGAAGCCAGGAGCCGGCGTGCACTTCATAGACCGAGAACGCACCCTCCAGCCTGTCTTGCCGGGACCGGCCCTTCATCCAACCGTCATCGGTCCATCGAAACGGCGTCGACGATGCGACGATGGAGGCGGTGGACGGAGCGGCCTCGCTCGCCCTCGCCACCGGGTCGGCCTTCTGCGGCAGGCAGGTTCCCTCAGCATCGACGATCTCGAACTTGTATCTTTCGCCGGGGGCCAGCCGGGGGATGAACAGCTCCCAAACGCCCGCCGACTGTCTCAACCGCATCGGGTTTCGCCGCCCGTCCCAGGCGTTGAAGTCGCCGACGACCGAAACGCGGCGCGCATTCGGAGCCCACACGGCGAAACGAACGCCCGATATTCCGTCGATCGACATCGCCATAGCGCCGAGCGTCCGGCTCAGATCGTAGTGAGTGCCCTCCGATATCAGATGAAGGTCGAGTTCTCCGAGCAGCAGACCGAAACTGTAGGGGTCCTCGGTGATCTGAACTGCATCCGGCCATGTGATCCGCAGCCGGTATCCCGTCCTCGAGGCGGCCGCCGCGGCAAAGAGGCCGGACGGGTGGGCAATGCTGAACGGCGCCACCACCCGGCCGCTCGTCGCATCGATGAGATCGACCGCTTCAGCGCCGGGCAGATACACCCGCACGATCGTCATGCCGCCGCTTTGGTGGGGACCGAGGATCGAAAACGGATCGCCATGGCGCCCCTCAATCAAAGCCCATAGCGCATCCTGTCCGATGCCCGCCAGAAGTTCCGAGCGCTCAACATTCATGCCGTGACCCCCGCCAGACGCGATACGATTTCGGTAAGGCCGGATAGCGGGATCGGAAGCCATTTCGGCCGGTTGCGAGCTTCATAGGCGATCTCGTAAGCGGCCTTTTCGAGAAGAAAGGCATCGAGAACGCGCCGTCTTTGATCGTGTGACATGTCAAGCTCCTTCGATACGGAAACCGCCTGCGAATAGGCATCGAGAAAGGCCTCCTCGGCATGGCGCCCGAAGCGGGCGATCGCCTCGCGCCGGACTTCGTTCTCATGTTCGATGACCGCGTCGTTATCGAGCTGGGCGGTGGCCACGAGGTAGCTCAGCGATCTCAAAAGCCCGGCGACATCGCGCAGCGGATTCGTCTTGGCGCGGCGCTCGGCCAGGTTTTTAGCAGGCTCGCCCTCGAAGTCGATGATGACGGCATCACCCTCGCTGACGAGGATCTGGCCGAGATGGAAGTCGCCATGCGTGCGTGTCATCAGCGTATGGCGGCAGCTCTCCGCCAGCGTCCCAGCGAGCTCTGCGAGCTCGGAGCGCCGCTCGAGAAGCGGCGCTGCCAGCAGGTCGATTGCGGGGTCGGCATTCTCGTCGCGTTCGTCGAGCTTCGACAAGGCATATGCGAGCTCCCCGGCAACGGCCTTCTTCATCGCCTCGACCTCGCTGTCGCCGGCAACCACCGGGCTGAAGGCCTCGTCCCCGGTCTTCGCAGCGAGCACGACATGCAATTCGCCGAGCCTGAGGCCCACCATCGCGACGAAACTGATCAGCGACCGAAAGACGTCGTCGTCTGGTTGGACCGCCGGATCGTTCAGCACCAGTTCGTCGGCCCCACGGCGCAGATTGTTCAGCATCCAGTTCCAGGCGTCGCCCTGATTGCGGATCGCGCCCTGGACGATGATCAAGGTGGAACGGCGTCCGCTGGAATCGGTATGTGCGACCTCGCCGAGCAGGGGCGCCGTGTGGTCATAGCCCGCGCGGGTAAGATAGCGCGTCATCTCGACTTCCGGATGGATGCCCGGGAAGATGTGCCTGATCAGTTTGATCATCGCTACGTCGCCGACGAGCAGCGAGCTGTTGGACTGTTCAGCCGATAGCCAATGCACCGGCAGCTCGCCTGAAATATCGAGATTGTCGAGCTGTTCCGTCCCAAGGAATTCGAGCGTGCCGGTCCGGCCGGTGGTGCGCGAGCGGTCGCGAAGTCCGTGCAGAATGCCGCGCGCCATTGCCTCCACGGCGAATCCATCTGTGAGGAAACCGACGCGTCGACCTTGGCGAATCCTCCCAAGCGCAAGCTGCTGGGCAAGCGCGGAAGGGTGGGCATCGTCCCAGGCGACCGCGAGCGGCAGTTGGTAGGATTCGCTATGGTTCGGCAGCACGACCTCCAACTCGCCGAGGACGACGCCGTCGGCGAATGGGATTGGTGTCACGGAGATCAGTCGGGCGGCCTGAAGCGCCTGGTCCTTTGCCCCGAACCATCGCCGCCTGGAGAGATAGGCGGGCAGGATTTCACCGCTCAGGATGCGTGCATGACCCGGTTCATCCACGAGGTCAAGCAGACTACGCCGGATGACCATCGTCAACAGATCGGGAAGCTGTTCCGGCGGTGCGGTGCGCCACGCCGGCGGGTCGGCATCGGCCGTCAGCTGGAACCAGAAGAAACCGTAGGGCGGCAAGGTCAGCAGATAGGTCAACTGGCCGATCGGCGGAAACGGCGACATGCCGGTCAGTTCAATGGGAACGCGCCCCTCGAAGCTCGACAAGTCGAGTTCGACGGCCTGAGGCAGCCGCGAGAGACTAGCAACACAAAGCAAGACCTCGCCTTCATACTCCCTGAGATAGGCAAGGATCTTACGATTTTCCGGTGAAAGGAACCGCAGCGTGCCGCGCCCGAAGGCGGGATGCCTGCCGCGCAACGCCAACATTCTGCGCGTCCAGTTCAGCAGCGAATGCGCGTCCGTGCTCTGCGCCTCGACGTTGACGGCCTCGAAACCGTAAAGCGGGTCGGCGACGGGCGGCAGGACGAGACGGGCCGGATCTGCCCTGGAGAAACCGCCATTGCGGTCCGGAGACCATTGCATCGGCGTCCTCACACCATCCCGATCGCCGAGATAGATATTGTCGCCCATGCCGATCTCGTCGCCGTAATAGATCACCGGCGTTCCCGGCATCGAGAGAAGAAGCCCGTTCATCAGCTCGATCCGCCGGCGGTCGCGCTCCATCAATGGCGCCAGACGCCGCCTTATGCCGAGATTGATGCGGGCACGTTTGTCGGATGCATAGGTCTCCCAGAGATAGTCCCGCTCGGCATCGGTCACCATTTCGAGCGTCAGCTCGTCGTGGTTGCGAAGGAAGATCGCCCATTGGCAGTTGTCGGGAATCTCCGGCGTCTGGCGCAGGATATCGGTGATCGGAAACCGATCCTCCTTGGCGATCGCCATATACATGCGCGGCATCAGCGGGAAGTGGAAGGCCATGTGGCATTCGTCACCCTCTCCGAAATATTCGCGCGTATCCTCCGGCCACTGATTGGCCTCGGCAAGCAGCATCACGCCGGGATGGGTGGCATCGAGCGCGGCGCGTATGCGTTTGAGGATCGCGTGGGTTTCCGGCAGGTTTTCGTTGATCGTCCCCTCGCGCTCGACGAGGTAGGGGATCGCATCGAGACGAAAACCGTCGATGCCGGTTTCCAGCCAGAAGCGCATCACCCTCAGCAATTCCTCCATGACAAGGGGACTGTCGAAATTGAGGTCGGGCTGATGGGAATAGAAGCGGTGCCAATAGTAGGCACCGGCGACGGCGTCCCATGTCCAGTTGGACTTTTCCGTATCGATGAAAATGATCCGCGTTTCCGGAAATTTCTGATCGGTATCCGACCAGACGTAGAAGTCGCGCTCCGGCGACCCCGCCGGCGCCTGGCGGGCGCGCTGGAACCAGGGATGCTGATCGGAGGTGTGGTTGATGACGAGTTCGATGATCACGCGGATATTGCGCTGATGGGCGGCATCGACGAAAACCCGGAAATCCTCCACCGTTCCGTAATCGGGGCTGACACTGCCGTAGTCGGCGATGTCGTAACCGTCGTCTCGGCGCGGAGAGGGAAAGAAAGGCAGGAGCCAGATGGCGTTGACGCCGAGGGCTGCGATGTGATCGAGCTTCTGGTGCAGGCCGGCGAAATCACCGACGCCGTCGCCGTTGGCATCGTAGAACGACTTGATGTGCAGCTGGTAGATGATCGCATCCTTGTACCAGAGCGGCTGCTGCGCGCTATCTGCATTCATCGTGTCCATTCATGCCTCCCTTGAGCGAATACGCCAGATCGCATAGGGCAGAACCTCAGGATTGAGACTGATGCTCTGCCATTTGCCGGTCCACTTGAAACGATGCCCGCCGATCAGATCTTCGGCATCCAGCGTGCCGCCGTCCCCGAGCGACCAGTGCCAGAGCGGCAGCTCGACGTCGCTTTGTTGGAAATTGTGGGGGTCGAGGCTGATGGCGATCAGCAGGACGTTGTCGCGGGCACGGCTTGCCTTCTCGAAAAACAGGATATTGTCATTTCGCGCATTGAGCAGCGTCAGCCCGAGATGCGTATGCAGCGCGGTGTTTTCGTTCCGGATGCGATTGAGCGTCCTGATTTCGGCGATGATATTGCCCGGCCGGTCGTAGTCCCAGGCGCGGATTTCGTACTTCTCGCTGTCGGCATATTCCTTGCGCTTGGCATCGGGACGCCCCTCGCAAAGTTCGAAACCGTTATAGACACCCCACAATCCCGAAAGGGTGGCGGCAAGTGCTGCGCGGATCAGGAAGGCCGGGCGCGGCGCGTTCTGCAGGAAATCCGGATTGATATCATGCGTGTTGACGAAGAAATGCGGGCGGAAGAATTCCTTCGGCGCCGTCTCCGTCAGCTCCCGCATATATTGCTCGAGCTCCCACTTGGCATTGCGCCAGGTGAAGTAGGTGTAGGACTGGGAAAAGCCGATCTTTGCCAGCCGGTACATGACCTTCGGCTTGGTGAAGGCTTCCGAGAGGAAGACGACATCGGGATGGCGGGCCCTGATATCGCCGATCAGCCATTCCCAGAACGGAAAGGGTTTTGTGTGCGGATTGTCGACACGAAACAGCTTGACGCCCTGGTCCACCCAAAGCTGGACGACATCCCTGAGCTCCACCCACAACGAAGGAAGCGCATCTTTTGTGTAGAAATCGACGTTGACGATGTCCTCGTATTTCTTCGGCGGGTTTTCGGCATATTTGATCGTGCCGTCGGGACGCCAGTCGAACCAGCCGGGATGCTCCTTCAGCCAGGGGTGATCCGGCGACGCCTGGATTGCGAGATCGAGAGCGATCTCCAGGCCATGCCGGCCTGCCGCCTCCACCAGCCGGCGGAAATCCTCGAACTCGCCGAGCTCGGGATGGATAGCGTCATGGCCGCCGTCCTCGGAGCCGATGGCATAGGGACTTCCGGGGTCGCCCGGCCCAGCTTTCAGGCTGTTGTTGCGGCCTTTCCGGTTGGTCGAGCCGATCGGATGAATCGGCGGGAAATAGAGCACGTCGAAGCCCATGTCACGGATGGCGGGCAGTCGCGGAATGACGTCGTCGAAAGTGCCGTGCCGGTCCGGATCGCCGCTCTGCGAGCGCGGGAAGATCTGGTACCAGCTGGCAAAGGCAGCCTCCTTGCGTTCGGCATCGACGGCGCTTGCCGTCGAGCGAAGCCGAAACGGCCGCTTGTCCGCCTTGTTCATCAATTCCAATGTTCCGGCATCGAGCAGAATTGCCGTGCGCTCGGCATCGGAAGCACTTTCGAGACGGCTGACGAGGGCCTTCAAGTCGGCGCCGAGCGCGGCATCTGCATGCGTCTCAGCCGAACGAACCAGGTTTAATCCCTCTTGCAGCTCGAGCTTCAGGTCCAGCCGGGCATCGTTCTTCTTCGTCAGTTCGTAGCGAAAGATCGCAAACGGGTTCTTCCATGCCTCGACGGCGAATTCGTAGCGTCCGGTGCGTTCCAGCAGGAATTCGGCGCGCCAGCGGTCGTTTTCGACCAATTGCATTTCCGTCTCGTTCCAGTCCACCGCATCGAGCGGCCGCCAAAGCAGTACCGCGGCGATCGGATCGTGGCCGTCGGCGAATATATCGGCCTCGACGGTGAGGATGTCGCCGACCACCCGCTTGACGGGAAAGCGCCCGTCATCGACCCGCGGCATGATGCTCTCGATCGCGAGGCGCGGCGAAGCGACCGCCTGCTCGATATCGAGGATCGGTCGCGATGTGATCGGAGCCGGCGCCTTGCATTCGACCACCAGGGTCTCCCCTGCCCGCAGCCGCAGAGCCGTACCGTCGGCTGCGACGGGCAGAAAACCGGAAGCCGCTTCGCGCAGTGCGGTTACCGGAGCGGGCGCACTTTTCCGAAGGTCCCTGTTGAGCAGGATGAACCGCACAGTTTCGGTGCTCCGAAGGTCTTCCGCTGCCGATTGCAGCAGCGCTGAGACCGGTCCGTTGGCGTTGCGGATGAGCCGCAGCGATGCTGCACGGGCATGAGGGCTCTTGCCGATGTCAGTGTTCGCAAGGCGAATTTCGGAGGAGATATCGAAAGCCAGATCATGGCGCATTCCCCGCAAGCCGGCTCCATTCCCATGGGTCGGATCGAGCGGCGTGGTTGCGCCATATTCGAAGCCCATCGGAACCATCAGGCCGCCGCCGAGCGAGGCGGCAAGGCGCAGCGCCCTGATGGCCCGCCGTTCGAGGAGTTCGCGGCTCTCGGTTCCGTGCGCGCTCCGCCGGGCGAATGGCGGCTCCGGAAAAGCGATCTGCCAGCCAAGCGGAGCCTGGACGCGGTGTTCTTCGATGAACCATCTCTCGTCAAAATCCCACCACGCCATCGATGAAAAACATCCATCGAAGCCTGTATTCTTGACCGCGTCCCTCGCCCCAAAATCAGTGCCGGGCGTCCAGGCGAGGAATTGCGCGTCCGCCTTCTCGCGCACCGCCGCAATCAGCGATTTGAAAACCGCCGGCGCAATGCGATCGATCCCGAGCATCCGGTAGCCGGAGAGGCCGAGACCGGCCAGTTCTTGCAGCCGTTCTGTCCATTCTTCCAATAGCCGGGATCGAGACTCCGCCTCCATCGCGATCATCGGCTCTGCCGGATCCAATGGTGAGCGTCTCGGATCGACGGGGCGAAGGCCCGCCTCGGAATTCCGGGCCTTGCCGTCGAGCATCAGGTCCATCATCAAGGTGACGCCGCTCTTGCGGGCGGCCTCCGCCAGGCGTCCCACCCCATCCTCGATTGCGCTTCCGAGCGACAGTTGAGGATCAAGGCGATTCAGATCCTGGGATGCAAAGATGCTGCGCTCCCCGCCCCGGTCGAAGAGAGGTGCCGTCAGCACACGGTCGAAACCGGTATCCGCCGCATGGTCGAAAACCTCGCGCCACGCATCGATACCCTGAAGAAGGAGTGGATTGACATAATAGATCCGGGGTGGGGTGCTCAACACACCCTGGTTCGCAGAGAATAACATCGTCCGCCGCCTCGAGTTGGTTTAGAGGCAAACTTTTCTTGGCGGCGGTTGTTCCACCAAAACTGGCATTTCGCGATGCGCCAGATACCGTCGACCGCATTGGCGCGGGATCGATGGGGCGCGTTCCGAGGCGCTCGCACTGCGGCGAGGCCTTGAAGGTTCGTGCCGTATTTGGGTAGTCTTCCGCCTCCCGGGAGGGTGATTCATTTGGCTGCTGACGGCGCACCATTGCTTCGATCGATACTCCTTGGCGCTGCCCTTTCGGCTTGCGCCTTCGGCCTGGCTTCCTGGAGCATCGAGACCGATCGCTCCACGGAGCACACGCATGGCCTGTTCGAAATCCGCGAGGAGGCCAGGCGCTTCATTTGGCACGAAAACGCCGAGGGGCATCAGCAATGGGAGGTGCTGGAGCCCAACCTGAAGACACTGGTTCCACGATGTGCGGTCCCGCTCGAAACACAGTGTACGCCGAAGAGCCTTGGCCGCTCGAAACGGAGCGTCATGGTGATATGCACGATCGCCGTGCCGAACACGGTGATGAGAGGCTGGGACGTACACGTCACCGTGAAGCAGAGACCAAATCAGACGAAAGCTGCCACAGATCCCGCCTCGCCCTGAAAGAGCAGGCGCCCGAACGTGATTTGATATATCCGGATGAGATCACTGCGATTGCAATAGAGGCGACCAGACGTGAATGCATCGGTGGAATTGTGTTCATATCCCGAACTTGACGATAGCATCGTCATCATCAGGGTCGGCGACGAAGTGGATGCCGTGTTTGTCCGGACCCAGAGATTCAACGTTCTGATCGATACGCTCGGCACGCCCGAGCTATGCCGGATGGCGCTGGATCTGCTTGAGGAAAGAGCCGAGGCTCGTCCGCTGGTCGTCGTCAATTCGCATATGGATTGGGATCACTTCTGGGGAAATGCCGCCATAGCCGGGCGCGCTCCCATTATCGCGCATGCCGCCGCGCTCGACCGTTTACGCGACCCTTCCGCACGCGAAGTCCTGAGGGACAAGGCGAGCCAGGAGTCGAGGTTTCGGAATGTCGACATCATCGGTCCCGATATCACGTTCGCCGGCTCGATGACCCTCAACGGCGGCGATTTGACGCTGGAGCTCATTCATACGCCGGGACACACACCCGATCATGTCGCCGTATGGATTCCCGAACTTCGCACCTGCCTGGCCGTCGACGCGGTGGAATACCCCATTCCCGAAGTCTGGAGCAAAACTGCAGGCGACCTTCGCCTGATCCGTTCCTCGCTCGAACGGATACGTGACCTCAATGCCAGACTGGTCATCCCTGCGCACGGCCGAACATACTCCCCTTCGGCGGTGGATGAGAACCTCGCCTATTTCCAGGCCCTGGCCGATCGTGTCGGCAGTTTGAGCGAAAGCCGGCTGGCGGATCCGCAACTCGGCAGCTCGAGCGGCCTGCGGCTTGAAGACTTCGTCCCCATCCCCGACGGAATGCCTTCCGACGTGGTGGCTTTCTATCGGAAATGCCATGAGACAAACCTCGGCGCCACGGTTCAGGCCCATATCGAAAAGGCCGGACAGTGAAACTGTTGGAGGGCGGGCGAGCCGGACAGATCTGGCGTGACGGCAACACCGTGATCAGGCCTTCCGGCGCATGGACGCCGACGGTCCACCGGTTTTTGCGCCATATCAGGAGCAGAGGCTTTCCGGGAGCGCCGGATCCTATCGAGATAACCGAGAACCAGGAAGTCGTCAGTTATGTCAGCGGGCGCGTCTGCGAAGATCTAAGCGACCAATTTGTCGGATCGGAACGCATGCTGCTTTCAGCAGCCAGGCTTCTGCGCGATTTTCACTCGGCATCTCAAGGGTTTCTCGAATCGGATCGCGAGATCCAGACATGGATGTTGCCGCCGCAGGAACCGTGCGAGATCATATGCCACGGCGATTATGCGCCCTACAACGTCGCTACGGCAGACCATGAAGCTGTCGGGATCATCGATTTCGATACCGCCCATCCCGCACCGCGCCTATGGGATCTGGCCTATTCAGTTTACCGCTGGGCGCCGCTTTCCGATCCCGCCAATCCAAACGTGTTCGGCCTCGACGAACAGCTGCGCCGGGCGGAAATCTTCTGCACGGCATATGGGGCGACAGGGGAAGATCGGCTCCAGCTCCCCGAGATGATCTGCCGGCGGCTTCAGGCGCTCGTCGATTTCATGCAGGCAAGTGCGGCGGCCGGAAATGAAACATTCGTCGAGGACGTCAATGCAGGAGATGCCCGGCTGTATTTAAGCGATATAGACTATGTTCGAAGCCATCGGGATCGGCTGCTCAAAACCCTGTGCTGACGCGCCTTCGCCAAGCGCCTCAGGCTTCATATCTAGAGCCACTTCCTCCGACGGAAGAAAGTGAAGAGGAACAGGCACAGGAAGGCGATAACGCCGAGCACAACGAAATAGCCATACTGGAATTTCAATTCCGGCATGTCGTTGAAATTCATCCCGTAAATACCGGCTATCGCGGTGGGAACGGCGAGGATCGCCGCCCAGGCGGCGAGCTTGCGGGCGATCGCCGTCTGCTCCGTCTGGCCGATCATCACGCTGGCCTCGAAGGCGAAGGCAAGGACCTCGCGCAACGCGTCGATATCTTCCTGCACCCGGCGCACATGATCGGTCACATCGCGAAACAGCGACTGGAGCGTCGGGTCCATGCCGGGAAGATCGATATGCTCGTACCGCCGACAGACGTCGACCAGCGGCACCACAGCATTGCGCAGCCGCAGCAGCTTGCGCCGCAACAGGTAAAGCCGCTCGATATCGGACTTCTCCAGCTGTTGGCGCAGCACCAGATCCTCGAGCTTCTCGACTTCCTCCTGCACGACCTCGATGACCGGCATGTAGTTGTCGACGATGAAATCGAGGATGGAATAGAGAATATAGTTCTCGCCGTGGGCAAGTGCCGCCGGCGTGGCCTCGCATCGCTGCCGCACCGCCAGATAGGAGGACGAATCCCCGTGGCGAACGGATACGACGTAACCGCGACCGACGAACAAATGCGTTTCGCCGAAGATGATTTCGTCATCCTTCATATGGGCGGTCCGGGCGACGATGAACATCGCGTCCCCATAAATCTCCAGCTTCGGGCGCTGGTGAGGCTGTGCTGCGTCCTCGATCGCCAGGGCATGGAGATTGAACTCGGCCTGAACCTGGTGCAGCAGCACTTCATCCGGCTCGTGCAGGCCAATCCAGACGACGGCATTCTCCCGACCCCGCCATTCGCCGGCCTCTTCTATCCTGATGTCGCGAATGCGTTGCCCATGCTGGTAAACGGCGGCAGCCACGACGCCCGGCCGTTCATACGGAGGCGATGTGGAACCGCCACCTGCCCGCTCACGAGCACTCTCTAGATCCTTCAGCCGTTCCAAATCCAGCTATCCTCTCCATTCGCGCGCGGGATCATATATCCGCGGGCCAATCCCTTCGCCGGTCAGGCGCTCAGCCGATCATAATGCTATTTCGTAAAACATGCATCACCGCGTCGGTGCGGGGTCTGACCCGCCGTGGCCAGGCGCCAGCGTAGCATCACGTGTCCGTGGAAATATCGTCCCAATCCTGGTCCATGTAGCCAATCAGCCAGTTGAGGGCGTAATGCCGTTCGTAAACCACGCCCTTGTTCAATCCGGCAGGTGGCTCCTCTCCCTTCAGCCGCGCGTTCACGGCGGCCCATTCATAGCGGTAAATGAGGTCGGCGGCGTCCAGGAGCTCTTTCTGCGGACGAAGCCTGGCGCGACGCATCAGCCCGTCCGTCCCCAGCTCGCGCAGGGTGTTCGCAATGAATGGCACGTCGCAAATATGGTCGGGACGTTGGAGATCGGAGCTGATCCCGAGCGCCCACAACATGACGTGCACGCCCTCGTAGCGCCAGGCGAAATTCGTCCGGTCCTGATCCGTGGGATCGGGATCGTCCATGAACGCCCGTTCCTTCGGGGTGAAAAAACTTGCCGCGTCGAACTGCCGGATGAGAGCCTGACCCATTTCGTGGTCGCCGGTCTCGCCTTTCACGGCGACGATCGCAAGCGCAATCGTGCGCTGAACGACAGCCTTGGTATTTCGGCGGGTGCTCTCGCTCTCGGGCTCGATGGTCGGCAGATGATCGATGGTCGGCACACCTTCCGATTGAAGCTGGGCGATAGACCGAGCTTTGCGTGCCCCCGCTTCGTCGGCGGGTTGCGAAACGGCTGCCTGCATCGGAAGGATCAATGCGAGAAGGGCGGAAAATATGCGCTTCATCATTTCTGGCTCCTGTCATCCCTGACGCCGCATCGATAGGCATTTTCCTGCTTTAGCGGGAGCCCGAGCACGAAGGCGGCGGCGATTTTCCGGAAAACTGGTAAATGCACCGTCGGCAGCTTCATCACCCAGATCAATCACCATATGGATTCGATCGCCACCTCTGCGAAAGAGCAATCCATCGGCCTCAGCGAAGTCAACGTCGCAGTCAACCGGATGGACCACGCAGCAGAACACAACCATGGTGCAGCAGTCGACCGATTCTCTCGCGCAGGAAGCCCAGAAACTTCGCGAACTCATCGCCCAGTTCAGGCTCGACGATGCGGTCAGTCAGTCCTCGGCCCTTCGCTCGACGGCGAGAACGATGGCGCAGCCCATGGCCCGTGCGGCCGTGCATGCGGTTGCCGCTCGACGCTGAAACGGGCGGCGACAGGAAACCCCGATATAAAAAGGCGCCCGGCGATTGCCGGGCGCTTTTCATTCGGTCAGGACGCAAAGGCCGGATTGCGCCGCGCGCCCATTCTCAACACGAAATAGATCGCCCCGCCGATCGCGACGCCGAAGAACCAGCCGTAGGTGCCCCACCATGCCGGCAGGATGGTGGTGAAGGTCGGCAGGATCGAGGAGAACAGCGCCCCCACCGCAAATGCGATGAAGGCATTGCCGTGCCATCCGTTCTGGAACCGGAACTCGCCATTTTCATGGTAGAGCGCTTCGACATTCAGCTGGCTCTTCCGGATAAGATAGTAATCCACCATCATGATGCCGAAGATCGGTCCCATTGTCGATCCGATGAAATTGACGAAATGCGCAGCACCCGTCTCCCATGGAGCAAACGGGTAAAGCACGAGAGCGATCAATGCGGCAATATATCCGCCGCGTTTGAAGTTGATTTGGCGCGGGAAGACATTGGCGAAGTCGAAGGCCGGCGACACGAAGTTCGCCACGACGTTGATGCCAAGCGTTGCGATCGCGAATGTCAGCGCCGCAAGCAGCGCCAGGAACCAGCTGTCGAATTTCGCCGATATCATTTCGGGATGCAGCAAGACCTCGCCGTAGACCGTAAATGCGGCCGTGGTGGTGACGCCTGCAACGAGGCAGAAGGCCAGGAGGTTGATCGGCAGCCCCCAGAGATTGCCTTTCCGCAGCGCCTTCTCGCTCGTCGCGTAACGCGAGAAATCGCAGAAGTTCAGGTAAAGCGCTGCGAAATAGGTGATCCAGGTGGCGGCCACGGCGGCAAGGGCTGCAAAGGAGCCAGGCTCGCCCGGCACGCCGGCATCCTTGGTCTTTTCGATCAACACGTCGCGCGGGATCTCGGAACCGAAGGAAAAGGTGCCTGATTTGACGACCAGATAGACCGCGAGGATGAGCATCATGATCCAGACGGCGGGACCCGCCCAATCCTGGAACTTGCGAACTGTTTCCATCCCTCGCTGAATGATCAGCAGCTGCAGACCCCAGACGATGACGTAGCAGATGAGTTCGAGGGTCGAGTGGCCGAGCATGTGGCTGTTCTGGTGAAAGGCAAGCAGGCTTTCATTGCGGATCAGCAAGGCAACGATGGCGCCGGATGCGGCGGCGGTCTGCGCGCCGTACCAGAAGCAGGCGACCACGGCCCGGACCAGTGCCGGAACATTCGCCCCGAACGTGCCGAAGGAGGCGCGCGCCAGAACCGGAAAGGGGACGCCGGTACGCACGCCGGCATTGCCGACCAGGCTCATCAGAAGAAAGATGACCAAAGATCCGATGCCGATGGCGATGACGAAATTGACGAAGCTGCCGCACAGCAGGAACAGGCTCGCCGCCAGATAATAGCCCCACAGGCTGTGGACGTCGGATGTCCAGACGTTAAAGATGCTGAATGCACCCCATTTGCGCTCCTCGGCGGGCGCAAGATCCTCGTTGTATAACGAGGGAGACGGATTTCGTACGCTCATGAATGCCCTCCCATGTCCTTGAGGCCAAATCGGCCACAGGCGGAAGTCTGCTCTTCATTTGTGCAGCTGACAATTTAATAGTCACATTGTACACATCTCTTGACGATGCCTGAGGATTAGCCATCGCCGCTCTCACCTCACTGCGAGCCGACGACACGCCCGGCCAGACGATACGGACTTGCGACCGCGGCGCCCGCAGCATCAAAGACATAGGCGCCAACGTCACCGGCGCTCGACCGCCTCCCGCTTTCGAAGGAGGCAAGCTGCGCTCCAAACTTGGCGAGCGATGCGTAGCGGTCATGCCCCAGCCCGTCGGATGCGTGGATCGACGTGATGTCGATGACCCGAAGCCTTTCCTTCAAGGCAGCCTCCCTGATGACGGGATCGTCGATATCGAGGCGTCCGACGCGCGGCCGCTCGCCCGCGATGAAGCTCGAAGCCACCAGCGCCCGGTCGTCCTTCGAAACGAGAAGGGAGATTGGGATCGGCATTCGTCCGATATCCTTCAACTGGGAGCGGAAGACATCGACGTCGACGTCGGGAGCGGCCAGAATGACCGCCAGTTTGGCGATGACGTCGTCGCGATGCTGCAGCTTGAGCTGGCGCACCGTTTCCATGACCAGGAACCCGCCCATGCTGTGGCCGAAAAGAATGATGCGTTTCACCTTGCCGGACGCCGAAAGCGATGTGACGAGCGAATCGAGGTCGCTGCGCGAGGAGAGTGCTGCATCGCGATCGCCGACATAGCCGGCGACGGCGGCGGCCGAAGGCCAGGAAAACAGGATCGGTGCGCCCGGTATTTTCGCGTCCGCGGCGATCTGCGCGGTGCGATAGAGCGCCTCCTGGTAACTGTAGTTGTAGCCATGCACGAAGATGCCGATGGTGCCGTCGGGCCGCATGGAGGCGAGTGCCTCCTGGACGAAAGCGTCTTTTGGCAACGGTTTGCGTCCGATGACGGCAAACTGCCGTTCCGGATCCGGCTTCGCGCTGGGGTAAGTGATCGCGGTGTCCTTCCTGCCGGGAGGAACCGAAAACTCGTACTGCTCGTAGGTTGGGTTCTCGGCCCACGCACTGCCGAACCCGCCCCGGACGCTGTCGGGGGTTCTGTTGGTCGCAGCCAGCACGCTCACCCTGTCCGGAGCCGCCTCCGAATGGACCGGCCCACTCAGATGAACGGGCTTCAAGACATCCGGCGATGGTCTCGTGGCGCATCCGGCAAGCATCGCGAGGCTGACCGCAACGATGACCGCCGGAACTGTCTTCAGGAGCCCCTGAAGCCCTGCCGTTGGCAGTACCGGAGAATATCGTTCCGTCATCGATCCGTTCCCCGGAAACCAAAAACTCTCGGGCCGCATGGCTCTGCCCCTCTCCTCAACCGGCATGTCGTTCCCACTCCGGCGTGGGATGGCATCGCCTTCGCCATCCCACCGTTATCTCACGGCCGTGTTGCAGCGGCCGCTGCGGCGGCCGTAGGCGATAGCCGTCGAAGCCTACCCTCATGCCTCCGCCGCGGCATTGGCCTGGACGCCTTCATCCCGCGGGATCCGGAACCATGCGACATAAAGTGCGGGCAGGAACAGCAGGGTGAGCGCCGTGCCGACGACGATGCCGCCCATCATGGCGTAGGCCATCGGCCCCCAGAAGATCTCGCGCGAGATCGGGATCAGCGCGAGGGTGGCGGCCGCCGCCGTCAGCATGATCGGCCGCATTCGGTGTTCGGTGGCCTCTATGACCGCCTGCCAGGGCGCCATTCCTTCACTTCGCAGATGTTCGATCTGGACGACCAGGATGACGGAGTTGCGGATCAGGATGCCGATGAGCGCCAGCACGCCGAGGATCGCGACGAAGCCCATGGGCGCATTGCTCAACAAGAGTGCTGCGACCACGCCGATCAGGGCCGTCGGCGCGACGGCGAATACCAGGAAGAGGCGGCTGAAGCTTTGCAGCTGGATCATCAGGATCGTCGCCATCGTAAACAGCATCAGCGGAGCGACCGCTGCGATCGGCCCCTGAGCCTCGGCGCTGGATTCGACCGCACCGCCCACTTCCACCTTGTATCCCACCGGAAGGTTTTTCTGGAACTCTTCCACCTTGGGCTTCAGCTGGTCGACAATCGTGGCCGGCTGCGTCGAACCGATGACGGCAGCCTTGAGCGTGATGGTAGGCTGCCGGTCGCGACGCCAGATCGTCGGCTGCTCGAGTTCGTAGCGGAAATTCGCCACGGCCGAGAGAGGCACGACCTTGCCGTTGGAGGTGGAGAGCTGCAGATTCTGCAGCGTCTGAATGGAATCGCGCTCGGATGCCTTGGCCCGGCCGATGACATTGACCAGGTAGATGTCGTCACGGATCTGGGTGGCTGTCGAGCCTTCGACGATGCCGTTGAGGGCGGTGGCGATGTCTTCGGAGGATACGCCGAGCTGGCGCGCCTTGTCCTGCAGGACATCGACCTTCACCACGCGGGAGGGCTCGTTCCAATCCAGCACCATATTCGACAGCAACGGATGCGTGCCGATGACGCCGGCAAATTGCTGGGAGAGATCGCGGACCTTTTGGATATCGGGGCCGCTGATCCGGTACTGAACCGGCTTGCCCACCGGCGGACCGATGTCGAGAAGCTTGACGAAGGCATCGGTACCGGGGAAGGTTTTCGTCAGATAGGCCTGCAGTTCCGCCCGCACCTTGTCGCGCACGTCAAGCCCTTTCGTGACAATGATCGTCTGTCCGAACGACACGTCGGGCGTCTGCACGTCAAAGGACAGGATGAAGCGTGGTGCGCCTTGGCCCACATAGGTCGTCCAGTGATCGATATCCTTGTTGTCGGCCAGCATCTCCTTTTCGAACTTGGCCATCTGCCTATTGGTTTCGGCGATCGAGCTGTTGTGGGGGAGGCTCCAGTCGATGACGAGCTCGGTCCTGTCCGAGTTGGGGAAGAACTGTTGCTGCACCAGCCCCATGCCGCCTATAGAAAGGCCGAAGACACCGACCGTCAGGATGATGGTGACCCAGCGCCAGCGCATCGCCAGCCCCAGAAGCCACGAGAAGATAGAAGCGAAGCGGCCCTTCTTCTCGTGATGCGATTTCATCGTCTTTGGCAGGATCGTAACGCCGAGAAGCGGCGTGAACAGCACCGCCACCACCCAGGAGACGATCAGCGAAACTGCGATGACCACGAAAAGCGTGAAAGTGAATTCACCGGCAGCACTGTTGTTGAGACCAACCGGAATGAAGCCGGCAACGGTGACGAGCGTTCCCGTCAGCATCGGGAAGGCGGTCGATGTATAAACGTGGGTGGCGGCTTTCCTGAGATCGTCGCCCGCCTCCAGGCGGGCTACCATCATCTCGACGGCGATCATGGCGTCGTCGACAAGCAGTCCGAGCGCGATGATGAGCGCGCCGAGCGAGATGCGCTGAAGCGAAATACCGGAATATTCCATCACCACGAAGGTGATGGCGAGCACGAGAGGTATGGAGATCGCCACCACCATGCCGGCGCGCAGGCCGAGGCTGATGAAGCTGATGACGAGCACGATGACGATCGCTTCGAAGAGCGCCCGGGTAAAGCCCGAGACGGCTTCGTCGACGACATGTGGCTGGTCGGAAACGCGGTGGACATCCACACCAACAGGAAGATCGGCAACGACACGTTTCATCTGCGCGTCCAGCCCCTCGCCGAATTCCAGCAGGTTGGCGCCCTGCTTCATGCCGATGGCAAGACCAATCGCCGGCTCTCCGTTGAAGCGGAACAGTGCCGAGGGTGGATCGACATAGCCGCGCTTGATCGTAGCGACATCGGTCAACGGGAAGAAGCGGTCATTGATCCTGAGGTTGATCGAACGCAGGCTCTCCTCCGAGGAAAACTGTCCGCTCACCCGCAAGGCGATGCGCTCCGGCCCGGCATCGACGAAGCCGGACTGGGTGACGGCATTCTGCGCTTGCAGGGTCTGGATGACCGACTGCTGGTCGATGCCGAGCGCTGCGATCTGGCGCGTGGAGAATTCCAGATAGATCGCCTCGTCCTGTGCGCCGATCACGTCGACCTTGCCGACATTGGGCACCGTCAGGACCTCGGAGCGGGCATTTTCCACGAGATCGCGAAGCTGGCGCTGGGTCAGCCCGTCGCTCGTGAAGGCGTAGATGTTTCCGAACACGTCGCCGAAGCGGTCATTGAAGAAGGGACCGACGACCCCGCTCGGGAAATCGCCCTGGATATCGGCGATCATGTTGCGGATTCGCAGCCAGGTCGGCGCCACGTCTTTCGCCTTGGTCGTCGGTAGCAGCTCGACGAAGACGGTCGTCTGGCCGGCAACGGTCTGGCTTTTGGTGTAGTCGAGCGATTCCAGTTCCTGGAGCTTCTTCTCGATCCTGTCGGTCACCTGCCGTGTCACTTCCTCGGCGGAGGCGCCGGGCCACTGGGCGGTGATCACCATCGTCTTGATCGTGAAGTTCGGGTCTTCCTCGCGGCCGAGCTTCACATAGGAGAAGGCGCCGGCGAGAATGAAGACGATCATGAAGTACCAGACGAGCGAACGGTGTTCGAGCGCCCAGTCGGAAAGATTGAAGGACTTCACTGGCTGATCTCCTGGTCGATCCTGATGGCCTGGCCATCTTCAAGTTTATGCACGCCCGCCACGACCACCCGCTCTCCCGGAGCGAGCCCTTCAGTGACGCGGACAGTGCCGCCGTCTTCGACGTCGCCGTCGACCTTCACGCGGCGAAACGATACCTTCCCGGCAGGCGCATCGACGATCCAGACGCTCGGGCCGTCGCTGCCGATAAGGATTGCAGAGGCAGGCAGGACGATCTGCGGATCGGCGGCAATGGTTGCCGAGGCTGTGATGACCGAACCGAGCCTGAAGGCTTCGGGCGGACTAGTGAGCGCGATTTTGGTCCTGCTCGTGCGGGTAGCGGTCTCCGCCTCCGGGGCTATTTCACGCACGACCCCGGACGTGCGGATGGTCGGATCGAGCTGCAGCGTCACCTCGAAGGGTGCGCCGATTTTCAGTTTCTGGGCGGCTGCCTGCGGGACATCGACCACAGCATCGCGCTTGTCCGGCCGGGCGATGGTCACGACCGTCTGACCGGCCGACACCACCTGGCCGACCTCGGCCGAGGTCGCCGTCACAACACCATCGAATTCCGCCCGAAGCTGCGCATAACCGAGCTGCTCCTTCGCCTTGTCGAGGTTGGCCTGCGCCTTGGCGACGGCGGCGGCCGCCGTCCGCCTTGCCTGCTCGGCCTCTTCGAGCGAGGCTTCGGTGCCGGAGCGCGACTCCAGCAGCGCACGCTGGCGCTGCTCCGTGGTCACCGCATTCCTGAGCTGGGCGTCGCTGTTCTCGACGTCGGACTGCGCGTTGCGCACGGCAAGCTCCAGCGCCAGCGGATCGATGGCGGCAACGACGTCATCCTTCTTGACGAGATCTCCGACATTGACGTTGCGGGCGATCATCCGCCCGAGAATCCGGAACCCGAGTTCGGTCTCGATCGTCGGCTCGATCGTGCCGGTCAGGCTCAAGCTCGAGGCCGACGTCGGCTTGACTGTCATCGACAGCACGGGACGGGGCGCCTCCCCCTTCTCCTCATCCTGCGGTGCGCAGGAGGAGATCAGGGCCGTGCCCATCATCAGTGCGACTATGTTGAGACGAATACTCACTTGGAAGCTTCCTTGACATAAGACACGATTTCACCTGCCCTGAGGAACTTGGTCCCGTCGGTCACCACGACATCTCCTTCCGACACGCCTGACTTCACGATGAAGCTGCCGGTCTCGTAGCCGGCGACATCCACTGCCCTTGCCGAAACCGCGGACGATGCGGGATCGACGATCCAGACGGCCGGCTTGCCGCCCTTGGACGTCATGGCCGACCAGGGAAGCTGGATGACGTCCTGCGAGACGTAATTGAATCTTCCGACGACAGAAGCGCCGAGCGGGATCGGAGCGTCGCTCGATATCGCGACCTTGACCTTGATGGTTCCGGTGGAGGAATCGATCGTCGGCGAAATCTCGCGAACCTTCGCCGTAATTTTCTGCGTCGGGTCCGACAGAAGGGTCACGGTGCCGTCGCCGTCGATCGGGCGCAGGAACGCGCTTTCGACCACCTCAAAGACGGCATCCCGGTCGCCGTCATGGGCAAGGGTGAAGACGACCTGGGCGGCCTGTGCCACCTGCCCGACCTCGGCATTGCGGGCGGTGATCACTCCGTCGGCGTCCGCCTTCAACTCCGTATAAGACAGAGTATCCTGGGCGGTTTCGAAGAGTGCCTGCGCCGACTTCGTCGATGCCTGCGCGGTCAGCAGCGCCTCCTGCGCCTGGTCGAGTGCGGCACGCGTCGTCACCTGGGTTCGAAACAGGCTCTGCTGGCGGTCGTAGGCGAGCTGCGCCTGGGTCTGCTGGGCCTCAGCCGACTGAAGATTGGCTGCGGCCACATCCAGGTCTGCCTTCTGTTCTTCCGGATCGATGCGCGCAAGCAGTTGCCCCGCCTTCACGGACTGTCCGACTTCCACCAGCCGCTCGGTGATCTTGCCGCTGACGCGGAAGGACAGATCGGTCTGGACACGGGCGCGGACTTCTCCGGTGATTGCGCCACCTTGGACCAGCGGCTCAGGCTTGGCGACGATGATGCCGACCTGCCGTGGGGTTGGCTCAGTCGGCCCCCGCTCATCGCTGCATGATCCGAGACCGATGGCGCATGCGATCGCTGTGGCGACCAGAATGGTTCTCATAGTTGACCTCTTGCTCTCAACGGCAGCTCCTATATAATTGACTGACGCATTAGTCAATGAAACTTTGTGCCGCAGGGACGAGGCGTGCGCAACAAGGGAGGCGAGGCAAATGGCAGCTCAGAAGAAGATCACACGGGCGGAACAGAAGGCGCTGCGGCCAATCCAGATTCTGGATGCCGCCTTCGAGGAATTCGTGAGAAGCGGTTTCACCGGCACGCGCGTCGAAGACATTGCCGACAGGGTCGGCGTCACCAAGGGTACGGTCTACGTCTACTTCGAGACCAAGGAGAAGCTTTTCGAAGCCATGATCAACCATTTCTCCGTGCCGTTTCACGAGCTGCTGGGGATCACGGAGGGCCTCAGCGGCAGCGCCACCGATCGGCTGATTTCCATTCTCGGCCTGCTCTACGAACAAATCGCCGAGGATCGCACGACCCGCGAGCTGACGCGGCTCGTCATTGCCGAAGGACACCGGTTCCCCGACCTGATCGACCGCCACCACGATCTGTTCATTGAGCCGATCATCGCCAAGGTCGACGCTCTCATTCTGGAGGGTGTAGCCTCGGGGGAGTTTCGCGAAATTCCGGTGGAGTTCTCCGAAATCGTGGTCGCGCCCATCCTGACGACGACAGTTCTGCGGCTGATATTCGACGACCGCCGCGTGCCCACGCCCAACAAGGAGGCCTTCCTGCGGGCCTATTTCGACCTGCTGCTCAACGGCCTGCTTGCCGCACCTCATTGATCGTCGAATGACGAAAAATACCGCGCCAGGCACATAGCTTTTCTCAAGTTTTTATGTAAAAACATCGAGTTAGCCATGCCCTTGAAGGTACGGCCTCAATTCGTGACGGAAAAAGTGGAACGCAAAGTCAATCTCAAGGATGTCGCGCGCGATGCTGACGTATCGCTGAGCACGGCCTCGCACGCACTGAACGGAACCGCGCCCCTGACGATCGAGGTGCGCGAGAGGGTTCTGGATTCGGCCAAACGCCTGGGTTACCTCGACCGCCGGCGGAAGAAGGCGACGATCGCGGCCTTGCGTGTTCTGCTTCTCGCCATTCCCGACGATGCCGCTCCGGAGAGCGACCTCAACCTGGTGAGCTGGACGATCCTCAACGGTCTTCGCAGGGAGTGCGAGCGCCGCGGCATCAGGATCGTGCCCTTTGTCAGCACCGGCCGCCGCATCGACGGCGCCCAGGTCAGGCAGATCGCGCTTTCGGAGCGCGCCGACGGCATCGTGGTCCTGAACGACGATCAGCCGGAACTGATCCGAAGCCTCGCCTCCCCAGATATGCCGGTCGTCATCGTCAACGGCGAAGATCCCGCGATGCTGGTCGATACGGTCACGCCCGAAAACCGCTTCGGGGCGAGGCTCGGCATCGAGCACCTGCTGGCACTCGGTCATCGCCGCATCCTGCATCTGACCTGGAAGGGCCGCACGACCATCCAGCGCCGGTATGACGGCTTTTCCGATGCCTATTTCGCCGCGCAGCTTCCGGTGCCTGATAATATGATCGTCGAGGCCGAGGGATATGAACCCCGGCACGGCGAGGCTGCCATCAACGCACTGCTCGACCGTGATCCCACGATGAAAGGCGCCACTGCCGTCTTCTGCGCGGCCGACAATCTGGCGCTCGGCTGCCTGAAGGCATTGGCCGATCGTGACATCCGCGTGCCGGAAGCGATTTCAGTCCTGGGGTTCGACGACATCGTCCCCGGCGAATTCAGCCGTCCGCCGCTTTCGACGGTCAGCGTCCCCACAGACAGGCTCGGCGCTGCCGCCCTGGCGCTCATCGAACAGCGACTGATCGCCAACGATCCGCAACGGCCGGCCCACCGCCTGGAACTCGGATGCCATCTCGTCCTGAGGGGCAGTGTCGCGCCGCCGCGCTCCTAGAGAATGACGCCGAAAAGTGTAGGCGGTTTTCGGACGACATGCTCTAGCGCAAGCGCTCGGCCCGCAGGCGCGTATCGCGCGGGCTTTCACCAAAGGCGCTGCGGTAGATGATAGAGAACCTGCCGGCATGAGAAAAACCCCACATCGCGCAGATTTCGCGGACGGATCGCTGATTCATCGGATCCCGCAATTGGTCGCGGGCTGCTTGCAGCCTGATCGTGCGCAAGTAGCCGCCCGGTGAAGTTCCCCGGAAAGCTCTGAAACCGGTTTGCAGCGCGCGAAGTGAAACCCCGACATCATCGGCAACCATCGCCATGGTGAGCGGCTCTGCGATATTGGCGTGCATATAATCGATAGCACGTCGGACATGCCACGGCGCGACCAACGACACTTTCTGTTTTTCCAAATGGCTGGAAAGACGATGGCGGCCAAATCGGATCACGAGGTTAGCAAGCGTTTCGCTCATCGCCGCCACTGCAAGAGGTGAAGACAGAAGCGGACCGTCATTGCGCATGCCCTGCACGATCGTCTGCACCAGGCTGCCGATAAGCTGACCTGACGGTGTTGCGAGATCCACAACGGGCTCGAGGTCAAGCGACTCGAAGACCGGCGTGTCCACCAGTGAAACAAGCATTCGCCTCACAATTTTCCAGTCCAGGAAGAGAGCATCCGAGCAGTGTGGGCCTTGGATGAAACGATCGCCAGCCTCGTGGTTGTTGGCCATGAGAAGATGACCCGGCCCGCTTTCAACCACCTTTTTTCCAATGGACAGCCGAAAGGATCCCGAGTGCGGAATGTAAAACGCAAGGTGTTGCGGCGTCTCATCGAGTGTCCGAATTGTCCAGGAGCTCTGATAAACCGAATGAAGCACCTTAAATGCCTCACTTGTTCTCAGCTCCGCTGCCCAGGCAAAGGCCCGGTCGTTGCTCAATGGCTTCGCGCCGAAGACCCCGTAACCTGCAGAATAGGCTCGAACCATCGACTCGAAGTCAGTGCCTTGATGCGTCGGCGCAAACCCGTATGCTTCACGCTCGGGAGCGCGCGCCGTATTTTCGGGTCTCAACGATATCAGCAACTCGGTTGTTTCCCTTTCCACACCCCACCGGCTAACCGCCTATCAAGCGCTCCATCTCGTTTGAAATCGCTGCGCCGCCGATATCGTGCCTTCTAAACGCTTGGGGCACGATCACCTCCACCTTCGTGAATTGCTGTCATTCCGGCTGGCTTGGCTAACCTCGATGAAGTAAGCAGGGCCGGCAAACCGGGGGTCGAATTCCCTGTTTGACAGAAGCAAAATGCCCTCCCAATGTGGTTCACACTCACAGTGTAAATCAAAACGAACCGAAAATGAAGTATGATCCGTTAAACCATGTTGCCGCACATTTTTTGCGAGACACGCAACCCGTGCGCGTAGCCTCCCGCAACGAACGCGACCTGTTGCGGCTGATCTGGAAGTCTCCGGGGATCGAGCGCTCCGACCTGACAGAACCGCTCGATCTCACCCAGCAATCGTTGCATAGGATCGTCGCGCGGCTTCATGAGCGAGGAATGCTCGTCTTTTCCCATTCGGACACCCGGCGGCCGGGGCCGCCCAGCCCGGAGCTGACCCTTCGCAAAGAATGGTGTTTAACCCTGGGCATCTCCGTGAATGTCGGTTCGATCGGCCTTTGCCTCATGGGTTTCGGCGAGCCTTTGGAAAAAATGGAAATCCCACAGGCGGGCTCCTCGCTATCCGCTGAAATGGAGCGGATCGAAGCGGCGGTCGAAGAGCTGCTTGCCCGCCGGGGCGCCGAACGGCGTGACGTGCTCGGCGTCGGCCTGGCCGTCGCCGGCCACCGCATGCTGGAGACGGCCTTCAATTGCCCCTTGCCGCTCGCTCATTGGTCGTTGATCGACCTGGCACCTTTGCTTGGAGAGCAACTTGGCCTGCCGGTCTGGGCAGACAATGTCGCCAGGACCGCAGCCTTGGCCGAAGCCATTTTCGGCGTTGGCCGGGATGTCGCGGATTTCGCCTATATCGCCCATCTTCATGGCTATGGCGGCGGCCTGGTTTCCGGAGGCATGCCGTTTCGCGGCAAGTTCGGTAACGCCGGCGAATTCTCCGTTCTCTTCGGGCGTCAGGACTACGAGGAGCGCCCTGCACTCGGTGTCCTGCTTGAACATCTTCGCGCCAAGGGGCGCTTGAACTTGACCCTGAAAGACCTGAAGAACGAGAAGCTGATGGACTGGGATGGTGTTACGGAGTGGGTCGACCGCGTCACGCCGGCGCACAATCGAGCCATTAATGCGATCTGCGCAATATTTGATCCGGCATTGATCGTCCTTGGCGGCGAGCTTCCGCATTCACTCGCGACAATGCTGATCGAACGGACAGAATTCAACAACCTGCCTCGGCATGGCGTCTTACGCGATGTCCCCAGGCTTGCCGTGGCACAGATAACCGATGCCCCCGGTGCAATCGGCGCGGCCCTGATCCCGCTCTTCGAAACCGTTTTGTGATATTTGCAGGACGCCGTAGCATTTTGAAATCGATGTCAACATAGTCTAAAACCGCCGCCCATCAGGTCGCGGAGGCGGCCGGCCTCAGTGGGAAGCGCTACGCTCGCCGCGGCGCATACCGCCCACAAAATGGGCGACGATTTTGGGAGCCATGCACGAAGAAAAAACCGAAACGCGCCGCATGAACCAAGTTCAATGCGGCGCGCCTCAGCCGGGAGGAGACGTGGTATGGGTCATTCGGCGATTGCGGGGAGGTCTATCTCCACGCCTCGCCGTTCACTTCATGCCTGTTCCGGCGATGCCCGTGGTGATGTACTTCTGCAGGAACAGGAAGACGACGGTGACAGGCAGCAGGCTGAGGAACGTCATCGCCAGGATATAGTGCCACTGCACCGAGAACTCTCCCTGGAATGCATTCAAGCCGACCTGCAGCGTGAAATTCTCGCGGCTGTTCAGGACGATGAGCGGCCAGAGGAAATCGTTCCATCGCCAGAGCACCGAAAAGATCGCCAGCACTGCGAGAGCCGGCGCCGTCAGCGGCAGGATTATGCGCCAGAAGATGCAGAATTCGCTCGCCGCATCGACGCGCGCCGCCTCGATCAGCTCGTCCGGTATGGTCAGCATATATTGCCGCAGCAGGAAGACGGCAGTCGGAGAGGCGATCGTCGGCAGGATCACACCCCAGAGATTGTCGGCAAGACCGACCCCGACGATGACGAGATAGGCCGGGACCATGACGACGGCGAGCGGGATCATCAGGGTCGAGATGATGATGACGAAAACCGTCGTGTCGCCGCGAAATTTGTATTTCGACAGCGCAAAGGCGGCCATGGCGTTGACGATCAGCGTCAGCAGCGTTGCCACGAAGGTGACGAACACGGAATTCTTGAGGAAGGTCAGGAAGTTGAAGCGCGTCAGCGGATCGGTGTAATTCTGCGTGGCGACGGTCAGATGCTGCACCGGGGTGATCCCCTTCACGTCGACGCTGACCGGCTGTCCCGGATTTGCAGGATCGACCATCTGGGCCTTGAGGCCGATGCGCCGCACCATGGCCATTTCGCGCGAGCGGCCGTCGATGGTGACCTGCCAGAGACTGAGCGGTTTATCGAAGCCGGCCACTGTCTGTTCGACGGCGGCGCGCGGCAGCAGCGTCGGCGGAAACCGGGTGATCTCAGCCGCCGGCTTTAGCGAGGAGAGGCCGGCCCAGACGACGGGAACGAGCACCGCCAATGTTCCGCCGATCAGCCAGATCCATGACAAAATATCGGTGATGTCGATGCGTCCGGCCCGGCGCGTGCGCGTCATGAAGCGGATCGGGTTCATAGAGCTGTTCATCTCAGGACTCCATTCGCTTGCCGAGGCGCAGCTGTATGAGGGTGAGAACCAGAAGCACCAGTCCCATGAGAACCGATGCGGCAGAGGCGAGTCCGAAGAGACGCAGATCGCTGCTGAATGCCATCTGGTAGATATATTGGACGATGAAGCTATTGGCCGTGCCGGGGCCGCCGCCATTGGTCAGAACCCAGGCCTCGTCGAAGATCTGCACGGACTTGATCATCAGAAGGATGAAGACGACGAGCAGGTTCGGCGCCAGCAGGGGAAGCGTGATCCTGAACAGCGTGCGGCGCGGCGAAGCCGCATCGATGGAGGCAGCCTCGTAAAGCTCCTTGGGGATGGCCTGGAGGCCGGCCAAGAGGATCAGCGTGTAAAAGCCCATGTGAAACCAGACCGATACCACGACGACGAAGAAGCGCGACCAGCCGACGTCGAGCAGGAAGATTTCAGGGGGAACGCCGATCATCTGGAAGAAGGCATTCAGGAGCCCGTTGCGATCGAGGAACCATTTCCAGATGAGACCGATGACGACGGGCGACAGCAGGACGGGATAGAAGAACATCGCCCGGAAGAAGCCGCGCGCAAAAATCGCGCGATTGAGGATCAGCGCCGTGATCAACGCCACCAGCAATGTGGCGGTGACGTTCAATGCCACGAACCAGAGCGTGTTCCACACAGCCGTCCAGAACAGCGATTCCTGGCAGGTTCCCGGCTGCAGATAATTGCCGCAGGAAAGCAGCGTGCGGAAATTGTCCAAGCCGACGAAGGGCCGCTCCGAGACGAAAAGATTGGTGCCGCCGGTGAAGGCGTAACCGACCGCGATGGCGATGGGCAGGAAGGTAAAGATGGCGAAGAGAACGAGATTCGGCGCCAGGAACAGCCATGGCATGCGTTTGCGGCCGAAGATGCGCTCGATCACATTGATCGGGGCCTCGACCACCCGCATCGCCGTTTCGCCTGCCTGGGACAGCAATGCACCCGCGTTGAGCGCCGCCATGTTCAGCGCCTCCCCTGTCCGGGCCGTCGGGCAAAAGCCAGGCCGCTTTCGGGATCGAACAGATGAACCCGCCCCGGTGCGGCATCGATCAGGATGTGATCGCCAGGCGTCGGCGCGAAATGGCCGGCCTCGTGAATGATGATCTGCTCGTCGTGGCCTGCAAGGTTGCCGTAGACATAGGTCTCGGTGCCGAGACCCTCGTGATACTGGACGACGAACGGCAGGCCCTGCTCGTTGGAACGCGAAAAATGTGCGGGCCGGATGCCGGCGAGAACGGCCTGTCCGACCGCGATGCCGGCGGGATCGACATCGCTGATAACCCTGCCACCATTGCCGACATCGATGACGACGCCGCTTTCGCCGATGCCTGATACCTTGCCCTTGATGATGTTCATGCGCGGCGAGCCGAGGAAGCCCGCGACGAAGAGATTGCGCGGGCTGTCGAACAGGTCCAGCGGTGCTCCGACCTGCTCGATCCGCCCGGCGCGCAGCACGACGATCTTGTCGGCCATGGTCATCGCCTCGACCTGGTCATGCGTGACATAGATCATCGTCGTCTTGATCTCGCGGTGGAGCTTGGTGATCTCGGCCCGGGTCTGGACACGCAGCGCCGCATCGAGGTTCGACAGCGGCTCGTCGAAGAGGAAAATATCCGGTTCGCGCACGATGGCCCGCCCGATTGCCACGCGCTGGCGCTGACCGCCCGATAGCTGCTTCGGGCGCCGGTCCAGGTAGGGTTCGATCGCCAGCATCCTGGCGGCCTCGGCAATCCGCGCCTCGATCTCGGCGCGCTTGAACTTCAGGTTCTCCAGGCCGAAAGCGAGATTCTTGCGAACGCTCATATGCGGATAGAGCGCGTAGGACTGGAAAACCATGGCGATCTTGCGTTCGGCCGGCGAGAGCGCGCTGACGTCGCGGCTCCCGATCGCGATGGCACCCGAGGTGACCTCTTCGAGGCCGGCAATGACACGCAGGAGGGTCGACTTGCCGCATCCCGACGGACCGACGAAGACCACGAATTCGCCGTCCTTGATATCGAGTTCGACGTCATGCAGGACTTTGACCGAGCCATACGATTTGTTGACGTTGGAAAGTTTCAGTTCTGCCATGCCCCACTCCCATCAGGTGCCGCCGTTTCGAAGACGGCGTCGTTTTTGTTCCAGCCTTGCGGCAGCGGTGTCGGTCTTGTGATCCGCACCTCGTTCATCAAGATCCCGGTGACATCAGCCACGTAGACGGCCGGCATTCCTCCCGGATAGTTCTGAAGACCGATCACCCGCCCGTCCGACCCGCGGGTCCAGGCATTGGCGCGGCCGCCGCCATCGGCCTTCGGGGAAAGGTCGGCGTTCGTCGGACGCAGGTCGTAGGACCGCGCCGTGCCGAGTTGCCCCGGCTGCTGGTCTATGGCGATACGCGCCAACGATGCGTTGCGGATGCCGGCCGATGAGGTCGAAATGACCGTGATCGCCCCTTCCATGTATCCGCTAATGTCCTCGACAATGAGGTTTTCGATGGCGCCTGCCGTGCGTTCGGCGACACGGTCGACGACATTGACGGTAAGCGCCTCCCCAGAGCCCCAGAAACCATCGAGCGTTTCGCGGCACTCTACCGCAATCCGGGAAAACCTCACGTTCGATATCCGGCCGCCGTCGCGGGAAAATATGCCGAGCGCCCTGTTGGAGGATGAGACGCTGCAATCCTCGAACACGACATTGGTGACGTCGCCATGTGTTTCCGTGCCGATCTTCAGCGCACAGCTGAGGCTCTGAACGGAGCATCGACGAACGAGAATGTTTTCGCATCGCCCGATGGCGACACGATCGGGGCCGATGCTCGTCTTCAGGCATACGCCGTCGTCGGCCGTCGATATCGTGCAGTCCTCGATCACGGCGCCGCGGCAGGCATCCAGCACGATGCCGTCGGTGTTGGGAAGGCGGCGGTCGTTGTCGATGGTCACGTTTCTGACCGCGACATCGGTGCAGTTGACGAAGTGCAGCGTCCACATCGGCGAGCGGCAAATGTGGATGGAGCTGATCTCGACCTCGTCGCAGCCCTCAAACACCACGACGCGCGGACGAAATTCGGCCGGAATGAAGGTTCCGACTGTCTCGTCGTCTCCCACGATAAAGCTGTCGCAACCGGCTTCGATGCGGCCCGCCCCCGTCAGGCTGATCCGCCGCGCATCCTTGGCGACGATCATGCCGCGATCCGACTTTTCGGCGATCACCGAAACCGTCGTCTGCGCATAGGCCGCGTAATCCGGAACGGGACGCAGGATCGCGCCGGCGGCCAGATGAAGGTCGATGCCGGATCTGAGCCGGAGCCCGCGGCAGACATGGATGCCAGCCATGAGTTCCACGCGTCCGCCGCCCGCAGCCGACAGGCCATCGATGGCCGTCTGCAGGCGGACCGTATCGTCGCCATCCGCCGGCTCCATCGCGACAAGAGACACGGGGCTCATTGGCGCTGGCCGTTCTCGAGGAGGACTTCCGTCAGCAGCAGCATGGTCAGCGCCTGGCCGTAAGGCGTCGGCACGTTCGGGATGCGCCTGTAGAAATCGAGGTCATGACCCATCGGCGTGCCATCCGAGACGCCGTGCACGACACCTTCCTCGTCGATCTGCGCCAGCACCGCCGCAAGCGCGCGCTCCGCATAAGCCTTGTCGCTCTCGTCGAGAATGCCGGCATCGATGGCGCGCAACATGCCGTAGGCGATGCCTGCCGTAGCCGAGGTTTCCAGCGGCGACGACGGATCGTCCAGAAGCGTCGTGAACATCCCGTCCGGCCGCTGGCATTCCTTCAGGGAGCGCACCTGGCTGACGAGGACGTTTGAAAGAAAACGCCGGTCTTTCTCGCCGAGCGTCGGAACAAGATCGAAGAGCTCGGGGATGGCAACCGTGATCCAGGCATTGCCGCGCGCCCAGAAGGCATTGGCGAAATTATGCCGGCCGTTGAACGTCCAGCCGTGATACCAGAGCCCGCTGACCGGGTCGGAAAGGTAGCGGGTGTGGATCACGAACTGATAGACGGCCTCGTCGATCCATTCGCTGCGCTCGCAGAGCACGCCGGCCCGGGCAAGAAACAGGCAGGCCATGAATAGCGTATCGTCCCACAATTCGCCGTCGTTGAGGCGCTCCTTGACGACGTGCTGAAAGCCGCCGTCCTCGGTCTTGGGCAACTCCTTGACGAGCCATTCGGCCCAGTCCTCGACGAGCGCGCGAAAATCGGGACGGTCGACATGCTGAACGAGGATTGCAAGCGGCAGCATCGGCGCCGTGCTGTTGATCTGGCGCGGCGGCAGGCCGCGTTCGATCTGGCCGGCATACCAGGTAACGAGTTCCTGCAACGCTTTTTGATCATTGGTGGAAATGGCACGGCGCAGGAAGCCGTAAAGACCGACGCCGACTTCCCAGTCCCATTCGTCGAACTGGATTCCGGAGGCGGAATTTCCCGTCACGAGACCTTCCTTGATGCCCCTGAGCCGGCTGAAAGCCGTTGCCACGCGATCGATCGTCGTCAGAAGGGCGGCGTTATCGACAGATGTTGTGTTCATGCTGGAAAACCTATGTTTTAGGAGTAGAACGGCCCGTCAGTGCCGGCGCCGGAGGCTGCACTATCGTGGGTGAGGATCGGGTGCGGCTGATCGTGGGTGAAGGGCCTAGCCTCGCCGCCGATCGAAAGACCGTCGGCATAGGACAGGCCAATCACCGGGCCGCCCGGCGGCGTCAGCGCGAGACGCCGAAGCTTGGGGTCGAAGGAAACGGTCGTCTGGCATAGGCGTTCGATGAACGCCTTGAAGGCGTCGCCGTTGCCGCATCCGACGATCGCCGCCCAGCCGCAAAGCGATCCGTGGGAGCGCGCCTCGCGGCCGGCGGTCGGGCCGTCGGTGATCAATTCCAGGCCGTTCGACGCCCAGAGTGCGGAAAATCCCCGGCCCGATCGCGCGATCAGCCACTTATCTTCGATGATGAGATCGTCCAGGCCGTCGCGGCCGATATAGGCATGCGTCCACGCATGGCGTGCGTCGCTTGTGTCCTCGATCAGGAGGGCGACGTCGCGATGCTGGGCGACGCGCGGCAAGATGCCGTTGCCGGCCCAATAGGATGGTCTTTGACTGCCCCAGGGATCGTCCTCGCCGGGATGATTGACCCACAACCTCGCCATCGGATGGCCGGCCAGCCGGATGTCGAGGACATGCTGCTGGTGGCCTTTCTGCCCGATCTTGTGATCGACGACCGTCGAAAGCTGCGCCGCCTCGTTCTTGAACAGCACGAGTTTTCCGCTCTCGAGCCCCTGGCTGTAACGCGCCTCGACGTTTCTGCCCCTGGGAAGGAGGGCAAGCTCGGTCAGGTCGGCGGGCGGCTCGTAGCCGCCGGCACAGAACATCGTCAATGCCGCCACGCCGTTGTTGAGCCAGCCGGAGTCGAAAGCGACCTGGGCGAAGGGCGCAAGCTCGGTCAGCGGGCCGGCGCGCAGCTCCTTGTCGTAGGCACGGCCCTGCGAGCCGGCCGGAACGCCGGCAAGCGTGTGAAGGGCGATCATGCGGAAGATGAGATCGATCTGGCCGCGGGCGCGATCGGCGATCTCGCTCTCGGCCCAGCGCTCCAGCGCAAGCAGGCCGATGAAATCGATCGGGTAATAGGCGGCCGAATTCCATTCCGCCAGGCCATGGGCCTCGACGCTGTCGAACCAGCGCCCGAGGCGCCCGACGGCGAGTTCCGCCTGCTGCCGTCCCGTCCGCCCCGAGGCCGAGAACAGCTCGTCGGGCAGCAGAAGTCCGGCCAGCAACTGGCTGGTATGAAAGCAGAGCACATGGTTCTCGCTCCAGAACCACATCGCATCATTGCCCGGCTCGTCCACCCAGTAGCGGTAGGAGAGAACGGAGCGACGGATGCGATCGACCGTGGCCTTGGGCATCCGGTCGCCATAGGCGCCGAGCAGCCAAAGGAGAGGCACCATGATGAAGTCCGAACAATCCTCCCGCGCATCGATCGAGGCGAGCGTCGCATCGACGATGCGGTCGAAGCTTTCCTGGTCGTCGTGACCGGTTTCCATCATCGCGATCAGGCGCCCGGCGCGGTTGGCGCCGAAGCGGGCGCTGTATTCCAGCGCCTGCCGCTTGCGGGCGGAAAGCGGTGCCTCGGTCGGCAATGGCGAAAGGCTGCTCATGAAGGCGGCATCGATGACGCGGGTGACCGAACCCGGCCCGGAGCCGAGCGTCATATGGATGCCGTGATAACCGTCCGCAATGCCGCAGATATCCTCGGCGATCAGACGGCTCTGATGAGCATGCAGGGCCAGTTTCGAATGGGCGAGAATGGGCCGCTCATGGCCGTGGCCGACAACCTTGAGCTCCACCGGCAGGTCGCGCTCGGGCGCCGTGTCGAAGATGATTTCCAGCGGCTGGTTGACGAAGACGTCGCGGGCCGGGCGCACGCCGCGCGAAAGGGCTTCCAGCTCGCGCACCTCGTCCTGGTCGAGCGACACCGGCAGCAGCACCGAGAGCGGTTCGCCATCCAGCATTTCAAGCTCGAAGAACCAGGTCGTGTCACGCTCGGCAAGATCTTCGGTATGGACGACAATCTCGTTGTCGCCGGCTTCGAGCGGCAGCGTTATCTCAGTCGCGCTTTCGACGTTGCGCTTGAAGGGCTCGAAGCGCACTTCCTCCTGCCCGTTGACCCAGATGCGAACGCCGCCGCAGGTCTTGAGCGCGAGATGGAGCGTGCGCGGAGCGTCCGTCCTGAACGTGCCCTTCAGCCATCGCCTGACATGTGTGGGCACATGCCAGAAGCTGGTGAACTCGACGCGGCGGTTCGAGCCGGGAAGATAGAGGCTTTCGGTCGGCCAGGACGTGTCGGGTGCCAGCGGCCGCCCCACCATGGTCGACCAGAAGGCCTTGCGGCAAGGCAGGTCGCCGACATCGACGAAACCGTTGATGAAACGATAGTTCACGCGATCTTCGGCTGGGGCCGGCTCGCCGGGAAAATAGCTGGCAATGAGGCCGGAAACGGCCCATGCCGTTACCGTCTGCCCCTCGGCCACGCTGTATGCTGGCGCCATGTCGCCCGGCTGCTTGATGCTTTCCGTTTTCACAGATCGCCTCCTCCGCAATCCTATGAAAATATTTTCACTAGGTCATTTAGCTGCGTGATTTTTGAAAATTGCTCAAAAACATCGCTATTGGCGTAGGAAATAGCTTGACGGAACGAATGTCAAGTATATGAAATTCACTTATCGATGGCTTAGGCCGCGATTGATGAAAATGTTTTCATGGGAGGATGAAAATGAAAACCTATCTTTCAGGGGCTTTCGCACTGGCGCTGGCCACCGTTTCTTTCGCATGGTCCAGCGTGGCTATGGCGGAAACCCAGACAATCACCTTTCTCTTCACCGACGACGACCAGGCTTATGTCGAGCGGATGGAAGCGCTGAGCAAGGAATTCGAGACGGCGCATCCCGACATCAAGGTGAATTTCGTTTCGTCGGGCTATGATGCCGTCGCCAAGCAGCTGCCGGTGCAGCTTGCCATCGGCGAAGGTCCCGACGTTGCCAAGATCACCGACTGGCAACTGGCGCCCTACTACCTCGACATGCGCCCGCTGATGAAGGATCCGGACGGCTTCGCCAAGCTGCACGGCGACAGCTTGAACACGCTTCGCTTCCCCGGCGTCAACGATCCGAACTCGATCAACGGCTATGTCGCCTCGCAGACCTTCAACCTGCCCTTCGTCAACAAGACGCTCTTCGAACAGGCCAGCGAACCGCTTCCGAAGCCCACCGCCACGCTGAAGGACATCGTCGAAGCCTCGGCGCGCGTCGCCAAGGCGACCGGCGCCCAGATCCCCTTCACCATGGATCGCTCGGGCCATCGCTTCTCCGGCGCGGCCTTCTCCTACGGCTCGAACTACGTCAAGGACGGCAAGTTCTCGTTCCCCGACGATGCCGCCAAGCACTACATCACCGATCTCTATAACTGGACGAAGGACGGATCCTTCCCGAAGGAAATGTGGGGCGCTGCCGGCGGAACCCAGTACAAGAACATGGGTGACGAGTTCGTCAACGGCAATGTCGTGACCTATCTCGCCGGCAACTGGATGGTCAATCCGTTCCAGAAGAAGATCGGCGACGCCTTCGACTGGACGGCGATCAGCGCACCCTGCGGCGATGCCGGCTGCTATGCGATGCCGGGGGGCACAGCGATCGTCGGATTCAAGCGCACCAAGTACCCACAGGCCGTAGCCTCGTTCATCGAGTTCCTCGGCTCTGAAAAGGTCCAGCGTGAAATCGCCGAAAACTACGTCATCCTGACCGGCGCCGACATCAAAGACCCGCAGTACAAGCTCGAGAGCAAGAACGCCAAGGAGGCCATGGCCGTCTTCCTCGCAAGCCGCAACAGCGCACCGAAGGCCGCCCGCGACCTCGAACGCCTCAAGGGATCCTCCGCCATCTATCAGCTCATCGTCCAGAGAATGAGCCAGCTTATCGTCGGCGAGCTTTCCCTCGACGATACGTTCAAGGCGATGAGCGCCGACGTCGACAAGGTCAACGTGGCCCTCGCCGCCAACAAGTAACCGGCCGCGCCTGTCTCCCACAGATTGCGCGCTGCGTCAGCCACGGCCCCGCAACGGGCCGTGGCTGATCGTTTTCGCCCCTGCCCACACCGCGTCCCCGACAGTTCGATCATTTTCGAATTGTCGAGGAACCACGCTACGTCCCGCAAGGAAGGCGCTCGGAACGATCTTCTCGGGAGAAGGCGAAGCCCGCCTTTCTCGCCGCGATGTCGACAGGCACTGCCGCTCAACTGCTCGGAAACGTCCTTGTCCGGCGCTCGCCCTGACAGCCAGCCAAGCCGACGCGGCATATCATCAGAGCGATTAGACAAGAGGGACCGTCTGGCGGTCGTGACACAGGGTCCAGGAGAGGCTATACGCGTTGTCGGCCTGCGCGGCGCGTCGGCTCAGGCTCAATTTAGCAACGTCGGCAAATCGGCGACAGTCCAGCCCATTGAGGTGCATTTTTCATGCCACTCGGCTCCGAGCATCCGCTGCGAAGGGAACTTCACAACGAGCTCCATGCGCGCCCGTCACTTTATTTCGATGGCGACACCGACGTCTGGCACATCGCCATCGTCGGCGAGAATGGCCCTCCTTTGCTGCCCAAGTCCCTGCCGGGATTGGAAGATGTCACCATGACCGGCGAGGGCAACCACGGCACCGGTCGCGTCGGCGACGGCCGACTGAAATGGGAAGCCCATACCGAGTTCCTGACCCTCACCTTCGTCGTGCCGGCATCGGCCGAACCCGGCAGCAATCCGCCGGCGGCCTTTCAGGCCTGCTGCCGCCAGATCGACGGAAAGGTCATCGCCGCAGTCCGGGTGCTGGTGCGCGACGAGACGGGCGGAAATCGTCCCGAAAAACCGAAACTGGACTATGTCGCATCCCAGGTTGGCGGCGGCGATGCGGAGGTGCATTCGAACTTCCGCCTGAGCGACAGCGGTTTCGTCGAGTTCCTATTCTTCAACCGCAACCTCAACGCCTACAGGACCGGACGTATGGTCCGGCGTTTCCTGGAGATCGAGACCTATCGGATGATGGCGCTTCTTGCGCTGCCGATGGCGCGCGAGACAGTATCGAAGCTTTCGACCTTCGACCGGCGCCTCGATCTCTTGATCGCGCATATGCAAAGCGCTGTCAAAGTCGACAAGGCGCTGCTGTCCGAGGTGACCAGGCTCTCCTCCGATGTGCTCAATTTCTCCGCCCTCGCCCGCCACCGCTTCGGCGCGACGAAAGCCTATGCCGAGATCGTGGCAAGCAGGCTGTCAGAACTTCGAGAAGAGCGGGTCGAGCAAAGGCAGAGGCTGGGTACGTTCATTGATCGGCGCTTCCAACCGGCGGTCCGCTCGGTCTATGCGGCAGAACGGCGCCTCGACGAACTGGCCGAACGCGTCAGTCTCGCCGGCGACCTGCTCAGAACCACCGTGCAGGTTCAGCTCGAAGATCAGAACGCGTCGCTGCTGACGTCGATGGAAGAACGGGCACGCATCCAGGTGCATATCCAGCAGGCGGTCGAAGGCTTCTCCGTCATCGCCATCACCTATTACACCGTCGGCCTGGCAAAGATCTGCCTCGAAAGCATTGCCGAACTGGGTGTCGATCCGCATACGATCAAGCTCGCCGTGCTGGCCGCGATCCCACTGGTGCTCTTCGCCGTCTGGACCGCTGTCCGCCATGTCCGCAGGAGCATCGCCGGTGTGCCGCACGGTCCGGTATCCGGAAGCCACTGACGCCGCCGCCCTTTCGGGCAGCGGCGTTCGTTAGGATAGGTTGGACATCAAGATGCCATCGCGTAATGGCGATGTTCCGATGCCCGGCCGCTGCCCGTCTTGAACCGCCGCAGCAGTTCGGCAAGGCTTTCGGTTTCATGTGTCAGGCTCTGGGCCGCCGCCGTGGTCTCTTCGACCATCGCGGCGTTCTGCTGCGTCACCTTGTCCATCTGGTCGCCGGCAGCCGAGACCTCGCGCAGGCTCGTCGCCTGCTCGCGGGCGGCAACGGCGATCTCGGCCACGGTCGCATTCATGGCGGTGACCTGCTCAACGATCTGTTCGAGCGAGAGACCCGATTCACCCACCAGCTGGACGCCGGTCTTGACCTGCGCCGACGAGGTGGAGATCAGCTGCTTGATCTCCCTTGCCGCGTTGGCGGAGCGCTGGGCGAGTTCGCGGACTTCCTGGGCGACGACGGCAAAGCCCTTGCCTGCCTCGCCGGCGCGCGCCGCTTCCACGCCGGCATTCAGCGCCAGCAGGTTGGTCTGGAAGGCGATCTCGTCGATGACGCTGATGATGTTGCCGATCTTCGACGACGAATTTTGAATTTCCGTCATCGCATCGATGGCGCGGGCAACGATCTCTCCGCCCTTTTCGGCGTTGGTTCGGGCGGTTGCCACAACACCCTGGGCGCGGCTTGCGCCCTCCGCCGTTCCATTGACACCGCGGGTCACATCTCCGAGCGCGGCGACGGTTTCCTCCAGCGAAGCTGCCTGCTGCTCGGTGCGGCGGGCGAGATCGTTGGACGCAGTGGAGATTTCCGCAAGGCCGGACCGGATGGTGGCGACCGCGCGAATGACGGAATCGACCACTTGCTCGAGGCTCGCAACCGAATTGTTGAAATGGTCCCGGATCCTGACATAGCGATGGTCGACTTCGCCGACGCGCACGGTGAGATCACCCTTCGAGAGTGCGTCCAGCCCGACAGAGATCTGCCGGAAGGCATGCTCCATCACCTGCGCGTCGCTGAGCCGCTCGGCCTCCTGGCGCAGCCGCTCTTCTTCGGCCGCCAGGCGGGCGCGTTCGGCATTGGCTTCCGCGATCAACTTGGCGCGTCCCGTTTCCTGGAACACCTTCAGCGAGCGGGCCATGGCGCCGAGTTCGTGGCGATGCTCGACACCCGTGATCACGATCCCTTCCTCACCACGGGCAAGCTGCTCCATGGACTGCGCCATGTTGCGCACCGCAGAGGAAATCAACCGGCCGACGAAATAGGAAAGCACGAGGCCGATGACGATCAGCAGCCCGCTGATGACAAGCGTCGTGCTGGTCGCGGAGGCAACCGTTGCGTCCACCGAACCATCAAGGGTCTTCTGCGCACCGGTAACGGTTGCCTGCAGATCCTTGAAGCCACCTGAGATTTTCGGCGCGAGCACGCTGAGCTGCGTCTGGCGGATATTGCCGGAAGCCTGCAGGACCTCCTTCATGTCGCCGAGACGGGCGGTGTAATTCTGCATCAGCTGGCCGGCGCCCATCAGGCGCTTCTTCTGCAGTTCGTTCTTTGCGGCCTTGGCGGCGGCATCGTTGAGCGCCACCGCTTCGGCCAGTGCTGCCTGGGCCGTGTCGTAGGCGGCAAAATCATCGGAATGCACGAAGCGTTCGGAGAAATAGAGACTGCGGTTCAAGGCCTCCAGTGTCGCCGCCGTCATCTGCAGCAGCGGCACATCGTTCTGGCGCCAGGCGCTGCGCACGACATCGTTGAGCGCGATGCTGGTCCAGGGGCCGAATTCGGTGACCTTGGAGATCAAGGCATCACGCCTGGCCTGCAGGGCGACGATCTGTTCGAAAGCCTTGCCATAGGTGGCAATGTCCTGGCGGATTGCCGCAAGGCCGGACTGCAGGTCCCTGTTGCCGGCAAAACGCGGGTCGTCGGCGTCGAAGGCTTTCACGCCGGCGCGGAAGCGATCGACGACATCCTGCGTCGGCGTGGAGCGGAAGGCTTCCGCCGACATCTGAATCTCGTTCAGCTGGTCGCTGTAATCCGAGATGGCGAGACTTTGGCCGGCGGTGGCGCGATAAGACGAGAAGATCGAGGCGAGCCCGTTCATACCAGAGATCGCGCTGACCGTGAGCAGGCTCATCAACAGGATCAGCGGTACGAAGCCGGAGGTGATCTGTGCGCGAATGCCGAATTTATTCCAGAAATGCAACATCATAGTCCTCTTATGCTCACTGGCTCTTCGGCAGATAGGTGGCAATGTTCTCAGGTGTGACGAGTTCGAAGGGAACGTTGTTTTCGCGCGGCACCTTCTCCTTGCGGATCAGCTTGACGGCAGCGTCGACAGCGGCAGCGCCCTGTCCGACGGCGCTTTGGAGAATGGTGACGTCGAGATCGCCGGCCACCATCGCGGCGAGCGCGTCGTCGGTCGCGTCGACGCCGGCGACGACGACGTTCTTCATCGGGATATTGTTCTTCTTCATGGCCCGGATCGCACCGAGCGCCATCTCGTCATTATTGGCGATGACCGCGTCGAACTTGACACCGGCCGACAGCCATTCCTGCATCTGCTGGTCGGCATAATCGCTCGACCAATAGGCGGCCTGCCGCTCGACGATCTGAAGACCCTGGCAATCCGGGGTGGCGATGACGTCGGAGATGTCCTGCGTGCGGGCGCGGGCGGCCGCGTGGAAGGGTTCGCCCATCAGCACGACGACGCGCCCTTTGCCTTTGAGGAGCGCGCAGACCTGCTTGGTCTCCAGTGTTCCAGATTCCTTCTCGTTGGAGGCGACCACTACCTGATTATCAGGCAGGTCCAGTAGGTTGGAAGGAACATTGTTGATGTAGACCAGCGGAATACCGGCATCTGCCGCCATCTTGGTCATTTGCGGCCCGAGGTCGCCATCGGAGACAGCAAGGATAATGGCGTCGACCTTGTCGGCAATGAGCTTCTGCACTTGCTGCTTCTGGAGCTCGTTGTCGCCCTTGGCACTTTCGGTGACGAGCTTGAGGCCTGATATCGTCTGCCCATGCGAGACGACGCCGTTCAGAAGCGCTGTTCTGAATTTGTCGAGATCGGACATCGAAACCCCGATCGTCTGGGCGTGGGCAGCAGAGATCGATATCGCCAAGGCGATGGATGCAAGCGTAGCCGTTTTCATGAATTCCCCTGCACAATTCGAATATGAAAGGGTTATTTCAAATTTTGGTTAAATTTTACTTTTCTTCCGAAAGCAAAAGTTAAGCGCGAGGGTATGATCTTGCGGCGGCAGGGAGCGCCTTCTTCGGCAGCGATCGACCGGACTTGAAGGACATCACGCCAAGCTTGATGGGATGCGCTTGAAGTCTTGTTCTTATGAAGATTAGCGCCCACCGAAACCCGAGCTGACAGCAATGCCCTTGTAGATCACCCTCTGCAACACGATGGCGAGGATAACGCCCGGGACCATGGAGATCGTCGCGCCGGCCATGATGTAGTTCCAGGCGGTGCCCTGTTGTGTCTGAAACAGGGTGAGCCCGAGCGGCAGCGTGGCCATTTCGACGCCGCTGGTGGCGATCAGCGGCCAGAGGAAGCTCTTCCACTGGGCGATGAAGGTAAACAGCGCCAGCAGGCCGATAGCCGGCATAGCGAGTGGTACGATGACCGTAACCAGGATGCGCAGGCGCGAAGCCCCGTCCATCATCGCCGCCTCGTCGAGATCCTTGGGAATGCCGAGGATGAACTGACGCAGCAGAAAGGTGCCGAAGGACGAGAAGGCGACCGGCAGGATCATGCCGTGATAGGTGTTGATCCAGCCGAACTTGCTGACGACGAGGAAGAGCGGGATGACCAACATCACCTGCGGGATCATCAGCGTGCTGAGATAGGTGAGCAGCAGCCCCTCCCGGCCGGGAAACCGCAGTCGGGCGAAAGCGTAGGCGGACAGGCAGGATACTGCAATGACGATCGCCGTAACACCGCAGGCGACCACGAAGGAATTCAACAGGAAGGTTCCGAACGGCAGGGAAACCAGGGCTTCGACGAATGTCCCCCAATGATACTCCTCAGGGAAGATGCGGACCGGCACGGCCATCACCTCTGCATTGGAGCGCACCGCGTTCGACACCATCCAGAAGAAGGGGAAGAGGAAAAGCAGCGCAATCAGCGAAAGTGCCGTGTAGCTGACGAAGGTGCCGACGCGCCGCAATATGCGGTGACGATGCTGGGACACGGAATGCGGATGCCGTGAGGTCGGATCAATCGTCATAATGCACCCATTTGCGCTGCATGTGGAACTGCAGGATGGTGAGCGCCATGATCATGACGAACATCACCCAGGCGAGAGCCGAGGCATAACCCATCTGGAAGTTGGTGAAGCCCTTCTGGTAGATGGCGAAACCGAGCGTCGCCGTCGCCGAGCCCGGGCCGCCGCGCGTCATCGCGAATATCTCGTCGAAGACCTGCAGCGAAGTGATTGCCGTCATCACGGTGCCAAAGAAGATGGTCGGCGAGATTAGCGGGAGCCGGATGCGCCAGAAGCGCTGCCAGGCATTGGCGCCGTCGATCGTCGCCGCCTCGAGATAATGCCTCGGCACCAGGTCGAGCGCGGCGTTGAACATCACGACGTTATAGCCGACATTCGCCCACAGGGTGACGAGCACGACAGCCTGCATGGCCCAGCTCGAGCTCAGCAGGAAATTCGGCAGGCCGAGGCCGAGTGCGCGGATGATGGTATCGGCCAGGCCGTCCGGCGTGAAAATCAGCAGCCAGACCACCGATGCTGCGATCGTCGGCGTGAAGGTCGGCAGGAAGAAGATCACCCGGAAGATCGCCTTGCCGCGCTTCAGGCTCGATATCCACACCGCGAGCGTCAGCGAGACGATGATATTCACAGCCAGATACTCGACGGCGAAGAACAGCGTGTTGCTCAATACGGTGTAGAAGGCCGGATCGACAGTGAAGAGCCTGATGTAATTCTGAAAGCCGACGAAGGATGGCGTCGAGATCAGCTGCCAATTGGTAAAACTGAGCGCCAGCGACGCCAGAATAGGCAGGGCCATGAAGACCATGAAGCCGAGGAAACTCGGCAGCAGGAACAGCATAGCCGTCTGCGTCTCCGGCTTCAGGAAGCGCCGTGGCTGACCGGGCTGCAAGGGAACTTCGGCAACAGCGCTTTGCGACATATCTTCCTCCATGCGCGGCAGGTCCTGCCGCAGCGAGAGCTGGCGCATGAGCCGAAAATCGGAATCGGTTTTCCGAAAGGATCATGCGCAGATTTCAAAGCGACGGCGCGCCCTGTCGGACGCGCTGGCTCTATTGCTGCGCAAGGCTCTGGATCGACTCCATCGTCTGCTTGGCGTCGGCGCTGCCGGCGAAAGCCGGCGGGAAATACTGGTTGAAGAGGTTTTCCACTGCCGCCCAGTTGTTGGTGATCACGTAGGGCACGGAGTGCGCCAGGGAATAGTCGATGGCCTCGCCGCCATTGGTGATGTCCTTGGCCGCCACCTTGTACCAGGCCGATTGCGCCGCCGTGCGCGCCGGCAAGGCACGGCCCTGCTCGGCGAGATAGGACAAGGCTTCCGGGCTGGTCAGCACCTGGACCGCCTTCCAGGCCGCATCCTTGTTCTTGCTCGTCGTGGAAATGCCGAAACCGGAGCCTGCGGTGACGGCCGAAAGTTCGCCTTCGTCGCGCGGCAGGGTGGTGAGGCCGATCTTGAACTTCGCCTGGCCCTTCATGCCGATGATTGACCAGGGGCCATCGATATACATGGCAACGTTACCCGAATTGAACCGGCCCTGGACGACATCACCAGGATTAGCGCCACCCGTGGGAACCAGCGGCGCGATCTTATCCTTGGCGGCAAAGCCGATCAGCCGGTCGGCGGCGGCAACTGCGCTCGCACTGGTCAAGTCAAGCTCGCCGGCGTCGTTGACGTATTTATCGCCCCAGGCCGCGGCCAGGACCGAATAGTTGGTCGGGGTGATACCGAAGCCGTACTTGCCGTCCTTCGTCAGCTTCTTGGCGGCATCGGTGAACTCGGCGAGCGTCCAACCCGGCTTTGGCAGCGGAACGCCGGCGGCTTCGAGCGCGTCCTGGTTATAATAGATGACCCAGGGACCAACGTCATAAGGCAGACCGTAGAGCTGCTTGTCGACGGACATGCCGCCGATGATCGAGGGCGTGAAGGCGCCGACATCGAACTTATCGGCCGCGATCCGGTCATTCAGGGGCTCGAGCAGCGAATAGAAGTTCGGCATGCGCAGCGACTGCATGGAAACGATGTCGGCGAGCTGTCCCGATGCCGCCAGCACCGGCAGCCTTGTCCAGTAATCGACCCAGCCCGTCGTCGTCAGCGTTACCTTGATGTCGGGATACTTGGCGGTCACCATCTCTGCCAGATGTTGCCAGCTCTTGGTGTCGGTTTCGGAGCCGGTCCACATCTGCCAGGTCAGGTTGACCTGTTCGGCCGATGCGGCTGTGGCAAAAAGGCTACCGCCGATTGCGGCAAGCATAAGCGTTTTCTTCAACACCTTCATGGGTTTCTCCTCCCTCCATGAACGCAATGGACACGCAAGTGCGATCGAGCTCACGCCTTGAGGACGATCTCGATCACCGGCACGGTGACATCAGGTCGCCGAACCGGCAGTTCCAACATGACTATGCCTTCCGGCACCATCACGCCGACATTGGGATCCACATCCCTCGTGTGGGTGACCCAGTGGATTTCACTGGCGTCATGCAGGAACTGCACATAGGCGATCCTGTCGGCGATGCCCTCGATGTGGATGTGGCGGTAAGGCCAGTTATAGACATGCAGGTAGAGGCGGTTGCCGCGCTGGGTATAGCGGCAGCCGGCCGGTGCCGGAAGTTCGGACGGACCGGCTCCATAGATGGCGCGTGCGTTGACGGCCATCCAGTTCTGGTAGACTTCGAGCGCCTCGATGGCGCGAGCATCGAACGTGCCCCGCCCGGTCGGGCCGACATTCATTAGGAGGTTGCCGCCGAGCGCAACCGAATCGATCAGCAGCTGGATGATCTGTTCCGGGCTCTTCCAGCTATCCTCGTCGCGGTGATAGCCCCAGGAGCCGCTGAAGGTGTGGCAGGCTTCCCAGAGCACGCCCTGGCTGGCGAGGGCAGGCGCGACGCGCGGCGTATATTGCTCCGGCGTGGTTATGTCGGGCAAGGTTCCCGGCGGCAGATCGAGGCGGTTGTTGATGATGATTTCGGGCTGCAGTTCGCGCGCCAGTTCGACCAGCCGCTCGCTCTGCCAATCGGCGCGCCCCTTGCCGGGCAGGCCGCGATATTCGCGCGCAGGCCCGGGATAGCTGAAATCGAACCAGATGATGTCGACGCGGCCGAAGCCGGTCAGAAGCTCGCGCACCTGTTCGCGCATATAGGCCGCGTAGTTGGCAACGTTGCGACCGGCATTCAGCGCCTTGGCCTCGGGATGGTTGCGCAAGGGATGGTGGAGGTCGATCGGGAAATCCGGATGATGCCAGTCGAGCAGCGAATAATAGAAGCCGATCTTCAATCCCTCGGCGCGGAAGGCCTCGACCAGCGGCGTCAGAAGGTCCTTGCCGCAGGGCGTGTTCGGCGCCTTGTAATCGGTGACCTTGCTGTCCCAGAGGCAGAACCCCTCGTGATGCTTGGTCGTCACCACGACATATTTCATGCCGGCGAGACGCGCACGGCGCGCCCATTCCTTGGGATCGTAGAGATCGGGATCGAAATTGTCGAAATAGCGCTGGTAATGTTCGTCGGTCAGCTCTTCGCGGTTCTTCAACCACTCATGCCGGGCCCCCAAGGCGTAAAGGCCCCAATGGATGAACATGCCAAGGCGGTTGTGGCTGAACCAGGCATGTTTGCCCGCTCCTCCCCATGCCGGATTTTCCGACAGGCGTTCCGAATTCGTCACAGGTTTCTCCTCCCTGCTTTCCGGTTTCACATCATATCGAACCGGTTCGGTATCTGATCATCCGGCTTGATCCAGCGCCTGTCAAGTCGAAATTCGAGATCACAAGATTGAAAAGGTAAGCGCTGCAAACCAATCGGTTTGAAGTATGCATGTTGCGCAGGCCAATAAAATCGGACATAACAAGGTATTAGAACCGGTTCGATAGACATGACCACGATACGAGATGTAGCGCGCCTCGCGGGGGTTTCCATCTCGACCGTCTCGCTCGCGCTCAACAGCCCGAAGCGGGTCGGCGCCGAGACGCTCGACCGCATTCAGCAGGCGATCAAAACGACGGGCTACCGCATCGATCCGGTGGCCCAGACGCTAGCGCGCGGACGCAGTTCGCTGATCGGCTTCGTTGCGGCCAATCTCGGCAACATGTTCTTCGGCGATATCCGTCGAGAGATCGAGCACCAGGCGCTCGATCACGGCTATTTCGTCCTGATCGCCGACTCCTCCGGCAGGGCCGATCTCGAACGGGCGCTGCTGGAGCGGCTGCAGGCGCAGAAGATCGCTGGCATCGCGCTGGCGTCAAACGGGCACGGCGAGGAATACGCCACCTTCCTGCGCGACTTCAAGACGCCGATCGTGATGTTCGACCAGAAGGTGGAGGGTGCAGAGCGCGATTTCGTCGGCTCCGACAACCCGCTGACCACCACCATCCTGACGGAACATCTGCTGCAGCTCGGCCACAGGCGCATCGGCTACATCTCCGGGCCGAGCGGCCTGCACACTGCCGACGAGCGCCTGAAGGGTTTCATGAACACGATGGCCGGCGCCGGTGTGGACATCGATCCTTCCCTGGTGGTCGAAGGCGGCTACACCAGGACCGGCGGCCATGCGCAGGCGATGCGCCTGCTCACCCGCCGCGATCGGCCGACAGCCATCATCGGCGCCAATAACATGACGGGCCTCGCAGCACTGCAGGTGATGCAGGAGATGGGTTTCCGTTGCCCTGACGACGTATCGCTGGCGATGGTCGACGACGTGCCCTGGAGCAATGTCATCACGCCTCGCATCACCATGGTGGTGCAGGATGCGCAGAAGCTCGGGGAATTGGCAGCACAGCGTCTGCTGGCAAGAATAGCAAGCCCGGAGGGCGCCGCCGCGCCGCCTGAGGATCTCATCCTGACGCCGAGATTCATACGCGGAGAGTCGACCAGGCGGCTGTGAGTGCTTCTGGCGATCGGCACGCGCATGCCATGGCCCTGTCGGGAGATGAAAGCGCAATGCCGGATTTTCACTGGTCGGCCCTTATCCATTGAAAGACTACCAAATTTGTCATACATGTGTGATGAATCGTGAATTTCGCAATGCCGCGTTTGGACGGCATTCGGATCAAAGCCGATGCGGGGGCAGGCGTGGCTATGCAGGTGAAGGATCGCAGCAAAGGCTCCGGGTCGCTGGTATCACAGGTCGGCGAAAGCCTCCGGCAAGCCATATTGAGCGGCCAGTATTCTGCTGGCGACAAGCTTCCGAGCGAGCACGAGTTGACCGAAACGCACAGCGTCAGCCGAACCGTCGTACGTGAGGCGGTGGCAGCACTTCGCTCCGACGGGCTTGTCGAGGTGCGCCAGGGGGCCGGGATTTTCGTACTCGGCGCCGATCCGGCGCTCTCCGCGCGGAAAGTCGACAAGGCTCGCGTCGCCTCCGATCTTGAGGTACTCGAGATCAGAACACCTGTCGAAATCGAGGCGGCGGGCCTTGCAGCCTTGCGCCGCTCGCCGGCACAGGAGGAGGCGATATTCGAATGTCACCGGAAAATCCTCCAGTGCATCGAGAGCGATCAATCCATTCGCGATGCGGATCTCGAGCTCCATGCCGCAATCGCCGAAGCCACGAACAATCCGCTCTTCAGGCAATTCCTGGAATCGCAGGGCTCGGCAATCATCCCGCAGTCGAGGCTCGTCCCGGAAACCAGGACCGCCGAACAGACCGCCTATAGGAAACTGATCCACAGGGAGCACGAAGCGATCGTCGTTGCCATCTCCGACAGGGACGATCAGACCGCCCGAAATGCGATGCGCGAGCATCTGGTCGGCAGCCAGGCAAGATACCGCAACCTGCTGAAGGATCTGCGAAGCTTTACGAGCTGACAGTCGATCCCGGAACTGCCTGGAAGCGTCCGCGGCTATTGGCGCGAATTGTCCGCCATTTGTCCGGCGCGCGCATTTTCCCATGCCATCAAATCGCCGAATATAGCTTCATGATCAACCTCCATGGAGCAAGAAATGTCCGACCATGATACTGTCCTTCTCGTCATCGACGCCCAAGAGTCCTTCCGACAACGCGATTACTGGGATGAAAATCTGGCATCCGCCTACATCGATCGTCAGCAGGCTCTGATCGACGGCGCGGAAGCCGACGGGATACCCGTCGTCCAGATCTTCCATGTCGATGAAAACGGGCCGTTTTCGGAGGCATCCGGTTTTGTCAGGACACTCGCGCCGCTCAGGATCGCGCCGAAGGCGGCATTCAGGAAGAGCCGCCATAGCGCCCTGGTCGGTTCGGGTCTCGACGTGTGGCTGACCGAGAACGGCGTCCGTCGTCTCCTCGTCTCCGGCATCCGCACTGAACAGTGCTGCGAGACCACCACCCGCCACGCCTCCGATCTCGGCTATCAAGTCGACTATGTCGGCGAGGCGACTCTAACCTTTCCGATGACCGACGCCACTGGGCGCAGCTGGAGTGCGAGGGAAATCCGGGACCGGACCGAACTGGTCCTGTCAGGCCGTTTCGCTCGGATCGCGACCGTCGAACAGGCACTGGCTGGGCGGGGAGCGCCGCTCGCCGCATGACGAACGCCGCGCAGCCCTTCGATATCCCGGTCTTCGTCGTCGTGCCGCCGCGCGTGCTGCTGCTCGACATCGCCGGCCCGATCGAAGTGCTGCGCAAGGCGAACCTCGAACAGCACACGGTGCGCTTCACCGTCACCTATATCGGCCCATCGGCGACGGTCGGCAGCTCGATCGGTCTTGCCGTTACGGGCGTCGCCGGGTTACCCGAGAGCTTGCCCGATACCGCGCTTGTCGTCATTGCCGGCAGCGCCGATGCCCCGATAGAAAACAACCGCCCGTGGGACGAACAAGAGCGCGCCGAGCAGGCCGCCATCGTCGCGTGGCTGAAGCGCGCCATTCGTCCAGGAATTCGACTGGTCTCGATCTGCTCGGGCGCATTGCTCGCTGCCGAGGCGGGAATGCTCGACGGCCGCGAGTGCACCACCCATCACGGCTGCATGGAAGATCTGATCAGGCTCGCTCCCAGCGCGCGCGTCCGGGACAACCGGCTCTATGTCGAGGATGGAGACCGCCTGACCAGCGCCGGCATCACCGCCGGCATAGACCTCATGCTGCATATCGTTGCCGAAGTGGCGGGACATGCCTGCGCACTTGCGGTGGCGCGATATCTTGTCGTCTATCTCAGGCGCGGCGGCTCGGATCCGCAGCTTTCGCCCTGGCTCGAAGGTCGCAACCATATCCACCCGGTCATTCACCGTGCGCAGGATGCGGTGGTCGCCAACCCCACTCAGGACTGGTCGGTGGCGTCCCTTGCCCGCCTCAGCGGCGCCAGCCCGCGCAACCTTTCACGACTGTTCAACGAACAGACGGGCATGAGCGTTACGGATTTCGTCAACCTTATGCGGGTCGCTCTCGCCCGCGAGATGCTCGCCGGTTCACGGCTGGACATGGAGGCCGTCGCGATGCGCGCCGGCTTCGGCTCGGCGCGGCAGCTCCGCCGCGCCTGGAACCGTCTGAATGACGGCCCACCGAGCGTGGCGCGGGCAAGGCTGCTTACAGGCTCATAGCGCATCGGAAGGGCGGGACGGGATGAGCCCGGCGCCCTGCACCTCTGTTCCCCAAATTTCGATCTGCGTCAGCGCGGGATAGGGCGAGGCGTCCTCAGCCTTGATCAGGCCGTGCAGTTCCACCCATTCGACGATGCAGGGTTCTATGGAAAAACCTTGGGCGGCGCCCGATTTTACCAGCGGAAAGCAGGAGGTCTTGCCGTTCGAGAAGGTGACGCTGGTCTCTTCCCACCAGGAATCATGCGGAAAGTCGGCCCGGAGATAGAAAACGATCTCGTCGATCCTGACCGGCCTGCCGAATTCCACCGTCAGTGCTGCTTGCGGATCGCGATTGATGCCCCAGCTCGTATAGGGCCAGAAGCCGTGATCGTCGTTGGCCTTCTCACCGTCGATCGCGTTGCGCGCTGCAAAGACCGCTTCGCCACGGGTCTCGACATTGGCGCGCGCATGCGGAAACAGCGCCCGATTGGCGTGATCGTCCCAGGGATTCAGGGCGAGATTGCGCCGATGGACGATCTCGTCAGGGCGTATGCTTCGCGCTGAAAGCCGGTGGATATCGCCCCTGAAGGCATTCGGCGAATAGGGCTTGCGCTTGTCGCCGAAGGGCACGGCGAGCGAATAGGCGCGTTCCTTCATATAGACCAGGCAGGGTTGGATCGCGCCGTCAAGGGCGAGGAAGACATGTCCGGGCTCGGAAACCTCCACGACCACGCGATCGCCTTCGCGATAGCTCTGTCGATAGACCAGGAAGGTCTCGTCCCGGCCTGTGGAGCTTGCCAGCACCATCCCATCGGCATCCACGATCTTCAGCGTCAATTCCATGCTCGCCTTCCTCATACGATCCGCAATCTCAGAAGCCGGCCGGCAAACGGCACGCGCAGCCGGTAGACTTTCCCGGGCCAGGCCGAACTCAGCCGCGCGTCCTCCACGCCGATTTCGTCGATTTCGATCGCGCCGCCGCCATCGACGAAAATGCTGCCGAGATCGGCGAGATCGATCCTGTCCGGGGCGACGGTCGGCGTCAGGCATGTCATCAGCGACAGCACCGCCGGCTTGCCGCCGTCATAGCTGTCGACGATCTCGACATGGCGGCCGCGCAGCAGGGAAACGATGCGCCGATAGCTGTGCAGCTCTGCCTCGGCGGGATAGGCGCCTGATATATCGAGCGATATGCGCGCGCGCTCCTCGTCAAACCCGACCTCGACGTCGCGCGCGCCGAATGTTTCGCCGGCCGACTGCATGACGCCTGCGAATGTCGGCAGGTTGTGGAACGCCGACTGCATCGTCCAGATCTCGTAGCGCCGCACTGAAAAGGTCTTCGCGGTATAGGTTTCCACCCCGACATCGATCAGGAACGGACGTCCGTTCTTGTAGAGCGTCACGCTCCCGACATCGTTGTGATTGTGGCTCTCGCCATTATTGCCGCCCTTGACCGCAAGCGAAAATTGCTCATCGCGGGCGATGAACAGGCCGATACCGGGATAGAAGATATCGCGCCCGGATGCAGGATGCGGCTTGACGGCGGCGGGGATTGCGGGTCCGACCAGCAGTTCCTGCACGCGATACCAGAGGTTCCATTCTTCGGGCAGGTGCGGGCTTCCGGAGGCGGCCCTGTCGGCCGCGGCGAACTCAGCCAGCATCTGCGAACCGACCGCCTGCCCGAACAGATATTCCCGCACACTGCAGGGGTCGACCACCGCGGAGGAATCCGCGAAGTTGAAATAATAGCGGCCGGCCACATGCATATGGGCGATGTATTCGGCCATGTTGCGGATTTTCGGCTGTTGCCAGAGCCTAGCGAACAGGCCCGGCGCCACGCCATCCAGGATGGTCAACGCACCGTGCAGGCAGAGTGCTGCATGGCGGTAATAGAGCACGCCCTCCTCGCAGGCCCCGTCCTCGGCATAGTCCTTCAGGAAAGCATCGAGGCTGCCGAGCGCCTTTTCGACGACCGCATGGCGTGTCGGCTGATCTGTCTTCAGGGAGAAGACCGTCAACAGGACGTTCTGGCTTATCCATGCCGTCCAGTTGTTCATCCGCTCCTCGCCGCGGCCCATCCACCAGAAATGCCGGCCGAGATAAGGCGAGAGGATGCGGGTCTCGATCTCGCGTTCCACACGGGCCGTAATTTCAGGACTGATGCCGTCGAGCGCGTCGCCCAGCAAGGCGACGACGGTGGCAAGCAGGGCGGCCGTCTCGGCGGCGAAGAGATCGACGACCGGCTGCGAATTGTCAGGCAACGGCAAGCGTGCGCCGCTTCGTTCATAGGCGTTATGCGCCGGAAGCTGCCAGCCGCTTTCCTCCGCGACCAGGAAGATGCCGTCGAGGATTTTCGGCAGGAATCGCCCCTCGCCTTCGACGAGTTCGCCGAGCACCAGATTGTTGAGCATCCGGCGGCGCGTGAAATATAGCTCCTCGAAGCTCGCGCGGTTGCCTGTCGCGGTGAACTCCCGGTAATCCGAAGCCGTGATCAACGGCCAGGCGCGTGCAAGCGTCTCTTCGGCCTCGCCAATGACCAGCTCCCGGACCGCTTGTGGCACAGCGCTCCATCTGGCGCGATCGGAGCAGACCACCCCGGGCGTGAAATCGCCCAGCACATCCGGCAGCTCTGCTGAAATCTCGCTGAACATGTCTCTCCCCGTACCGGAAAAGCATCGATGGGCGTTTGGTCTGCATGCTCACCTATCATATGTATTTTGCGCTTTCCACGAAATTCGTATGACCTATTCATAACTTGTTTGACCAATACCAGATATGTGCTATGTCGTTGCAGGAGGAAGAGGAGGCATCGGTGTCCATATCGAATTCGGTCATCGCGACAGATGGCGCTCCGGCAATCCCTGGCCGAAAAGTCGCGGTCCTGTCCAAGCGCCAGCGCAGGATACGCAGCGCGCTCGTCGCCTACTCCTTCATTGCGCCGAATTTCATCGGCTTTGCCGTCTTCACGCTCGGCCCGATCCTGTTCGCCTTCGCGCTCGCCTTCATGCATTGGGACGGCTCGAACGCGATCACATTCGCGGGGCTGGATAATTTCTGGCGGCTCTTCGAGGACAAGGCCTTCATCGCGGCCTTCTGGAACACGGTCATCTATACGGTTGCCTCCGTGCCGGCGACCCTCATCTGCGCGCTCGGCCTCGCCGTTCTCCTCAATCAGAAGATCGCGGGGCGCGATTTCTTCCGCACGGCGATGTTCTTCCCCTATGTCGCTTCGCTGGTGGCCGTCGCGGTCGTCTGGAACATGATATTCAATCCCGAGATGGGACCGGTGAACATGATCCTCTACACGCTCGGCCTCGATCCCAAGAACATGCCGGGATGGGCGGCCGATCGCCACTGGGCGATGGTGACGGTGATCCTCTTCGGCATCTGGAAGAACATGGGTTATTACATGGTCATCTATCTGGCCGGCCTGCAGGGCATCAATGCGGAGCTCTACGAGGCCGCCGATCTCGATGGCGCCAATTCCTGGCAGAAATTCATCCATGTCACCGTGCCGCAGCTCGGGCCGACGACCTTCTTCGTCATCGTCATGCTGACGATCCAGTCATTCAAAGTGTTCGACCAGATCTACATGATCACCCAGGGCGGCCCGGGCACCTCGACGCTCGTTCTCGTCTACCACATCTATAACGAGGCCTTCATTTCCTGGGATCTCGGCTATTCCAGCATGGTTTCGCTGGTGCTGTTCTTCCTCGTTCTCGCTGTCACGGTCTTCCAGTTTCGGCGCCAAAGGGAGGACGAGGCATGAGGATCGCCGGACGCAAAGTCACCCTCAAGACGGTCCTCCTCTATGCCATCGTGATCACCGTCACGCTGGTCATGCTGATGCCCTTTGCCTGGATGCTTTCGGCGTCGCTGAAGCTCAGCCGCGACGTCTTCGCCTTTCCGATCGAGTGGATACCGTCCGAGCCGCAATGGCAGAACTACGTCGACATCTGGACAAAGATCCCGCTTGCGCTTTTCATCTACAACACCTCGAAGCTGACGATCATCGTGACGCTGCTGCAACTGCTGACCTCAAGCTTTGCGGCCTACGCCTTCGCCAAGCTGAATTTTCCCTACAAAAACACGCTGTTCCTCGGCTATATCGCCACCATCGCCATGCCCTGGCAGGTCTATATGGTGCCGCAATTCCTGCTGATGCGCGAATTCGGCCTCAACAACACGCATCTGGCGCTGATCTGCCTGCAGGCCTTCACCGCCTTCGGCGTCTTCCTGATGCGGCAGTTCTACATGTCGATCCCGACCGAACTCTGCGAGGCGGCCCGCATCGACGGCATGAACGAATACCAGATCTGGGCGCGCATCATGCTGCCGCTGTCGAAACCCGCGCTCTCGACGCTGACGATCTTCACCTTCGTCAGCACCTGGAACGATTTCCTCGGGCCGATGATCTATCTCACTAAGACCGAGCTGAAGACGGTCCAAATCGGCCTGCGCATGTTCATCTCGCAATATTCGGCAGAATACGGGCTGATCATGGCCGCCTCCGTCGTCGCCCTCATTCCGGTTCTCGTCGTCTTCCTCTCTCTCCAGCGTTTCTTTGTCGAAGGCATCGCTTCGACGGGACTGAAGGGTTAAATTCATGAACGCCGTTTCCTCAGTCGCCCCGCAGCCGATCACCGACGAAGAGGTGAAAGCCGCGCTCGATCTTGCTGTCGCCCAGATCCGGCGCAACCTTCCTGAGTTCACCTACGCCGCGCAGAACCATTCGAGTGTGGGAAATTTCTATCCCGCGGTGGCGAACACCCAATGGACCGCGGGCTTCTGGCCCGGCGAGCTGTGGCTCGCCTTCGAGCACAGCGGCGATCCGGTCTTCCGCCATGCCGCGCAGATCCAGGTCCAGTCCTTCCTGCACCGGATCGTCAACCGGATCGAGACCGATCATCACGATATGGGCTTTCTCTATTCGCCCTCCTGCATCGCCGCCTGGAAGCTCGTCGGCGACGAGGACGGCCGCAAGGCCGCCATCCTGGCCGCCGACCAGCTGATCGAACGCTTCCAGCCGATCGGCCAGTTCATCCAGGCCTGGGGCCACAAGGGTAAGGCAGAAGAATATCGCTATATCATCGACTGCCTCTTGAACCTGCCGCTTCTCTATTGGGCAAGCCGCGAGACCGGTGATCCGAAATATCGCGAGATCGCGCTCACGCACGCCCGCACCACGCTCGCCAATTCGGTGCGGCCTGACGATTCCACCTACCACACTTTCTACATGGACCCGATCTCTGGCGCGCCGGTGCGCGGCGCCACCAAGCAGGGCTACAGGGACGACAGCGCCTGGGCGCGCGGACAGGCCTGGGGCATCGCAGGCATGGCGCTTTCCTATCGCTATGAACGGATCGACGAATATCGCCAAACCTTCGACCGGCTGCTCACCTTCTATCTCAACCGGCTGCCGGCCGACATGGTGCCCTATTGGGATCTGGTTTTTTCGGATGGTGACGGCGAGCCGCGCGACAGCTCGTCGGCGTCCATCGTCGCCTGCGGCCTTCTGGAGATGGCCGATCTCGTCGAACCGGAGCCGGCCGCACGCTATCGCACGCTGGCGCACCGCATGATGAAGAGCCTTACGGATCATTATGCGGTCAAAGACCCGACCGTCTCGAACGGGCTGGTGCTGCACGCCACCTATTCGAAGAAATCGCCGTTCAACACCTGCCGCGGTGAGGGTGTCGATGAATGCGTCTCCTGGGGAGATTATTATTACATGGAAGCTTTGACGCGCCTTTCGCGCCGCTGGTCTTCCTATTGGTGAATTCAGGAGAACCCGATGGCCAGCATTTCGCTTAAAGAGCTGAACAAAAGCTACGGTGCGCTCACCGTCGTCCACGACATCGACCTCGAGATCGCCGACAAGGAATTCATCATTCTGGTCGGCCCGTCGGGCTGCGGCAAATCGACGACGCTGAGGATGATCGCCGGCCTCGAGGAAATATCGGGAGGAGAGCTCAAGATCGGCGGCGACGTCATGAACGACGTCCCTTCCAAGGATCGGGATATCGCGATGGTTTTCCAGAACTATGCGCTCTATCCGCATATGACCGTCTACAAGAACATGGCGTTCGGGTTGCAACTCCGGAAGGTATCGCGCGATTTCATCGACAAGCAGGTGCAGGACGCCGCCAGGATCCTCGACATTTCTCATCTCCTGAACCGCAAGCCGAAGGCGCTTTCGGGCGGGCAGCGCCAGCGCGTCGCGCTCGGCCGCGCCATGGTGCGCAATCCGGCCGTCTTCCTTCTCGACGAGCCGCTTTCCAATCTTGACGCCAAGCTGCGCGGCACGATGCGCTCGGAAATCACCAAACTGCACAAGCGCCTCAACGCCACCTTCATCTACGTAACCCACGACCAGGTGGAGGCCATGACCATGGCGGACCGGATCGTGGTCATGAAAGACGGGCACATCCAGCAGGTCGACACACCGCAGAACCTCTATGACCGCCCCGTCAACATGTTCGTTGCCGGCTTCATCGGCGCGCCGCAGATGAATATGCTGCCCTCGACCATTCTGCGCCGGGGCGATGGCTACGTCGCCGTCTTCGACGGAAGGGAACTGCCGCTGCCTGCCCATTACGACAAGGGCAGGATCGCCCCCTACGAGGGCCGCGAACTGGTGCTCGGCATCCGTCCGGAGAATTTCCACGAACTGCCGCCGGCCGACATTCCGCCCGAGAATCTGGCGCCGCTCAAGGCGGTGGTGGAGCTTGCCGAGCCCATGGGTTCGGAAGTGCACCTGAATATGGTCGCGGGCGGGCGCAATCTCATCGCCCGCGTCTCACCGCGCTACCGGCCCGATATCAGCGAGGAGGCGACGCTGGTCGCCGATATGAGCAATGCTCAGCTGTTCGACAAGGAAACGGAACGCTCGATTCTATACTGAGGCGCCTCTTGGAGACGGCCATGCAGTGGTTGCGGGACATGTGGACGAGGGAGGGGCCGGGCATTCCGAAGGATGCGCCGAAGAGGACCGGCCTTGCCCTGTTCGCCGAGATCCTCGTCCGTGAGTGGTGGGAGATGGTCAAGCTGAACATCCTGTTCCTGCTGGCCTCGCTCCTCATCGTGACGCTGCCGGCAGCACTCGCCGCCATGGCGCGCGTCTCGGTCGCCCTCGTCGAAGACCGCAACACCTATCTGCTCAGGGACTTCACGGAAGCTTTTCTGCGCTACTTCTGGCGCGCCACCGCCTGGGGCCTGGCGTTGGGTGGCGCGCTCGCAATCGGCCTCTATGCGATCGTCACCTATGCCGCAGGCGCACGCGACAATCTGTTGCTAAGCGCACCGCTGACGATCGCACTCGTCGCCACCGCCTATGTCGCGGTCCTCGCCTGCCATCTCATCGTTTTGATTGTGATGCGCGATCTGCCGGCTCTTAGGCTGCTGCGCTTGGCCGCGCTTGCCTCCGTCATCCGTCCGCTCCCGGCGCTTGCCGCGCTCGCCTTCGCCGCCAGCCTCTGGCTGGCGCACATCCTCTTCTATCCGGTTTCGGTGTTCATGCCGGCAGCCTTCAATTTTTCACTCGGAATGTTCGCCGTCGCATTCGGCGTCCATCGGGCGGCGGTGACGGTTCTAGACCTGCCAAACGCAACACAGCCGCACCGCGAACCACACACGAGACGCTTCATAAAATAACTGATCCAGAGATGATCCAGGGAAGGAGAACGGGAATGTATTTGGATAAATTCGGGGGGACGGTGAAACTCGCCGTGGCAGGTTTCACCTTGGCGGCGATGACGGCCGGGGCAGCGCTTGCCCAGGACGCCGTGACGCTCAAATGGGCTTTGTGGGACTGGGACAAGACCGCCTACTACAAGCCGTTGATCGAGGCTTATCAGGCCAAACACCCCAACGTGAAGTTCGAGCCGATGGATCTCGGCTCGCAGGACTATCAGCAAATGATCTCGACGCAGCTGACGGGCGGCTCGAAAGACATCGACATCGTCACCATCAAGGACGTGCCGGGCTACACCAATCTGGTGCGCGCCGGCAATATCGCCGATCTCAGCAGCTTCGTGACCGAGCAGAAGATCGATCCGGCACCCTATGGCGGTCTGATCGAGGAGCTGACCATCGACGGCAAGATCTATTCGCTGCCGTTCCGCTCCGACTTCTGGATTGTCTATTACAACAAGGACATATTCGACAAAGCCGGCGTCCCCTACCCCACCAATGACATGACCTGGGCGCAGTTCGACGCGACCGCCGAGAAGCTTGCAGGCGGCATGGGCACCAGCAAGACCTATGGCGCGCTGCTGCATACCTGGCGTTCGACCGTCCAACTGCCCGGCATCCTCGACGGAAAACACACGCTCGTCGATGGCGACTACGCCTTCCTTAAGCCGTGGTACGAGCGGGCGCTCACCCTGCAGAAGGATGGCGCCATCCCCTCCTATGCCTTCCTGAAGACATCGAACACCCATTATTCGGCGCTGTTCTTCAACGGCACGATCGGCATGCTGCCGATGGGAACCTGGTTCGTCGGCACGCAGATCGCCAAGGTGAAATCGGGTGAATCGAAGAGCAAGAACTGGGGCATCGTGAAGTTCCCGCATCCGGACGGCGTGGCAGCCGGCACAACGGCTGCGCAGATCTCGGGCCTGGCGGTCAATACAAATTCCGAGCACAAGGCTGCAGCTCTCGATTTCATCAAGTTCGTCACCGGTCCCGAGGGCGCAGCCGTCATTGCGTCGACAGGCACCTTTCCGGCGCTCAAGACCGCTGACGTCAGCGCAAAGATCGCAGCAACGCCCGGCTTCCCGCAGGACGAGGCCAGCAAGGAAGCGCTGATACCGTCGAAGGCCTATCTGGAGATGGCGGTCAATCCGAACGCCGCCAAGATCGAGGTCGTGCTCAATCGCGTGCATGACGCGATGATGACCGACAACACCTCAATCGACGACGGATTGAAGGAAATGACCGAAGGCGTGAAGGCCATCAAGTAGGCCCAAGAAATATCGACGGTCGCGGGTCAGCATCTGCCCGCGGCCGATCCCGTTTTGAGGTATTGAGCTGACAATGATGTATGATCCCGCCCGGGCCAATCCGCTTTTCGGCAATCCCCTGAAGACACGCGACGACCTCGCCAAGGCCGTCACCGATCTCTTCGAGCCGTTGCTGCCGTATTTTTCCGAAGGCGGCGCCCGTGTGCGCCTCGGTGCGGCCGGCGCGATCTTCGATCGGGCGGCGGCGGATCTGGAGGGATTTGCGCGGCCGCTCTGGGGGATCGTTCCGCTCGTTGCCGGCGGCGGCGCGTTCCCGCACTGGGATCTCTATCGCCGCGGGCTGGCAAACGGCACCAATCCTGCTCATCCCGAATATTGGGGCGATCTTGCCGACCGCAATCAGCGGCTGGTCGAACTCGCCGCGGTCGGCTTCGCGCTGGCGCTCGTGCCCGAGCACATCTGGGAACCGCTTGACGACAGCGAGAAGAAGACGGTCGCCGCCTATCTTCTCAGAGCGCGCGAGCTGGAATTCATCGACAACAACTGGAAATTCTTCCGTGTGCTCATCGATGTCGGGCTGGAACGCGTGAGCCTGGCGTTCGATCACCGGAAAACCCTCGCCTATCTCGACGAATTGGAAGCTTTCGACCTCGGGGACGGCTGGTATCGCGACGGGCCGGTCCGGCGGGTCGATCATTACATTCCCTTCGCCATGCATTTCTACGGCCTGATCTATGCGGTGTTGGCCAAGGGCGACGAGGCGCGCAAGGAGCGCTTCCGGGATCGCGCGCGGACATTCGCCAGGGATATCCGCCACTGGTTCGGCCCCGATGGGGCAGCCCTTGCCTTCGGCCGCAGCCAGACCTACCGCTTTGCGGCGGGAGGTTTTTGGGGCGCACTTGCCTTTGCCGGCGTCGAAGCCCTGCCCTGGGCCGAGATTAAGGGCTATTACATGCGCCATATCCGCTGGTGGTCGACGATGCCGATTGCCGAGCGCGACGGCGTTCTCTCCGTCGGCTACGGCTATCCGAATCTCTTCATGAGCGAGAGCTACAACTCGCCCGGTTCGCCCTATTGGGCGCTGAAATTCTTCCTGCCGCTCGCCCTTGCAGGGGATCATCCATTCTGGGCCGCCGAGGAGGCGCCGCAGCCGGCATTTCTGGAGCCGGTTGCGCTGAAGCCGGCGGGAATGGTCGCCATGCACACACCGGGAAACGTGGTCGTGCTCTCCTCAGGGCAGCAGCACGACAAGATGCTCGGCGCAAACGAGAAATATTCGAAATTCGTCTATTCCACGCGCTACGCCTTCAACATCGAAGCCGACGACCGGAATTTCACCGCCGCAAGCTTCGACGGCATGCTCGGCCTCTCCGACGACGGCGTCCATTTCCGCATGCGGGAAACCCTCGAAGAGGCGCTGATAACAGGCGGCCTACTCTATTCGCGCTGGCGCCCCTGGAACGACGTCGTGATCGAAACCTGGCTGCTTCCCGAAAATCCGTGGCACATCCGCATGCACCGCCTCGCCACGCCGCGCGCCCTCAGCACCATCGAGGGCGGCTTTGCGATCGAGCGCGCGGATTTCAATGCCGACCGCTCCGATGCAAGGGATGGCCGGGCTGTCTGGTACGGGCAGAACGACGTCAGCGCGATCGTGGATCTATCGCCCTGTCCGAGGGCCGGCCATGCGATGAGCCCGATCCCGAACACCAATCTCATCCACGCCAAGACCCTGCTGCCGCAGCTGCGCGGTAACGTCGGTCCCGGAACCACCGTGCTCGTGACGGCCGCGATGGCCCTGCCCAGCCGGGAGGACTGGGCAAAAGCGCTCGATAACCCACCGGCCTATCCTCGCCTCGACGAGGTGGAGCGACTCTTTCGCGAGAAAGGCACCCGGGTGCCGGCCTTCGCCCTCGGGACGTAGCTTGGAGCCCTGGCTTCCGCGTTTCGACCACGGGCCAGGCGGTTGATTATCGTGCGATCAGCTCAGAACGGTATGCTTCGGCAATGCGCTGCGCCAGCTGTGCCATTTGATCGTCAGCTATCTGCAGAACCCCGTACTCCGCCATCAGCGCATGGTATTGCTGCTCTTCAAGAGGCACACCTGAAGGCAATGGAACGACATGAAAATGCAGGTGGCTGTTGGCTTGTTGGCTGCCGAGCGAAAGCACATAAATTCGCTCGGCGTCGAATACGCTTTTGAGGGCGCGCGACAAGATATGCACCTTCTCCTGTAGTCGAAGATATTCATCCGTCGACATGTCCCGCGCCAGATCCTCACGATGCTCCTTCGGGCAGACAAGGCAATAGCCGGGCAGAGTGGGATATTTGCTGAGGAAAATGATCGTATCGTCGTCTTCGAGAATGCGATGATGAAAGAAGGCAGGATCGTTCCTGACCAAGCCGCAGATAAAGCATGCCCTTGTTCCGATGTCGTGCACATAGGCTTTGAGATCAAATGGCTGGCGTTCGATCATTCCAAACCTTTGCCATCTCGCACGCGGCGGCTTATCCGATTGCCAGATTGATGCGACAATCGGAGGGAGTGAGCAAGCATCAATATGTCCGTTTGAGCTAAATATGCGCGTGCTGGGGGATATGCGAAGCTATGTCATTCTGCCGATCCCTATTGCAATCGACTTCGCGTGACTTAAGTGATATTGAGGTAGTCATCATTAATTTCACGTGGCCACCATGACCGAAGCCCTCTTTTCCGAATTTTTCATGGTTGACCGGTCGACCGCCGGCGCGGGGCAAACGGTGCCATCGGCTGGCCGCCGGGGCAAAGGCACTCCCGAACAGGCATCAGATAACAACGCCCTGCGGAATGCGTTCACCAATGCCTTCCTGCAGACGCTGACGAAGCTGACCGTTGAGCATTCCGCTGCTCCCGAGCTCGCCAAGCTCGCCAGGGCGATGGCGGATGTTGCGGTCGGCGATTCCGTGGTGATCCGTTTGAAACCCGATCTCCCGGAAGGACATCGCCGATCCGTCAAGACCTTTTTCCAGACGATGGTCCGCGTCAGCGGCTCATTGGAGGAAAGCCGGCTGGAAGACGCGATCAACAAGCTTGCGGATGTTATCCTGCCTGATGAGCTTGCTGAGGCGCGCGGAGCGCTCGCAGCGGATAATCTGGAACTCAGGGACCGCTTCATCACTGAGGTGCCACAGCTCACCAGCGCGGAGATCGGAAACCGCGCCGGCTCAAGCGCGAGAAACCTGTACGCGACCGCAGCGCGCTGGAAGAAAGCCGGCGACATTTTCTCGGTACATCATCGCGGCACCGAATATTATCCGGCGTTTCAGCTCCGGGACGGACGGCCGCATCCTTCAATCAAGAAGGCGCTTGCGGCGCTTCCGGAAAACCTGTCTCCATGGCAGCGCGCATTCTGGTTCGTTTCAACGAACGGCTGGCTGGTCGACAAGGCGCCCATGGATGTGCTTGACGATATCGATGCGGTGGCTGCTGCTGCCGCACGCGAGCGGCAAGAGGTCTCTGGGTGAGCCACCCTCCTCTGCCAAGCCCGCCGTCGCCTTTTCCAACGATCAACATCCGGACGGTCAAGGCAGGTACGGCGTTTCATCGAAACCATCTGTCCTTATTCCGGGCAGGGCAATTCAATCCCTGCAAGGGACAGCCGACCCGCTTTGCACCGTTCAACGACGCGCACGACAATTGTGTCGCGACGCTCTATGCAGCAACAAGCAGAGAGGCGGCTGCCTTCGAGTCGATCTTTCACGACATCGAACCAGCCGCCGCTTTCAAGACGGTCCGGCTTGCCGTTGTCGAAGCGCGGACGGTGAGCGTCGTCGCGCCGAAGCGTGATCTACGGTTGGCAAGCCTTTTCGCCCCCGATTTGAAGGCCTGGAAACTCACCCGAACGGATCTCATCGAAACACCGAAGTCGACCTATGGCGAGACCGTGCTGTGGGCCGAAGCCATTCATCGGGCGCGCGCAGACGTTGACGGGTTGATCTGGACGTCCCGCCAGTGCGACCCCGAGCAATGCATCATCCTGTTCGAGGATCGCATGGCAGAGGACCGGCTCGACGTCGTTCAATCCATCGACGTCGGTGCGGACGCCGATCTCCTTCTCGAACTGCGGGATTATGGGCGCCGTGCGGGCATCACGATCATATCTTAGCGCCAATGACGCTCGCTGACTCCGGAACCGCCACCAAAGCTATTCTCAAAAAACCAATGCGCGCTCAACACCGCCGCATAATATTTTCGAATTACTCAATAATTATATTTATATCCTCAACTAATGAATAAGAAAAACCCACTCTTCGCAACATTGCTGTAATGAAATCCGGCCAAGCGCAGCAGCATACTCAGCTTTCAGTTTCCGAAATCTTGAGAGGAGGACGCAATGCCCACCATAATGATCTGTCACGACGTCAAAGACACGAAGCACTGGCTCGCTTCACCTGTACGCAAGCAGGTGTTGGAACCCGTTGGCGTCACCAACATTCGCACGTTTACAGACCCTCAGACGTCCAACCGCGTCGGCTTGGTCATGGACGTTGCTGATATGGATAAGTTGATGGCTTTCATGCAGACCAAGGCAGCGGCCGATGCGATGGCGAGTGACGGCGTCTTGCCCGAAACCATGGTGTTCCTCGTCCAATCGTAACATGTGTCTCGACCAAAGCCGGAAATGCAACGCGGGAGGATGATATGACGACGTTATTCGTAAGGCACGAGGTCTCCGACTACACCGCCTGGCGCAAGGTATATGATGCCTTTTCGCCAGTGCAGAAGGCCAATGGGGTGACAGCGCAAGCTGTTTATCGAGCCGTCGATAATCCGAATGATATTACCGTCACCCACGAGTTTGCCACGCTGGAAGCGGCTCAGTCGTTCAGCAAGCTGGACGAGCTGAAGACGGCGATGCGCACGGGAGGCGTACTCGGCGCCCCGACGGTGTGGTTTACCAACAAAGCATGAAAGAGGGCCAGAAGGCCTCCGCCGCAGCGGAGCAGGTTACGGTCGCTCCCGGGACATGACATGAAAGCGGGGTTATGCGCGCGATCACGCCGACCGCCGACGGGGCAGGCAGTTGTCACCGAATTGGCAAATCCGCCCGAGGCTCTATTGTCCGTTCCTGATGTCATGCAGGAGATCCAGGCCGCGCTGGTATTTTTCCGTTTTCTTGCCGGTCTGTTCGGCCTGCCGGAGATTATCTTCGAGATCGGCCCGTTTGACGGGCAAGGCCAGCGGGTTTGACGCCGCACGTCTTACGAAGTCGTCATCCGGCTCGTCCGGCCGCCGTGTCAGAGCATTCACCGCCGAGATGATCGCCGGCGGAAAGCCTTCTTCCCTCAGCCTGTCGAGCGTCCAGCCGCTGCCCTTCTCGACGACGTCATGAAGGTAAGCGACCGTTCGCGTCTCGTCGCCGGAGACCAGGAGTGCTACCCGCTGGCAGTGCTCGAAGAACGGCCGGCCGGTTTTGTCCGCCTTACCTTCATGGGCCGCAAGAGCAATCTGGATGGCATGGTCGAGATGCTGCATGGCGATCACGGTCCCTCGGTCTTCCTGATCTTCCGCCTGGAAGGTTTTTCCCCCGTCGTCATCTCGATGTCAGGGACGGGAGCCACGGCGGCCTGGACAGGCCTGGCCCGTCGCCGATCGAGATCGCCGCTCTCACCGGCGCCTTGAAGCAGCGCCGCATCATCCCTGTCGTCTTCATCAAGCAGGTTCTGCAGCGTCTCATGCTCATCCGCGCCTGCCAGTTCGTCGCAGGCTTGCAGCCAATGGCGATGGTCAGCGCCGTCCGGGCGACCCTCGGCCTCCCAGATTTCGTAGGCGCGCTGGCGTATCTGCTCGTGCTTGTCTATCGCCATGATCTCCTCCAAGCGCATTGCGATCAGCCGTCCGAAGAACGGCCCTTCAGGGCGTGTTGATGGTTGGAAGGAAATCCTCCACCTGCTTGCGTTGATCCTTTGGAAGCGTCTCCACCCGTTCCTTCCAGAACCGTTCGGCCTCCGGCGGATCCTTATCCCAGTGGCGAACATCGGTGATATTGTCATCGATCATCGACCGGCGTTGGCCGCCGAGACTGAGATATTCTTTCGCTAGCTTCAGGCTTGGGGTTTCGGTGCCGCTATCGCGGCTCAATGCCGAACTCGCGTTGCGCCGGGCAGTTTCCAATGCCCTTTTTCGATCGGTCTCGGCCCGTTCTGTATCAGCGGACCGCGCGTCGTCTGTGCCGCTCTCTGGCGGCACGCTGGATTTGGAAGTCGTCATGGATCACCTTCGATGTTGTGATCCAATAACCTCTGCAAACAAGGAGAGTTCCGCGCGCGTAGAGAATGATTTGAGCGGGTGACGAGCCGCGTCGCCCGGGGCGCGATCAATGAACGGCCATACTCACCATGCGATAAGGATGCACGGCCTCGAATTGTGAAATCATCGCCGTTGCCTGTAGCAGCACCCGCTCGGCATTTTCGGGGTCGTCACGGGCGAGTTCGTCGGCGTTAACGCGGATCGCTTCAGCCATGTTGTTGGAAATTGCCGCAAAATGCGTATTGCCTTCGACAAGCGCCTCACGCGCCGTACCCTCCAGCGTCCGCGCAATATCGACGAAGATTTCCTCGCGTTCCGCGATACTGAGGTCTTTGATTAGTTTTGTGTTCTCTTCCATGTCACTCACTCCTAAAGACGTGGGACGGTGACCGAGCTCATCAAGCCTCGGTCACCAAAGAACTGGGAATGCCGAAATCCGGATTCAAGCCTCAATGCCATTAGCATTTTATTCAAACGCTGGAGCCGATTGTCTGTTCCCTGTCGGGCATTAGCAGTCACCGGCAGAGAGTGCCAATTTTTCTTTCGTGCCCTCTTGAAATTGCCGAATCGTCGAACCAGATCATTCGCGCAAGGCGCGCGCGCGAACCTGCACCCGCCCGGATTGGTCATCCGGTCCGGCTAGAACAGGATGATTTTAGGCCTGCTCGGCCTAAAATCTGAATCCTGTTCTACATTATATAGTTAGAGCATGATGTCGTCCGAAAACCGCGCACACTTTTCGGCATCATGCTCTAAGGGAACAACGTCATCACTGTTCGATGGAGGAAGACATGTCGTTCCGACCGCTTCATGACCGCATTCTCGTCCGCCGGGTCGATTCAGAGGAAAAGACCAAAGGCGGCATCATCATTCCTGATACCGCCAAGGAGAAGCCGCAGGAAGGCGAGGTCCTCGCCGTCGGCCCCGGCGCACGCAACGAGGCCGGCCAGATCCAGGCGCTCGACGTCAAGCCCGGCGATCGCATCTTGTTCGGCAAATGGTCCGGCACCGAGATCAAGATCAACGGTGAAGATCTGCTGATCATGAAGGAAAGCGATGTCATGGGCATCCTCGAGGCCCGGGGCGAGAAAAAGCAGGCCGCGTGAGATCCTGCGGACATCCGTCAATGCTGGAGCGCGTAGCTTTTCATGGAAACGCAGAACCGCTCCAACCTTTCATTTCTGACGCAATTCCAAACGGAAACCGCATTGCACTTTTCCTGGAATTGCTCTGGCTGCCTATGAAGGAGTGAGGACATGGCTGCTAAAGAAATCAAATTCAGCACCGAAGCCCGCGAGAAGATGCTACGTGGCGTCGACATCCTGGCCAACGCCGTGAAGGCGACCCTCGGCCCGAAGGGCCGTAACGTCGTGATCGACAAGTCGTTCGGCGCGCCGCGCATCACCAAGGACGGCGTTTCGGTCGCCAAGGAAATCGAACTCGAAGACAAGTTCGAAAACATGGGCGCCCAGATGGTCCGTGAAGTTGCTTCGAAGACCAGCGACGTCGCCGGCGACGGCACCACCACCGCAACGGTGCTTGCCCAGGCGATCGTCAAAGAGGGCGCCAAGGCGGTTACCTCAGGCATGAACCCGATGGACCTGAAACGCGGCATCGATCTTGCGGTCGGCGCCATCGTCGCGGAACTGAAGGCCAACGCCCGCAAGATCTCCAACAATTCCGAAATTGCCCAGGTCGGCACGATCTCCGCCAATGGCGATGCCGAAATCGGCCGCTTTTTGGCGGAAGCCATGGAAAAGGTCGGCAATGATGGCGTCATCACCGTCGAAGAAGCAAAAACTGCGGAGACCGAGCTCGAAGTCGTCGAAGGCATGCAGTTCGATCGCGGCTATCTCAGCCCCTACTTCGTGACCAATGCCGACAAGATGCGGGTGGAGTTCGAAGACCCCTATATTCTCATCCACGAGAAGAAGCTCTCGAACCTGCAGTCGATGCTGCCGGTCCTCGAAGCCGTCGTCCAGTCCAGCAAGCCGCTGCTCATCATCGCTGAAGATGTCGAAGGTGAGGCCCTCGCAACGCTCGTCGTCAACAAGCTGCGCGGCGGTCTGAAGATTGCTGCCGTCAAGGCGCCCGGCTTCGGCGACCGCCGCAAGGCCATGCTCGAAGACATCGCCATCCTGACCGCCGGCACCGTCATCTCCGAAGATCTCGGCATCAAGCTCGAGAACGTCACGCTCGACATGCTCGGCCGTGCCAAGAAGGTGTCGATCGAGAAGGAAAACACGACGATCATCGATGGGGCAGGCGCCAAGACCGACATTGAAGGCCGTATTGCCCAGATCAAGGCCCAGATCGAAGAAACCACTTCCGATTACGACCGCGAGAAGCTGCAGGAACGCCTTGCCAAGCTGGCCGGCGGCGTTGCCGTCATCCGCGTCGGTGGCTCGACGGAAGTCGAGGTGAAGGAGAAGAAGGACCGCGTCGACGACGCGCTTCATGCAACCCGCGCGGCGGTCGAGGAAGGCATTCTGCCGGGCGGCGGCGTGGCGCTGCTGCGCGCCGTCAAGGCGCTCGACAATGTCAAGACCGCCAATGGCGACCAGCGCGTCGGCGTCGAGATTGTGCGCCGCGCGGTAGAGGCACCGGCTCGCCAGATCGCCGAAAACGCCGGAGCGGAAGGCTCGGTTATCGTCGGCAAGCTGCGCGAGAAAAGCGAGTTCTCCTACGGCTGGAACGCTCAGACAGGCGAATATGGCGACCTCTATGCGCAGGGCGTCATCGATCCGGCCAAGGTGGTTCGCACCGCGCTGCAGGATGCGTCCTCCATCGCCGGGCTTCTCGTCACGACGGAGGCCATGATCGCCGAGAAGCCCAAGAAGGACGCTCCTCCGCCATTGCCCACTGGCGCCGGCATGGACTTCTAAACAACTGCCGGCCCGCCTGTACTCCAGGCGGGCCTTTTCGGAGGGAATAGAGATGGTTCAAACGATCAAAAACCGATCGCAGGTACCGCTGGACTCCCGCGATCTTGAAATATGCCAGCGGATCTTCGACAAGATCAGATCCGAATACCAGGTGGAAAAGGACAGCGACGAAGCCGAACGAACGGCGAGCATTATCATCGAGCTTTACCGGCAGGGCGTGCGCGACCCCGATCACCTGCAGTCAATGGTCGAGGCGGCCCGCGGCCTCTTCGAAACGAGGGACCGGTAATCTGTCCCGCACGTGCAATTAGCATGGCGCGGGACCTTGCATGACGATGATGTCAGCGCGGATGTCGTCCGGAGGATTTACCCAGAACGGTCATCTGCTCCTGCTGCACTTCATTTTCATCGTTCAAAACCGCTTGCCAGACCCTGTTGCCGAGCCGAAGCGATACCCGTTTCGTCCCCTCGTGTTCAGCAGTGCCGATTTCCACGGAGCTGACGACGGAGCCATGGCGCATGTGGCGGCGGAGATCGGCCAGCGACAATCCGAACCGTTTCGCCAGCTCCGATGATTCAAGGATAAAATCGCCATTTGAATCACGCTCGATCAGCACCGATTTTTTCTCCAGCTAAGTTCCACGCTCACGGCTCAGGCCACCGCCGGAATCGCATTGTCTTCCTTTGGCAGCAGCCGCGCTACTGCGCTCAGCAGATCCGTCTGCGATATAAGGCCAAGGATGCGGTAATCGTCGTCGACGATGATGACGGCATGCGTGCGCCCGTCAGTCAGGACGGGCAACAGCGACAGAGCAGCATCCGAAGGTCTGGCCACCGCCGGCCTCGAGATCGCATGCGCGATGGTCTCGGTGCTCATCGACAACTCCCGCAAGCCGACAGCGCCGACGAGACGACCCTCCGGATCCTTCACCGGCAGCGTACGGATATTATGCTTGAGCAGAAGATGCCGTGCGGCATCCGGTTCCGAAGCTTCGCCAATGGCGATCACGTCGCGCGACATGATATCGGCACAGCTGATCTTGCCGTTTGAGCGGATGGCCGCTTGCAGCTCGACCTGCTGCAACAGCCGGCCAAGGTCTGCCCGGTCGATATCGAAGGTTTCGTCGAACGCCTCAAGGGCCGCATCGACATCCTCTTCGCGAAAACCCACCCGCACGGCTGACGGCAGGTCGATCGTCTGATGGGTGTTCTCCGCCGGCTTTGGAACGACGTGCGGATAATTCCGCTTGGAAAGCTTGTGGAACAGCAGGCCAAGGGCGACGAGAATGCAGGAGTTCAAAGCGACGGGCACGAAGGGAAAGAGGAATCCCCAGCCGGCAACGACAGGGCCGCCGAGCACGGCGGTCAGTGCGGCGGCTCCTCCGGGTGGATGAAGGCACCGCGTGAAGGACATCGCGCCAATGGCAAGCGAAACGCCGACGCCGGTCGCGATGATCGGATCACGAATGAAATAGGCGGCAATAATCCCCATCAGGGCGGAAATGGTATTGCCGCCGATGATCGACCAAGGCTGCGCCAGCGGGCTTGCCGGCACCGCGAAAAGAAGTACCGCGGACGCGCCCATCGGCGCGACGATCAGGGGAAGATGCGGCCCCTGGCCGAACAGATAGCCGCTGATGACGCCGGTGAGACCAATGGCCAGCAAGGCGCCGAGACATGCAATCAATCGCTCTCGTAAGGTCGCACCGGCCAGAATAGGTGAAAACAAACGGAAGCGGCGGAGGCGGCTCGGTCCCACCTTTGGGGAAACGGGATACTTCATGACAAGACCAATTTTAAGCGAGGATTTGCTGGCGGCGAAGGAGGAAGACGTTCAGGCTAGTTTGTCGCCAGCCTGACATCTCTGCCTTTTGTCGCACTGAGGACTTCGTGGAATGCGTCGAACGCGCTGGGACGATCTTTCCTGCGATAGACGAGCAACGTCTCGACAGGCCCCAACTGATGGGTCTGGACAGGCGTCGGCCAGTGCATCAGGTCAAGGACGGATCGCGGCATGACACCCGCCGTATTCCCGGTCGCGACGCTCGCCAGGATCGCGTGGTAGGAGCCGAGTTCGCTCGTCGGCAGGGCACTCGATTTGCGCGCCCAGTTTTCGGCGATCCTGCGATAGGTGCAGCCGGGTTCCAAAGCGGCGAGCGACCCGACACGCAGATCGGCGGCGGATTTGATGGCGGGATGCCCGGCAGGCAACACGATCAACAGGTCTTCGACGAAGACCGGCTCCATTTCGAGCGCCTTAAGTTCGGCATCGAAGCTCGAGTCTTCCTCGCGCATCGTCTTCGGTGGACGGGCAATCAGCGCACAATCCAGCGCATCGGAGAGAACGTCGCGGGTCAGATCGCGGGACGCCCCCATCGTCAGATGAAGCGACACACCAGGCCACATCTGATTGAATTGCGTCAGCGCCGCCGGCAGCCTGCTTGCCGCCGTGCTCTCCATGGTGCCGACCCGCAATGTCCCCGATGGGGCGAGAGGCCGCACGGCCTGGCGCGCTTCGAGCGCAAGCGCCATAAGCCGGTTGGCATAGGTGAGAAACGTCTCGCCCTCGCGTGTCAACGTCATCTTCTTGCCGTCACGGCTGAAGAGCGAAACGCCGAGGTCCTCCTCCAATTGCTGGATGCGCGTCGTCACATTCGACGGCACCCGCCCGACGGCCTTGGCAGCCTTCGTAACGCTGCGGTCGCTGGCGACAGCGAGGAAGATCTCGATCGATGAAAGGTCCAATGAAAAGATCTCGTTTCCGGAATTAAGACGACAGATAATTCTCTATACAGAAATCATTATGCCATCTCAAGCCGGTTTCGATATCGGACGAAAAAACGCGGGCCGGGGACTGGACAGGCAAGCAATTGCCGAAAAAAGGATCGCGACGCCGAGGAAATAGCCATGCAAGCCGCGGCATTGCCTCTGCAGGATAACGATTTTCGGGTTTGAGGCTGGCATGTGGTTTGCATCCGCAAGGCTATCTGCAGATCGATCGGCGACGACCTCATGTTGCACCTTGTCTTGACTTGTCTTCTTCTGAGCATCGCTTCCGGCTTGAGCATGCGGCGTTTTCTTCTGCCGTATTTTTCAAGCGGCGATCTCGCGGAGAAATCCGCCCCTGTGACCATCGTCGCCAGCGCCGTCTTTCTGGCGGCAATCGCTTTCACCGTCTCGGATCAGGAGCTTTGGGCAAAATCCGTCATCCTGATGCTCGGCCTTTCGCTGGCAGCGATGTTCGACGATGCGAGACCCAGGCTGACGATCGCCCTCTCCGCCGTCAGTTTGGCGGCCTATCTCGGGCTGCGTTCGATTAGCTAAGCCATCCAACCATCACGCAAACAGATGAGTGGTGATTGAACACCGCAGCTCATCACCCGGTGCCGAAGCCCAATCGAGGCGTTGCATCCGCCGACGAAATTATTCGTCAACAGAGCCGCATCTTACAACCTGAAACATCCCCCGACGGCGGACAAGAAAGACTTCGCGCAATACGGGAAAATGATCTCCATTGAAGAATATTCCATCGCTGTTATTCTCCATAATAGAACATTTGCCGAGGCACGCCGGGATCGCAACAGCTCCCGTGCCGCACGGATGTTCGAGTTGCGCCGATGAAGAGGAGGCGAGTGGCGATCATGGACAGCGACCCGGCAGGAAAAATCTGGTCGGAGTGGTATGCGTGGCACCCTGTCTTGCCGATCGATGACTCAGTGTTCTGGCTCGAGACCGTATACCGCCGGGAAAGCCCGGAAGGTCTGTGGCAATATCGTTCGTTCCGGCCCGAATTTGAACGCCGGCAGGCTCTGGCGGACATACCGGTCTGTCCGGGCGCTTAAAACCCGACAACGATCGCCAGGTAGGCGTGCGTCAACCGAGTGCCTGGCTGACGAGTGCATAGGTCCTCGGCTCGGGCGCCACTGCGCGTCCCGCAACTGGAAGCCAAGGGCCACCGAGCGACATGGTCGTCACGATGTCGTAGACAGGAAGACCGCAGCGGGAGAGGAAATCGGAAAAGGCCCCGCCCTGCTCGCGTGTGTCGAGGCGCAGGAACGCTCCTGCGTGCTCGGCTGCGTGCGGGCGGACGACGGCGATCGCGTCCGCGTCACTGCGTGCCACAACGGGACCGATAACATGGCCGCGCCCGAACCGTCGGCAAAGGGAGAATGCCTCGATCCGGCCGGCGCGGCTCAACACGATGCCCTTGGAATTTGCCATGAGCCGGGCCAGGAGCAGTTTGCGATCCGTGCCGAAGGCCACACAATCCAATTCGGCGATCGCTTCCAGATCGCCAGCCTCCACGGCCCGTATCACGGCACCGGACGGCGGCTCCACATCCGGCGGCAATATCGCTTCGCCATGGCATTGAAAGACCAGCGCCTCCCGAACAAAGTTCAGGGACCGATAAAGACGGCGCGCCGCGCGCGTCGCATTCAGCCCGAGGTTTCGCCCGGCGACCTGATTCAGCGCGTGGCCCATCAGCCATTGCCCGGCGCCATTGGTTTGAAGACGCGGCGAGGTGATGACCATACCGATCGTGGCAAATTGCGCGTCATAGGGAAACCACATCGCAGAGCCCAGGATGCGCCCGATTTCATCGATCGCCACGATGCCCTGGCCGAACTCCCGCAGGAACTGCCAGTCCTCACCGCGATGCGGCCAGGCGACGGTCATCGAAAGCGCATGCAACTTGTCGAGGGCAACGCTGTCGATCCCGGCAATGTGCGTCTCGAAACTATCGACGAATCTGGATTCGGATGTCAGTTCACTCACTCCCACCCCCTGCCGCATTTTCTGGCCAAGCCTGTGCTCCGGAAACTTCTCCGCCCAGACTAGAACAGATCGTTCGATACAATTCACTGGTGAAGCTGGCGCAAACACAACAATCGACCAAATCTCGATGCGCTTTCGGCAAGTAACGCCTGCGCCTCCCTCTAGACTCATTGACAGATCCAGCGGCCGGAGTCGCTTTTCACTGTGAGAGCCCGGAAATGTCACCTCCCTCGGCCCAGTTGCAAACACCTCTAACATCTCGCTGGGCCGAATTGTCGTTTCCGTCGGCGGCATGGGCGCCGCCTCGGCAGGCAGGGCATGCTTGTGAGGCCGCCGATGCAGGCGATTGAGATTCTCGAAACGCTTGTCGGCTTCCCCTCCGTCGTCGGCACGCCGAACGGCGAGATCGTGGCGTGGATCCGGCACTACCTGCAAAGCCACGGCGCTGTGGTCACGGAGCTTCCCGGCCCGGAGGGCGATCGGTCGAACCTCTTCGCCACGATCGGCCCGAAGGAAACGCCGGGCTATATCCTTTCGGGCCATGTGGACGTGGTGCCCGCCGCCGAAAGCGGCTGGACCAGCGATCCGTTCCGCCTGCGCACCGAAGCGGATCGCCTCTACGGTCGCGGCGCCACCGACATGAAGGGTTTCCTGGCCGCCGTTCTCGCCGCCGTCCCGGCTCTCGCCGTCATGCCGCTTCGCCAGCCGGTCCACCTTGCCTTTTCCTATGACGAGGAGGCCGGCTGCCGCGGCGTGCCGCACATGATCGCGCACATTCCGGAGCTCTGCGCAACTCCGCTTGGCGCGATCATCGGCGAGCCGAGCGGCATGCGGGCGATCCGCGCCCACAAGGGCAAGGCCGCCGCCCGGCTGACGGTCAGGGGCCGGTCCGGCCATTCTTCGCGCCCTGACCAGGGACTGAACGCAATCCATGCCATGACCGACGTCCTGGCCTGCGCCACCGCCGAAGCCGAACGACTCACACGCGGCCCGTTCGAGCCTGTCTTCGAACCACCCTACTCCTCGCTTCAGATCGGCACGCTGAAGGGCGGCCAGGCGGTTAACATCATTCCCGACACCTGCGAGGCCGAGTTCGAAGCGCGGGCCATTTCCGGCGTCGATCCGGTCACGCTACTGGCGCCGCTGCGAGCATCGGCCGAGGCGCTGTCGCCGCTCGGCTTTCAGGTGGAATGGCGCGAACTCAGCGCCTATCCGGCGCTTTCGCTGGCCGCCGATGCGCCGCTTGCTGCGCTGCTTGGCGAACTGACCGGCATCGAGCCGCTCGCCGCCGTCAGCTACGGCACCGAGGCCGGCCTTTTCCAGCGCGCCGGCATCGATGCGATCATCTGCGGACCGGGCGACATCGGCCGTGCCCACAAGCCGGACGAATTCATCCTCGCCGGCGAACTGCTGGCCTGCCAGGCGATGGTCGAGGCGCTTGGCCGCCGCTGCGCCTGATGACATCCGATCGAGGAGCCGACGCCATGACCTTTCTCTTCAATTCCGATGCGAAGCGCGGCGCCATATTCGCCAAAGCCTTCGCGCGCGAACTGCCCGACATTGCTTTTTCCATGGATCCCCAGTCGGTCGAACCGGACGCCGTGCGCTACCTGATCACCTGGACCGTACCGCAGGATCTCGCCCGCTATCGCAATCTCGAAATCCTGTTTTCGATCGGCGCGGGTATCGACCAGTTCCGCATCGATGCGGTGCCGGCGTCGGTGAAGGTGGTGCGCATGGTCGAGGACGGCATCATCAGGATGATGCAGGAATATGTGACGCTGGCCGTGCTTGCGCTGCATCGCGACATGCCGGCCTATCTCGACCAGCAGCGGCGCCGGACCTGGCAGACGATCGCTTCTAGGCAGGCCTCGGAACGCCGCATTGGCGTGCTCGGCCTCGGCATGCTTGGGAGCGCCGTGCTCGAACGGTTGCAGCCCTTCGGCTTTCCGCTTTCGGGCTGGAGCCGCAGCCCGCGCGAGATCGAGGGCATCCAATGCCTGAGCGGCCGCGACGGTCTCGATACTCTGCTTGCAACCACCGACATTCTCGTCTGCCTGCTGCCGCTGACGGATGAGACGCGCGGTTTCCTGAATGCCGAGCTCTTCGCCGGACTGCCGGCCGGCGCAGCACTCGTCCATGTCGGCCGCGGCCCTCAGCTCGACCATCAGGCGCTCGTCGACGCGCTCGACGCCGGGCATCTCTCCGGCGCCGTCGTCGATGTCACCGATCCGGAACCGCTGCCTGCGGACCACGCCTTCTGGAACCATCCGAAGATCCTGTTGACGCCCCACGTTGCGAGCGTCACCCAGCCTGAAACCGCCGCGGCGGCGGTGATCGGCAACATCAAACGGCACCAGGCGGGCGTCGATCCGATCGGTCTGGTCGATCGCAACCGTGGCTACTGAGTTCTCAACCTAGGAAAGCAAATCATGTCCCTCCTCAAGACGATCGACACCAACCCATCCTTCGCGCCGCGCGAGTCCGGCCCCCTCCCCGAACGGCTGATCTCGGGCAATCCGGCCTTCAAGACCTGGGCGCAGGATGTCGCCCGCGGCGAGACGGTTCATAGCGGCGTCTGGGAAGCGACACCCGGCGAGACGCGCTCGATCAAGGGTGAGACGTTCGAGTTCTGCCATATCCTTTCCGGCCTGGTCGAACTCACGCCGGAAGGCGGCGAACCGGTGGTCTACAAGGCCGGCGACAGCTTCGTCATGAAGCCGGGCTTCGTTGGTGTCTGGAAGACGATCGAGACGGTGCGCAAGATCTACGTCACCGTGTCGTGATGTCGACGCCGTAGATTTGACTGCGGCGGCGGCGAAAACGCAATTTTTCGCCGCCGCGGCATCGCCGGTCGACGCATGCTGCTCGCCTTCCCCAGTTAGGCTTGTCTCAGCCCATCCCGAGGACATGCGATGACACTCAGCTTCGATCCGAACACGATTTCCCTGCCCGTCGGACATTTCATCGGCGGCCGGCTGGTTCCGGCCGAAGCTGTCATCGACATGCATCGCCCATCCGACGGCAAGGCTTATGCCGGCTGCCCGCTGGCCGACGAGGCGCTTGTCGACCACGCCGTCGAAACCGCCAGGACCGCATTGAAGACGAGCAATTGGGGCGGCATGCGGCCGCGCGAGCGCACCGTGGCGCTGCAGCGCTGGGCGGACCTGATCGAAGCCGAGGCTGAGACCCTCGCCAGGCTCGAGGCGCTCTCCTCGACACGACCCGTCGGTCATCTCGTCGCCGGCGATATCGCCGTCACCGCTGAGCAAATCCGCTTCTTTGCCGAATTCGCCGACAAGGAAGGCGGCGACCTCGTCCCGACCGACGATGCGAACTTCGGCATGATCATGACGGAACCCTATGGCGTCGTCGGCGCCATCACGCCCTGGAATTTCCCCTTGTCCATGGCCGGCTGGAAGCTCGGCCCGGCGCTGGCTGCAGGCAATGCGGTGGTGCTGAAGCCGTCGGAAATGACGCCGTTTTCGACGCTCTATCTCGCCGAACTTTCGGTGCGGGCCGGCCTGCCGGCGGGTCTCGTCAACATCGTGCTCGGCGACGGCCCGACCACCGGAAATGCGATCACCGGCCATCCTGGCATCTCCAAGGTCAGCTTCACCGGCTCGACGGCGGCCGGCGCGGCAATCATGACCAACATCGCCCGCACCGGCGTCAAGCCGATGACGCTGGAACTCGGCGGCAAAAGCCCGCAACTGGTCTTCGCCGATGCCGATCTCGAGCTTGCAGCCGGCGCAATCGCCGGCAGCATTCTCTCCAACGCCGGTCAGGCCTGCGTTTGCGGATCCCGGTTGATCGTCGAGGCGAAGGTGGCGGACGTGCTCGCAGCCGCCCTCGTCGAGAGGCTGGCGGCCATCCGCCCCGGCCCCACCTGGGAGGAAACGACCGATTATTCGCCCGTCATCTCCGAACGCCAGATCGCTCGCATGGACGGCATCATCCGCGCCGCGATCGACGACGGCGCCGAGTGCCTCACCGGTGGCCGCCGGCTCGACCGCGAAGGTTATTTCTACGCACCGACCCTGATATCAGGCGTGACGGCAACGTCGCCGGCGGTTCTGGAAGAAATCTTCGGACCGGTGCTGACCATTCAGACCTTCGAGGACGAGGAGGAGGCGCTGAGCCTCGCCGACCATCCGGCCTATGGGCTCGCCGCAGGCCTCTTCACCCGCGATCTCTCGCGTGCCATCCGCGTGACCCGTCGCCTGCAGGCCGGCACCGTCTGGGTCAACCGCTACGGCCGCTCGCGCGACCATATCCTGCCGACCGGCGGCTACAAGCAGTCCGGCATCGGCAAGGATCTCGGGCGCGACGCCTATCTCGCCAACCGCAAGAGCAAGAGTGTGCTCATCAGCCTGTGAGGACCTGCGATGAAAACCTACAAGATCGCCCTTCTGCCCGGAGACGGGATCGGCCGCGACGTGACGGCAGCAGCCTGGGCCGTGCTCGAAAAGGCAGCGAGCCTGAACGGATTTTCTCTTGATGCAACCAGCTATCCCTGGTCCTGCGACTACTATCTGGTGAACGGCAGCATGATGCCCGTCGACGGCATCGAAACGCTGAGGCCCTTCGATGCCATCCTGCTCGGCGCCGTCGGCTGGCCCAGCAAGGTGCTGGATTCCGTGTCGCTGCACGGGTTTCTGCTGCCGATCCGCAAGGCCTTCGTGCAATATGCCAATATCCGCCCGCACCGGCTGCTGCCGGGTGTGCAGGGGCCGTTGCGGTCCGATGGCTTCGACATCCTCTGTATTCGTGAAAATACCGAGGGCGAATATTCCGGCGCCGGTGGCCGCGTCCACCAGGGCACCGACAATGAGGTGGCGGTCGAGACCTCGATTTTCACCCGCAAGGGGGTTGAGCGCATTCTGCGCTTCGGCTTTGAGCAAGCGCGTGCGCGCAGCGGCAAGCTTGCCTCGGTGACGAAGTCCAATGCCCAGAAATATTCGATGGTCTTCTGGGACGAGATCACCCAGAGGCTTTCCGCGGAATATCCCGATGTCGCGGTAACCAGCTACCATATCGACGCCATGGCCGCCCGCATGGTCATGGCGCCGGATAGTCTCGACGTCGTGGTCGCCTCCAACCTGTTCGGCGACATCTTGACCGACCTCGGCGCCGCCATCCAGGGCGGGCTCGGCTTTGCCGCCTCCGCCAATATCAATCCCGATCGCTCGGCGCCATCGATGTTCGAACCGGTTCATGGCTCCGCGCCCGATATCGCTCATCTCGGCATCGCCAATCCGATCGCCGCCATCTGGTCGGGCGCGATGATGCTGGAGCATTTGGGAGAAACCGCAGCGGCCGGAAAGGTGATGGCCGCCATCGAGGCGACGACGGCACGCGGCATCGGCGCAATTCCCGGCAAGGACAGGACCGACGCCATCACGGCATCGGTGCTTTCGGCACTTGGCTGATCAATGGAGAACAGAATGAACGGATTAAGGGATGCCAGCCTGCTGCGTCAGCAAGGGCTAATCGGCGGAGAATGGCGCGGGGCTGAAACCGGGCGCACGATCGAGGTGATCGACCCCGCAGCGCAGCATGTGCTGGGTACGGTGCCCGACATGGACGAAGCCGATACGAGGGCGGCAATCGCGGCGGCGGAAAAGGCCTTTGCTCCATGGCGCGCAAAGACCAATGCCGAGCGCGGCGCATTGCTGGAAGCCTGGCATGATCTGATGCTCGACAATATCGAGGATCTGGCGCTGATCCTCACCCGTGAGCAGGGCAAGCCGCTGACGGAAGCGCGCGGTGAAATCCGTTACGGCGCCTCGTTCATCAAATGGTTCTCGGAGGAGGCGCGCCGTATCGGCGGGACGACCATTCCCTCGCCGACGGTGGACCGGCGGATCGTCGTTCTGAAGGAGCCGGTCGGCGTGTCGGCGATCATCACGCCGTGGAATTTTCCGAACGCGATGATCACCCGCAAGGTCGGGCCGGCGCTCGCTGCAGGCTGCACGATCGTCGTCAAGCCATCCGACCTGACCCCCTATTCGGCGCTGGCGCTCGGCGTCCTGGCGGAGCGTGCCGGCATCCCGAAAGGCGTGATCAATATCGTCACCGGCTTGCCCACCCGGATCGGTGACGAACTGATGGCGAACCAGACCGTCCGCAAGATCTCCTTCACCGGCTCGACCCGCGTCGGCTCGCTGCTGATGCGCGGCGCGGCCGACAGCGTCAAGCGGCTCAGCCTCGAACTCGGCGGCAACGCGCCGTTCATCGTCTTCGACGACGCCGATCTTGATCTTGCCGTGGAAGGCGCGATCGCCTCGAAATTCCGTAATGGCGGGCAGACCTGCGTCTGCGCCAATCGCCTACTCGTCCAGTCCGGCGTCTACGAGGCCTTTGCCGCCAAACTTTCCGCACGCGTATCGGCCATGAAGGTCGGAGCCGGCATGGATGCAGGCACGGATATCGGACCGATGATCAACAGGGCGGCGATCGAGAAGATCAAGCGTCACGTCGACGATGCGGTGGAAAAGGGAGCAAGGATCCTCGCCACTGCGGATTCCGTGCCTGAAGGCGACCAATATGCAGTGCCGATGGTGCTCGGCGGTGCGACGACCGAGATGCAGCTTGCCAGCGAAGAGACCTTCGGACCCGTCGCTCCGCTTTTCCGTTTCGACAACGAGGACGAGGCGATCCGCATCGCCAACGCCACGCCCTTCGGCCTTGCCGCCTATTTCTACACCGAGAGCCTGAAACGCTCCTGGCGTGTCGCCGAAGCGCTCGAATTCGGGATGCTCGGCCTGAACACAGGGGCGATCTCGACGGAGGTCGCTCCCTTCGGCGGCATCAAACAATCCGGTCTTGGCCGCGAGGGCGCGCAATGCGGCATCGAGGAATATCTCGAAATAAAGAGCTTCCACATCGGCGGGCTCGCCTAACTACAGGAAAACAAAAGAGCGCCGGGACATCATCCCGGCGCTGGATGATCGGAGCGACGGTCGATGCTCCTGCTGGAGCAACTCCGACACGTCGGCTTGAGTACTTCGCAGCCTTTGGCGGATGCCTGCAAAATTACGGTGCCCAAACAACATTTCTTTGACGCTGCTTTGACGGCAGGATGCTACGGCCGGTTTGCGAAGTTACGCAGAGGGATTTCAACCGGTTATGCTTCAGTTCGATCATCGTCACAGCATAGATTTACATTTCGCAATCCCGGTTTCCCTTCCCGGTTGCTTGCCAGGAGCCGAAGTTGTGGCAGACTGGCCCCTGGATGCTAGGTCTTCCGGCCGCCAAACGAGCGTATCGGAGGCAGCGGGGGCGGGGCCGGTGGATCGCATGAACAAGGAGCACTATCCGTTTCGGATGTTCCTGCTCGGGCCTTTTGCCCTTGTGGACGCCGGGGGGCGGTCAATTACTCCGAAATCCAAAAAGGCACAGGCTCTTCTGGCAATGCTTGCATTGTCCGCCCGGGGCTCGCGCTCGAGAATCTGGCTTAGGGACAAGTTATGGAGCGATCGCTCCGACGACCAGGCGGCAGCCAGTCTACGCCAAGCGCTTTTGGACATTCATAAGAGTCTGGGGCCGGCACGTGATCTCCTGATTGCGGATAAGAATACCGTGTGGCTGGATACGGACCGACTCGTGCTCGATACCGACCTGGTGCTTCGGACGGAGCGATCTCCGGATCAAGTCACCGACGAATTGCTCGAAGGCATCGACATCCGCGATCCCGAATTCGAGGACTGGTTGGCGCTGGAACGGCAAAACTGGTATCGCCGCCTCGATGAAGGACAAGTCCACGACGTCTTCGAGCCGCGACAGCAACCGAGCCGCGATATCGCCAAACATTCCGCCCTGCTGCCTTTAACAGGCGCCCCGGATACGTCGAGAACAGGCAAAGCCGTGGACAGCGCCAGCAGCGGCCCAGATGGGCGGCGGGGCGGCGGTGGCTGGCAATGGATGATGGCTCTTCTGTCCCCCATCGTGGTGGGTGCCGGAGAGGGCGGACAAATTGCTGCGACACGGTTCCAGAACCTCATTTCAAAAGCCATCATCGATGGGCTGGGCTTTGGAGTCACTGACCTCTCCTTCACCTTGCCGCATATTGAAGAGAACGAACAGCAGATCAGCCTTCCCATATGCCTACAGCTTCGCCTGACGTTTGATGGTGACATGGTGCTGATCGAGCTGGTGATGAAGCACCTGATCAACAACCGCATTCATTGGCTGGGCAGTCAGGCAATCAACCGCACGCAGTTCGAGCGGGGCGAGTTCGGCATCGCCGCTGCGCTGATCAGCCAGGCCGTCGATCAACTGGCCTATTTCCAGGAGATCCAGGCAACCGACAGCCGATTGTCGCAAGACGGTCTCCTGATCGACGCCGTCAATGCGATCTTTCGGCTGTCGCGCGACGACCTCGATAACGCGGAACGGCGCCTGGAAGAACAGATCCAGCATCAGCCGCGATCATCGACTTTTGCCTGGCTGTCATTCATTCGGACTTTCCAGGTCGGCCAACGTTTCAACGCGCTGGACGCGCATTTGATCGAGGAAGCCCAGGCCTATGCACGCAAGGCGCTGGAACTCGATCCGCAGAATTCCGTGTCGCTCGCGCTCGTCGGCCACGTCCATTCGTTCCTGTTCGGTGAATACGACTATGCGGCCAACCTGTTCGAAAAATCGATCCGCCTGAATCCGGCCCTGCCGCTCGGTTGGGACCTCTACGCGATGCTGCACTGCTATGCAGGCCAGCCCGACAAGGCAGTGGCGATGGCGCGTTGGGTACAAGAGCTCGGCGTCTACAGCCCGCATAAATATTACTTCGATACGACCAAATGCATTGCGGCAGCGCTTGCAGGCGATCATGCCGCAGCCATAGCTGCAGGCGAAGAAGCCCTGCGGGCACGGCCGAACTTCAACAGCCTGCTGCGCTATCTTGCCTCCAGTCACGCCCATTCCAACGATCTGGGCGGCGCGCGGCATTACCTGCAGCGTCTTGAGGCAGTCGAGGGCGGCTTCTCCATCAACGACTTCCGCGGCAGCGGCTATCCGCTGCTCGACACAGGCGGCGGCCAGATCTTGATCGACGGCCTGCTCAAGGCCGGCGCCAAGCTGCGCTGAACCCCGGACAATTTTTCACATCATCGCGCAAGGAGGCTGCAATGGAAGCGGACACTGCCCACGAATCGCAATCAAAAATTGTCTTATTTCTAAACAGTTATAAATTCAGGATTGAGCCGGATACGGTCCTTCCATGCGAACCGAGGGACGATGCCGGTGCTGATCCTCTCGCCGGTGCGTCGCCGGCAGCACTTGATGCAGCCTCCGAACCTTCGCTTTTCCCCGGCACGGGTGAAGATGCATCGCATCTGGCAGGGCCCATGATGGCGACGATGGCCGTAGCCTCGGTCCTCACGAGCGTGGCGAACAAGTCGGTGCTCAACAAGGCATCGCTGAACAAAAACAAGAACAAAAATAAGAATAAGAACAAGAACAAGAACAAGTCGACGATGGACGGCGCCAGCCTCGGCGTGTCGCAGCTTATCCCCTCCTTCGAGCTGCGCAGGCTGCACCAGCAGCCGTCACGCAACGCCTATACAGCGGCGCGGCGCTTCACCTGGGAAATGCTGGATATACTTCCGCCGCCCGGCCCGGATTATACCCGCCTCGAAACGACGGTGCTGCTCTCCATGCAGCGCCGCGACCGCGAACGCGTGCGGCGCCTGCCCGACATCCAAATCGAGTCGACGATCTCCGTCGGGGAGTTCACCCGCGCATTGCATATCGAGGATCTCGGCGGTTTCGAGCAGACAGAAGGGCTTTTCCAGGCGATCCTGACGGCCTGCGAATATGTCGGACTGATCTACAAGAGCCAGTTCAACCGGCTGCGGCCAAACCAGTTCGAGCCCATGCTGCGGCCGTTGCTGGCCGTGCCGGTTCACGAGTCCTATCCCAGCAACCATTCGTTCCAGTGCTTTTCGATCGCCTTTGCGTTCTCGACGATCCTGCCGGAACATCCGGCCACCGACGAGCTTGCCCGCATCGCCCAGAACGTCGCCGAAAATCGCGAATGGGCCGGCCTGCACTATCCGAGCGACACGCAGGCAGGGCGAGACCTCGCCCGACGCTTCGCTCCCTACCTCCACGACGCGTTCGGTCCTTTGTTCCAGGCCGTACACGACGAATGGGTCTGAATTCTCCAACCGCTGCTCAATAGGGTTACAACCATGACGGATCAAACAAAAATGCCTGAGCCCGCGCCGATCAACTACTACTATCTCTGGCACCTGACTGCTCTTGGCGTCGTCGACGCGGAATACGGATCGGCTCCGCCGATGCCTCCAGCGCCCGATGCGAGCGCCGCACGCGCGCTCCCCGATCCCCACATCACCGGCACGGTCTGGGATGCTATCGTTTCCGCCGGCCCGTTGCGGCCGGCACGGGTCGCGCTGATCGATGTCGGCGTATCTCCGGATCATCCCAATCTGGCAACCCGGCTTGACCGGGAGGCGTCAATCGATTTGACGACCCATCGTTACGGCGCCCGCGTGCTCGAAATTCTCGATACGACCACGTCCTTTGACCGCGAGGAAAGACATGCCTTCTTTGCCGGGCTCGACATTGCTCCGCTCGGCAATATGGGCCTTTCGAACGACGATCGGGACTATCTTGGTGATCTGGTTGCCGAATACGCCGCGTCGGAGGGTGTCCTCCGGCGGCTCTATAATCCGGAATCGCTGTTTGCGTCGCATGGTACCTGCTGCGCAGGGCTGATCGTCGGCGAACCCGCCGTTGTTGCGGAAGAAGGCACGCCAAGCCTTCCGCCGGAAGGAGCCTTCTATGGGAATGGCGACGAGCTGCGGACGAGCGGCAATCGCAATGTTATCCCCTATTTCGGCGTTGACCCTTTCTCAAGGCTTATCTCGATCAGAACATCCTTCGAAGACGATGTCAGGCAGTTCATTGCGGCCTTCCTTTATGCCTATCTTCAGAAAGCAGACGTAATCGTCTTGCCGCGCGGTCTGCCTGACCCGAAACGCAGCATCGTTGATCCGAAGAACGAGCTGAAGGCCGACCTGGAATTGTGGAAAAACCAGGATGCCGCCAATCTGTTCACGCGCATTGCCCTTGCTGATCAGGGTGGGCCTGAACTGGAGCCGAAGGCTGCGCAGAAAGGCTCCAATCCGGATCGCCCATGGCATGTCCTCAAACAACTCATCCTCGCCATCAGCCGACACATCCCGATTGTCTGCGCCGCAGGAAACAGTGGCGAGAGCCAGCTGATCTATCCAGCAAGTCTAGCCGCCGACAACAACGGCATTATTGCAGTTGGAGCCGTTACCGTCGAAGGTTTCCGTTCGGGCTACAGCAATTACGGCGAAGGATTGACGGTTGTCTCTCCCTCTGACGACGGGGAAGTCTTCAACAGGCATCAGTTGCGCCTCGACCGGCTTTCTCCATTTGCCGCGCAGCACGACTACAGCGTTTTTCGAACGCGGGAATACTGCTATTCGCACTTCTCGCTGCTGACGACCGACCTATCGGGGATTTTCGGCTATGATCATGGCTCCGATCCGTGGTCGGCCATCGTGCCGTTCGGAACCAATCCCGGCATCGGGGGCGGATACTACACCACCTTCGGGGGCACATCAGGCGCGGCGGCGCAGGTGGGCGGGCTATGTGCCCTGATACAGCGGGCCTACAAAAGTCGCCACAATCCCGGCGACCGCCTCTCGGGGCATCAAGTGAAATCAATTCTGAAGACCGCATCCCGTCTGGACGCCATTGTCGCGCCCGGCACCAGGAAATTGACGGCGGATTGCATGAACGCCGAAAGCGAGGACGCCGTCGAGATGGCCTATTTCTTTGGATCGGGCCTGCCGAATGCGCGGGCGGCGGTACAGGCAGCTCTGGCCATCTGAATCCCGGGGATGCTTTTCGAAAGATTCCAAGCCTCCTCTATCGAGGGGGCTTTTTCTTTGTTTACGCCCCCTTTTTACGGATTTTTAACGCGGTACTGGCGGGCGAATGACGCCCTTGGGCAATAGTGCCTCTCAACGGACGGCGCATACCGTTCCGATGCCGACGAAGCCGGCCCGAACCGGGGCATCTTCGCCCGACATGCAACCTTGATCCACCGGAAGACAAACCCACGGAGGCTGTCGATGTCCGCGTCTCGCATTCAACAATTGGCAGATGAGGCGTGCCACCTGCTCAGGGGCAATCCCCTGATGGCTAGCACCGCCTCCCTGCAGCGCGTCGCAACTCGCAACCTTTTAAAGCGACGCTTCCAATATGGGTCCACGCTCGCAGCGGCTTCGAAGCTTGCCGATTGTTCGGCCGGGGTCGAGGCGCTGTCAGGCTATTTCCCCGGCCTTGCAGATGGCGGATACACTCGTCTGCTGGAGCTTCCCCCAGCGGTTGCCGAGCCGGTCAGTGCCGACCCTTATCGTTCGTCCGTGCTTGCGGCCTGGATGGGTGGGCTCGCGCGGAGCCTGGAATGGCAGGCGGGGGTCCCCGATGCGCACATCGTCAGCGGCTATCTGAACCCGCATCTGATCGCATCGGATCTTGAACTCGAACGTCAGCCGGCGCGCCGGCTCTCTTGCGGCATCGGCCTCGTCCGCATCGAAAGCCTGGCGCGGAGCCGTGTCATGCAAGCCCTCTTCCGCCAATGCATGCCGAACTATCACGGTTTCGACTACCCCATCCCTGACGACGCGGAATTGGATCGCATCGCCGATCATCTGGAGAGCGCCTTCGCACTAGTCGCGGAATTGGACGTGTACGGCTATCAGCGCCTGATCGCCGGCCTGCATACGCTTCACGTTGGCGTGCGACGCGAACCCACGTGTTCGTTCTCGAGTTCGAACGAATTGCCGGGCAGCGCGATCATCGTGCTTTCCAGAGAAAGATTGCGCGACGGCGATCATGCCGCGACCGCGGCCCAACTGCTTCACCAAGCGGGGCATGTCCTGCTCGGGTTTTATACGACCTCGGCGGCGGCATCCCTGCCCGGCGAGTTCCAATATGTTTCCCCATACAAGGGGGATCTACAGACGCTCGAGAGCATCCTGCACGTGGTGTACGCCATTCCCTGGGAGTGCGCCTTCGGCATGGCATGTCTATCCAACGAGTCGGATCCTGAGCGCCGCGCCTTGAAGACGGCATTCATAATTACCTATGCCGCGCGGCAAATCCCGCTCATCGATATCGCTCGGAAAGGAATCGAGCGTCTCGGCGGCGATGTCCTCCTCGACCTCCCAGACATCGCCGCCATTCCTTCCTGGAGTAGCCGGATCCTGTTCCTCGTGGGCCAGTTGCTTGCCGAAGAGCCCATCGCGCACCGCCAGGCGCACCTTGCCGAGCGCCAGCGAATTCTCGATCGCCAAGCCTGGGATATCGGACAGATGCTGCTACGCGGCAAAGAGCCGGTCGATCCTCGGATGGGCCGGCGAGAGATCGATGATAGCGGCGCCAATGTCAGCCTCTGGTACGACGGCAAATTCCACGTGATCCCGAAGGCCGCCGACCATGCGATGGGCAAGGACTACGGTCGCTACGCCGAGACGATCCGCGGATATGCGCCCAGCGAGATGGAGGCGATGTGATGGTCAATGATCGGTCCAAACGATTGTCAGCGACCGCCACCGCGTCCGTCGACTTCCCGTACCTCGTCACCCACAGCCTCGGGCGGGGCGGCCGGGGGGCTCTGTTCACCGGCAATAGTTCCGATTCTGTCGAAGAACAGAGCCCCCATGTTTCCAGGTCTGCATTCGTCGTCTCGTTGAAGGCTTCCGATATGCCGGCGGAGGACGAATATGACTCCACCGCAATCGATCACCGCGACGCCATCCTGACGCCTCTTTGCCATCAGCAACGCGATCTCGCACGGTTTGGCGATATCGACTTCGTCATCATCGGATGCGGCGACTTGGGTTCACAGATCGCCATCCAGCTTGCGGCCCTCGGCGCGCGCCGTTTCCTTCTTGTGGATGCGGATCGTATCGACGAGAATGATTTGAACCGTCTCCCATGGGCGGGCAAGGCTTATCTCGGCTGGTTGAAGACGGATAGGCTGGCGACCCATCTGGCCGCGGGTTTCTCGGCCAATGTCTTCGCACTGCCCGAATTTGCGAATGGCGCCTCGGCGCTGCGGTTAATCGCAGACTACACCAATAGCCCGTTCTTCATTTTCGCCGGCGACGATTCTCTTCCAGCCCAAGATCTCCTGTCGGCCTGCCGAGCATTGAAAGCCGGCCTGCCGCCGCATCTGCATGTGGGCCGCTCTGCAAACTATTGCATGGCAGGTCCTTTGGTCTTGGTGCATGAGGACACATGTTCCGTCTGCCATTGTGCCACCCAACTCGCAAGCGACGACAGCTTTCGCGCCCCGCCGGCCACCGTCCACAATCCATTGGTCGCCGGCCTTGCCGTGTCGCAGATCGCCCAAAACTGCCTTTCGAGACACTCGGTCGCCCGGGGACGCCAATGGATATTGGACCTCAAAGGCGATCAAGCCGAGCTGCGCTCTCTTAAAACACCCCGAATGTAAGGTATGTCCATGATCGCGCTATTTTCCTCGGAATATTGTTGCCCCGTTGGCGCAACTGCCGGAAAGAACGATGAGCTGACGATAACCGAAGCTCTTCATGATCCGCTGATCGCCATGGTGATGCGCGCGGATGGCGTGACCTCCGAAGAATTCAAGCGACTCCTTGAGGCGGCAGCCCGCGAGCTAAAAGCCAATCTAGCGAACTCCTCCTTCCCATCAACCGGAGGATAGGCAGGTGATTGTCGAAACTGCACGGAAGGTGGTTGACGAGCATGGATGGCCAATCTCGGTCCGAACCATGGCCCGGCATCGGCACCGGCCGTCCCGCGGAGTTCAGGGGCAATGAGATTCGATATGGTGAGAAAGTTCCCAACGATAATTCTTGTTTTTGCCGAAGGGAAAGATCGCAAGGTGATCCGTACCGCTCACGAGGCTGCCCAACTGTTGCTGAAGGAATGGCCCACCGACGATGGTGAGGAATTCCTCACAGCGGTGAGAATCTGTTTGGAGGTCCTTACCGGAGAGAGCGAACCCGAGCAACTGCATGAGGCAATCGTCCGCGCGGCATATGAAGCGGGTATTGCAGTGATCACGACTGATAACCGCCTTGGGATTCTCAGGATCTATCCAGTCAGCGAGGCCAGATAGTTGAGCGCCGCGCAGGTGCTCATCTCAATCCTGGCCCCATCGGGCCGCTTCGGCTGCAATCGGGCTGATCCGGTCCGTTACTGGAAGCGATCGAGGGTCTTGTAATAGAGCCCGACGAGCGGCAGGAACCACGGTTTTCCAAAATGGCCGGGGACGGCCGGCCAGTCGAGCCCCTTGATCGGGTTACGGTCGGCCTTGCCGAGGATGGCGTCGGCCATGATCATGCCGAGATGGGTGGAGAGCTGGGCGCCGTGGCCGGAATAACCCATGGCATACCAGACACCATCGACATAGCCGGCGCGCGGATAGCGGTCCTTCGTCATGTCGACGAGCCCGCCCCAGCAATAGTCGATCTCGACGCCGGCAAGCTGCGGGAAGATCTCAGCCAGGCTGGCGCGCAGAATGTCGCCGCTCCTTGCGTCCGATCGCTGATCCGATGTGGCGGAAAAGCGGGCGCGACCGCCGAAGATCAACCGCCTGTCGGGCGACAGCCGGAAATAGTTGCCGATGTTCATCGACGTCACACAGGTGCGGTTGCCCGGCATCGTAGCGGCGATTTCGGCGTCGGTCAGCGGACGCGTGGCAATCAGGAAGCTGCCGACGGAAACGATCCGGCGGCGGAAATAGTTAAAGAGCGACGGCGTATAGGCACCTGTCGCGACCAGCACATGGTCTGCGGTGACGGTGCCGCGTGCCGTCTCAAGGCTGTGGCGGCCGTTGCCCTGCCGGTGGGCGGTCACGGAGGCCTTTTCGAAGATGACGGCGCCATGACGGGCGGCTGCAGTGGCGAGCCCCGCGACATAGCGGCCCATATGCATCATTGCACTCTTCTTGGACAACATAGCGCCATGGAAAGGCGAGCCGACCTCTCTTTTCAGCTCATTCGCCGTCAGAAGTGCGGTGTCCGGATCGACTTCTCGGTGGACAGCCTCAAAATTGCGGGCAATGGCATCGAAATGCTGCGGCTTGGAGGCAAGCTTCAGCTTGCCAGCACGGCGGAAATTGCAGTCGATCCCCTCTTCCGCGATAATCGCCTCGATCGTGTCGATGGAATCGTCAAATGCCTTGTAGAGGGCGACGGCCCGCTCCACGCCGAGTGCCGATTTGGCGGACAGGAAACTGTGGGCGAGCCCGTTGTTGAGGTGGCCGCCATTGCGCCCCGACGCTCCCCAGCCGACCCTTTCGGCCTCCAGCACGACGACCTTGACGCCCGTTTTTGCAAGCTGGCGCGCCGCGGCAAGCCCGGTAAAGCCGGCGCCGATGACGGCGACGTCGTAATGTCCTTCGACGGGGCCTTGGGCGCCGCCGGCAAAGGGCTGGGCCGTGTCGTGCCAGTAGGATTCGAACTGCATCCTGGTGTCTCCGTCAGAGCCCGACGACACCAGGCAGACCCGAGATGTCAGGAATTTCGACATAGCCGTAATAGGGATTGGCCGGCTCGTGGCCGCGGTTGACCCAGACCTTGTTCTTGATGCCGAGATCGTGGGCCGACATCAGATCGTAGCGGAAGGAGGACGAGCAGTGCAGCACGTCTTCCGGTCCGCAGCCCAGCATATCGAGCATATATTCAAAGCCCTTGAAGCGTGGCTTGTAGGACTGCGCCTGCTCGGCGGTATAGACCGCATGGAAGGGCGCGCCCAGTTTTTCGACGTTCGACATGATCTGCGAATTCATGGCGTTGGAGAGGATGACCAAAGGGATTTCCTTGGCGACCTTGGCGAGACCGGCCGGGACATCCGGATGCGGCCCCCAGGTCGGAACCCGCTCATAGATCATCCGGGCGGCTTCGTCGCGAAATGTCACGCCGTTGCGCTTGCATGTCCGCTCGAGCGAATTGTGCACCACCTCGGCATAGGGTTTCCAGTCGCCCAGGATCTCGTCGAGCCGATAGGCGGCGAAATTCTTGATGAACTCCGCCATATGCGGCTCGTCGAGCTCTTCGCCGTAGAGGTCACGCGCCGCTTCCGCCATCTGAAAATTGGTCAGCGTGCCGTAGCAGTCGAAGGTGATGTATTTCGGACGGAACGTCGTCATCTGCGTATCCTTGAGCGATCGGAACTGGGGACGTGTCACAATCATAGGCACCGCTTCACCCACAGCTCGCCTGAATTGCCGCCATCGGAAGCAGAATCTATCGTATCGAAAGCGGGGTTTGGCAGAAGGTTGCGCGCTTGCCCGCGGTCAACGTCCGGCGGAGTTACGCCTTCAATCGCCGTCGTGATCGTGATCGTGATTCGACGGAAGGTCGAGGCCGAAGGTATTGACGAGATCAGCCACCTGCGCCGGGCTGAGGAAACGGGGATTGAGGTTGCGCAACAGCAGATAGAGCTTCGCCGTTTCCTCCAACTCCTCGGTCGCAAAAACCGCCGCCTCCAGGCTGTCGCCGGCGACAACCGGTCCGTGATTGGCCAGCAGCACCGACGAATACTTGCCCGCCAGCCCGCGGATGGCGTCGGCCACCGCCGGATCGCCGGGACGATAATATGGCACCAGTGCGGTTTCACCGGCGCGCATCAGATAATATGGCGTCATCGGCGGCAGGGCGGCGCGCGGATCGATCTCCGGCAGCATGGTCAGTGCCACCGCGTGGGTGGAGTGAAGATGGACGATGGCGCGGGCGCTGCCGCGCGTATCGTAGAGGGCCGTGTGCAGCGGAATTTCCTTGGTCGGCTTGTCGCCGGACAGGAGCCGGCCTTCGGCATCGAGCCTGGAGATCCGTACCGGGTCGAGAAAGCCGAGCGACGCGTTGGTCGGCGTGACCAGCCAGCCGCCATCCTCCAGCCGCAACGATATGTTGCCCGACGAACCGGGCGTCAGCCCGCGCTCGAACAGCGAGCGGCCGTATCGGCAGATTTCCTCACGCAGGCGCGCGTCGGACATGACAGTTCCTCCAATATTACGCGGTTGCCCCTTCGATCAGTTCAAAGCCGAGATCGACTGCCTGCGGCGGCGCGTTGCCGACGACAAGCTGGGCGGCTATCTGCCCCGTCGCCACGCGCGGCGTTCGGATGGTCGACAGTGGTTGCGGTGTTGCCTGGCCGATATCGAGGCCGTTATAGCCGAAAATGGCGAGCTTCGAGGGGATCGCGATCCTTTCGGCCAGACAATGAAAATAGCCGCCCAGCGCCATGTCGTCGTTGGAAAAATAAACCGCATCGAGATCGGTCGTCCGGGCAAGCAGCCGCTCCAGCCCCAGCCTGCCGTTTTCCACGGACGAAGCGCCGGCGAGAATTTCGCGGGCGATGAGGGGGGCGTCATGCGCATCGAGCGTTTCGCAAAAGCTGGAAAACCGCTTGCCGGCACGGGTATCGCGGTTCAGGTCGTGACCGACATAGCCGATCCGGCGATACCCCCGCTTCAGCAGGAAGGCAGCGCTCTCCCGTCCGGCCGCACGGTTCGAGAAGCCGACCGCGATATCGAGAGCATCGCCGTCCAGATCGAGCAGTTCGACGACCCGGCACCCGCTGGCGCGCAGCATCTTCACGGTGCCTTCAGTATGCTCGCATCCCGCCAGCATGACCGCCGCCGGCCGCCAGGCGAGCATCGCCGCGGCAAGCGCTTCCTCCTTGCTCGGATCATAGTCGGTCACGGAAAAGACCGCCTGGTACCGGTTTTCCTCCAGAACAGCACTGGCGCCGCGCAGCACATCGGGAAAGACGATGTTGGACAAAGAGGGAATGACGAAGGCAACGAGACGCGAACCGGTGGAGGCGAGCGTTCCCGCAATCCGGTTCGGCACATAGCCCAGCCGCTCGACGGCAGCCATCACCCGCTCGCGCGTCTTGCCGGAAAACGAACCGTGGTTGCGCAGCACGCGCGACACCGTGCTCTCGCCGACACCGGCCGCTTGCGCCACCTCCGCAAGGGTCACCGTTGCCTGATGTTTGAATTCCATAGTCAATGTTGAACCCGGCATCTGGAAGCTTCAGGCGCGCGAAGAGTCCTTGGAACGCCGCCGCTGCCTCATCATGTTTCACCAGTTTCGGCGAGAAGCAAGGTATTTTTGGCAGCGCTGCCAATTTAAGGTTGGCGGCGCCGCTAAAACAGAGTAGGAAAATGGCAGCGCTGCCAAACAACGTGGCAGCCACCACGACCCTCTTCGGATGACGTCCGCAGGGGTATGGATATTTTCTCACCAGACCGGAGAAACGCCCCATGACATCGCTTGCTGAAAATCCGGGCCGTGCCGTCATCGCGGCCGTCATTGGTCTTGGCTCCATGGGTTTGGGAATGGCGCAGTCGATGAAGCGCGCAGGTCTCGATGTCGTTGGGTATGACATCACGCCGGCGGCAGTGGACCGCTTCGTCGCCGAGGGCGGACGTGGCGCGACGACCCCTGCCGCTGCGGCAAAGGATGCCGACATCGTCGTCTCCGTGGTCGTCAACGGCGCGCAGACCGAGGCCGTGCTGTTCGGGCCTCAAGGCGTCGCAAATGCGATGAAGCCCGGTGCCGTCTTCATCTCGTCGGCCACCATGGATCCCGCCGTCGCGCGCGATCTGGCCGGGCGGGTGGAGGCTCTCGGCCTGCATTACCTCGACGCGCCGATTTCGGGCGGCGCGGCCAAGGCGGCGCGTGGCGAACTGACGGTCATGGCCTCCGGCTCCAGACAGGCCTTCGACACGGCACGCCCGGGTCTCGACGCCATGGCCGCAAAAGTCTACGAGCTTGGCGACGCGGCCGGCAAAGGTGCGGCCTTCAAAATGATCAACCAGCTTCTCGCCGGCGTGCACATCGCGGCCGCCTGTGAGGCCATAACGTTCGCCGCCAAGCAGGGCCTCGACCTCGACAAGATCTATGAGGTGATCACGGCTTCGGCCGGCAATTCGTGGATGTTCGAAAACCGTGTGCCGCATGTATTGGCGGGAGACTATACTCCGCTCAGCAGCATCGAGATTTTCGTCAAGGATCTCGGCATCGTTCAAGACATGGCCCGCTCCGAGCGTTACCCGGTGCCGCTCGCGGCAGCAGCCTTGCAGATGTATCTGGCCGCCTCCGGGGCGGGCATGGGCCGTGACGACGATTCCTCGCTGGCGCGGCTCTATGCCAAGCTTTCCGGCGCTGAATTGCCCAGTTCCACCAAAGAGCCGCAGAGCCTGTAAAAGGAACGCTAGACATGCCGGTTTTCGCCGCCAACCTGACGATGATGTTCAACGAATGGGCGTTCCTCGACCGCTTCGATGCCGCAGCCGATGCCGGCTTTGCCACCGTCGAATACCTCTTTCCCTATGAAGCCGCGCCGGAGGCAATCGCCGAACGGCTTGCCCGCAACAATCTGCAGCAGGCCCTGTTCAACCTGCCGCCGGGCGACTGGGCAGCAGGCGAGCGTGGCATCGCTGCCCTCCCTGGACGGTTCGATGCGCTGAAAGCGGATGTCGAGCGGGCACTGGACTATGCTGAAGCAACCGGCGTCAAACGGTTGCACTTGATGGCAGGCATCGCCGACCCTCAAGACGAAGACGCCTCCTCCACTTATCGGCGCTCCGTCACCTATGCCGCCGGGCGCCTTGCGGAAAAGGGCATCGATCTGCTGCTCGAGCCGATCAACGGGCGAAACATGCCAGGGTATTTCCTCAACGACTTCGGCGCCGCCGAGCGGCTGATCGCCGAATGCGGTCTGCCGAACCTGAAGCTGCAGTTCGACATCTACCACCGTCAGATCATCCATGGCGACGTCACTATGGCGTTACGACGTCTGCTGCCGATTACCGGCCATATCCAGATCGCCAGTGTGCCGTCCCGCAACGAGCCGGATGGGGAGGAGCTGAACTATCCCTATCTGTTCGGTGAAATCGACCGCCTAGCTTATGACGGTTTCGTCGGCTGCGAATACGTCCCGCGCGGCCACACACTGGACGGTCTTGGCTGGTTCAAACCTTTTGCACGGAGCTAGACGATGGCTATTTTGCTCGGATCAATCGCTGACGACTATACGGGCGCCTCGGACCTCGCCAACACCTTGACGAAGAACGGCCTGCGCACGGTGCAGACGGTCGGCATCCCTGATCCGTCGCTAGTCCTACCGGATGTCGACGCCGTCGTCGTTTCCCTGAAGATCCGCTCCGTCCCGGCCTCGGACGCCGTGACGGCGGCGGCGAGCGCCGAGCAATGGCTGCGCCAGCAGGGGGCCGGCCATGTGCTTTACAAGATTTGCTCGACCTTCGATTCCACCGATGCCGGCAATATCGGTCCGGTCATTGAGGCATTGAGCGATGCAGCAGGCGGCGGCATCGTACTGGTGACACCAGCCTTTCCGGAAACGGGACGCACCGTCTATCTCGGTCATCTCTTCGTCGGCGGACAGCCGCTGAACGAAAGCCCGCTCAAGGACCACCCCCTCAATCCAATGCATGACGCCAATCTCGTGCGGGTTCTCACCCGACAATCGCGCAACGCCGTCGGACTGATCGATCTCACGACCATCGCGGCCGGCCTCGGCGCCATCAAGGCGAGGCTCGATGCCCTGCGCACCGCGGGCTGCACTGCTGTTATCGCCGATGCCATTTTCGAACGGGATCTTGAAACGCTCGGCGAGGTCGCGTTGGAAACGCCGGTGTCCACCGGTGCGTCCGGCCTCGGCCTCGGCCTTGCCCGCGCGCTCGTCCGCTCCGGTCGGATTCCCTCCGGCAGCGCGCCGACGGCGGACGCCATTCGCCCCGTCGGCGGGCTTTCCGCGATCGTTGCCGGCAGTTGCTCCAAGGCGACGCTCCACCAGCTCGAGGTCGCCGAACGGTCGATGCCCGTCCTGCGGCTCGACCCGGAGCGGCTGCTTGCCGGTCCCGATGAGATCGCCGCGGCGATTTCCTGGGCCGGAGACCGCATCTCCGTCGGCCCCGTCGTCATCGCTGCGAGTGCGGCGCCTGAAACCGTGTCCCGGCTGCAATCACTATACGGACGAGAGGCTTCCGGCCATGCGATCGAAACCGCGACGTCGATCATCGCCACCGAACTGGTGGAGAGAGGCGTGCGGCGCCTGGTGGTCGCAGGCGGCGAAACCTCAGGCGCGGCCGTCGACCGGCTCGCCATTCCGGCATTTCTAATCGGCCCGGAGATTGCGCCCGGCGTACCGGTGCTGCGCACGGTCGGCAATGCGCAGGGCGACATGCTTCTGGCGTTGAAATCAGGAAACTTCGGAGGCGAGGATTTCTTTACGGCAGCGCTGGCGATGATGCACTGACAGGGCCTGCATCCGATGGATATCGATCGGTTCTAGCATAAGATGCGGTGGCCCATGACAGCAAAGCCATAAGATACTGCTTGAACCATGGCCTTCAGACGATCTGCCCGCCGGCGCTCCGGCAGACTGGCGGGCACGATATGAAGGACGCCCCCATGCAAGCAAGTCAGATCGAAATCGTCCCGTTCGGGCCTGACCATCTGGAAGCCGCCGTCGCGCTCTCAAGACAGGCGGGCTGGCCGCATCGGACGGAAGACTGGCAGCTGGCGCTCGCCTTGAGCGAAGGGATGGTTGCGGTCGAGGACGGCAGGGTCGTCGGCACCGTGCTCGTCACGCCCTACAAGAGAGATTGTGCGACCATCAACATGGTTATCGTCGACGAGACGATGCGCGGCAGGGGCCTCGGCCGCCAACTGATGGACGCCGCATTGCTGGCCGCGGGAGACCGGCCGCTGAGGCTGGTGGCGACGACGGCAGGTCTGCCGCTCTACCAAAAGCTTGGCTTCCACGAGACGGGAACCGTGCTGCAGCATCAGGGCCTCGCGGGAGAAATTGCCGCGCCGGCGGAAACGGAAGCCGCCACCGATGCCGACCTCGCTGGCATCGCGGAGCTTGACCGACTTGCCTTCGGCGCCGACCGCGAAGGGCTGCTCTCCTATCTCGCCAGGATCGGCGAATTCGCCGTCCTTCGCCGCGACGGCCACGTTTCCGGCTTCGCTTGCCTGCGTCCCTTCGGCCGCGGCGAAGTGATCGGACCCGTGGTGGCCGCCGACCTCGGCGAGGCCAGGAAACTCATTGAACATTTCATCGCCAGGCGGCCCGGACGGTTCCTCAGGGTCGATACCACGGCCGAGACCGGGCTTTCCCCATGGCTCACCGAACAGGGGCTCGCCCATGTCGGCGGCGGAATCACGATGAAAAAGCCGTTGGTTCGCCAAGCTGCCGACCCGGCCGTCACCACCTTTGCCCTCGCCAGCCAGGCACTCGGCTGATCCGGAGATCCCCATGTACAGCAATTCCCTCATCGAACTCGATCGCGCCCATCTCATCCATCCGGTCGCCTCCTACCGCGGCCATGAAAAGCTCGGCGTGCGCGTGCTGGCCTCGGCCAAGGGCGCGACGGTCACCGACGCCTCCGGCAAGCAGCTGATCGACGGCTTCGCCGGTCTCTGGTGCGTCAATGCCGGTTACGGCCACGAGAGCATCGTCGAGGCAGCGGCTCGGCAGATGCGCGAGCTTCCCTATGCGACAGCCTATTTCGGCCTAGGCTCCGAGCCCGCGATCCGGCTTGCAAGCGAACTCGCCGACCGCGCACCGGGCGATCTCAACCACGTCTATTTCACGCTCGGCGGCTCGGATGCGGTGGACAGCACAGTCCGCTTCATCCGCTACTATTGGAATGCCCGTAGGCAGCCTCAGCGCGATCAGTTCATCTCGGTGGAACAGGGCTATCATGGCTCCTCGACGGTTGGAGCGGGTTTGACCGCGCTGCCTGCCTTCCATGCAGGCTTCGGTCTTCCCTTCGATTGGCAGCATAAGATTCCGTCTCACTACGCCTATCGCAACCCGGTTGGCGACAATCCGCAGGCGATCATCGACGCCTCGCTTGCGGCGCTGAAAAGCAAGGTCGAGGCGATCGGGCCGGAGCGCGTCGCCGCTTTCTACGTCGAGCCGATCCAGGGCTCGGGCGGCGTTCTGGTGCCGCCGAAAGGCTGGATGAAAGCCATGCGCGAATTCTGCCGCGCGCACGACATCCTTTTCGTCGCGGACGAAGTGATCACCGGCTTTGGCCGCACCGGTCCGCTTTTTGCCTGCACCGAGGATGAGGTCGTGCCCGACTTCATGACGACCGCCAAGGGCCTCACCTCCGGCTACGTCCCCATGGGCGCCGTCTTGATGGCCGATCACGTCTATGAAACGATTGCCGAGGGCGCGGGTGCTGCTGCCGTCGGCCATGGCTATACCTATTCGGCCCATCCGGTCAGCGCCGCGGTCGGTCTCGAAGTCCTGAAGCTTTATGAAAACGGCCTTCTCGAAAACGGCGTCAGGGCCGGTGCACGGCTGATGCAGGGCCTGGAATCGCTGAGGGATCACCCGCTCGTCGGCGATGTCCGTGGCCGCGGCATGCTCGCCGCCGTGGAACTGGTGGTCGACAAGGTGAACAAGACGCCTTTGCCAACGTCCGCCGAACCCGCCCGCCGCATCTTCGATCGCGCCTGGGAGAACGGCCTCGTCATCCGCGCCTTCGGCAATGGTGCAATTGGCTATGCTCCGCCGCTTTGCTGCACAGAAACGGAGATTGACGCGATCGTCGAGCGCACCCGCATCACGCTGGACGAGACGCTGGAGGACCCGGATGTGCGTCGGGCGCTGCAGTCCTGAGAATATCGCGAAACGGCCAGATTCGGTATTTTGTGCCGCGTCGTGATGCCTATTCGGCGAATCCGGCGCAGTGCAGGTGACAAACTGAAGTCAACGAAAAGGCCTGGATCCCGGCAATGCGGGCCTTCCATACAAGAGCGGGACACTGATCCCGCCAGCGGAACAGAATTTTCTTCTTCGAGAAGCCGAGCTCCCATCGGAGCCGAACACTGGGGAATTCACGTGAGCAAGAGCCTTTCGGAATTCAAATACATGACCTTCGATGTCGTCGGCACGCTCATCGACTTCGAAGGCGGTCTCAAGACCTGCCTCGCCGAGATCGCGGCCGAGGCAGGGACTGAAATCGACGGCGAGCAGGCGCTTGGCCTCTACCGCGCAGCCCGCTACTCCAAGGATGCCGACCTCTTTCCCGACGATCTCGTGCGCGTTTATCTCGCGATCGCGCCGAAGCTCGGCCTGCCCACTGACCAAGAATATGGCCAACGGTTGCGGGATTCGGCCAAGAGCTGGAAGGGTTTTGCAGACAGCGCCGCAGCGCTGGCCAGTCTTGCGAAGAATTACCGCCTCGTGGCGATGACCAATGCCCGCCGTTGGGCATTCGATTTCTTCGAGAAGGAACTCGGCAATCCCTTTTATGCAGCCTTCACCGCGGATGATACGGGGACCGAGAAACCCGATCCCGCATTCTTCGAGACGGTATTCGACTACGTCGCCGCCGCAGGATATTCGAAGGACGACATCCTACATGTCGCCCAGAGCCAGTACCACGATATCGGGATTTCCAGGAAACTCGGGCTGTCCAATTGCTGGATTGAGCGGCGCCATGCCGAGAAGGGTTACGGCGGCACGATCGAACCGGCCGAGTTCACCAAACCCGATTACCATTTCACCTCCATGGCAGGCCTTGCCGATGCCGTGGCCGCCGCGCGCGCCTGACTTTGAAAGCAGATCGGGCCTGCCCGCAACGGGCAGCCCCCCACAGAAGAAAAGGGGAATGAGATGAACGACAAGATCACCAATTGGACCAGATCCGACGACGCCATGGTCGAAACCGCCATCCGTCGTGGCGCCACCCGTCGTGAATTGCTGCATATGATGCTTGCGGGCGGCGTGGCGCTGTCTGCCAGCGGGCTCGTGCTTGGCCGCGCCGGCAAGGCGCTCGCTGCTACGCCCGTTTCCGGCGGCGCGCTCAAGGCGGCCGGCTGGTCGTCTTCCACAGCCGATACGCTCGACCCTGCCAAGGCGTCGCTCTCCACCGACTATGTCCGGTGCTGCTCTTTCTATAACCGCCTGACCTTCCTCGACAAATCAGGCACGCCGCAGATGGAGCTTGCCGAAACGATCGAATCCAAGGATGCGAAGACCTGGACGGTCAAGCTGAAGAACGGCGTTACCTTCCACGACGGCAAGCCGCTGACTGCCGATGACGTGGTCTTCTCGCTGAAGCGCCATCTCGACCCCTCTGTCGGCTCGAAGGTCGCCAAGATCGCCGCCCAGATGACCGGCTTCAAGGCGGTCGACAAACAGACCGTCGAGATCACACTCGCCAATGCGAACGCCGACTTGCCGACCATCCTGTCGATGCATCACTTCATGATCGTCGCCGACGGCACCACCGACTTCACCAAAGCCAACGGCACCGGCGCTTTCGTCAAGGAAGTCTTCGAGCCGGGCGTTCGCTCGGTCGGGATCAAGAACAAGAATTACTGGAAATCCGGCCCGAACGTCGATTCCTTCGAGTATTTCGCGATCAGCGACGACAATGCCCGTGTCAACGCACTGCTTGCTGGCGACATCCATCTCGCAGCCACGATCAATCCCCGCTCTATGCGCCTCGTCGAGGCCCAGGGCGACGGCTTCACCTTGTCTAAGACGACGTCCGGCAACTATACCAATCTCAACATGCGACTGGATATGGAGCCCGGCAACAAGCGGGACTTCATCGAGGGCATGAAGTATCTCGTCAACCGCGAACAGATCGTCAAATCGGCGCTGCGCGGACTCGGCGAGGTCGGCAACGACCAACCCGTTTCGCCGGCGAACTTCTATCATGACGCAGAGCTGAAAGCGCGAGCCTTTGATCCTGAGAAGGCGAAGTTCCACTTCGACAAGGCCGGCGTGCTTGGCCAATCCATCCCGATCATCGCTTCCGATGCGGCGAGCTCGTCGATCGACATGGCCATGATCATCCAGGCGGCCGGCGCCGAAATCGGCATGAAGCTCGATGTCCAGCGAGTGCCATCTGATGGTTACTGGGACAATTACTGGCTGAAGGCGCCGATCCACTTCGGCAACATCAACCCGCGGCCGACCCCCGATATCCTCTTCTCCCTGCTCTACACCTCGGACGCTCCGTGGAACGAAAGCCACTACAAGTCGGAGAAGTTCGACAAGATGCTGATCGAGGCGCGCGGCTCTCTCGATCAAGACAAGCGCAAGGCGATCTATAACGAGATGCAGGGCATGGTCGCCCAGGAAGCCGGCACTATCATTCCGGCCTATATCTCGAACGTCGATGCGACGACCGCCAAGCTCAAGGGCCTGGAAGCCAACCCGCTCGGCGGCCAGATGGGATACGCTTTTGCGGAGTATGTCTGGCTTGAAGCCTGATTAGGCAGGAGACTGGGGCTGCAGCCGCGCCCCAGTTCCTCCATCTGCATTGATGGAACTTAACTCGAACGCAAAGGGAAGACGCCCGTGAACCGCCAGGTCTTATCCCTTGTACTGAGCAGATTGTTCGTCGCCGTGATCACCCTGGTGATCGTCTCGTTTGCCGTCTTCTTTGCGACAACGCTGTTGCCTGGAGATACGGCGACGATCCTGCTCGGCCAAGCCGCCACGCCGGAAGCCGTCGAAGGCCTGCGCAAGGCCATGCATCTCGACGAACCGGCGCTCTTTCGTTTCCTGCGCTGGTTAGTCGGGCTGCTCCAAGGCGACCTCGGCACGTCCTATGCCAACGAAATGCCGATCGCCGCTCTCATCGCCGGCCGCTTCGTCAACACGCTGAAACTTGCCGGCGTCACCGCGCTTTTCTCCGTACCGATCGCGCTGACGCTCGGGATCACTGCGGCAATGCTGCGCGGCACGCTTTACGACCGGATCGTCACCGTGATCACCATCGGCGTCATCTCCGTGCCGGAGTTCATGGTCGCGACCTCCGCGGCGCTCATCTTCGCCGTCTATCTGAAATGGCTGCCGGCGCTGTCCTTCGCCAATGAAGTCCACAGTCTGGCCGACCTGTTGCGTGTCTATGCCATGCCGGTGATCACCCTCACCTTCGTCGTCTCGGCCCAGATGATCCGCATGACGCGCGCGGCTGTCATCGAGACGCTCAACACACCTTATGTTGAAATGGCATTGCTCAAGGGCGCCTCCCGGCCGCGCATCGTCTTTCGCCATGCGCTGCCCAATGCGCTGGGTCCGATCGTCAATGCCGTCGCGCTTTCGCTGTCCTATCTTCTCGGAGGCGTCATCATCGTCGAGACCATTTTCAACTATCCCGGTATCGCCAAGCTGATGCTGGATGCCGTCGCCACCCGCGATCTGCCGCTAATCCAGAGCTGCGCGATGATCTTCTGCCTGGGCTACCTGCTGCTGATCACCATCGCGGATATCATCGCCATCCTTTCCAATCCGAGGCTCCGATGACCATGACCAGTTCCGAAACCACCTCCGGCCGGCTGTCCGGAACCCGGTTTGGCTATCGCTTCAACATCGTCGGCGCGATCGGCTCCACCGTCATCTTCTTATGGGCGCTCGTCGCAATCTTCGCCCCATGGATTATTCCCTACCCCGTCGGCGAGATTATCGATCTCGACTATTTCGGCCCGATGAGCCGGGAGCTCTGGCTCGGCTCCGATTATCTCGGCCGCGACATGCTCTCGCGGATTCTGATGGGGGCGCGCTACACGGTCGGCATCTCGCTGGCGGCGGTAACGATCGCATGCTTCAGCGGCGTCGTGCTCGGCATGATCGCAGCGGTGGCCGGCGGCTGGCTGGACACGATCCTCAGCCGCTTCCTCGACGCCCTCAACTCCATCCCGAGCAAACTGTTCGGCCTGGTGGTCGTCGCTGCCGTCGGCTCCTCGGTCCCGGTGCTGATCATGACGCTGTCGGTGATCTACATCCCCGGCGCTTACCGTTTCGCCCGGGCGCTCGCCGTCAACATCAATGCGATGGATTTCATCACGGTCGCGCGCATCCGCGGGGAAAGCACTCTCTATCTTATTCGCTCGGAAATCCTGCCCAACATCGTCGGACCGGTGCTTGCCGATCTCGGCATCCGCTTCGTCTTCATCGTTCTGCTGCTCTCCGGGCTTTCCTTCCTCGGCCTTGGCGTCCAGCCGCCCTATGCCGATTGGGGTGCGCTCGTGCGCGAGAACATCGGCGGCCTGCCATTCGGTGCGCCGGCGGTAATGTTTCCCTCGTTTGCCATCGCCAGCCTCACGATCAGCGTCAACCTGCTGATCGACAACCTGCCGCAGAAAATCCGCGACCGGAGTGTGTCATGAGCAATCTCATCGAAATCCGTGACCTGAAGGTCGAGGCCACCACCGATTCCGGCCGTCGTGTCGAAATCATCAAGGGTGTCAGCCTCGATGTTGCCGAGGGCGAGATCGTCGCGCTGATCGGCGAGAGCGGCTCGGGCAAGACTACCATCGCCCTGACCCTGATGGGCCACACGCGTGCGGGCTGTCGTATCTCCGGCGGCAGCGTTTTGGTCGGCGGTAAGGACATGGTCACGCTGAGCGAAAAGCAGCGCGCCAAGGTGCGCGGCACCGAAGTCGCCTATGTCCCGCAATCGGCCGCCGCCGCCTTCAACCCGGCCACATCGATCATGGATCAGGTGATCGAAGTCACGCGTATCCATCACCTGATGTCGCCGGACGACGCGCGTGCTCGGGCAGTCGAGCTCTTCCGGGCGCTGTCGCTGCCGAACCCCGAGACGATCGGCAGCCGTTATCCGCACCAGGTTTCCGGCGGCCAGCTGCAGCGTCTGGCGGCCGCCATGGCGCTGATCGGCGACCCGACCCTCGTCATCTTCGACGAGCCGACGACGGCGCTCGACGTCACGACCCAGATCGAAGTGCTGCGTGCTTTCAAGTCGGTCATGAAGAAGGGCGGCATAGCAGGTGTTTATGTCTCGCACGACCTTGCCGTCGTCGCCCAGATCGCCGACCGTATCGTTGTCTTGAAAGGCGGAGAGACCCAGGAAACGGGCACCACCGAAGATATCCTCAACAACGCCAAGCACCCCTATACCAGGGAGCTGCTTGCAGCCTTCGAGCCGAAACTGCGCGCAGCAGCAGCCCCTGTCGAGAAAGCGGCGGCTCCACTTCTGAAGATCGAAGATCTCGTCGCTGGCTATGGACAGCGCCAGGCTGACGGGCTGCCGCTCGTTCGCGCGGTCGAGCACGTGAGCTTGAAGGTGGAAAAAGGCCGCAATCTCGGCATCATCGGCGAATCCGGTTGCGGCAAGTCGACACTCGCCCGTACCATCGCCGGCATCCTGCCGGCCGCGATCGGCAAGATCACCTTCGACGGCACGGAACTGCATCGCAACGCGCGCAAGCGTTCACGTGATGAGTTGCGCGAGATGCAGATCGTCTTCCAATATGCCGATACCGCACTCAATCCCGCAAAATCGGTCGAGGACATACTCGACAGACCTTTGGTGTTTTACCACGCTATGGATAGAAAAGCGCGGAACGCCCGGATCGATCAACTGCTCGATATGGTACGCCTGCCCCGCAACCTGCGGCATCGCCGGCCGGGCGAACTCTCGGGCGGCCAGAAGCAGCGTGTCAACTTCGCCAGGGCGCTCGCCGCCGATCCGAAGCTGATCCTCTGCGACGAAATTACCTCGGCGCTCGACACCGTGGTTGCCGCCGCCGTCATCGACCTGCTCAAGGAATTGCAGCGGGAACTCGGCCTCTCCTACATCTTCATCAGCCACGACCTCTCAGTGGTGGAGGCGATCTGCGACGAGATCGTCGTGATGTATGGAGGCAGGAAGGTCGAGGAAATCACCTCCTCAACAGTGAGGGCGCCGCAACACCCCTATTCGCAACTGCTCTTCTCATCGGTGCCGACACTCGATCCGGCCTGGCTCGACGGGCTCCAGCAGGATCCGGAACTGGTGCGGGCTTATTGCCGGCACTGAGCGCCGATTCAAGGCGTTGCCGCGCTGCCCTCCTCGGAGCCAAAAGCGAGATACTTGCCGGACTCAGCGCGCACCCGGTCAGGTCATGCTGAAAAGGCTAGGCTTCACGGCAAGAGATCTGCAAGTGGCGGCGATCATGGCTTTGGAAAGACGGCCCGAAATTCTGTCGCAAGTCCTTCCAACCAGTATGAGACTCTTAATTATGGGGAGAACAACCTGCGACAGAGATAATCGGCCTCTCAATTGGGTCGAGGAGATGCAGTTGGGTAAGGTCGATTTGACCCCCGGACAGAGTGCGTTGGGACATTCGGCCACAGGGGCGGATGAAAGAACATCCAGCCGTGATATCAGGAGCGGCCCCGGTGCGGTCCTTCTCGCCAACTAATGCGGAAACAAGGTGGTTAGCGGCATGTGGGCTTTGATGATTGGCGATTTCAGCACGACGAAGCTGAAATATTTGTCGATGCCGACGTCCATATCGGTGAGGCGCTCCATGATCGTCTGGTATTCGTCGATCCCGGCGGTGACGAACTTCAGCAGATAATCGTAGCCGCCGGAGACCAGATGGCATTCGATCACCTGGTCGACCTTCTCGATCGCCGCCAGGAAGCGGGCGAAGTCGATTTGCCGGTGGTTCTTCAGGGTGATCTCGGTGAAGACAGTCAGCGTCTGCCCCAGCTTGCTGACGTTGATCTGGGCCGAATAGCCTTCGATGTAGCCTTCGGACTGCAGCTTCTTTACCCGCATCAGGCAGGGGCTCGGCGACAGATTGACCAGTTCGGCGAGTTCCACATTGGTGACTCGGCCATTCTTCTGCAGTTCGTAAAGGATTTTTACGTCGATCCGGTCGAGTTTCATCTCACACGCCCTCACTTGCTGGAGATCGCCAATGACGCAGCAGATTATGCTGCTTGTTCCCGACACCAACCTTAGCACATGACGTTGGCCTGTCGATCGCGTTGCGAGACAGGCCGAAGCACAAACGGCTACTGGCATCCTCCCCACACGGAATCTTCTGCTGCCACGAACCGATCTCCGGCAAAGCCGTGGCGTCGGATCCGCTACACTAGCGTTAAAACGGAGACTCTCCCATGCCTGCACCGCTCAATCGCGTCGACACCACGCCGGAACTGCCTTCCACCGCTGATGCCGTGGTCATCGGCGGCGGCATCGTCGGGGTTTTTGCGGCCTACTATCTCACCCGGCGCGGATTGAAGGTCGCCCTCGTCGAGAAGGGCCTGATCGGCGCCGAGCAATCGAGCCGCAACTGGGGCTGGTGCCGACAGCAGAACCGCGACGCCCGCGAACTGCCGATGTCGACCAAGAGCCTCGATCTGTGGGAGCGCTTCGCCACTGAGACCGGCGAGGATACCGGCTTCCGTCGCTGCGGCCTCTTCTATCTCAGCAATAGCGAGGAGGAACTGTCCGGCTGGGCACGCTGGCGCGATTTCGCCCGCTCGGTCGGCGTCACGACGCATATGCTGAGCAGCGAAGAGGCAACCGAACGCGGGCGTGCCACCGGCACCTCATGGAAAGGCGGGGTGTTTTCGCCGACCGACGGCACCGCCGATCCGGCAAGCGCTGCGCCGGCCGTCGCGCGTGCGATCCTGAAGCTCGGCGGAACGGTGCATCAATCCTGTGCGGCCCGCGGCCTTGACGTCGAAGGCGGAAGGCTCTCCGGCGTCGTCACCGAGCATGGCACGATCCGCACGAAAATCGCCATCCTCGCCGGCGGCGCCTGGGCCTCCTCCTTCTGCCGCCAACTCGGCATTCGATTTCCGCAAGCCTCGATCCGCTCGTCAATCCTCTCGGTTTCCGCGGGGGCCGAGGGCCTGCCGGATGCATTGCATACATCCGCAGTGTCGGTGACGCGACGTCGCGATGGCGGCTACACGCTGGCGATCAGCGGCCGCGGCCGCGTCGATCCGACGCCGCAGCAGCTTCGCTTCGCGCGGCAGTTCCTGCCGATGTTTGCCCGGCGCTGGCGCAGTCTCGCACCCGGCGGGTTGGAAGGTTTTCGCTCAGGGCATGAATCTCTGGCACGCTGGCGGCTCGACAGGCCGACACCGATGGAGCGCATGCGCATCCTCGACCCGGCGGTAAACGAGGCCACCATTGCCCTCACGCATTCGCGGGCGCTCGAACTTCTTCCCGCGTTGAAAAAAACCGATATCAGCGCGGCCTGGGCAGGGTACATCGACAGCACACCTGACGGGGTGCCCGGGATCGGCGAAATCCCTACCCTCCCGGGTTTCATCGTCGCTGCCGGCTTCAGTGGACACGGCTTCGGCATCGGGCCGGGCGCCGGCCATTTGATCGCCGATATCGTCACGGGCGATGAGCCGATCGTTGATCCCAGGCCATACCATCCCGAGCGCTTCGGGACATCCGCCTGGGGCAAAGTGGCTGATTTCTAGGGAGCAGTCGGCATTTGCGCGATGTCGGCAACGCGGATCGGCACGGCTTGGTGTCACAGGAGCTGATGCATCACGCTTCGATTGCCACGATAACGAAAAACCGGCGGTCAAGGGAAGGTTGATCGCTTCGGTTCCTCACCGGGATCATTGGCAATCAAGGCGTGCAATGCTGCCGCCACAGGTGTGCCGAGGACGGCGAGATCGCGTACTGTGCTCATGTGATTGCCGTCTGCGACCTGCGATGCCCGCACGTCGAGCCCCTGGGCGGCAAGAATGTCCCTGAAAGCATTCGCCTGGATTTTGAATGGACCGGTTTCCCGTTCGCCGGTCATGATATCGACACGCGTTGCAGGATCGTGCTGGTGACGCATGGGCGTAAACCGTCGCACCTCCTCGTCGCTCAATGCAATTTCGTCGCGCAGGAAAGACCTCTGCAGGGGTTCGAGATCGTATAACCCGCCAAGCAGGAAAGCAGCGACGACGCCCGAAGGCGCTGGCGAGCGATGGAAGAGAAAGGTTGCAAGATGTGCACCGGCGGAGTGGCCGCTGACGGAGAACCGCTTTGACGTGGCGCCAAAACGATCGGCATGCGCCAGCAGGAATGCCTTGGCTTTCAGGACCTGATCAATCAGGACGTCCATTCTCACCGTGGGCATCAAGGAGTAATCGACGATAGCTGCGACCGCGCCGGCGCCGGTAATGGTCTCGGCGACGCAGGAATAGTCCTCCTTGGAAAACATCCGCCAATAGCCGCCATGGATGAACATGTGGATCGGCAAGTCCGAGCCGGCGCTATCTGGCAGGAAGATGTCGAGCGTCTCGCCCGGTTCGGTCCCGTAGGCGATGTTGGCCTCCATGGCGACAGTGCGCCGCGTCGCAAGGCTGCGAGCACGGATATCGCCAACGATCGCGTCGAAATCTGCGACATGGTCACGAATGCGGAACGGATCGGCGGCCACAAGTTCCTCCCTCAGAAACTTGTCGCAATGTACTTGGCTTCCATGAACTCCGCGATACCGTGATGCTGCCCTCCTTCACGTCCAAGGCCGCTCTGTTTCACACCGCCAAAGGGGGCCGCGGGATCGGAGACCAGTCCACGATTGAGCGCGATCATTCCAGCCTCGACCTTGGAGGCGACCCGCATGCCGCGGCCAATGTCGCGGGTATAGATGTAGGCGGCGAGGCCATATTCCGTATCGTTGGCGGCAGCGATGACCTCGGCCTCGGTCTCGAAACGATAGAGCGGCGCGACGGGACCGAAAATCTCCTCGCAGCCCATGTCGGAGTCCCGGGAAACATCGACAAGCACCGTCGGCGGATAAAAAAATCCGCGCCCTGCCAACGTTCGTCCGCCGCAGAGCGCGCGCGCGCCGCGCGAAATGGCGTCAGCAACCAGGCGCTCGATCTTCTCCACCGCCTTGCGCGTGATCATCGGACCGCACTCGGTATCCGGATCCACACCCGGGCCGACCCTGAGGGCGGCCATGAGTCGGGTGAATTTTTCCGCGAAGGCATCGTGAATACCGGACTGGACGTAAATGCGGTTTGCAGCCGTGCAGGCCTCACCCGCATTGCGCATTTTCGCGACCATCAGACCCTCGATCGCCGCGTCGATGTCCGCATCGTCGAAAACGATGAATGGCGCGTTGCCGCCGAGTTCCATGGAACAGGAGATGACATTTTTCGACGCTTCCGCCAGAAGCGTGCGGCCGACGCCCGTCGAGCCGGTGAAGGAAAGTTTTCGCACGCGCGGGTCGCCCAGCATCGCGGCGATGACGGGGCCTGGCGTCGATGTTGTCATCACGTTCACGACACCCGGCGGCACGCCCGCTTCCTCGTAGAGAGCCGCAAGCGCGTAGGCCGTCAGCGGCGTCTCGCTCGCCGGCTTCAGGATGACGGTGCAGCCCGCGGCAAGGGCAGGCGCGATCTTGCGGGTCGCCATCGCGGCCGGGAAATTCCACGGTGTGATGAGAACGCAGATGCCGATAGGCTGGTAATCGACCACGATCCGGTTTCCGCCGGCCGGGGCAAGGCCGAACTCACCAGAGATGCGCACCGCCTCCTCGGCATTCCACCGAAAGAACTCCGCCGCATAGGCCACCTCGCCGCGCGCGTCGCGCAACGCCTTGCCGTTCTCGAGCGAAATGAGCCTGGCAAGCGTTTCGGAGCGCTCCACCATAAGTTCGAAGCAGCGGCGCAGGATCTCGGAACGCTTTCTCGGCGGAGTCTCGCGCCAGCTTTCCGCAACGCTTGCGGCAGCCTCCACGGCCGCTGCCGCATCCGCAAGGGTCGCATCCGGCACGGCGGCAACGACCGCCTCGGTCGAGGGGTCGATCACCTCGATCCGACCCTCGCCCGCCGCAGGCCGCCAGGCGCCGCCAATATAGAGGCCGCGGGAGAACGAGTTAAGCCCGAAGCGATCGTGGTCTGGTTGCGAAGAATGCTGGTTGACGTTCATGATGATTTCCAGGTCAGAGGGCGGAAGCGGCCAGGTCGCCGTCATAGGCGGCCCGCACCAGGCCGCGCATGGTAGCGGCATCGAAGGAGCGGGGATTGTTCTTGATCAGCCGGCCGATGCCGAGCGCCTGCTCTGCGGCCCAGTCGATCCGGTCTTCCGGCAGGCCAAGCCCGGCGAGCGTCGGAGCGATGCCGATCGCGGCGAAGAGGCGGCAGACCTCGCCGATCGCGGCATCGGCAATCGTTTCATCGTCCTCCACTCCGGTGGCATCAAGGCCGAGCGCCCTACCGACAATGGCGATGTCCGCGCTCGCGACGCGGCGATTATATGTCATCACATAGGGCAGCATGGTCGCAACCCCGAGGCCGTGCGGCGTATGGGTCAAGGCACCGACCGGATATTGCACGGCATGGGCCGCCGCGGTGCCCGCCGTTCCGAAGGCGCAGCCGGCTGCGAGCGCGCCCATCATCACATCGGCGCGCGCATCGATGTCGGCGCCGTCGACGAATGCCTTTTCCAGGCTCCGACTGAGGAGCCGGATGGCATGCAGCGCGAACTGGTCAGAGAGATCGCTCTTTCCGATGAAGACATGCTGCTGTGCGAGGTCGGGATCGCCGGGGCGGCGCATGGCCGTGAAGGCTTCGATGGCATGCGTCAACGCATCCGCACCGGCAATCGCCGTGAGCCCGGGCGGGCAGGATAAGGTCAGTTCCGGGTCGCAGATCGCCGCTGCGGCGATGAGATATGGGCTGGAAATGCCAACCTTCAGGATACGATCGGGATCGGAAACAACCGCAACCGGCGTCACCTCGGACCCGGTCCCTGCCGTCGTCGGCACGGCGATGACCGGCAGGACGGGCGCCGGCACCTTGAACTCACCGTAATAATCGGCGAGCGCGCCTCCGTGAGCGAGCAGGAGCGAAGCGCATTTGGCCATGTCGAGACAGCTGCCGCCACCGATGCCGATCACCATATCGGGCTCAAAACCGCGCGCGGCCTCAACGCAAACAGCGACCGTATCTTGCGGCACGTCCGGCAGCGTGCGGTCATGCACCAGGACGACAATGCCGGCTGCTTCAAGCGCGGCGATCATTTCCGCAAAGACCGGCGTTGCGGCAAAACGCGCATCCGTGCAGACGAGTGCGCGCCGGCCGGTTCTGCTGGCGACGCTCGCGAGCGCATGGCGCTGGCCGACGCCGAACAGGATTTCCCGCGGCAGCCTCAAGGCAGCAAACAGGCTCATGATCTTTGTCCCTCGAAGGCCAGAATGCGTGGGCGCGAAAGCGCGTTGAGGTCTTCCCAGAGGCTCTGGTCGATCTCGAACCCGTTGCGGCTTGCCGCCGCTCGCCGCCCGCGGGCACGATCGCCCGGGACGAGAACCGGTTCGCCGGCGCTGGCGGGTGGTGAAGCGCGCACGGCATCGAGATAGGTCGACAGCCGCTCCGGCAGTCCCGGCGCCAAACTGGGCTCGATCAAGATGAAGACGTCGCCCTTGTTGCACGGCGACTGGCTGTCGAGCGTGCCGCGCGCATCCGGCGCGAGCGCCGAGCCGGCAAGAGCTGCCACCAGCAGCTCCAAAGCAATGCCGAGGCCGTAGCCCTTCGCGTCGCCAAAGGGCGCAATCGCGCCGGCCTTCGCACGCCCGGGATCGGTCGTCGGGTTACCGGCGGCATCGCGCGCCCATCCCTCGGGAATGGGCCTGCCGGTCGCCGCGTGGTGGTGGATCCTGCCCATCGGCACGAGGCTGGTGGCAAGATCGAGCACGAGCGGTTCCTCGGCGGTCGGCACGGCGATGGCGATGGGGTTCGTGCCGAGCATGGCCCGTGTACCGCCGAAGGGATGGACCAGCGCCTCGCTCGACGAGAGCGCGATGCCGACGAAACCCATTGCGGCGATGGCCTCCACATAATGCGCGAGCATGCCGAGATGGTTGGCATTGCGCACGGCGACAAGGCCGATGCCAAGATCCGGAATGTTAGGCGCCAGCCGCTCGATCGCGGCCATCGCGACGACGGGGCCAAATCCCGACGAACCCTCCACCTCCAGCACCGCATCCGCGCGCCAGCGCTGCGTGCCCTTCGTCTGCGGGTCAATGACCCCGCGCTCGATCCGTTCGACCAGCCGCGGAAGCCGGTACAGGCCATGCGAGGGGTGCCCCTTCATCTCGGCCGTTACCAAGACGCGAGCCTGCAGGGCCGCATGGTCACGCGGTGCGCCATGCTCTTCCAGCAGCCGGGTGGCAAGCGCAAGCGCTGCCGTTTCGGATATGCGCATGATTTTTCCTCCCTATATTAAATCGTATAGGATATAGGATTGTCTTGGCCGCAGCATCGTGCTAGCGATTGAACCTGTCAAGAGGCAAGGCAGCAGATGATTTCGACGAGACCGAAGGAACCCTCAACGGGCACAACCCAGATACCGCGCGCCAACAGCCTGGCGGGCGACGTCTACGAGGCAATCTTCAACCAGCTCATGTCATTGAAGATCGCCCCGGGGGCTCGCATCACCGTCGACAACCTGGTCAGGGAATTCAACGTCTCACACACCCCTATCCGCGAAGCCCTCGGCCGGCTTGAAGGCGAAGGCCTCGTCGTCAAGCAGCATCTCGTCGGCTATCGTGCCGCGCCGCAGATCACGCGCCACCGCTTCGACGAGCTCTATGAACTGCGCCTGCTGCTGGAACCTGCCGGCGCTGCGAAGGCCGCCGAGGCGATGAACGACGAAAAGCTGGCCATCCTGACGGAGGCCGCCGGCGTGATGACACGCAGCGACAACAGGGACGAACGAGCGAACTATTCGGCCTTCGCCCGCAATGACGCTATTTTCCACGACCGCATCATGGAATTTGCCGGCAACGAGTTGATCCGCGAGATGCTGACATTCCAGCATACGCATTTCCATATCTTCCGCCTGATGTTCCATCGCCGCGTCACCGAGGAGGCGCTCGCCGAGCATCAGACGCTGCTCGATGCCTTCGCGGCCCGCGACCCCGGCGCAGCCGCGAAGGCAATGCGCATCCATATCGAACATTCGCGCGACCGGCTGTTGCCGGCCTTCGACGAAATCTGAGCAACCGCGCCGGGCAAGGACGAGCCTGCCCGACCTGACAACGAGGAGGAGAACCCATGCCAGGCAAGAAAATCCTAATGCTCACCGGCGATTTCACCGAGGAGTACGAAATCTTCGTCTTTCAGCAGGCGATGGAGGCGGTCGGTCACACGGTGCATATCGTGTGCCCGGATAAGAAGGCCGGCGACATCCTCAGGACGTCGCTGCACGATTTCGAGGGTGACCAGACCTATACCGAAAAACTCGGGCACAACGTCACCATCAACAAGACGTTTTCCGAGGCCGAGGACCAGCTCGACCAGTATCATGCCGTCTACTGCGCCGGCGGGCGGGGACCGGAATATATCCGCACCGACAAGCGGGTGCAGGCGATGGTGCGTCATTTTCACGAGCAGAAGAAGCCGATCTTCACTATCTGCCACGGGGTCCAGATCCTGATCGCGGTCGACGGTGTCGTTCGCGGCAAGAAGGTTGGCGCACTTGGGGCCTGCGAACCGGAGGTCACCCTGGCGGGCGGAACCTATATCGACCTGTCGCCAACCGAAGCCTATGTCGATGGCACGATGGTTTCGGCCAAGGGCTGGACGGCGCTCGCTGCCTTTATCCGCGAATGCCTGAAGGTACTGGGAACAGAGATCCACCACAGCTGAGACGACGGCACCAAGCAACGAAAGGCCCGGCAGGTGATATTTGCCGGGGACCTTTTTGCAATGGGCCTGCAATCACGCTCCGCCGCGGTTCCAGCCGCGGCCACGGTCGCCGAACATTTCATAGCCGCCATCGGTGATTGCGAGCGTATCCTCCAGCTTGATGAATCCGCGCTTCGGGTGAAGCATCGTCGTCTCGACCGAGATCACACTCCCGGCTTCCAGCGGTTTGTCGGCATCGATGCCATCATAGGTGACGGGGTGGTTCGTCATGAGGAATGGCGCTTCGTGGGCGATGATGCCCATGCCATGGCAGAAAAAGTCGGTGAAGGCCGCCGACGGCGAGGCCTTGAGCTCGGCCTCCGCTGCCACGATCATCTCCCTGCCCGCAGCCCCTGCCCTGACCTTGGCGAAGGCCGCTTGCTGGACGCATTCGACTTCGGCCAGAAGGTCCTCCAGCTCCGCATCCGGCTCGCCGAGCACACCCATGCGGCAGAGGTCACCGATATATCCGTGATAGTTGCCGCCGGAATCGATCGACAGGATCTCGCCCTCGGCCCAGGCCTGCGGCGAGCCCGCGCGATTGTGGCTGGAGCCGAGCGTCAGCAGGCAATATTCGAAGTGCAGGCCGCGGTTCGTTTCCTCCCGGCGCAACTGCTCGATGATCTCCATCTTTGTAGAGCCGGCGCGCGCCGCCGCGATCGTCGCCAGCATCGAGTCGGTAATCAGTTCGGAGGCGCGTCTCAGCCTTGCCAGTTCATCTGGCGTCTTGACCGCCCTTAGCCGCTCCAACACATGCGTGGCATCGACAAATCGAGCGCCATCCAGCCGAGAGGCAAGAAGGTCGCGGGCATCGGATGGCATGAAGGCCGGCTCGATGCCGATGCGCCCACCGGCCTTGCCGATTTTCTTCAGGTGCTCGGCGGCGAGCCCGGCGGCGTCCTGCGTGCCCCAGCTCGCCGTATGCACGGCGGGCGTCCAGAATGGATTGTTCTGGTGCTCCGCGCCCTCCATGCGGTTGCCCACATAGGCGGAGTGATCGGGCGCGCCTTTCTCATAAATCACCATCGGCAGGTACCGGCTATGCCCGATCGCATCCATGGCGGCGAAGAAGATGAACTTATAGCCGCCCATGAGATATTGCGTGTTGTGTTTGGAAGTGGCGACGATGACGTCGATACCGGCTTCCTCCATGAGACGGTCGAGCTTGGCCGTATCGAACGGCGTCACGGCGGCCTGCCTTGTTTGCCCTGCATTGTCGTTCATTGTCTTTCCTCCCAGAAATGGATGCGCCGCCTCAGAAGCCCGGCGGCAGCAGGCGGAAGTCCGGCAAATCGCGTAGCGCAAGCTCCGGCCCGGCCGGTGAGTAGACCACGAAGAGGAGCATCTTCCCGCCACCAGTGTTCTTCGTCGAATGAAAGCGACTTTCCGGAATATAGATCGTGCAGCCGCTGGCGACCTTCTGCGTGATCGGATTACCATTCTCGTCCTCGACCATCTGCTCGCCCTCGCCGGAAATCACAAAAATGATTTCCTCCGCGCCAGGGTGATTGTGGCGGGAATGGCCCTCGCCGCTTGGCAGCTCGACGACGCCGCCGGAAAAGCGGCTGGCGCCGTTGACCTCGGGCGCCACAGTCAGCGACAGCTTGCCCCAGTCGAAGCCGAAGGCGCTCACATCCTCAGGATAGATGAAGTACTTGTCCTTTACCATGAAACCCTCCTCAGACGACCGCGCCGATGGCGAGCGTCTTGAAATCTTCCGTCTGCTTGCGGATTGCCGCCTCTGCCGGCAGGCGCTCCATCGAGCTTGCGCCATAAAAGCCGTGGCAGCCAGGGCAACGCTCGAGAATGTAGCGCGCATCCTCCGGCATGGAGATCGGGCCGCCGTGGCAGAGCACGATGACGTCGTCGCGCACGGAACGTGCCGCCTTGGCGATCGCGGCGATCTCGTCGACGCAGGCATCGAGGGACTTGCCGGATGTGGCGCCGATCGTGCCGCCGGTCGTCACCCCCATATGCGCCACGACGATGTCGGCGCCAGCGGTCGTCATGGCGATAGCCTCGCTCTCGTTGAAGACATAGGGCGTCGTCAGCAGGTCGAGCCCGTGGGCGGTGGCGATCATCTCGACCTCCAGATTGTAGCTCATGCCCGTTTCCTCGAAACTCTGCCGCATCCGGCCGTCGAAGAGGCCTACTGTGGGGAAGTTCTGTACGCCTGAAAAGCCCATTGCCTTGAGGTCGGCGAGGAAGCGCGGCATCAGCACGAAAGGGTCCGTGCCGTTGACGCCGGCAAGCACCGGCGTCTTTTTCACGACCGGCAACACTTCAAGCGCCATGTCCTTGACGATTTCGTTGGCATTGCCATAGGCGAGCAGTCCGGCCGCCGAACCGCGGCCCGCCATGCGGTATCGCCCGGAATTGTAGATAATGATGAGGTCGATACCGCCTGCCTCCTCGGCCTTGGCGGAGATGCCTGTGCCGGCACCGCCGCCGACGATCGGCACGCCGGCTGCGATCATGCCGTGAAATTTTTCGAGGATGGTGCTGCGCGGTATGACTGGCATCGATTTGTCTCTCAGGGGTTGGCGATATCACGATAGGCCGCGACGGCGGCCTCGGCGAAATCTGGATCGTTGATATGGAGCGGCAGGCGAATAATACGTCGCGACGCCGTCGGCTTCACCGTCGTCTCGAGCGCGGCGAAAAGCGCGGCGTCGGCTTGTGGGTCGAAGAACGGACCGCCTTCGATGTCGAGGGCCGAAACGCCCTTTTCGGGAATGAGGAAGCGTACGGGGCCGTGGCACAGATTGAGCTTGTCGCCGATCCAGCGGCCGATCTGCGCGCATTCGGCCGAGGTCGTGCGCATCAGGGTGACGTTCGGGTTGTGCCGGTAAAACAGCCGGCCGGCATAACGCTCCGGAACGGTCTCCGGCGCCCAGAAGTTCACCATGTCGAGCGCACCGACCGAGCCGACATAGGGCAGGCCTTTGCGAGCAATGGCGCCGAAACGGTCCGAGGTGGCGGGCAAGACGCCGCCGAACAGCAGGTCGCAGACCTCGGTCGTCGTGATGTCGAGCACGCCTGAGACCAGCTCGCTGTCGACAAGCTTCTCCATCGCCCGCCCGCCCGTGCCTGTCGCGTGGAAGACCAGGCAGTCATAGTCCGATCGGAGGCGCTCGACCATGGCGGATACGGCAGGTGTCGTAACGCCGAACATGGTAAGCCCGAGGGCCGGTTTGGATGCAGTCACCTCAGCCGGCCGGCGGGACATGGCGGTGATCGCCTGGGCGGCGTTGTGAAGAATGACACGGCTCAGCCGGTTCAGGCCCGCCATGTCCGTGACCGAGGGCATCATCACGATGTCTGAAACATCGACAAAGGGAGCCACATCGCCGGATGCGAGCGTCGAGACCATGATCTTTGGCAGACCGAGCGGCAATTGGCGCATGCCTGCGGTAATGATCGAAGTGCCCCCGCCTCCACCGATACCGATGACGCCGGCGATGTCTTGGCGCTCCACCAGGAAGCGCGCGAAGGCAATGCCCATCGCCTCGACCGCCGTTCCGCGGTCGCCGCTGGCAAGAACGGCCCCAGCCCCGTCCGGATGGCACGCCGCCACCGCGTCTGCCCTCACATCGACGGAGGTTTGAGGCTCGCGGATGCCGACGTCGACGCGGACAACAGCCCCACCCGCCGCTTCGATGCAAGCGGCCAGATAAGCAAGCTCCTCGCCCTTCGTGTCGGCCGTGCCGACCACGTAGATCTGCTTCATTTCCCCTCCGAGACCGGTTGGGTTTCCTCCCAGCATATCCCACGTCCGGGCAAAGCGATGGGCCCTTGCAAATTTGTGAGACGCGCGTATCATAAAGATATGGATGTCTCACGTCAACAGAACGAAACAGCCAGGACCGAGCGAGGCCCGCGTGCCCGAACGCGAAAACTGATGCTTGAAACGGCAACGCGGCTCATGCAGTCCGGCATCACTCCCTCGGTAAGTGAAGTCGCCGAGGCTGCCGAAGTCTCGCGCGCGACGGCCTACCGCTACTTTCCGAGCCAGGCCGCGCTCGTGCATGCCGTGGTGGATGAGGCTCTGGGGCCGATACTCAGTTGGTCGTCGGACAGTCCGGATGCACGCACCCGCGTTGCCGACCTATTGGCGACCGCAATGCCGCGCATCGACGAGTTCGAAGCCACCTTCAAGGCGGCGCTGAAACTTTCGCTGGACCAGTGGGCGCAGCGTCAGGCCGGCACGCTCGGCAACGAGCCGCTATTCACGCGCGGCCACCGGGTCGACTTGCTCAAGTGCGTGACGGCTCCCCTGCAGGGCACCGTGCCGCCCGAATCCCGGGAACGCCTTGCGCAGGCGCTTTCGCTTGTCTTCGGCGTCGAGGTGCTGATCGTATTGAAGGATATCTGGGGCCTGACCTCCGAAAGCGCGCAGTCTGTTGCCGAGTGGGCCGCCAAGGCGCTTGTTGACACGGCGTTACGGCAGGCGGAGAGCAAAGCATGACGTGGGGAACCTTCAAATTAATCCAACAATTGGTTGGACCAGATGAAGCAAATGTGGTCGGGATTGGCGAGCAAGACGTGACTTCGCCTGACAAGACTGCATGAGCGGAGTCGCAATTGTGGGAAGAGATCTAGAAGTCCGGAAGACGAACCTTTGCTAAATGCTCTCCGAGGCTCACTCTTGACGATAATGGCGTTTGGTACTACCAGATTAGGGAATAACATTCAGGCTTGAGATCTGAAACGCGCCAGGGTCGGGGAGGACCCCAGCACGAAAATCACCCAGGAGGATCGGGAAGCCGGATCGGGAGGCCCGCGATGACGCGGGAAGCGTGCATAAATGGGAGGAAACGTTATGCGCAAAACTATGACCGGTCTATTGGCCGGTGTCGGATTGATGTGGGCCTGCGGAACGTCCGCGCAGGCCCAGGAACTGACGATCTTCTGGGCCGAGTGGGACCCGGCAAACTACCTTCAGGAACTCGCGAACGAATACGAGGCTGAAACCGGCGTCAAAGTCACGGTCGAGACCACACCATGGGCTGACTTCCAGACCAAGGCCTTCACCGAGTTCAACGCCAAGGGGTCAGCCTATGACATGGTCGTCGGCGACAGCCAGTGGATCGGGGCAGCGTCAGAAGCCGGACATTACGTGGATCTGACCGAATTCTTCACCAAGCACAATCTGACCCAGGTGATGGCCCCGGCAACAGTGAAATACTACGCCGAATATCCGGCGAACTCGAAAAAGTACTGGTCAGTTCCGGCCGAAGGCGACGCCGTCGGCTGGTCCTACCGCAAGGACTGGTTCGAAGATCCCAAGGAGATGGAGGCGTTCAAGGCCAAATACGGCTACGACCTCGCCCCGCCGAAGACATGGGCCGAGATGCGCGACATCGCCGAGTTCTTCCACCGTCCCGACCAGAAGCGCTACGGAATCGCCATCTATACCGACAACTCCTATGACGGTCTCGTCATGGGTGTCGAGAACGCGATCTTCTCCTTTGGAGGCGAACTCGGCGACTACCAGAGCTACAAGGTCGACGGCATCATCAATTCCGAGAAGAACGTCAAGGCGCTCGAACTGTATCGCGAGCTCTACGGGTTTACGCCTCCGGGCTGGGCCAAGTCCTTCTTCGTCGAGAACAACCAGGCGATTACTGAGAATCTGGCGGCGATGAGCATGAACTACTTTGCCTTCTTCCCGGCCCTGGTGAACGAGGCGTCCAACCCGAATGCCAAGGTTACCGGCTTCTTTGCCAACCCGGCAGGCCCGAACGGCGAGCAATTCGCAGCGCTCGGCGGCCAGGGCATATCGATCGTCTCCTATTCAAAGAACCAGGAAGAGGCGATGAAATTCCTCGAATGGTTCATCAAGGACGAGACCCAGAAGCGCTGGGCCGAACTCGGAGGCTACACAGCAAGCGCCAAGGTGCTTGAATCGCCGGAATTTCAGAACGCGACACCCTATAACAAGGCCTTCTACGAGACGATGTTCAAGGTGAAGGACTTCTGGGCAACGCCTGAATATGCCGAACTGCTGATCCAGATGAACCAGCGCATCTACCCCTTCGTGACAGCCGGGCAAGGCACGGCGAAGGAAGCGCTCGACTCTCTGGCAGCGGACTGGAACGCGACATTCAAGAAATACGGACGCAATAAATAGCAAACGCGATCAGCGGAGGGGCTCCGTCGCCCCTCCGTTTGCATTCTGCATCTCGCGCCCAAAGGCGCGGTTCGAGAGGGCGCGGCGCCCGGAATTCACTTCGCGCATCGTGATGCCTTTTCCGGCATCCGGCGCCGACTCTCGGAGGAGGAGAGGATTGGCAACCGCAGTCATGACATCGCTGGACACGAAATCGCGTGCCGCCTCCCGCGGCATGAGCGACATCCGCATTCGCAATCTCTTCATTATCCCGACGATCCTGTTTCTGATCATCTTCAACATCTTTCCGCTGATCTATTCGCTCGGCTATTCCTTCACGGACTTTCGTGCCTCAACGAACGCGCCGGCCAACTTCGTCGGCCTGCAGAACTACCGTGAGCTGCTGAACGATCCTTTCATCTGGTCGAATTTCGCCATCACCGCGAAATATGTGATCGTCTCTGTGACGGGGCAGGTGATCGTCGGCTTCGGCACCGCGATGCTGCTCAACCGCGATATCCCGCTGAAGGGTCTTTTGACGACGCTGCTGCTGCTGCCGATGATGCTCTCGATGGCCGTGGTCGGCCTCTTCTGGAAGCTGCTCTACGACCCGTCCTTCGGCATCATCAACTACGCACTCGGCCTCGGCTCCTTCGAGTGGCTGTCGAATCCGAACATGGCGCTCTATGCGGTCGCAATCACGGACATCTGGATGTGGTCGCCCTTCGTGATGCTGCTGTCGCTTGCCGGCCTTTCGGCCGTGCCAAAACATCTCTACGAGGCAGCGGCGATCGACCGGGCGGGGCCGTTCTATACCTTCTTCCGCATCACGCTGCCGCTGGTGGCGCCGATCCTGATGATCGCAATCATCTTCCGCACGATGGAGGCCTTCAAGACCTTCGACCTCGCCTACATCCTGACCAGCCAACCGACGACCGAAGTGATCTCCATCCGGCTCTACAAAATGGCCTTCCAGGAATGGCAGACGGGGCGTTCCTGCGCACTCGCCTACATCGTGCTCATCATGGTTCTTGCGATCACCAACATCTACGTCAAGTACCTCAACAAAGTGAAGGAGCGCTGAGATGGCTGCCGTCCAAACCCGCTCCGAACGCGCGCTGAACCGGGTAGCGATCGCCGCCGTATTGATCATTACGCTGATCTTCCTGGCGCCGATCTACTGGATCACCTCGACGGCCTTCAAGCCGCGCAACCTCGCTACCACCATTCCGCCGACGGTGCTCTTCGAGCCGGAACTCTCGCCCTTCGTGAAGCTCTTCACCAAGCGCTCGCAATTGCGCGGGGCGCCTACCGCTGAAGAATATGCCGCCGCCCCCTGGTGGGAGCGGATGGTGTTCGACGGCGGCGAGAAGATCGTCCGCTCCGGCCGCGGCGAGGTGCAGCCATCCGGCTATCCGAACCGCTTCATGAACTCGCTGATCGTCGCCATCACGTCCACGGTGCTGGCCGTCGGCATGGGAACATTCACGGCTTACGGTTTCTCGCGCTTCAAAGTGAAGGGGGAGGCGGACCTTCTCTTCTTCATCCTGTCGACGCGCATGCTGCCGCCCGTCGTCGTGGCGATCCCGATGTTCCTCATGTACCGCGTCGTCGGGCTCAACGACACGCATTGGGGCCTCATCATCCTCTACACTGCCTTCAACCTTTCCTTCTCCGTTTGGCTGATGAAGGGCTTCATCGACGAGATTCCGAAGGAATACGAGGAGGCCGCGCTCGTCGACGGATACACGCGGATGGAGGCCTTTTTCAAGATCGTCATCCCGGAAGCGGCGACCGGCATCGCCGCAACCGCCGTCTTCTGCTTCATCACGGCCTGGAACGAATATGCATTTGCGCTGATCATGACGAACCGGCGCGCGCAAACGGCTCCGCCCTTCATTCCCAGCCAGGTCGGCTCAGGCCTGCCGGATTGGACGGTGATCGCCTCCGGCACGTTCCTGTTCCTGCTACCGGTCGCCATCTTCACTTTCCTGCTCAGGAACCATCTCCTGCGCGGCATGAGCTTCGGAGCGATCCGCAAATGACCTTCCGCGCCTTGAACCAGAAATATCTCGAACCCGGTTCGCAGTATCTGATGATCCTTGGCATCATCGCGCTCTGCCAGCCGTGGAACCTGTTTCTGCATCGCTACGGCATGACGATGACGCTCGTCGGACTGATCGCCTTCATGGTGACGACCAAAATCCCGCGGGACGCGCAACCAGACGAAAGCAGCCCTTCATGACGCAAATCGAACTTCGCGCGATTCAGAAATATTTCGGTGCCGTCCAGGTCATCAAAGACCTCAATCTCGCCATCGCCGACAACGAATTCATCGTGCTGCTTGGACAATCGGGCTGCGGCAAGACGACGACATTGCGCGCCATCGCGGGGCTGGAGACGATCGATGAAGGCGACATTCTGATCGACGGGCAGCCGGTGCAGCATATCAAGGCATCCGACAGGGATATCGCCATGGTATTCCAATCCTTCTCGCTCTATCCGCACATGACGGTCTACGAGAACATCGCCTTCCCGCTCCGCGCGACCCGGATGAGCCGTGCCGATGTCGATGCGTCGGTCCGCGAGATCGCCGGTGTGCTGCGTATCACCGGTCTGCTGACCCGCAAGCCCTCGGCGCTGTCAGGCGGCGACATGCAGCGGGTCGCGATCGGCCGCGCGCTGGTGCGACGGCCAAAGGCCATGCTGATGGACGAGCCGATCGGTGCGCTCGACGCGAAGCTGCGCGAAGAGATGCGGGCGGAAATCAAGCGTTTGCATATCAAGCAGGGTTCAACCACCATTTACGTGACGCATGACCAGGTGGAGGCCATGTCGCTCGCCGACCGCATCGTGATCATGCACGAGGGCATCCTCCAGCAGATCGGCACGCCGGAAGAGGTTTACGCGCAACCCGCCAACATGTTCGTCGCCCAGTTCGTCGGAAGCCCGGTCATGAACATGGCGCCGGCGACCGTCAGCGAAACGGGCGGCCATACCAGCGTGCAGGTCGGCGACGGGGTAACCGGCTTCGAGTTCCCCACCGTGCTCGCCGACCGGCTCTCTGACGCGAGGGCCGAGAACGGCAAGCTGACCCTCGGGGTCCGGCCTGAAGGCGTGCTCGTTTCACGGGAGGCCCGCGAGGGCTTCATGCCGGTCGAGGCGCATATCATCGAGCCTCTCGGCTCGCACGATATCGTCGACCTGAAAGTCGGCCACCAGATGATCAGGGCACGCACCAAGAGCGGTTTCGTGCCTGGTCCCGGCGAAGCCGTCTGGGCACGCATCGACCCCTCCCAGGCACATTTCTTCAATACGGCGACCGGTTCGTCGCTCGGGATCAGACTCTGATGGCGCATATCGAACTCAAGGGCATCACCAAGACCTTCGGCAACCACACGGCGCTGAAAAACCTGAACATCGACATTGCCGACGGCGAGTTCTTCGTGCTGCTCGGGCAGACCGGCGCCGGCAAGACGACGACGCTGCGCCTGATCGCCGGCCTCGAGAAGCCGACCGCAGGCCAGATCTTCATCGACGGGCAGGACGTCGCCGACTGGGGTGCCGCCGAGCGCGACGTAGCCCTGGTGCTCCAGCAATACTCGCTCTACCCGCGCTATACGGTGCGGGAGAACCTGGAATTTCCATTAAAATCCCGTATCCGCCGCATTGAACCCCAGGAAATCAAGGAGCGCGTCGCACGGGTTGCGAACACCCTGCGCATCGAGCATCTGCTCGACCGCAAGACGGACCGACTGTCGGGAGGCGAGATGCAGCGCGTATCGATCGGCCGGGCCATCGTGCGCAAGCCGCGGGTCTTCTTGATGGACGAACCCCTTTCGGCGCTCGACGCGAAGCTTCGCGAAGCACTTCGCACCGAGCTGAAAAACCTGCAGATGAACCTCGGCGCGACCTTCCTCTTCGTCACTCACGATCAGATAGAGGCCATGTCGATGGGCGACAAGATCGGCGTCCTGAACAACGGCCAACTGGTGCAGACGGGTACGCCGCAGGAGATCTACCGAAACCCGGTCAACACCTTCGTCGCGCGCGCAGTCGGTTCGCCGCCGATGAACCTGATTGCCGGCACGCTTGCCGGCGGCGAGGCAGTGGCCAGCGAGGGCTACCGGCTTCCCCTCGGCAACGGACACGGGATCGCGACAGACGGTCGCCCGCTCACCTTCGGCATCCGTCCCGAGGACATTTATCTCGACAGCGGCGCGCCCGGCGAAGCACGGGTCCACGACGTGGAAAACCATGGTGTCGAAAAGATCGTGACGCTGCGCACCGGCGAGAAGTTCATCCACGCGACCGTGCCGACACAGACGGCGCTTCGGATCGAGGATGAGGTTCGCTTTTCGTGGAATCCGGAAAAGGTCGTGCTGTTTGACGCCGGAAGCGGTGTAAGCCTGCGGCACGCGGGCTGACCTGATCGGTCCGAAGGATGCCAGCGGTCTCGGCGGCACGGCAGGGCAGCGAGCATTTCGAGTTGCGCGACGAGGCGCTATGCGGGAAAGCGCCGGCGGTAGTGCTCTACCACTTCGGGATTGCGCAAGTTAACGGGCAAGTCGCCCTTGATGACGCGCAGGGCTTCGCTCGCCGCGCCTGTTCCCATGCGCATCATGCTCTCTTCCGTCAGGCCAGCCAGATGCGGCGTGACGATGACGTTGGCAAAGCCGAAATAGGGATGATCGAGCGGCAGCGGCTGCGTTGCGAAGACATCGAGCGCGGCTCCGCCGATGCGGCCATCGCCCAGCGCCTCGATCAATGCCGCATCATCGATCACAGGGCCGCGCGAGACGTTGACCAGAATGGCCGCGGGCTTCATGCGCCCGATGCGACCGGCATTGAGCAAGCCGGTCGTCTCCGGCGTCAGCGGGCAGCAGAGCACCACGATGTCGGCCGTCGCAACAAGCTCATCGATCGTCAGGAAGCGCGCGCCGTCCGGCACGCTTTCCGGCGAGCGGCTCGTGGCGACCACCTCCAGGCCGAAACCGAACTTCGCGATCTTGAAGATCGCCTTGCCGACATTACCCATACCGACGATGCCCATGGTGCGGCCGGCGAGATCGACGGCCGTATCCGACTGGGCGCGGCCCGCCGCCCAGCCATTCTGACGCAGTTCGCGGTCCATCAGGCGGAAGCGCCGAAGCAGGGCCAGTGTCACGAGGAAGACGTGCTCGGCGACAGTCGACGCATTGACGCCCGGCACGTTGGCGACAAGCACGCCGGCCCGGGTCGCCGCATCCATCGGCACCATGTCGAGCCCGGCACCATGGCGGATCGCCGCGCGAAGCGCCGGCGCATCCTCGAAGAAGGCCGGAGGGATCGGCGCGCGTATGACGACGATGCCCGCGCCGCGGCCTTCTCGCAGCAATGTTTCGGGATCGGGCGCGGAAGCGACGCGCAGATCACCCGCAGCCTCAAGCATGGATTTGGCCGCAGGGTGCAGGGGATGTGTGGAAAAGATGAAGCTCATCGGCCCTCCCGCCGGTTACGCCTATACGGCAGCCGTCGCTGGACCGCCGATGAGACCCTTCCAATAGCTTTCCGCACCTTGAAGATGCGCGCTCATCAGCGCCTGGGCCAGATTGCCGTCTCGGGCAAGCAGCGCCTCGTAGATACGGATGTGTTCCTCATGCGAGCGCCGGCTGCGGGCGGCGTCGGCAAAATAGATCGGCAGGCGGTGTTCGCCCATGACGTAGTAGACGCTGCACACCCGATGGAAGACGCTATTCTTGGTGGCGCGGACGATCTCCAAATGAAAATCCCGGTCCTCGCGCGCCAGCCCCTCGCCGGCGGCAAGCTTCGCCTCCGATGCGGCGAGGATATCGCGCAAGTGCTGGTAATTCTCCTCCGTCGCCCGATCGCAGGCGAGCTCCGCGGCCTTGATCTCATGGATCTTGCGAAGCTCCACGGTCTCGTAGATCAGGATGGGATCAAGCGGCACGCCGGCGCGGGCAAAAAGCGCCATTGCCTCCACGCTCGCCTCCGTGGTCGTCAGATAGATGCCCGACTTGGCCCGGCGCTCGACGATGCGCATTGCCTCCAGAATGGCCAGTGCCTCGCGAACCTGGCCCCGGCTGACGCCGAAATGCTCCGCAAGCTCTCGCTCCGAAGGCGTACGGCCGTTGCCGCTCGAGTTCGAGAAAAGATGGGCCGCGAGATCGGAGAGGAGGGAATTTTCTTTCATCGTCACTGTCTTTGCGCGTGAGTCTCCAGGACCCGCTGATTGATCGTGAAGCCCAGCCCAGGCCTGTCCGGGATCTCTATCATACCGTCTTTCACCGACACAGCGTCCTCGACAAGATCATGGATCATCGGATTGGCGCCGAGCGAATATTCGATGATGAAGCTTGCCGGGGAAGCCGCGCACACATGCAGGCCGGAAAAGAAGCAGGGCGCACCGGCCCAGAGATGCGGCGCGAAACGGAGATTGAAGGCGCTGGCGAGCGAACTGATGCGCATCGCCTCCGTAATGCCGCCGCAGAAGGCAGGGTCCGGTTGGAATATGTCGGCGGCCCGAAGCATGGCAAGATCTCGGAAGGCAAAACGCGTCGCCTCGCTCTCGCCGGCAGCGATCGGCACGTTGCCGGCCGCGCGCACCTCCGCCATGCCCGGCTTGTCATCGGCAATCACCGGCTCCTCGAACCAGGCGAGGTCGCAATCGGCAACCATCTGGATGAAGCGCTTCGCATCGGCAACAGTATACGTGCCGTGTGCATCGACCATCAGGTCGACGTTGGGCCCGACCGCTTTGCGCGCCGCCCGCACGCGCGATGCCGAGACATGCGGCGCACGATCCATCGCACCGACGCGCATCTTGACTGACTTGAAACCACCGGCCGCGATATAGGACCGGAGTTGATCGCCGATCCGCTCCGCACTCTCCCAACCGCCCGAGGCATAGGCGGGCAACCTGTCCGCCTTGCGGCCACCCAGCAGCTTCCAGACGGGAACGCCGAGCGACTTGCCGAGAATGTCCCAGAGCGCTATGTCGACCGCGCTGATCGCCGCGACGGAAAGGCCGCGCCGCGCGATCTCGGGCATGGTGTGACCCGAACGCGCCGCCGTCTCGTGGCGTACGCCATTGTAGAGCATCTCCCATATGGTGGAGATGTCCGCGGGATCGCGGCCGATGAGCTTCGGCCCCACCTCGTGATTGAGCATGTGTACCAGCGTGCCGTAGGTGCCCGCGCTGCCCGCGGCATTCTTGCCCTCTCCCCACCCGACGATGCCGTCGTCCGTTTCGATCCGCAGGATCGCACTATCGAAGGTCGTCAGTCGGCCGAAGTCGCTGCGGTGCTGACGGCTCGCCTCGATGGGAATTTTAATCCACCAGGCCTCTACGGTCTTGATGCGCATGTCTCGGATCCCCTGCCCCGCACGGCCCGCGAGCCGCATGGCATATGTCTTTCCGTTCGTTACTTGATCAGCGGCAGGATCGTCTCGGCGGTGATCCGCATCTGATCGTCGTAGAACTTCTCAGTGAGAATGCTCGAGCCGTGGTCCTGGATAAACTTCAGTTGCTCCGGGGGAATATCGACGGGGTTGCGCTCGACCATGTCCGGATATTTTGTGGCCGGCGTGCGGTCGACCGGAGCGACGAATTCGTTGGTGACGGCGCCGTCGTAACCGATCTCCTTCAGCGTGCCGATGATCTTCGGCCAGTCGAGCTGGCCGAGGCCGGCGGCAAAACGATTGTTATCGGCGACGTGGAAATCGAACAGGCGTTTTCCAGCGAGCCGGATCGCCTCATACATGTCTTCCTCCTCGATGTTCAGGTGGAAGGCATCCAGGCACACCCCACATTCGGGGCTGACGGCATCGGCGAGCGCCAGCGCTTGGGCGGCACGGTTGAAGAAATAGGTCTCGAAACGATTGAGCGGCTCGACGGCAATGCGCACGCCCCTCTTCTGCGCATGGGCAAAACACTCCCTGGTGGCGTCCACCACCCATGTCCACTCTTCCTCCTCGGTCCCATCCGGCACCACCTTGCCGACGGTCGCCGGCACGAGGGTGACGATCTCGCCGTCGAGTTCGCTGACCATGGTGATGACGCTCTTGACGTAGTCCACTGACCTGGCGCGCTGACCTTCATCCCTGGCGGCAAGATTGCGCTCGCCGAGCGTCAGCGTAACGGCGCCCCAGCAGCGGATGCCATGCTCTTTCAGCAACGTACGCGTCTCGTTGACGTCGTACTGCGCCGGCTCGCCGGATATCTCGATGCTTTCATAGCCATATTTCTTGATGCGCTTCAGCGTGACGGCGAGCGGTTCGGCCCGCATCCAGTTGTGTGTCGAAAGATGCATGAGGTCCTCCTAGACTGTTGCGGCGCGCTCGACCGCCAATTGGCCGGCAAGATGTCACCTTATCCTTGGCCAGCCTCGCGACTTTCGACGATCTGGTTTGGCCAATTCTTGTTATTTGAAAGCTCTAACGTAATTCTTCACCCTCTGCAAGACGGGCCAAAACGTCGATATTTCTTTTGCAGATCGATATTTAATGCTGAATTTGCTGCTAAGGCGCGAATCCGGCACCTCAAGCGCGCCATGAACTGGCTTGACCAGATTCCAAGATTTGGTATGACCAGATCTGGAAAGTGATAAGGCGGTTGAAACTGCCGCGCAGTGGCCGCAGGGCCAAGGGGAGGGGAGATGAAGATCGGCATGTGCATGTTCCTCTGGACGACAAGTGTCGGCCGGAAACACGAGGCACTGTTACGCGATATCAAGGACACGGGGTTTGACGGCGTCGAGATACCGATCTTTTCCGGCACACCCGACGACTACCGGCGGCTGGGGGCGCTACTCGACCGGATCGGCCTGGAACGGACCGCCGTTTCCGCCATGGGCGACCCCCAGATGAACCTGATCGCCCCCGACGCTGCGACCCGCAGGCGCGGCATCGATTACGTTAAATGGGCCATCGACTGCAGCGAGGCGCTGGGCGCAACGATGCTGAGCGGGCCGCTGCATTCGACGCTCGGCAAATTTTCCGGGAGTGGCCCGAGCACGGCGGAACTCAAGCGTTCAGTTTCCTCGCAACTGGCGATCGGCGACTATGCAGCAAAGCACGGCGTCACGATCGGGCTTGAGGCGCTAAACCGCTTCGAATGTTACCTGTTCAACACGATGGACGACCTTGCGGCCCATATCGACGCGATCGGACATCCGAATATCCGCGCCATGTACGACACCTTCCACAGCAATATCGAAGAGGCCGATCCCATCGGCGCCTTCACGCGAAACAGTGACCGCATCGTGCATGTCCATATTTCGGAGAATGACCGCGGCGTTCCCGGGCGCGGCAACATTCCCTGGGCGGAGACGTTCAAGGCGCTACGCGCGAGCGGCTACGACGGGTGGCTGACAATCGAGGCCTTCGGCCGGGCGCTCAAGGAGCTCGCCGCCGCGACAAAGGTCTGGCGCGACTTTTCCGAGACGCCGGAATCGGTCTATCGCGAAGGCTACCGCCATATCCGCGATGGATGGCAGGCGGCGGCATGACCATCAACCGACCTGCCTGATTTGGCCCCGGACAGGGCTGCACCGCACGGGAGACCGTGGAGGCGGACGAGCTGCCGGGGACGGTTATGCTGCTCATGAAAGACCGCCGTTTTCTCAGGCTTGGGCAAACCCATTGGATGGGCCGGCTTTCGGCCGACCCTTTCCGACGATCAAAGTCACATGCATGCCAACGAGAGAATATTTTCTGCGCCCTCGTCTTATCACTCAGCCGATGGCCATAAGGCTTGCATTGCCGCCGGCAGCCGCGGTGTTGATCGAGGTCGACACCTCCTCCAGCAGCCAATTCAGGCAATAGGCCTCGGGATCGCTCGCCAATTCCTCGCTCGTCGCGGCCTGGACCAGCAGCAGCGGACCCGGCAGGTGAGCAATCTTCTGATTGACGGCCAGAATCCTGTCGCGATCCCCTTCGACGAGCGCGCCTGAGAACGGCCCGTCCTTTTCCCAATCGGATGTCCAGGAAATCCGGCTGGCGACAGCCGCCGGAAGGTCCGCCAGGACTGATTTCGATACGGAACCGGCGTCCACGACGATGTGATTGCCGGTCGACAGGGCTGCGGCGATCTGGCGATGAAGCCCGCCTTCCGTCTGCGGCACGAGGAGAATACGGCCGCGAGGATGGAGCGCGTAGAGATTGAGCTCGCCCACCGGACCGGTGAGTTCGCGTTCGAGCCCGAGCGCCGAGCGGCTCGCATACCCACGCGCCACTTCCCCCTCGCCCGACAGGCCCTTCTTGTCGAGCCAGACGATGTAGTCACGAAGGGCGAGGTCCGTATGAACGGAATCCTGCTGCGGCGGCACGGGCGCGCGCTGCACCAGCCGGCCGATATAGAGCGGACCGCCTGCCTTGGGGCCTGTTCCCGACAAGCCGCGGCCGCCGAACGGCTGCACGCCGACCACGGCGCCGATGATGTTGCGGTTGACATAGAGGTTTCCAGCCTTGATGCGGCTGGTCACATGCGCGATCGTTTCATCAAGCCGGGTGTGAAGCCCGAATGTGAGGCCGTAACCCGATGCGTTGATGTCGTCGATCAGTCGGTCAAGGCCGTTTCGCTTGAAACGGACGACATGCAGGACCGGTCCGAAGACCTCTCTCGTCAGGTCAGACAGCGACTTGATCTCGATGATCGTCGGCGGAACGAAGGTCCCCGCCGCCGCACTTTCGGGCAGCGGCAGCTGATCCACCTTGCGGCCCAAGCCGCGCATATGCTCGATATGCTGGTCGATCTCCGTTTTGGCGCTGTCGTTGATGACCGGGCCGACATCGATGCTCAGCCGATCGGTCCGGCCGATCGTCAGTTCGCGGAAGGCGCCCTTCAGCATGTTGAGGGTCCTGTCGGCGACATCGTCCTGAAGGCAGAGAACCCTGAGCGCCGAGCAGCGCTGACCGGCGCTGTCGAAAGCAGAGGCAATGACGTCCGCCACCACCTGCTCGGCCAATGCCGAGGAGTCGACGATCATGCCGTTCTGGCCGCCGGTTTCGGCAATCAGCGGAATCGGCTTGCCGCTTGCTGACAGCCGTTCGGCCAGCTGCGCCTGGATCATGCGGGCAACTTCGGTCGACCCGGTAAACATCACGCCTGCAGTCTCCTCCGCCCCGACCATGCCGGCGCCGAGACGGCCGCTGCCGGGCACGAACTGCAGGGCACCGACAGGCACGCCCGCCTCGTGAAGGATCTTCACACTCTCCGAAGCGATGATCGGCGTGACGCCGGCAGGTTTCGCAAGCACGGGATTGCCGGCCACCAGTGCCGCGGCAACCTGCCCGGTGAAAATCGCCAGCGGGAAATTCCAGGGGCTGATGCAGACGACCGGGCCGAGCGGCGCATGCGAGGGGCCGAGGGTCTTGCGTGCCTGTTCGGCATAGTAGCGCAGGAAGTCGATGGCCTCACGCACCTCGCCGACGGCATTGGCCGCGGATTTGCCGGCCTCACGCATGACGATGCCCATCAGCACCTTGATGCGGGCCTGCATGATGTCGGCGGCCCGCTCCAGGCAGGCGGCACGCTCGGCCGGCGGCACGGCGGCCCATTGTGGCGCATGCTCCGCAGCCATGCGAACGATGCGCGCTGCCTCCTCGACCTTCACTTCGGTCACCGTACCGACGACATCCCGGTGATCGGCAGGATTGAGAACATCGCGCGTCACCCCATCCGTAGAGCCGTCGGCAAGGAGGGGAAGCGCATGCCACGGGGCAGCAGCCGTGGAGGCGAGCGCCTCAGCCAAATCCGAAAGGGTGGCCTCGTTCGAGAGATCGAGACCATCGGAATTGGCCCGGGCGTTGCCGTAAAGAGCCTTCGGCGAGGCGATCTGCGCGTGGGGCGCGCCAACGACAGGCATGGCTGCGACGATTTCGGCGGGATCGGCGATCAGCGCCTCGACTGAGACGTTCGGATCGGAGATGCGGTGCACGAAGGAGGAATTGGCACCATTTTCCAGAAGGCGTCGAACCAAATAGGCAAGCAGGGTCTCATGTGTTCCGACAGGCGCATAAATGCGGCAGGGCCGGTCCAGCTTTTCCTTTCCGACAACCTCGTCGTAGAGAGGTTCGCCCATGCCATGCAGGCATTGAAATTCGTATTTGCCGACGGCGAAATCGGGACCCGCCAGACGATAGATCGTGGCGAGCGTCTGCGCATTATGGGTGGCAAATTGCGGGAAGACCGCATCCGGAGCATCGAGCAGCTTGCGCGCGCAGGCGACGTAGGCGACATCGGTGTAGATCTTGCGGGTATAGACCGGATAGTCGTCGAGACCGTCCAGCTGGGCGCGCTTGATCTCCGCATCCCAATAGGCGCCCTTGACGAGACGGACCATGACCCGGCGCCCGGAGCGGCGTGCGAGATCGATGATGTAATCGAGGACGAAGGGGCAGCGTTTGCCATAGGCCTGCACGACAAAGCCCAGCCCGTTCCATCCTGTCAGTTCCGGGGCAAAGCAAAGCTCCTCGAGGAGATCGAGTGAAAGTTCCAGCCGATCGGCCTCCTCGGCGTCGATATTGAGGCCGATATCATAGGTCTTGGCGAGAACGGCCAGCGCCTTGACCTTCGGCAGCAACTCGCTCATCACCCGGCCGGCCTGCGACCTCACGTAACGGGGATGCAGGGCCGAAAGCTTGATCGATATGCCCGGGCCGTCATAAATGCCGCGCCCGTCCGACGCCTTGCCGATGGCATGGATCGCCTTTTCGTAATCCCGGTAATAGCGCTCCGCGTCGGCGGCAGTCGTGGCAGCCTCGCCCAGCATGTCGTAGGAATAGCGGAAGCCCCGCGCTTCGAGCGGCCGGGCGCGCTTCAGCGCCTCTGCGATCGTTTCACCGGTGACAAACTGCTCGCCCATCATGCGCATCGCCATATCGACGCCGCGACGGATGACCGGCTCGCCGGCGCGTGCGATCAGCCGCGTCAGCGCTGCCGAGAGGCTGCGGTCGTTGACCGTCGAGGTGAGCTTGCCGGTGACGACAAGCCCCCACGTGGCGGCGTTGACGAACATGGATTTTCCGCCGCCGATGTGGGAGGTCCAGTTGCCTTCGGCGATCTTGTCGCGGATCAGCGCGTCCCGGGTTTCGGTATCGGGAATGCGCAGCAGCGCTTCGGCTAGGCACATGAGCGCCACGCCTTCCTGGCTGGAGAGCGAATATTCCTGTACCAGCCCTTCGACACCGGTTCCCTTGTGCTTGGCGCGCAACGCCTCGATCAGGCTGCGGGCCGTGCTGCGGATGTCATAGCGCTTCGCCTCTGAGACACGCGCGGCTGCCACGAGCGGCGGCAGGCATTCGGCTTCCGGGCGGCGATAGGCCGCCGTAATGGCCTGGCGAAGTTCGGATTGCGGCCGGATCGGCGGCGCAAAGCCGGAAAACGGCGCGCCGTCGGCGGGATCACGGGAGGGGGCGGGGTCGATCGCTGCGTTCAACATGAAAGTACCTATCAATCGATGTCTGGTTTAACGGATGAATGAGATGCCGGGCTCGTCGTCCCATTGTGCATCATCCGTGAAGGCGGGGCCGGAATATTCCGTTTCGCGCAGCGGGCGCGCATCCGGTCTGGCGCGCTTGAGGGTGAGCGCCGCGGCCACGGCCCTGATCGCAAGCGGGCGGTAGTGCGCGAGCAGATCCGGCGCCCGGTCTTCATCCGCTTCTTTGTTGTGCATGTACGATCCCCGTGTTGAGCGCGGCGCCGATACCGATTTCAGCACTCTTCTGCCCGGCAGATAATCTATCATAATCACAAATCGCAATCTCACTTGATTTCAACAGTTTCCAGGCTGTATGAACTTATTAATCCGCCCGCGAGAGTTCAAATGGCTACTGAAACCGACATCTTTAGTGAATTGGACCAGTTCGACAGAAAGATCCTCGCCGCGCTCGCCGAGGACGGCAGACTGTCGATCACAGATCTCGCCGCGCGTGTCGGATTGTCGAAGACGCCATGCCAGATCCGCTTCAAAAGGTTGATCAGCGAAGGATATATCGAAGGCTTCAAGGCCGTTCTCAATCCGTCGAAAATGCAGCTCGACCACATCGCTTTCGTCGAGGTGAAGCTCTCCGATACCCGCGAGCATGCGTTGAAAAGCTTCAACGAGGCCATCAAGAAGATCAGCGAAGTCGAGGAGTGCCACATGATCGCCGGCAGGTTCGATTATCTGCTGAAAATCCGCACCCGCGACATCGGCCGCTACCGGCGCGTCCTCGGCGAGCGCATCTCGACACTGCCCCACGTTGCCAACACCTCGACCAACGTCGCGATGGAGACGATCAAGGAAGGCTGGGACAAGTTCGGTTCGAGCCTTTCGTGACCGTGAACGGATAAGCCGTTCAAAAGCGGCAATTGTCTCCCAAGCAGTTCAGACGTCCCTCGCCTTCCGTCCGCGTGTACTCGGCCTCACCGGCACGCTTTTGCCGTACTCGTTCCACCACGCCGTCAATGCCTCCATCGTGGGGCCGAGGCCCCGCGCTTTTTGCGTGATCTCATATTCGACGCGCGGGGGAACCTCGGCAAAGACGGTGCGGGATATCAAACCGTCCGCTTCGAGCTCGCGCAACTGCGCCGTCAGCATGTGCTGGGTGATGCCGGGAATAGCCTTTCTCAACTCGCCGAACCGGTAGACGCGCTGATTGAGCAGCCACATGATTTCCAGCTTCCATTTGCCGGAGAGCAGCGCGAATGCGCGCCGCATCTCCTCATGCATATTGATTCCATCGGCCATAGTCTGGTTTTCCATACTAGCAGCAAGTAATTCATCCTACTTGCAAATATAAACCTTAGGCGACATTTCTCTGCATGCACAAGGGAGCGCAGGAAAAGCGCCTCTCAAAGCAAACAGACAGACTCGACGAGAGGAATGTTGCTGCCTGGGCAGCGACAGGGATGAACTTATGCCTGAATTTAACGTGTACTGGATCAGCACGGCTCTTCTATCCGTGCTCTACCTCGCCTCAGCCGCAATCTATGTCACCAAACGGGACTGGGTTCGCCAGGTTCTGGCGGAACTCGGATATACGGCTCCCTTTCTTATTCCATTCATGATCGTCATCAAGATTCTCGGCCCGGTCGCGATCCTTTCACGTGTCAGCGTGCCGCTCAGCGATCTCGCCTATGCCGGCATCTTCTTTCACCTGCTGCTGTCGGGCCTGGCGCATATCGGCATTCGAAAACCTGCCCGCGCCCTGCCCGCGGCGATCGGCCTCGCGCTGCTGGTCACCTCGTTCGTGACGCAGAACGACGCCCGCGACATGCCCTCCCCTTACGTCCAGGCCGCTGCGCTCTGACGTCTCGATGATCCCAAGCCCCACCAAATGGAGATACACATGGGTCGACTCAATGGAAAAGTTGCCATCGTCACAGGCGCAAGCCGCGGCATTGGCCGCGCCACCGCAAAGCTCTTTGCCGCCGAAGGTGCGAAGGTCGCAATTCTATCGCGCACATCAGAAAGCGTCGAGCGTGTCGTCGCTGACATCGTCGAAGCGGGCGGCACGGCACTCGCCGTCGTCTGCGACGTCGGTGAAGCCGATCAGATCACGGCCGCGGTGGACAAGGTTCTCGCAACATATGGCCGCATCGACATTCTCGTGAACAATGCTTTCGATGGTTCTGCCGTCTCGTCTTCGGTCATCGACCTTTCGGTCGAGCAATTGCAACGGAACTTCGACACCGGGCCGATCGCCTATCTGCTCTTCATGCAGGCCTGCTATCCTCACCTGAGGGAAAGCGGAGAAGGCCGGATCATCAACTTCGCCTCGATGGCCGCCACCAGCGGACTGGCTGGTTATGGCCCTTACAACATGGCCAAGGAGGCAGTGCGCGCGCTGACCCGCACGGCGGCACGCGAATGGGGAGCCGACAAGATCACCGTGAACAACGTCCTGCCGATCGCCGACACCTGGGGCGCTGCGGAAAAGGAGGTTCCTCCGCCGACGAATGCGCTCGCTCGTTTCGGTTCGCCGGAAGAGGACATTGCCCCGGTGGTCCTGTTCCTTGCCAGCAAGGATTCGCAGTTCATCACCGGCTACAGCCTCGCTCCCGACGGCGGCGCAATCATCGACAGCGCTCGATAACCACGAGCGAGCAAAGGGGCGCAGCGGGCTGCGCCCCTTGAGGCTACCTCTGCCGGTAGCGAAAGGCTTCGACGAAGGCGGAGAAAGCGGGGGATGGATGGCGCCGGTTCGGGTAATAGAGATGATAACCTTGAAACGTCGGCGCCCAGTCCGCGAGCACTTCCGTCAGTTGACCGTTGTCCAAATATTGCCGGACGAGGTCTCTCGGCACATAGGACAGTCCGGCGCCATCGAGAGCGGCATTGATCGCCGGTCCTATGTTGCTCATCACGAGCTGGCCCTCCACGCGAACGCTGAATTCGCGACCATCCTTTTCGAACTCCCAGGCATAGAGCGCGCCTGACGTCGGAAGCCGCAGGTTGACGCAATTGTGGTCTGTCAAGTCATGCGGGGTCGAAGGCACAGTGTGGGCCGCAAAATATTCGGGTGATCCGACCACGGCGTAAGTGACGTCGGGTCCAATGCGAACGGCCACCATGTCGCGCGCAATCGCTTCGCCGAGCCGCACGCCCGCATCGAACTGGCGTTCGACGATATTCGTGAAACCGTTGTCGACGATGAGTTCCACGCTGATATCAGGATAGTCGCGCAAAAATGCCGGCAGCCTCGGACGGAACACGAGGTCGACGGCATCGTCGGGACACACGAGCCTGATATGACCCGAGGGCCTGTCGCGCAGTGCGCTGATGGCACTGACCTCCGCTGCGATACCTTCGAAATGCGGTTGAATGCTTTCCACGAGGCGCGCGCCGGCCGCCGTGGGCGCCACATCACGCGTCGTGCGGGAGAGAAGCCGGACGCCGAGCCGGGCTTCGAGTGCGCTGATCGTATGGCTCAGCGCCGAGCGCGTGACCCCCAGCTTGGATGCGGCGCGCGTGAAACTCCGCTCCCGAGCCACCTCCAGAAACGCACGCATTTCCGTGAACTCGTCGCGCCGCATTGTTGAATCTCCTTCATCACGACGTTCACATTATAACTCCTAGTCGCGCTAAACCAGTCCGGCTATCTCTCTGGCACCGGACAGGAGACCATGCATGAGCATCGAGCTGACATTGAATGAGACCTCGCTGGGAGAAAGCGCGGCGACCCGGTGGAGCGCGGTCACCTGTCTCTCGCTTCTGACGTTTCTTCTGGTGGGGCTGGAATTTCTCCCGGTGAGCCTTCTGACCCCGATCGCCGGGGATCTCTCGGTGTCAGAGGGGCAAGCCGGATTGGCAATCACCGTGTCCGGTGTTTTTGCGGTTGCCACTAGTCTTTTCGGCAATGCAATCCTGACGAAGATCGACCGGAGGACGGTCGTCTTGCTTTATACGGCGGTTCTCGCTGCTTCGAGCCTGGCGGTTGCGCTGGCGCCCAACTTCCTTGTCTTTCTCGTTGGACGGGTCCTGGTCGGTGTTTCGATCGGCGGCTTCTGGTCACTGTCGACGGCCATTCTGGCACGCCTGGCGTCGAGCCGCGACTTGCCCAAGGCCATTGCCCTGCTTCAGGGCGGCACCGCATTCGCGCTCGTCCTTGCTGCGCCGCTCGGCAGTTTTCTTGGCGGGCTGATCGGATGGCGCGGCACCTTCCTGATCACGGTGCCGATCGCAATTGCGGGGCTCATCTGGCAACTGGCCGTCCTGCCGAGCATGCCCGCGACATCAACCGTCTCGGTCGCTAGAATATTCGGCTTGCTGCGCAATCGTAGATTGGCGATCGGAATGGCGGCGACCGGTCTGGCCTTTATCGGCCAGAACGCATTGTCCATTTACCTTCGCCCATTCCTCGAAGGCGTGACGGGACTGGAATTGAATGTCCTGTCCATGGTGCTTCTCGGCCTTGGCGTCGGCGGGCTGGCCGGAACCTCCGTCATCGGCTTCGTCGCCCGCCGGCACCTCCTCCTCGTTCTCGTCGGATTGCCGGCGGCTCTTGCGGTCCTCGCCCTGCTGCTGATCGCGCTCGGGCCGTTCGCGGCGGCGACCGCTTCTCTGCTCGTGCTGTGGGGATTTTTCTCGACGCCGATTCCGGTCGCCTGGAACACCTGGATGGCCGCCATCGTCCCCGGCGAACTGGAAGCGGCAGGCGGACTGCAGGTGGCGCTGATCCAGCTCGCCATTGCCGGCGGCGCTTTGGCCGGCGGCATGCTGTTCGATACTGCGGGATGGTGGAGCACCTTCCTGCTGGCCGCCTGCCTTCTCGCAGGTTCGGCTGCCCTCGCTGCCCTGGCCGGCCGCCATTCCTGAACCTTCCGAAGCTCAAAGGAGATCATCATGTCTCAAGGAATCGAAAACAAAGTCGTCGTCATCACCGGCGCAAGCAGCGGACTTGGCGAAGCCACGGCGCGCCACCTGGCCGAGCGCGGCGCTTCGGTGGTTCTTGGTGCGCGCAGAGCCGACCGGATCGCTGCGCTGGCCGAGGAATTGTCCGCCAAGGGCCATAAGGCCAAGGCAGTCCAAACCGACGTCACGGACCGACATCAAGTCAAGAATCTCGTCGACACGGCCGTCGACGCCTTCGGCCGTATCGACGTGATGTTGAACAATGCCGGCCTGATGCCGCTTGCGCCGCTCGAACGGCTCAAAGTCGACGAGTGGGATCGCATGATCGACGTGAACATCAAAGGTGTGCTCTACGGCATCGCAGCAGCGCTTCCCCATATGAAGGCACAAAAGTCGGGGCACATCATCAACGTGTCCTCCGTCTACGGCCACGTGGTCGATCCTGGTGCGGCCGTCTATTGCGCCACGAAATTTGCCGTGCGCGCCCTTTCGGAGGGGCTGCGGAAGGAAGTAAAGCCATACAACATCCGCACCACGATCATTTCACCCGGCGCAGTGAGCACCGAGCTCCTCGACCACATCAGCGAAAAGGACATCCAGGCGGGCACCGAGGAGTTCGTCAGCAAGATCGCAATCAGCGCGGACACGTTCGCGCGAACGGTCGCCTTTGCGGTGAACGAACCGGACGATGTCGACATCAACGAAATCCTGTTCCGGCCCACGGCTCAACCTGTCTGATGCGAGGCGTGCTATGTCGATGAGATTTAAGTTCATGAGTCGTCGCGCGCTGCCGGGCGGAGCCTTGGCAGCCGCTGCCATACCTTTGACGGCTCGGGGGCAGGAAGGACGCGATCCGGCCAATCAGGAGCCGACCGACGTCAGGATCAGGATAGACTTCAACAAGCTGACCCTGACCGCGACGCTCTATGACAATCCTACGGCGCGCGATCTCGCTTCCCTGCTGCCCCTAGACCTCAAGATCGAGGATTATGGCAGGAACGAGAAGATCGTCCATCTGCCACGCAAACTCACGGAAGAAGGCAGCGGTCCTTTCGGAAACGAGCAGCCGGGCGACCTTTGTTACTTCAAACCGTGGGGCAACCTGGCCCTGTTCTACGCGGATTACCGCTGGGACGGGCTGATCCGGCTCGGCCGCTTCGACAATGGCTTCGAGCCGCTGCCGGTGCGCGGCGAGTATCCGGTCCGCATAGAACGCATCTGACAAGGGTTCCATGCCCGGAAATCTGAAATCGCTTCCTCCCAAGCATGAAAGAACCCAATAGGACGAATTTCCGCAATGGCCCATATCGGAACCAGAAAGCCGCGGCCGGCTTAAGCCAGCAGAGGCGCTCGACGAGGCGCCTCCGTCAATTCGATGATCTCGACGCAGAAATCTATAAAGGCCCTGACCTTAGCCGGAACATGCTGACGCGAGGGATAGAAGGCGTAGAGCGGGAATGTTTCGTCCGACCAGTCGGGAAAGAGGTTCACGAGCTGCCCATTATTCAGATAATCCGCCATCCCGAGTGAGAAGACCTGCGCGATGCCTATCCCGGCAAGGCAGGTCGCCAAGGTCGTGCCGGCATCGTTGACTAAAATGCGGCTGCGGGTCTCGATGGAGACGACCTCTTCACCCCGCCGAAGCTCCCATTCGAAAGGCCTTGCAGTCAGCGGGTCCTGGAACTGGATACAGGTATGCTCACTCAAATCCTGTGGACGGCCCGGCCGACCATGTCGCTCGATATAAGCGGGAGCCGCAATCGTGATCACGCGCGTCTGCATCAACAGGCGCGAAATAAGCGACCGCTGTGCAGGCTCGCCAAAGCGCACAGCGACGTCCATGCCATCAGCAACAAGATCGCCGATCTCGTTGCGGGTGATGACCTCGATCTGGATATCCGGATAACGGTCGAGGAAGGCGCCGAGCCGCGGGCCGAGCACAAGGCGTGAGAAATATGGGTCGACATTGACTCGCAGTCGGCCACGCACCGCCTGTCTGGCGCCAACAGCTGTCTGCGCAGCCTCTTCGATGCCGCTCAAGAGTGGGGCCACCTGTTCGTAGAACCGCGCGCCGTCATCGGTGAGCCGCATCGTGCGTGTTGTCCGGTCGAGAAGCCGCAGACCGATCCGCCCCTCCAGTCGGGAAATGGCGCGACTGACACCCGACGCCGATAGTCCCATTAGCTCCGCCGCCCGCGCGAAACTTCCGCTCTCGATAACGGCGGCCAGTACGCTCACGCCATTCAATAATCGTCCGTCAAACATCGGGCATCCGTGATTTTTAGTCACCAATCATGTGACAGAAGCGCGCTTCAGTCAAATGCTGCCAAAGGACATGATCAGCATAACAAACCGCCAACCTGCTGGCGGTGCAGGCAGCAAAGGAGTCTAGCCATGTTTGTGATCACCGGAGTAACAGGCCAAGTCGGAGGCATTGTCGCCGCGCGTCTGCTGAAGGCGGGGGTGCCGATACGCGCCGTCGCGCGCAATGCGGAGAAAGCAGCGGAATGGAAAAACAAAGGCGCGGAACTGGCCTTGGCCGAGATGACCGACGCCGATGCGCTCACCAAGGCTTTTGCCGGCGCCGACGGTGTCTTTCTGTTGATCCCGCCGACCTTCGATCCAACCCCCGACTTTGCGGAAGTGCGTGCTGTCATTGCGGCCCTCAAGACCGCGCTTCTTTCGTCTCGTCCTGCCAAGGTCGTTTGCCTCTCCACCATCGGCGCGCAGGCCAGAGAACCTAACCTCTTGAGCCAGCTCGGTCTCGTTGAACAGAAGTTATCTGCTTTGCCAATGCCGATCGCCTTTTTGCGTGCCGGCTGGTTCATGGAGAACACGGCCTGGGACATCGCGCCGGCGCGCGAGACCTGTGTCCTCTCGAGTTTCCTGCAGCCGCTCGATCAACCCTATCCGATGGTTTCTGTCTTCGACGTCGGAGCCAAAGCGGCAGAACTGCTGCAGCACGAGTGGGTGGGCAAGCAGGTCATCGAGTTGATGGGGCCGGAGGGCGTCACGCCCAACGATATCGCCGCTGTCCTCTCGTCCATCCTCGGCAGACCCGTCCGGGCGGAGCCGGTCGCCCGCGATACCTGGGAGCAGATTTTCACCGACCAGGGCATGCAAAACCCCCTCCCGCGGATGCGCATGATCGATGGCTTCAACGAAGGCTGGATCCGGTTCGAGGGCGAGCCGGTGAAGGGCACGACCACACTGGACACAGCAATCGGCCGCCTGATTAGCCCCGGCCGTTAAACAGCTGAAAGGCCGTGGCGGAGAGCAGCCACGCCCTTGGACGGTGGCGACGAAACTTCGAGCCTCTGCCTGAACAGCTTTCGGTAACCGTCGAAGAGCAAGGGGCGCAGCATGTTGCGCCCCGTTGTCCAGTGGAACCTGGCGCAGCGAGACCTTGGTGGCCGAGTAGACGCTGACGGTAAGCCCTTCCAGCCAACGTGCCGCTACTGCGGTTTTTGAATTTCACAATAGACAATGCTGCGGTTTGAGCCGGGCCAAACAGACACCTTCACATCCGCCCCGGTCACGCTTTGACTGGCGATCAAGCCCATCTCTCGTTCTGACCGCAACAGCAGCGCCCAGTTCATAAATGTCTCCATATAGCCATCGACTTCCGTCTCCGGGGAGAAGTTGGCAAATAGGAAGGTGCCGCCAGGCTTAAGCATGCCGACGCACTTCCTGGTCAGCTTTACGGCCACTGCGTCCGGCAAATAGTCATAAAGACCCGCGGCATAGACGAAATCGAACATTCCCAGCGCATGCCTCCCACCGAGCAGGGATTTGACCGACCCGTTCACCGCCTCGACGGACGTGCCGGCGAAATCGCGGGCGACGGTTCCAACGCTCATCGGGTCTTGATCCAAAGCTACCCAGCGTCTGATCGCGCCGGCGCTCAGAGCGCGCGACAAAGGCCCCTCACGAAGATGCCCGGCGGCGATGGCGAGGACTTCGGTCGAACCAGGCCGGGCCGAAGCGATTTCGTCTACGCGGCGAGCCAGAATGTCTCGACGCTCCCTTACCGCGACGGATGACGAAGCATTTCGAGTGTAGGCGTAGATCGAGCGTCCCAAGTTGCTCGATGATGCGACGGCGTTCTCGATTTCAGGTCGGCCATAGATGAAGTCGAGAAGACGTGCGTCGCCGGAATAGCCGCGCGGCTTTTCGAACGACCAGCGGGTCAATGGATCTTGATGAAGATAGTGAGCAACCGGATGAGATTGCGCGATCGGAACGATGACGTCCCACACCTCCGGATGAAAGCGCCGCCGTATCTGATGCAAGGCGTCGGTCAGACGCTCGATGATCGCATCAGGCTCGACGCCGGATTTGAACTGACGGGTCGACACGTCAAGGCTGAGGGCAAGCTCGGCTCTTGCAACGATCAGGTGACCGGGATCTGGCGCAGCAACCCTCCTTGCTACCCGACGAATTTCGCCGGGCCCAACAAGACTTTCACCGTCCAAGACCAGGCTTTGTGCCATTTCGAGACCCCTTTGACATAGCGTTAAGCATAATCAACCTCGAAATAGGATGCGACTAGAATCTACGCGGGATAAGGGTAATTCTACTCTTGCGGGTCGGATGCTGCCCCTCTAACAAAGCTAAGCAATAAGACAAACCGGTTGCAGGTTGCCGAACGCGATTTTGGAGGGCGCCGAAGTATGGCTTACTTTTCAACATACTTTAAATGGTTGTCAGCCCGGTGTTTTTGCATGATCGCGGCTTACGCTAATGTCCCGCGTGACGAATCAACCGCCAGCTTTTCATTCGCCGACGCCCTCAATTCTCTGAAAACTGAAAATGATGCTGTCCGAAGGCGGAGCTCACGGCATGGCCTTTGGATCGCGGTCGCCGTTTATGTGGCCTTCGCACTTCCCGACCGATGGCTGATCCCCGATGTTGCCCCTGTGACGATCGCCGCGCGATTCGTCATTGCAACGATCGCTCTGCTGGCGTTCGAAATCTTGCGACTGGCAAAAGCGAAAACCGTCTGGCTTGACATCACATGCGCCGCCGCACTGCTTGTGGGCTACGTTGGCTGGCTTTACCCGGCGATTGCCACCCGCGACGTCACGGCCATGTCATACTACATGATATTCGGCGCCATCTTCATGATGGGCGCCAACCTCTTTTTCAGTTTCCCGTTTCGGCTGTCGGTGATCACCTCGGGCCTCGTTCTATGCGCATTTTTTATTACGATCGAGGCATTATTTCCTTCAAGTCAAACCTACAAGCTCGCCTTTGGGCTGTTCTACATTTCGTGCTTTCTCTTCACGTCTTTCGTCAATTGGCGATTGAACGTGGAGCGTCGAAACGTGTTGCTGAACGCGGCCGAGGCTCGCCACCAGCACTGGGAAGCGTCCGAGCGCGGACGGTCACTGCTCGAGCTTTCACATACTGACTACCTGACAGGCATAGGCAACAGACGCGCGCTGGATCGGCGGCTCGACGAATGCTGGGCCGCCTGGAAAGACGAACGCCGCGACTTCTCCGTGTTCCTCATCGACGTCGACTTTTTCAAATGCTTCAATGATCGCTACGGACATCAGGAAGGAGACCGATGCCTGACTGTCATCGCCAATGCGCTGAAGGCGGTTGTAGAGTCGTCCGATGGCATGATCGGCAGGTATGGTGGCGAGGAGTTTATCGTGGTCATGCCGGCTGCCCTCCCCAGGGTCGCGATGACTCTCGCCGAGAAGATCAGAATGGAAGTCGAGTCTCTTGCGATTGCTCATGACGAGCGACCAGATGATATGTCGATCGTAACCGTCAGCATCGGCGTCGCCTTAACCCGCGATAAAGTTGGAGAGAAAGTTGAACGAATAGTACGTGAAGCCGACCTCGCTCTCTACAATGCCAAAGCAAGTGGCCGAAACTGCATTCGTAGTTTTGACCCGTTATTGCCTCGCCCCGACGACCATGCTGGTAAACTCGTCCCGTTGCTGGCGGCCGCCATCGATCGCAAACTTGTCTCGCTCGTGTACCAACCGATCTTCGACGTGACGAACGGGAAAGCAAGAGCTGTCGAGGCTTTGATGCGCCTCAGGATGCCGGACGGCACGGCGGTTTCGCCGAAGACATTCATCCCCATTGCAGAACGAAGTGGCGCTATCCTCGAACTGGGCAGGTGGGCGATCGAGACGGCATGCCGGGACATACTGATGACCGATCGCATGGCTATCGTCAGCGTCAACGTGTCGCCGATACAACTACGTTCCACCGGCTTTGCTGCCAGTGTCGCTGATATCCTTGCTCGGTGCGGGGTCTGCGGGTCGCGACTAGCCCTGGAAGTCACCGAGGGCCTGGACATGGATATGCAGTCGGAGGTGCTTAAATGCATTGCCGATCTGCGGGCACTCGGCGTCGAGATCTGGCTTGACGACTTCGGCTGCGGCTTCGCTGGCCTCTCCTGGCTGAGGGCAATCGAGTTTCAGACGGTTAAGGTCGATAGAACCTTCCTGCACGACTGCTCGAACCCACGCGGCCTGACGATGCTTCAGGACATGATTGCTCTCATCCGCAATCGTGGGAATACGATCCTGGTGGAAGGCGTCGAAACCGCAGCACAATTTACCCTTCTCAAGGATCTTCGCATCGACCGCGTCCAGGGCTTTCATATGGGAATGCCGGTTAGCGCTGAACTTCTGAGCGCGGCATAATTCGTCAAGGTTTCCAGATGGCTCAGCGCGAAAGCAATTGGAGCCATTTCGACGAGGGCTGCACCACCATTATCGGAAGTCTTGCTTTTAAACGGATCAGGCCGTCTGATGCAGCGGGGCAACGGGTCGCTGAAGACAGACGAATATTCGGCGGTTGAGCCTGGGAATGAGGAGCAGGATGGATCACGTCAGCAGCCAGCAAACATCGGCGAGCGAAGAGTGGGAAGCGCGCAGGCTTCGATACCTGACCTGGGAACACATTGCGTCGGACCTCCGTCATCCGGCTCACCTTGCCCGCAAGGTGGAACTCAGGCGATCATGCGGTGCGGAGCTGGCCGAAACGTCCTACATCGCCGAGGACGCCGCGATCTTCACCGAAAGCCTGACGATGGGCGAGCGGTCCTGGATCGCCGGGCACGCGCTCGTTCGCGGCCATGTGACACTCGGCGACGATTGCACCATCAATCCCTATGCCTGTGTTTCCGGTACGGTGACGTGCGGTCATGGCGTGCGGATCGCTTCGCATGCCTCGATCGTCGGCTTCAATCACGGCTTCGATGATCCGACCATTCCTATACACCGCCAGGGCGTCGTCAGCATCGGCATCGTGATCGGCGACGATGTCTGGATCGGCGCCAATTGCGTAATCCTCGATGGCGCAACAATTGGAAATGGTGCAGTGATCGCCGCCGGAGCGGTGGTCACGGGAGATATTCCCGCCATGTCGATTGCCGGTGGCGTGCCCGCCCGGGTGCTGCGGAGCCGAGGCTCGGCGCCCCGAAAAACCGGCACTGGCGACATCGAAGATCAATTGGTGAGGCTCGGTCAGAAAGCGCAAGACCAATGGCCGGAGATCCTCGCACGCTGGAAAACGCAAGGATCCTATGAATCGATGGAAGCAGACGGCTTCCGCAGACCGGCGATCCGGCATCTCTGCGATGCCATCGAGATCGCTGCCGGCTTCGGTCACCTGCCGCCCGATCTCGATGCGGCGGAGACCGTCGAGCGTCTCCAAGGTCTACAGGACCAAGAGACCGGCCTTTTCCCGGAAGAGCATGCGCGAATGCATGGCAAGGCGCTGAAGGATGATTCAAAGGCGCTTTATAATATCCTTGCGGTTGGCTATGCGCTTGAACTGCTTGGTTCCGGTCCACGCCAACCTGTCCATGCGGTCGAGCTCGGCGCCGGGGAGCTGGATGAATGGCTGAGCACCCTGCCCTGGTCGACCCGGGCATGGCACGCCGGAAGCGTGGTCGATGCGATCGGAACCGCCATGTACTTCAATGCGAAGTATTTCGGCATCGGGCATTCACGGCAGACACTTTTCGAGTGGCTGAGCCGCAATGCCAACAGCGTTTCTGGGCTATGGGGTGAACCGACCGCGGCGGAAGGATGGCTTCAACCGGTGAACGGCTTTTACCGCCTGACGCGCGGCACCTACGCCCAGTTCGGCGTGGCACTTCCCCACCCGCACGCCTCGCTCGAAACGGTTCATCTCAACTACCGCAACCACAAGGGCTTCGGTGCTGCAAAATACAATGCGTGCAACCTGCTCGATACGATTCATCCGCTGCTCCTAATTGCCCGGCAGACCGACTACAGGCGGGCCGACGGGGAGGCGATCGCCCGCAAGGTCATATCGAGGGCGTTGGATAGATGGCGAGATTGCGAAGGATTCCCCTTTGCCGATGGTGCTGAACCGAGCCTGCAGGGGACGGAAATGTGGCTTTCCGTCATCCACCTGGCGGCCGATTTCCTGGGACTGGCAGATCGCTTCGCCTTCGTCCCTAGAGGCGTTCACCGAACGGCAACCGTGGGGCTGGGTTTGTGATACGGCTTGATCAACCGTGCAATGATGCCGTCAGCCAGGCGGCGGCAAGGTCGCGTGCGTTGCTTCGCTTGGCTTTGACGGGCACGATCACGTTGTAACGATCCTCCGCGGCAAGCTCGCCGCCGTCGACCTGCACCAGGGTTCCATCCTCCAGAAAGGTGCCCACCAGCATACGCCATCCCAACGCAATCCCTTGCCCGGCGCGCGCGGCTGCGATGGTTTCGGTATAGTGGTTGAACCGAAGCGACGGCTTTACCTCGAGGTTGGCGCCGGTCAGCGAAAACCACTGCGCCCAGCTATACCAGGAACGATCGAGAACGTCCGTTTCGATGAATTCGTCGGCGGAGCCGAGCGCGCCATCTCCGCGACGCCTGAGATAGTCGGGAGAGCAGACGGGGCAGATGACGTCGCCGCGCGAGGCGATGACGGTGCTATCGCTGAAGGGAGGCACACCATATCGAATTGCCACATCGACTTCTCCGTCGTCGAGAGCGATCGGGCTGTCCTGGGATATCACCCGCACCAGGATGCCGGGGTTCGCACGGCGAAACTCGGCCAGCCGCGGCAGCAGCCAGAAAGACGAGAATGCAACGGTCGCCCCTATGGTCAACACGTCCTGGCTGCGCGACTGGAGCGCTTCCACGCTCTCGGCAATATCGGCAAAGCTCTTGGCCAGCGTGGCTCCGAGGTTGATGCATGCCGCCGTCGGCTCGATCGCTCGATGCTTGCGCACGAATAGAGGCTGGCCGAATTCTTCCTCCAGCAATGCAATCTGCCTGCTGACCGCCGCCTGGGTGACACCCAATTCGGTCGCAGCCGCGGTGAAGCTCTTCTTTCTGAGCGCCGCCTCCAGGGTCACCAGTGCCGTCAACGACGGGATCCGTCTTCTAAAATGCATCATAGAACCCCTCATCGCATGACAAAAACTTATGCGACGCTAATTTTTTATGCCGTTGAAACATCGGGACTGCAAGGGCAATCTCGGGAAACTCTCGCATAAGGGGTTCTGATGCTAAACAAGCTCCCATCTTCCATTTCTGCCCTTCTCGACGCTCGTGCCAACGGTCACTCTCTGCCGGCCGGCCTTTACGTCAGAGAAGACGTGTTCGAAGCAGACATCGACGTCTTCTTCCACAATCACTGGATTTGTGTCGGTCTCGACTGCGATGTCCCCGAACCCGGTGACGCCACGGTGATCGATATCGGCAAGACGAGCCTGATCCTTCTGCGCGACGACGACGGAGACATTCGCGTCCTGCACAATGTCTGCCGCCATCGCGGCTCCCGCCTTCTCGATCCGGGCAAGACGATCGTCTCAAAACTCGTCTGTCCCTATCACACCTGGACATACGAACTGACGGGTGAGCTCAGCTACGCGCCTCACATGGGCAAGGACTTCGACAAGGAGTGTCGGAGCCTCAAGCCCGTCACTTTCAAGTCGATCGGCGGACTGATTTATGTCTGCCTCTCCGACAATCCACCCGAGGACATTACTCTCCTCGAACAGGCCATGATCGAGCGCCTCGCCCCCTACGACATCCGGAACGCAAAGATCGCCTTCCAAACGGATGTCATCGAGGATGGCAACTGGAAGCTCACGATGGAAAACAATCGCGAATGCTACCATTGCTCCGCGAACCATCCGGAGCTCTGCGTCTCCTTCGTCGATCTCGACTTCGGCTTCGACCCCGAGACGCTGAGCCCGGAGGATCGCGAACAGGCCGAGGAGCATTTCAGGCTGTATGAGGAGCGGACGAAGGCGTGGGAGTCCGACGGCTTCCCCTCGGCGGCGGTCGAGCGGCTCGCCGACTGCGCCACCAACTTCCGCACCCAGCGGCTGATCATCGCCGGCGCTGGCGAATCCCAGACCCACGATGCCACCGCCGCATCCTCCAAGCTTCTTGGGCACATGACCCGCAAGGATCTCGGGGACACGCATCTTTGGGGCCACAACAGCTGGAACCACTTCATGGGCGACCATGCCGTGGTGGCAACCGTCATTCCGCTCTCGGCGGGCAAGACGCTGGTCCGAACCAAGTGGCTGGTCCACAAGGACGCCGTCGAAGGCGTGGATTACGATCTCCACAAGCTGACGGATGTCTGGGTGGCGACGACGGACCAGGACGCCGATCTTGTCGCGCGCTCCCATGCAGGCGCTCTCGACCCGGCCTATCAGCCAGGCCCCTACTCCCGCTTTTCCGAGACGAACCTCGACAAGTTCGCCAGCTGGTACATCGATCGGATGCGCGCCCATGGATACTAGGAGCCCGCAGATGCCCGCAGCCAGGGCCGCCCTTCACGACCTATGGAACCCTGAAGAAGACGACGCGCTCGTCTGCCTTGATGTCCAGCAGGAGACCCATGACGTCAAGACCTTCACCTTCGCATCGCGCGAGGGCAAGCGGTTCGCGTTCAAGGCAGGGCAATACTTTCTCTTCGACCTGGAACACAATGGAGCGGCTGAAAACAGGTGCTACAGCATCTCGTCTTCGCCGCATCGGACGAACGCCTTCTCCGTGACGGTGAAGCGCGTTCCCGGCGGCAAGATCTCCAACTGGCTTCATGACACCCTAGTTCCCGGGGCGACCCTCAAGGCGAACGGGCCGCTCGGCCACTTCGTCAGGCCCGAGACGTCGGGACGTAAGCTTCTGCTGTTGTCGGGCGGCTCCGGGATTACTCCCGTCATGTCGATTCTGCGGGAACTCGTCGACGGTTGCGAACCCGCCGACGTCGTCTTCATGCATGCCGGCCGGACGCCGCAGGACCTGATCTTTCGCGACGAACTGGCCTGCATCGCCCGCAGGCTGAAAGGCCTTCGTCTCCATTTCCTCCCGGAGACCGTGGCCGGCGAGCCGTCCTGGCCCGGTCTGACCGGCCGTATTTCGAAGGACTACATGCGGCTTGCGGTTCCCGATATCACTGAGCGAACCGTGATGTGCTGCGGCCCCGCCCCGTTCATGGCCGCCGCGCGCGGCATTGCCGCCGAACTCGGCGTGCCCGGCTCGAACTACCTGGAGGAAAGCTTCGACGCCGCGGTCATCGACGAACCCGAGATCCCCGCGTTTCAGGAGGCGGCTGCCAAGGTCTTTCAGGTCACCTTCTCGAAGCAGGCCCGCAGCATCGACGTCTCCGGCGACCAGAGCGTGCTCTCTTGTGCAAAGAAGTCAGGCGTCAGGATCCCGTCGTCCTGCGCGAATGGCGTCTGCGGCACCTGCAAGTCGAAGCTTACGTCAGGCACGGTCGACATGAACCACAATGGCGGAATTCGTCAGAGGGAAATCGACGCCGGCTTCTTCCTGCCCTGCTGCTCCAAGCCGCTCAGCGATCTGGTCATCGAGCGCTGAGCGCTGGGTACGCACCACCCGAGGAACCTACTTAGACGTTGCGGGATTGCGCGTTCAGTGCGCTCTCGAAGCGGCCGCGCGATGCTGCGAAGGCGTTTGCCCGAATGTGCGCTTGAACGTTCTCGTAAACTGCGAGGCGTTTTCGAAGCCGACATCCAGTGCGATCTCGATCAGCGGCGCCTTCGACTGGGCAAGGATCGACTTCGCCCGCTCCATTCGGACGCGACTATAGGCCTTGGCTGGAGACATTCCTGTCTTGTCGATGAAGATTCTCTCCAGCTGCCGTCGCGAGAGTCCAACCGTAGAGGCAAGCTTCTCGATCGACATGCTGCCGTCGACGAACTGCTCCATCGTGATCATCGCCGCCTTGACGCGGGCATCGTCATAATCGTCATAGAGCGGGCGCCGGGGTTGGACGTCCGCTGCTGCGCGGGCGCGCTCGATCTGCAGCACCTCAAGTGCGTTTCGTTCGGCATCGCGGCTGATGTATTTCCTGACCAACAGCGCGGCCATGTCGGCGGCGCTGCTGCCGCCGGCGCAGGACCCACGCTGGCGGTCGAGATTGAAGAGCCGGTCGGAACGCACGTTGAGATCGGGGAAACGCTCCCGGAACTCCTTGTAGTGCAGCCAGCTCACACAGGATTCATGCCGCTTCATCAGGCCCGCCGCGGCAAGAATGAACGTACCGGTGCACACGCCGATCAGCGGCACCTTCTTGGCATCCGCCTGCTTGAGGAAAGCGATGGTCTGCTGGTCGACGGGATTTTCCACCGTCAGCAGGCCGCCGACGACGACGATGTAATCGAAGCGCGACGGGTCGACGAAATCCGACGTCGGCGCGACCTGGACGCCGCAACTCGCCGTGATCAGGTGACGCGTGCTGCCGATCACCTGCCAGTCGGCAAGCACCCTGCCGGAACGATCCTGTTCATCGCTGGCAAGCCGCAGCGTGTCCACGAAGAGCGCGAAAGCCGACAGCGTGAACGATCGCGCCAGAACGAAACCCACCTTGAGCCGGGCAGCGGGCTTCGCGGCGCCGTCTGCCTGTCGATGCTGCCCGGGTCGCATAGTCATCTCATCACCGTTTCTGAATGCATTCAACGAATCTGAAAACCGTGCGCCAGCGGATCACGATCGTCAACGAAAATGGTGTTGTGGCCGATGACGCGCGCCCAGGCTCCGATGCTTGGATAGCGGCGGTTTTGTCGGGGAGCGCCGGCTCGGCGCTCCCCGACATCGATCACGCGGCCAGGACGCCGCTCTTCTTGGCGACCCAGGTTGCGATGTAGTCCATAAGGCCAGGGTTTAGGCAATCGTAAGGCTCGAGGCCGGACGTCCTCAACTGCGCCCTGACGGCATCCATCTTCGCGGGGTCGAAGCCGCTTTCGATGATCGACGACACGAAGGCAGCAAAGCCCGGCTTCGCCCAGCCGCCTTCCTGGAAGCGCTCCGGATGGACGAAGGACAATCCCTGGAACGCATGTTCGCGCTCGACCGGACCATACATATGCACGCCGCATTCCTTGCAGGCATGGCGCTGGATCAGGGCGGCGGAATCGACGACGGCGAGCTTGTTGCTGTTCTCCAGCACTTCGACGCTTTCGGTCGGCGCGACCGCCACGACCGAAAAGACAGCGCCCTCGGGCTTCCAGCACTTCGTGCAGCCGCAGACATGATTGTGGGCAATGTCGCTCTTGATCCTGACCTTCACGGGGTTGCTTGCGCACTTGCAGACGAGCGTCCCGCCTGCGAAAGCAGCGTCAGTCGCCCGAAAGCCTGAATCCACTGCCGGATGTATGGCTATGCTGGTCATGGGTTTCTCCTCCCCTTCTGGGCCGTTTGCGATATGCCCGGCCAAGCTCTGCAATCAGTCTCCCAATCTCCGCGCGTGCCAGCGCAGATGGTCTTCCATGAATGTCGAAATGAAGAAGTAGGAGTGGCCGTAGCCTTCCTGCATGCGAAGCCGCAGGCTGATGCCGGCCGTCTCGCAGGCTTGCCTAAGCTCCTCGGGGCGCAATCCATCCTCCAGGAAGCTATCCGCCGTCCCCTGGTCGACGAGGAATTCCGGGAACCGGTGCCCGTCTTCGATCAGCGAGCAGGCATCATATGCCCGCCAGGCCGTCTCATCCGATCCGAGGTATTTCCGGAATGCCGGCCTTGACCAGCCGGAGACCGAGGGACGGCTGATCGGCGCGAAGGCCGAGCAACTGCCGAAGCGTTCGGGATTCTTGAGCGCAATCGTGATCGCGCCGTGTCCGCCCATCGAGTGACCGAAGATCCCCTGTCGCGTCATGTCGACCGGAAACTCTGCGGCGATAAGCTTCGGCAATTCATCGACGACGTAGCTGTACATCCGATAGTTCTTTGCGAATGGCGGCTCGGTGGCATCGACATAAAAGCCGGCGCCCTTGCCGAACTGCCAGTTATCCGGTTCGTCCGGGACGGCATCGCCCCGCGGACTGGTGTCGGGGCAGACGACGATCATGCCGAGTTCTGCGGCAAGACGCCGATACTCTCCCTTTTCCATGACGTTCGCATGGGTGCAGGTCAGACCGGAAAGGTACCATAGAACCGGCAGCTTCCGCGCTTTGGCCTGCGGCGGCAGGAATACCGCAAAGGTCATGTCGCAGTCGCAAGCGTCTGAGCGATTGACGTAAACGCCCTGGGTGCCGCCATGAGAATTTTCGATCGAGATCGTCTTCATGGCTCAGTACACGACCACGCCGCGGATGCTTTCGCCCTTGTGCATCAGCTCGAAGCCCTTGTTGATGTCTTCGAGCGGCATGGTGTGGGTGATCATCGGATCGATCTGGATCTTGCCCTGCATGTACCAGTCGACGATCTTCGGCACGTCGGTGCGGCCGCGCGCGCCGCCGAAGGCGGTGCCCATCCAGTTGCGGCCGGTAACCAGCTGGAACGGACGGGTGGAGATTTCCTGGCCGGCGCCGGCAACGCCGATGATAATGGACTTGCCCCAGCCGCGGTGGCTCGCTTCCAGCGCCTGGCGCATCACCTTGGTGTTGCCGGTGCAGTCGAACGTATAGTCGGCGCCGCCGATCAGGTCGCCGTGGCGCTTCGTCAGGTTGACGAGATAGGGCACGATGTCGTCGCCGACCTCCTTCGGATTGACGAAGTGCGTCATGCCGAACTTCTCGCCCCATGCCTTGCGGTCAGGGTTGATATCGACGCCGATGATCATGTCGGCACCGGCAAGCTTCAGACCCTGAAGCACGTTGAGGCCGATACCGCCGAGCCCGAAGACGATGGCCGTTGCGCCCATCTCGACCTTGGCGGTGTTGATGACGGCGCCGATGCCGGTCGTGACACCGCAGCCGATATAGCAGATCTTATCGAACGGCGCGTCGGGATTGACCTTGGCAAGGGCGATCTCCGGCAGCACGGTGAAGTTCGAAAAGGTCGAGCAGCCCATATAGTGATGGATCTTGTCCTTGCCGATCGAGAAACGCGAGGTGCCGTCCGGCATCACGCCCTGGCCCTGGGTCGCGCGGATCGACGTGCAGAGATTGGTCTTGCGCGAGGTGCAGGAATAGCATTCGCGGCATTCCGGGGTGTAGAGCGGAATGACGTGGTCGCCCTTCTTCACCGAAGTGACGCCAGGGCCCACATCGACGACGATGCCAGCACCCTCATGGCCGAGAATGGCCGGGAAGAGGCCTTCCGGATCGGCGCCCGACAGGGTGAAATCATCGGTGTGGCAGATGCCCGTCGCCTTGACCTCCACCAGCACTTCGCCGGCCCGCGGGCCCTCCAGCTGAACGGTCATCACTTCGAGCGGTTTTCCTGCCTGAACGGCAACGGCGGCGCGAACGTCCATTTTGATATCCTTCCTCTTAAATTGAATTCTGATGCTGCATATTCGGATCGACCGGGTTCTCGCCGATCTGCTTCGCTGCGTTATCGCCGAGACTTCAAGCTCTGGCGTTCGCGCTTTTCGTTCATCTCGGACCCATTGTCGCCAAGGACCCCATCACGTCTCCCGCTCAATCTGGCACCAGACCGCCAGCAGCGGCCGAGCTGTGCATCTTATCGCGAAGGATTGCCCGGCGTCGTTCGCAAAGACCGTGCCGATACCGGCGGAGAACCACTCGGAATCGCCAAGGCGGATTTCGCCCGGCGAAAGCAGAATGAAGGCGCGGGGCTGCGTCTGAACATGATCGGGAAATCTTGTGTAGCGATCCATATAGATCACGCCGACCCTGAGATCGGCGCGTTCCTCCATACCGCCGGGACCGACCAAGACCGCATGGGAGTGCGTATTGCCAAAATTCAGGCTTGCGAATGGACCGGAGCGGCCGCGTCTCCAGAGCAGCTTATCGGCGAGACTCTGGAACTGGCCGGCGATCGCCTCGTATTTCCGTCCCGATTTTGCAAGATGGCCGATGGCGTCATCCAGCCCTTCGGGCGCGCCGGGAAGAGGCCCGCCCTCCGGACGCACTTTCCCGGTCTTGAGCAACCTCTGGAGAACTTTGCCCGCGACGAAACTGGCGACGGCAGGAGCCTCCGCCGACAGCATCAGGCCGCCGACATCATTGAGGAATTCCTGCAGCGGCCGCGAACGTCTTTCCCTCCCGATGTCGTGCAGCCGTATGTATGCCGGCTTCTCGTCATCGTTGAGAAGAAGGTCGGCACCAGGTTTGATTGGACGTCCCACGACGCGCGCCACGTTCGGTCTCCCCCGCTAGAGCGCCTTTTGCAATTCCGGCAGGGCGTCGAAGAGATCGGCGACCAGTCCGTAGTCGGCGACTTGGAAGATCGGCGCCTCCTCGTCCTTGTTGATGGCGACGATCACCTTCGAATCCTTCATCCCGGCCAGATGCTGGATGGCACCTGAAATGCCGCAGGCGATGTAGAGCTGCGGCGCCACCACCTTACCGGTCTGGCCGACCTGCCAGTCGTTCGGCGCATAGCCGGCATCGACGGCCGCACGCGATGCACCGACGGCGGCCCCGAGCTTGTCGGCGAGCGGCAGGATGACTTCCCTGAACTTCTCGGCCGAACCCAGCGCCCGGCCGCCGGAGATGATGATCTTGGCCGAGGTCAGCTCCGGACGATCGGAGGCCGACAGCGCATCGCCGACGAAGGTCGAAAGCCCCGGATCGGAAACCGCCGGGATCGCCTCGACGGTAGCTGAGCCACCCTCCGGTGCAGAGGCGAAGGAGGCGGTGCGCACGGTGATCACCTTCTTGGCATCGCTCGCCTGTACCGTCTGGATGGCATTGCCGGCATAGATCGGCCGCTTGAAGGTATCGGCAGAGATCACCTCGATGATCTCCGAGACCTGGGCAACATCGAGCAGGGCTGCCACCCGCGGCAGCACGTTCTTGCCGACCGAGGTGGCGGCAGACAGGATCGTGTCGTAGCTACCAGCCAGCGAGACGATCAGGTCGGCCAGCGGTTCGGCCAGGTTGTTGGCGAGTTCGTCGCTTTCGGCGAGCAGCACCTTGGAGACGCCGGCAAGCCTGGCCGCTTGTTCGGCAGCAGGCTTGGCCGCCTTGCCGGCAACGAGAATGTGGATGTCGCCGCCGATCTTTGACGCTGCCGTCAGCGCCTTGGCGGTCTGGTCGGAAAGGCTTGCATTGTCGTGGTCAGCCAGAAGAAGAATGGTCATGATGATGGCTCCTGTTCCAACCTGATTACAGCACACCGGCTTCGTTTTTGAGCTTGTCGATGAGTTCGGCGACCGACTTGACCTTGACGCCGGCCTTGCGGCCCGACGGCTCCTCGGTCTTCAACACCTTCAACCGCGGCGTGGTGGAGATACCGAAATCATCAGGGCTCTTCTTGTCGAGCGGCTTTTTCTTCGCCTTCATGATGTTCGGCAGCGAGGCATAACGCGGTTCGTTCAAGCGCAGATCGGTGGTGACGACCGCCGGCAGCTTGATCTCGATCGTCTGCAGGCCGCCATCGACTTCACGGGTCACGGTTGCCTTGCCATCCCCGATCTCGATCTTCGAGGCGAAGGTCGCTTGGGGCCTGCCCAGCAGTGCTGCCAGCATCTGGCCGGTCTGGTTGCTGTCGTCGTCGATCGCCTGCTTGCCGACGATGATCAGGCCGGGCTGTTCGGCATCGGCCACAGCCTTCAAGATTTTGGCGACGGTGAGCGGCTCGATCTGATCGTCGGTCTCGACCAGGATCGCCCGGTCGGCACCCATGGCAAGGGCGGTGCGCAATGTCTCTTCGGCCTTGGCCGGACCGATCGACACCACCACCACTTCCTCGGCCTTGCCGGCTTCCTTCAGCCGCAACGCCTCTTCCACCGAGATCTCGTCGAACGGGTTCATCGACATCTTCACATTGGCAAGCTCGACACCGGTGCCATCCGGCTTCACCCGGATCTTCACGTTGTAGTCGACAACCCGTTTGACTGGGACGAGTATCTTCATGGGCAACCCCCCTTTATTTCTAAACTGCTGGCCGTTCGGCAAGTAATGCCCAGAAGGCGAAGAGCGGCGTGTCGAGCGACCTCATGGCATGTCTGATGCCAGGGACATTGTAGAAGGATCCGCCGATACCTGGCGAGAACCAGTCTCCCTCCCCCTGCTGGAACTCTCCCTCGGACAATACGAGGTAGACCTCCTCTGGCGCATGAACGTGGTCGGGATAGCGCACCTGCGGCGCCATCAACGTCACGCCGATCCACAGGTCGCTCCGCTCCTCCAATCCTCCCGGGCCGATGATCATCGCATTGGCATGTCCATCGACAAAATTGTCGCTGGCCGTGTGGTCATACTTGGTGCGCCGACGCCATTCAAGCATTGGCTCGATGCCTTTGAAGCCGTCGATCAATCGCGTCAGCGAAGGATAGGACGTATCGATCGAGAGCGCCACATCAAGCTGAGCGCACACGGGCAATCGGCTTCCCTCTCCCGCCCGCGCGGCTCCCGGGCGCTCGAGCGCCGCAAAAATCTGACGGACCGAGCGACGGGCTTCCGGGGCCTTGGCGAACTGGTCAAAAGCCATGAAAGCCGCATCCACGAAAATCTGCAGGCCTTCATTGCGTAAACTCATGTCATTACCTCCGGAGACGATCGGCCGGCAAGCGGTCCGCTCTTGCGATCAGATATCTTTCGCGATGCGCAGCCCGTCATAGATGGCGGCATGCGTGTTGCGTGCGGCGACCGCATCGCCGATCCGGAACAGCTGGAACTGGCCTTCGGGATTGCGAATGACGGACTGGGGTTCTCCGGAAAGAAGCTGGTCGTGCGATATCTCGCCGAGATTGCTCGAGCTGGGTTTCAGCTCGAAATAGAGCTCATCGAGCGGAATGGTCCCATGATTGACGACGATCTGGTCGAAGCTGTGCTGCCTGGCAATCCCGCCGTAATCGCTGCCGACATGGGCGACGAGCTGGTTGCCGCTCTTCTCGACGGCTTCGAGGCGGTAGGTGACGGTGAAGGTCACGTCATGCTTCTGCAGCGACCGCATATAGGGCACCAGGTTCATGGCCATGACCTCGGGCGCGAAGGACCGGTCCGGTGTCATGATCTCGACCTTGGCGCCTGCCTTGGCGAGAAACTCGGCTGCCTGAAGGCCGGCATGGTCGCCGGCATCGTCGAAGATCAGCACGTTGGTTCCAGGCTTCACGTCGCCGGAGATGATGTCCCATGACGAGACCACCAGCTCGTTGCCGTTGGCGAGAACCTCGGTATGCGGCAAGCCGCCGGTCGCGATGATGACGACATCGGGGTTCTCGGCCTCGATGGTATCGGCTTCCGCCCAGGTGTTGAAGTGGAAGGTGACGTCGTATTTCTCGCACTGGCTCATGCGCCAGTCGATGATGCTGATCATTTCCCTGCGGCGCTCGCTTTGGGCGGTAAGGCGGATCTGACCGCCGGGATTGTTCGCCGCTTCGAAAACGACGACCTTATGGCCGCGTTCTCCGGCGACGCGCGCCGCTTCCAGACCGGCCGGGCCGGCGCCGACGATGACGACCTTTTTCTTGGTGTCTGCCCTCGCCACGATATGCGGCATGGTCAGTTCGCGGCCGGTGGCGGCATTGTGGATACAGAAGGCGGCCCCGCCCTGGTAGATGCGATCGAGACAGTAATTGGCGCCGACGCAGGGACGAATATCATCCTCCCGCTTTTCGATGATCTTGCGGACGATATGGGGGTCGGTCATGTGGGCGCGGGTCATGCCGACCATGTCGACCTTGCCGGAGGCGATCGCGTGGCGCGCGGTGGCGACGTCAGGGATTTTCGCCGCGTGGAAGGTCGGAAAGTTGGTTGCGGCGCGAATTTCGCCGGCGAAATCGAGATGCGGTGAATTCGCCATGCCCTGGATCGGGATCACGTCGGTGAGGCCCGCATCGGTATCGATATGGCCGCGGATCACATTCAGGTAATCGATGAGGCCGCTTTCCTTCAGGCGCCTAGAGATTTCGAAGCCTTCGGCCTTGCCAGTACCGCCCGGAAGACATTCGTCGGCGGTGTAGCGCACGCCCAGAATGAAGTCGTTCCCCACCCTTTGCCGGATCGCCTTGAAGACATCGAGACAGAAGCGCAAACGGTTGTCGAGCGAGCCGCCATAGGGACCGTCGAGCTCGTTGGTGAGCGGAGACGTGAACTGGTCGATCAGGTGGCCGTAGGCTTCCAGCTCGACGCCGTCCATGCCGCCCGCCTTCATACGCTCGGCAGCATCGGCGAAATCCTTGATGATGCGCTCGATGTCCCAATCTTCCATCTTCTTCGGGAAGGAGCGGTGGGATGCCTCGCGCTGATGCGACGGCGCCACGACCGGGAGCCAGTCGCCCTTGTCCCAGCGCGTGCGCCGGCCGAGATGGGTGAGCTGGATCATGATCGCCGCCCCCTCTTCATGCACGGCGTCGGTCATTTCCCGGATCCAGGGCACGATCTCGTCCTTGTAGGCGAGCAGGTTGTTGAAGACCGGCGGGCTGTCCCTGGAAACCGCGGCCGAGCCGGCCGTCATCGTCAAGGCCACGCCGCCCTTTGCCCGCTCCACTGTATAGGCGCGATACCTCTCCTTCGGCATGCCGTCTTCCGGATAGGCCGGTTCGTGGGAGGTCACGATGATACGGTTGCGCAGAGTCAAATGCTTGAGCTGATAGGGCTGAAGAAGGGGATCGTTCGACATGGGCCGTGGTTCCGGATTAAAACGTCAGAGGAACGCTAAGCACAATGTACATACGTGTCAATATTGAAAACATTTGGGTCGCCATTTTCGACACTCATGTACATTTTTCTTGTGCGCGGCTTGATAATTTGATAGGAGATAGCCCATGGATCAGGCTTTGAACGACACTGGCTGGCGCGGATCACAGGAGGGATGGCTGGAGGCAGCTTACCACTCGCTGCTGGATTCCGGCGTGGATTCGGTGAAAATTCTACCGCTGGCGAAGAAGCTCAACCTCTCGCGCACGAGCTTCTACTGGTTTTTCAAGGACCGTGAAGAGCTGCTGGCCGGGCTCGTGGCGCGCTGGCGCGACAAAAACACCGGCAACATCGTCAAGCAGTCCGAAGCCTACGCGGAATCGCTCGCCGAGGCGATGCTCAACGTCTTCGATTGCTGGCTCAACAACGATCTGTTCGACGCCAGATTCGAATTCGCCGTGCGCAGCTGGGCGCTGCAGTCCGACGAGATTCTCGCCGAGGTCCGGCAAGCCGATCAGCTTCGGCTGGAAGCGCTGAAGCGGATGTTTATCCGGTTCGGGCTACCAGAAGCGACATCAGATGTCCGAGCGCGAACAACTTACCTGGTGCAGATCGGATATATCTCCATGCAATCCAAGGAGGAACTCGCCGTCCGCATGAAACGGATTCCCGAATATATCGCGATCTACACCGGCGAAGTGCCGCAGCAGAGGGAGCTCGATCGCTTCTTCTCTCGGCATGGCTACAGGCCGGGTTAGGGAAGGCCGGGATGAGCGTTTCCTTGAGGATCGGCATCATTGGCGGCAGCGGTTGGCTTGGCGGAGCGATCGCCGGCTCGATCCTTGATGCCGGCTTGGTCGAACCTCGAAATCTCTCCCTCTCCTATCGCAGCGAGCAGCCGCGCCGTTTCCCGAATTCTTTTTTGACCACCGACAATCAGGCGCTTGCCGACCGCTCGGACGTGATCCTTCTCTCCGTCCGCCCTGATGACTGGCATGCTCTTGATGTCGATGCCGGCGGCAAGCTCGTCATCTCGGTCATGGCGGGCATCCGCCTGGGCGCACTTTCCGAGCGCCACAAGACCGGTCGCGTCGTCCGCGCTTTGCCGAACGCCGCCGCCGACGTGGGCAAGTCCTATACGCCGTGGATTGGCGCGAGCGATGTCACCGAAGACGACCGGGCGCTCGTCCGCGCGATTTTTCAGGCATGTGGATCTGAGGACGAGGTCGCAAGGGAAAGCGACATCGATTACCTCACAGGCCTTTCCGGGTCCGGACCGGCATTGCCGGCACTGCTCGCGGCCGCCATGATGAGCGACGCCATCGCAAATGGCCTGCCGGCGGAGATTGCGCGCCGCGCCGTCAACACGGTGATCACGGGCGCCGGCCGCTTGCTGGAGCGCCGCGACGAATGTCCCGATGACGTTGTTCAAACCTTTGTCGGCTATCGCGGAACCACTGCGGCGGCCATCGAAGGCATGCGCGCGGCCGGGTTCGACGCTTCGGTTGCGGAGGGACTATCGGCGGCATTCAAGAAATCGGTGAGTATGGGAGACGTTTCCTGACAACCGTTGGAGCGGGTCCTGCGGCGCCCCGCTCGGCAAAATCGGCCGCTAAACAGAGGGAACGAGAATGAAAAAACTACTTGCATCGACATGTCTGACGTTCGGCCTGATCGGCGGGGCATCTTTCGCCAGCGCCGCCGAATGCGGCACTGTCACGATTGCCAGCATGAACTGGCAGAGTGCGGAGGTTCTCTCCAACCTCGACAAGTTCATCCTGAACGAAGGTTATGGCTGTGAGGCCGAAATCACCGTCGGCGATACGGTCCCGACGATTACCTCGATGGCCGAAAAGGGCCAGCCGGACATCGCACCGGAAGCCTGGATCGACCTGCTGCCCGATGTCGTCAAGAAAGGAACGGAAGAAGGCCGGATCGTCCAGGTCGGCTCTCCGCTGCCAGATGGCGGCGTCCAAGGCTGGTGGATTCCCAAATATCTGGCCGATGCCCATCCCGACATCAAGACCATCGGCGACGTGCTGAAGCATCCGGAACTCTTCCCTGATCCTGAGGATCCGAAGAAGGGCGCCATCTACAACGGACCGCAGGGCTGGGGCGGCACCGTGGTGACCACGCAGCTCTTCAAGGCCTTCGAAGCCGAGAAGGCCGGCTTCACCCTCGTCGATACCGGTTCGGCTGCCGGCCTCGATGGGTCGATCTCCAAGGCCTACGAACGCAAGGAAGGCTGGGCCGGCTATTACTGGGCGCCGACCGCGCTGCTCGGCAAGTATGAGATGGTCAAGCTGGAAGCCGGCGTGCCGAACGATGCCGCCGAATGGAAGCGCTGCAATACCGTCGCCGATTGCCCCGACCCGAAGCCGAATGCATGGCCGGTCGACAAGATCGTCACCCTGGTTGCAAAACCTTTCTCGGAAAAGGTCGGGCCTGACGTCATGGACTACCTGACGAAGCGCTCCTGGAGCAACGACACGGTCAACAAGCTCATGGCGTGGATGACCGACAACCAGGCGACCGGCGAGGACGGTGCCAAGCACTTCCTCAAAGAAAACAAGGACCTCTGGACCAAATGGGTCTCGCCTGAGGCAGCCGCGAAGATCGAAGCTGCTCTCTAGAACAGGATGATTTTAGGCCTGTTCGGCCTAAAATCTGAATCCTGTTCTAAGCTAAATAGTGAGAGCATGATGTCGTCCGAAAACCGCTCACACTTTTCGGCATCATGCTCTAGCACCGACTACCGCGGTGCGCTTAATGCGCACCGCCTCTCGCTGCCGATAAAATCAAAAAGACTGCCACGGCTCTTTGAAGAAAAAAGGGGAACCGAATGGAATGGTTTTATAAATTCCCGCATATGGATGACGATGCCCTTCGCAATCTGAAGAAGGCGATCGATGACGGTTTTCGCGCATTTACCCGCAGCTATGGCGACGCGATCGAAAGCCTCTTCTCCCCGCTGCAGCATTTCCTGATCGCCGCCGACCGCTTCATGACGCAGACGCCGTGGCCGATCATTACGGCAATCATCCTTGTCATCGCATGGTTTGCGAGCCGCAGCCTGAAGATCGTCCTCGGCTGTCTCGTCACGCTGCTGTTGATCGGCTATTTCGACATGTGGGACGATACGATGCGGACGGTCTCAATGATCTTCGTCTGTACCGTGCTCTCCATCGCCATCGGCATTCCGATGGGGATATTGATGGCGCGTTCCGACCGGCTGCAGCGCATCATCAATCCAATCCTCGACGTCATGCAGACCATGCCGAGCTTCGTCTATCTGATCCCTGTCGTCATGCTGCTCGGCATCGGCAAGGTGCCGGGACTGATTGCCGTGGTCATCTATGCCATCCCGCCGATGATAAGGCTGACCGACCTCGGCATCCGCCTGGTCGACAAGGACGTGCTCGAGGCGGCCGATGCGTTCGGAACGTCGAGCTCGCAGAAGCTGTTCAAGGTCCAGTTGCCGCTGGCGCTTCCCACCATCATGGCCGGCATCAACCAGACCATCATGATGGCGCTCGCCATGGTCGTCGTCGCTTCGATGATCGGCGTCCAGGGCCTTGGCCAGCCGGTTCTGAAGGCCATCGCCAACCAGTACTTCACCCTGGGTATTTTCAACGGCCTTGCCATCGTCGGCATTGCCATCATCTTCGACCGGGTCAGCCAGGCGTATGGCAAACGGCTCCAGAAGCATCGGGAGATCGTCCATGGCTGATCAACGTTTCGGCGGCATCAAGATCCGCCACCTCTACAAGATCTTCGGTCCCAATCCTGGCGCTCATGTCGATGCCGTCAAAAAGGGATTGTCGAAGACCGAGCTCAACGAAAAGCACGGCCACGTGCTCGGCCTGAAGGATATCAATGTCGAGATACCCTCGGGCCGCATCCAGGTCATCATGGGCCTTTCGGGGTCGGGCAAGTCGACGCTCATTCGCCACATCAACCGTCTGATCGATCCGACCGCCGGCGAAGTGCTTGTCGACGGCGTCGATGTGGTGAAAATGAACGAGACCGAATTGCGGACGTTTCGCCGGCACCAGACGGCAATGGTGTTTCAGAAGTTTGCGCTTCTGCCGCACCGGAACGTTCTCGACAATACTATCTTCGGCCGCGAAGTGCAGGGCATGGAGCGCTCGAAAGCCGTCGACGTCGCCATGGGCTGGCTGGAGCGGGTCGGCCTGAAGGGCTTCGAGAGCAAATATCCCAACCAGCTATCGGGCGGCATGCAGCAGCGCGTCGGGCTGGCGCGAGCCCTCTCGAACGATGCGCCGGTTCTGCTGATGGACGAGGCCTATTCGGCGCTCGACCCTTTGATCCGCACGGATATGCAGACGGTCCTTCTCGACATTCAGAAGGAGATCAAGAAGACCATCGTCTTCATCACCCACGATCTCGACGAAGCCCTTCGGCTGGGCGACCAGATTGCGATCCTGCGCGATGGCGAAGTCATCCAGCAAGGCACCAGCCAGGACATCGTTCTGCGTCCGGCCGACGCCTACATCGCCAACTTCGTCAAGGAGGTCAATCGAGGCCGGGTCATCCAGGTCGATGCCGTCATGACATCCTTGCATTCCAGTGCGGTGCCAGGCGGATTGACGATCGCATCAGGCACGACCGTCGAAGACGCCGTCCGGATCCTGGCATCGGCGGCGCACGACGATGCCAGAGTGGTTTCACCATCCGGGGAAGCCTTGGGGCTTGTCACCTTCCGCCAGCTCGCGGGCGCAATGGTAAACTCGCAGGAGGTGGCTCCCCGACGCGACAGCGCCCTCTCGGTCGCACTTTGACGCTCCAAATGCGGCCGCCTTTCCGTTTCGTTGGCGAGGCACGTCGCCATCTCCGGAACTGGGATGTCGGCCGCCCGACGCCGGGGATCACGATGTCAAAACTCTTACCGCGTCTGTTTTTCGCTGATCGGCCTGCGCGGGCGCGGCGAGCATCGCGGAAACAGAGAGTCTTGACGTCGACATAGGCGTGTTGAGAAATCATTGCTCAGTTCAAAGAAACGAACGCATCGCGCCCGGCGGCATCATGCCGGCGTTCCATCTTTCGTGCCAAATGAGAAACTAAAGATCTCTATCCACTTTGCGCAGTTCATTGCGCGGAACAGGCGGCTTCAGCGGCGCTGGTTCATATACATTTTGCGCAAGATCAGTCCAGACTGCGTCACGAAAAGCCGATTGGCCGACAAAATCGGGACCCGACAATTGCTCCATAGCTAAGGAACAGTAAGATGAAACCCGACCAAGACCATGATGGTTTGCGGTCCCAAAGCCAAGCCCGTCCATCCCATCACCCCCCAACAGGATGGAAGGGATCGTACATACGCGCTCCATCCCGTGCGTATGCCTGCATGCCTGTCGCCTGCCGAAGGCCCTCTTTAAGCGGTCCACTAAGAACCTTCGGCGGGCGACTGCGCGGCTTCGAATGGGGCGTTCTCCATAGACTTCAGAATGATGTGCATCTCGGCAAGATCGCCGCCGTTAATTCTGTGTCGTGGCGGATACAGGCGTAGATTCATTCCTTTAGCGTAATCGTTTTATCAGCGGGTTGTCATCATAACCGGCAGCTTGACGTCTTGCCTATTCCAGCGGGTCCTGTCAGCTCCTGTCGTCTGGGCGACAAATCTGCGCTGGATGGGAACGATCGATAATGCATTCACCGGGTTGGTCTTTTTGACGCCCGCCACGCCCGAATTCGGACTGCATCGGCTGCCGAAAGCCGCTGGTGTCGATGCCGATGCCGCCCGGAAATCCACCGGCTCGCCGGCAAGCCGCTTCACTATAAATTATAATCATCTAATATACAGGCATGCTCCGCTCATCCAGACCGTCTGCGGTCTCTGATGAAGCGCCGCGGCAGGGGACGACCATCCATGACGACCGGCAAGGCTGGCAGAGGTACGCGCACAAATCCGACATTCGGGTCGGCCGCGCGTCGCGCTGGCACCTACGAGCAGTGGAAAAGAGCACACCGAAACAGCCAGATCGAACAATGGGAGCAGCATGACTGAAAATAGCCCTGCCCCATTTTCATTTCGGTTTAGTGGTTCGTCCTTCGACAACATGGTCGAAACGCTGGGCGGCGCTTTTGGCGCATTTGATGCCGAGCCCGTCGGCCGCGCCAAGGACTTCCATTGGGGGCTGGATTTCTCCGTCTGTGACAAGGCCGTCCTGCTCACCGGCTATCATGAGGCGGAGTTTCAGTTCAATATCGAGCCGACCGTCGATACGTCGGAGTATCTGTCGATCGTCGTGCCGCGTAGCGGCGGCATGGGGGTCACTTATGGATCCCGCATCGCCGAGGCCGGGCAAGGAAAATTGCTTCTTTATAACAATTTCGAGCCCGACAGCGTCATCATGCATGGGCAATCGAACGTCATCGACGAATTGCTGATCAACTGGCCCGTCATCCTGCAGACGATCGGCCAGACGTTCGAAATGCCGTTCAGCGGCTCCCTCGACCTGTTGCCCGAACTAGATCTGTCCAAGCCGGAAGGCCGGCTGATCAGCAATCTTACGGAGACAATCATCTCAGGCATGCGCGACGATGGCCCCTTGCTGCAGTCGCCGATCGCCATGGCGCATATGACGCAGGCGCTGGCCGATCTGGTCGTGCGCCTGGTACCGCACCGGCTGTCGCATTTCCTGGAGAACGGCCCCGCCCTGATCGCGCCCCGGCATGTCCGCAGGGCGATCGAATTCATGCACGCCAATATCGATCAACCGATCACCATGACGAAGGTGGCGGAAGCCGCCGGCGTCTCCAGCCGGGCGCTCGAAACCGGTTTTCGTGCCTTCAGGGGAACCTCTCCCGCCGCCTATCTGCTGACCCTTCGTCTGCGTGCGGCGCGCCAGGATCTGCTCGATCCCGAGAGCAAGGAGACCATGAAGGCCATCTGCCTCAAATGGGGCTTCTTTCATTTCGGCCGGTTTTCCGCAGTCTATAAAAACACATACGGAGAATACCCTTCCGACACCAGGAAGCGCGTGATCCGGCGATAATGCAAGGGGTTTAGGTCTCGTCACCCGGCGGCAATGTGTAATACACTCTCATCGTCCTCAAATCCCGCTTGACGATCTGCAGCACGCCCTCGCGTTCCGCCAGGGCGTTGAGTTCCCTCAGCACGAGAGAATGCGCGATCCCGAGCATGCGCGCAAAGGTGCGGCTGTCACGCGCAATCCCCAATTCCGCGGCGACCAGAAGACCGGCCTGTATGGATGTCAGCCTGATATCCCTGCCTTGCGCCGCAGCGACAAGGGCAAGAAAGCGATCGACGTCGGACGCCTCTTCGCTCACACGGCTTTTCGCCGGCGGAAGGACACCATGATCGATTTCGAGGTGGGCGTATCGCTTTCCCTACCTGCGCTGCCAAGCGGCACGAGCACGTTCAGTTCGGGATAGTAGCCCGCGATGCTTCCTCGCGGAATGTCATACGGCACAAAGCGGAAATCCGCTGCGATGCGCTCGATACCGTCATCATGCTCGCCCACCACGTCGACCCGGTCACCAGCCTTGGCATTCATCGCCTTCAGGTCGGCGGGATGAATGAAGATGACCTGTCGTTCCCCGTAAACGCCGCGATATCGGTCATCGAGACCGTAAACCGTCGTATTGTATTGATCGTGCGATCGGAAGGTCTGCAGGGCGAAACGCCCCTCGCCCTTTCGCGCCTGCTGATGCACCGTTTCCTCCGGAAGCGCTTCCGAAGAGAATGACGCCTTGCCTGCCGGCGTATGCCACTCCCGATGGGCGGCCGTATTGCGCAGGTGAAAGCCGCGCGGCTTGCGCAGGCGCGCATTATAATTTTCGAAGCCTGGAATGGTCGCCTCGATATGATCGCGGATGCGGTCGTGATCATCGGCAAGCTCTGCCCAGTCGACCACGGTGGAGCCGACCGTCGCTTGCGCAATGCCGGCAATGATGGCGACTTCCGAGAGGAGATGCGGCGAAGCCGGGCGATTGATGCCGGCTGACCCATGCACCATGCTCATCGAATCCTCGACGCTTATGAGCTGGGAGTTGCCCGCCGTGTTCAGATCCATCTCGGTGCGCCCGAGGCACGGCAGGATGAAGGCCGTCTCGCCGGGCATGAGATGCGAATGGTTGGGTTTAGTGGCGATGTGCACCGTCAGCTTCAGCCGCCGCAGCGCCTTTTCGACGAGTGCGCTGTCGGGGGTGGCGCGGGCGAAATTGCCGCCAAGCCCGATGAAGGCCTCAGCCGAGCCATCGAGCATCGCGCCGATCGCGGCAAGGACATTGTGGCCATGTTCGCGGGGAACGGTGAAGCGGAAGTGCTTCTCCAGCGCATCAAGGAAATCGTCCGACGGCTTTTCGTTGATACCGACGGTGCGGTCGCCCTGCACGTTGGAATGGCCTCGAACCGGGCAAAGGCCGGCACCGAGCTTGCCGATATTGCCGCGCAGGAACATGAAGTTGGCGATCTCGCGGATCGTCGCCACGGAATGCAGATGCTGGGTCACACCCATCGCCCAGGTGCAGATGACCCGCTCGGCGTTGATGTAGACATCGGCCGCCCGTTCGATCTCCTGCCGGCTCAGTCCCGACTGGTCCTCGATCTCGGCCCAGTTGGTCGCCTCGACCGCTGCCCGGTATTCCGCAAATCCCGCGCAGTGTTCGGCGAGAAATGCATGGTCGAGAACGGAGGGCAGACCGGCGGCGACGGCTGCGTCTTCCGCAGCCAGCACAGCCTTTGCCATCCCGCGCACCGCGGCCATGTCGCCGCCGAGCTGCGGCTGCAGATAAAGGCTGGCGATATCGGTCGAACCGCCGCGCAGCATCTCGACCTTGTCTTGCGGGTCGGAGAAACGCTCCAGGCCGCGTTCGCGGATGGGATTGAAGACGACGACACGCGCGCCGCGGATCGCCGCCCGGCGCAAGTCGCCGAGCATCCTCGGATGGTTGGTGCCCGGGTTCTGCCCGATCACGAAGATCGCGTCGGCCTCTTCGAAATCCTCCAGCAACACGGTACCCTTGCCCACACCGACCGCCTGACGCATGGCAATGCCGCTCGCCTCGTGGCACATGTTGGAGCAGTCGGGAAAATTGTTGGTGCCGTAGACGCGCACGAACAGCTGGTAGAGGAAGGCCGCCTCGTTGCTCGCCCGGCCCGACGTGTAGAATTCCGCTCGGTTGGGATGGTCGAGCCCCTTGAGAATGGCTCCGATTTCGGCGAAGGCATCCTCCCACGCGACCGGCAGATAGCGGTCGCTCGCCGCGTCGTAACGCATCGGATGCGTCAGACGGCCGTTCAGTTCCAGTTCGTAGTCCGTCAGCTGACGAAGCTGCGACAGCGTGTTTTCCGCGAAGAAGGCAGGCGTTGCCCGCTTCTCCGTCGCCTCCCAGGCGACGGCCTTCACGCCATTCTCGCAGAACTCGAACGACGATCCGTGCTCCGGATCGCCCCAGGCGCAGCCCGGGCAATCGAAACCATCCGGCTGGTTCGCCTTCAGCATCGTCCGCGCCCCTGAAATGGGCATGCCGCTTTGAAGCAACTGCTTGCCACAGCTCTTCAAAGCGCCCCAGCCGCCGGCTGCCGCCGATTTTTTACCAATGAATTTTGTGTCCATGCGCCCTGTATTGCCGAAGCGAGGAAAACATCAAGGCCGCGCTGGCGATGGCTCGATAGGAAAAACCTATCAAAGGTCTAGCCGACGCCCTTCATGGCATGCCGTTCCTCAGGCGAATGTGCCAGGATGCGATTCCGGCCTTGGGTCTTGGCATCGTAGAGCGCGGCATCGGCCTCGGTCAGGAGGCGGCTCGGGTCGATCCTCAGGGTGGCTCCCGTCGCGCAGGATATGCCGATGCTGGCGGTCACCCGTCCGAATTCGCTGCCGGAATGAACGATATTCTCCTGGCTTAGGAGACGGGCGAATTGCTCGGCAACGATCATTGCCCCTTTCGCACTGGTAGCGGGGAGCAGAACCACGAATTCCTCTCCGCCGTAGCGTGCGACGATATCTGCCGGACGGCTTACGGACTGGCGCAGACACTTGCTGACGACCCGCAGGCATTGGTCTCCGGCGGGATGACCATAAGTGTCGTTATAGGCCTTGAAGCGGTCGATATCGACCATCAGAAGGCTGAACGACGTGTTTTTCCTGGCGCTGCCTGCGGTCTCGCGCGCGAAAGCTTCGTCGAAGGCCCGGCGATTGACCATGCCGGTGAGCCCGTCGGTCTCGGCAAGGGACTTCAGCTGCTCCGCCGACAGCCGCAGCGCGATTTCCGCCTGCTTCGTCGCGGTGATGTCCGAGACGACGGCCATTGCCGTGCCGTCTTCCGCAAGCCTTGTCCGGATGCTGCGCCAGTCGCCGTTATAAAGCTGAACCTCTTCGTCCTTGTTGCTATGCAACGTGGCGCTGGCGGCCTTGATCCACTCTTCGCGGTCATTGTCCGGAATGCCGGTACGCTCGCCGGTTTCTGCAATGCGGCGAAGGATGTCGCTGATATGCGCGCCAACCACGCGGGCGTCCCCGGATAGCGGAAAGGCAGTGCGGTACTGGTCGTTGCAAAAAACGAGGAAACCCTTGCTGTCGTACATGGCGATGCCATCGGACATGCCGGCCATCGCATGTGACAGCAGGTTCTTGCTCTTGCGCAATTCCCGCTCCAGGGCAGTCCGCTCCGTCACGTCACGCGTGACGCCGGCAAGGCCGATCACCCGTCCCTGCCTATCCTTCAGCGGCACCTTGGAGGCGAGCAGGTATCTGTCTTCGATACGCTCGACGGAGTCGATCAGGGGCACCCCGGTGTCCATGACCTGCTGTTCGAGATAATAAAATTCTTCGGCGCGCGGCCGCGATATAAGATTGAAATCCGACAATCCGGTCATCTCCGCCGTGGTTCTGAAACGAAAAAGGCGGCTCATATTTTCATTGACGGTGATGAACCGGCTGTTGCGGTCTTTCACGTAGAGGTAGTCGGGCGACTGCGAAAACGCGGTCACCAAGATGCTTCGCTCCAGCTCCCATTGCTGCGTCTTCAGCAGAACGAAGCCACACAGAACCGTCGCCAGGCAGTTCAAAACGGTCATAGGAAAACCGATGATGGCCAATACGCGGGCGTGCACTAGGGTGGGAAGCACCGCCATCAAAACGATAAGTGCGGCGCCGAGCGCGAGGCTCAGCAGCGCAACGTCCATCAGCTCGGGAGATCTCTTCCGGATCCAGGCATTGGCAGCCAGGCCAATCCCGGTCGCGACAGCAATTGCGATCAGGCCATCGATCATGGCCGTGCCGCCGACACAGAAGCGGAAGACCATCGCCAGCGACGCCGCAAAGGCTGCCGCGATCGGTCCGCCAAACATGCCCGCCAATGCAAGCGGCGAAAAGCGGATGTCGATATAAATGCCGGGATTGAATTCGACGGCCAGCAATATCGATCCGATGGAGGCACCGCCGGCTATGAGTCCGAAGGCGATTTTTTCCTGTGTGACCGAACGACTCTGAAATTGAATCGAGAAATGCGCCCAGAGCGAAATCGCCAGGCACACGAATGACAGGTTGCCACCGAATTGCGTCCAGATGCCATTCACCGCGTTGGATCCACCTTCCAATACATGTACCGAACCAATCATAGGGCAACACTGGTTTGAGCTTCGTTAAATCAAAGACCTATCAGGCCATATTCGTTCGCAAACGCGTCTCCAGGCCGGCCGGCAGCAATGCGACGACAGGAAAGCGAGCGTCAGGCACGACGATGAGCTATGGGCAGAGAGGCCCGCTGCCAGAATGACGACATCAGAAATACGCGAAACCGGCATTGAAAAATCATGCTCCAGGACGGCAGGAGACATCATCCTGATCGAGCGCCGGCCTTCCCAGGCAGACCGCCGCCGCCAGGAACTTCATCTGACCGAGGCGGGACGCGCCATGCTCGCACAGGCGCGCAAGCTGATCGACACGCACGAGCAGCGTTTCATCGACCTGTTTTCGCGCGATGAGATGGATGCGCTGCTGGCTGCGCTGAAGCGGATCTACAAGGGGAACTGAAACCCGTCGCTTTTCCCGGCGGGCCTGGGTTCAGACCCACTTGCCGCAGAGAAGCATCATGAGCGCTCCCGGCCCAAACCGGTCATAGGCTCCGAAAAAACTTAAATTTTCCACGACATCTCATGGATGAGAAGATGCCCAACGGGCTCCCGATTCACGAATTCCGCCTCAATGTGTTTTAGAACATGGCGCTGCCCAGCGAACGGCACCATCTCCATGGCCTCTGCAAATGACACCCACTGAAATTCGTTGTGTTCATCGTTGATAAAAACTGTCTGCTCGGCATCCACAACGCCGACGAAGACGGGCAGCATGCTGATGGCATTGCGATCAGCCTCATAAAATTGCTCGCAGATATCTGCGGAATAGAGAAAGTCGCAGATCAGGCCCGTCTCTTCACGGACCTCTCGCAACGCGGTTTCCCAGGCCTTCTCGCCGTCCTCGATGCCGCCGGCCACTTGGCACCACTCACCAACCAGCGTGTGATTTCGGCGTAAAAGCAGCACCTCATACCCAGCCGTTCTTTTGCGGATGACGACGACCGATACAGCAAAACAACGGATTGGAATTTCGGCCACTCGCCCTCTCCTCCAAAATGATCCTTTGCGTCGTCGGTTGGCATAACAGGAAATTCCGCAACGCGCATAACATCCGCTTCCGGCGCAAACCGGAAGCACGGATTGCGCAATGAAAGTCTGCTCCGGGGCCGAAAGCGGCCTAGCAGCTTTTGGCTGCCTAGGAACGACAACTGATGATCAACCCGCGGGTTTAAGGTCTGAGAACGGCCCACACCGAGCCCTCGCCCATTGCATGCTCTCCAGAATCAGGCTGGGACCAAGCCACGCACCACACGGAACATCATGGGAAATGATCGGGGTCCATCGGGCAAGCCGACCAGATACCCGGCACGAACATGCTGTTCGATCGAACCGCGGGCGTCGTCCGAAAGTGCCATCAATATGCTTGTGATGCTGCCTGGGCCGTCGGTGAACGTAGCCCAATAATCCGCGAAGGACGCATACTCGCAATCCACGACAACGGGAATCTCCGTCACGTCGACGAGGCCGATCTTCCGCCACAACGTCGCCTGACCATTCGGCCAGAAGAGCTGGCGCCCCGCCCGCATGGATCTCAGCCTGGCGAAGTCGGTCTCAAGCACGGCGCCGGTGTTGATGACGAGATCGAAGGCGGGCATGCCGCCCAAGAACTGAGTAACGGCGGACGCGACCACGCCACCTGGACGGGTGACGCGCTTCATCTCGGCAACTACCTGTTCAATTTCCGGGATAACGTCCAGGGCCAGCGTGGAAACGGCCGCATCGAAAAAGTTAGTGTCGAACCGCATGTGCCGGACATCGCCGTGTTCATAGGCGATATTGGCGTGGGATCGTCGACGGCGGGCTCCTTCCAGGTATCCCTCCGATGCGTCAACGCCGATCACATGCGCTCCCGCCTCGGCCAGTGCTTTCGACAACACACCTGTCCCACATGCTACATCGAGCACGCGACTGCCCGGAGCAATATTAGCACGGGCGAGAAATGGGCTTGCCAGATGTTCGCTCCAGCGCCCTATGAATGTCTCGTAGACGTCGGGATCAGCCCAATTATATCGTAGTTCTGCGGCTTCCATGGTTGCCATCCTCTCTCGATCAAGAATGGACCGTAACACGGCCATTCGGGTCGCGCACGGTGGAAGCCCGCTTCGCCCATTCACTGCAATCCTTCAGCCCGACCCGTGGCCAACAGGATCAATTGCAGCCAGGAACTGCGGATCGCTGGACAACGTCCGCTATTAGCACGAGAATCCCGTTGCTGAATGACTGCTGAGGGGCGCGACCGCCGTCGGACCTTTTGCTGCCATTCGAGGTCGATCCGAGGAACGTGCGGTATGTGCTAGAATGCGGCCCGAAGGCGGAATGCGACAGACGCATTGCGAGGGGCGGTGTGATCGTACCGGAATTCGCGCGACCGAGAGCCGACGCTGTGCTCTTGAAAGGGGAGACGAGGACGATGCCGACACCACCGCAACCCAGTCTCATAGTTCGACAGAAATCCCCACCGAATATCGAGTTTCCGTTTGCGTCGCTCTCCGATTGGCTGATCCCAACCGAGCAGTTCTTCGTGCGAAACCATTTCCCGTCGCCGCACCTCGATGCGCGAGACTGGAGATTGCGCGTTGGCGGGGCGGTGGAGCGGCCGATCGAACTTGACCTCGACAGCATCAAGGCGATGCGGAGCACGACTTTCGCCGCCGTCGTCGAGTGTGCAGGCAACGGGCGCGTCTACTATGAGCCGCCGAAGGAGGGGTTGCAGTGGCAGAACGGAGCCGTCGGCAATGCTGCGTGGACAGGTGTTCTTCTGCGCGAGATTTTGGAAATGGCGGGCGTCAAGCGAACCGCATGTGAGGTTCTGCTCGCAGGCGCAGACAGTGGCGTCGTCGACACGAACAAGAAGACGGCTTCGCCGGGCCCCATCGCTTTTGCGCGCAGTTTACCGCTTGAGAAGGCCATCGCTGACAGCACGATCCTTGCCTATTCGATGAACGAGGAGCCGTTGACGCGCGATCACGGCTACCCGCTACGCGCGGTCGTGGGTGGCTGGTTCGGCATGGCCTGGGTCAAGTGGATCACTGATATCACGGTTGTGGAACAACCGTTCCTTGGCTACTGGCAGGCGCGCGACTATTTCCGTTGGGAGCGCAACCTCGGGGAACCCAGGCTGGTCCCCCTTTCGGAGATGGAGGTCAAAGCGCAGATCGCGCGTCCCGTACAGGGGGCGCGTCTCATCGCCGGCCAACCGTACCGGATTTTCGGAGCCGCCTGGAGCGGAGAGGCTGGTATCCGACAGGTGCAGGTCTGCACCGGAGATGGCAGTGGCTGGCGCGAGGCAAGGCTCCTCGAAACAGAACGTCCCTTTGCATGGCGCTTGTGGGAGTACATGTGGACCCCTGAAGAAGTGGGGCGATATATACTGCGATGTCGCGCGATCGATGGGGCGGGGTGCGTGCAGCCCGACCTCCAGCGTTCCGACTGCGAGAGCTACGCAGCCAATTGGATCGTTCCGGTGGAGGTTACGGTCGTTCCCGAGCCACAGACGTACGAGGAGGAATTCGTGATCTAATCACCCGCTCGGGGCGGTTTTGGCGCAACTGCGACCCGCGTTGTCACTGCGTCAGGTCCGCTTTGCAGCAACAGTGACGGGCGCTCGATGACCATTATGAGGGCGCAAACCGGAAGCACTGATGCCGTCATTGGTTCGAAGCACTCACGGATTTGTCATTGACCATTTTGCGACGAAGCGGGCGGGATCTTGGTTGCGGCGCTCTACAAATGAACAGTCCAAGTCGCTTGGGCAGCAGGCAGCTCCGAGCCTATAGATTTCTATTAGGAAACTCCCGTGTTATGATCGCGGCCCTGGCGTCGTCCGCCGTGGGTTCTGCACACGGAGACTTGTCTAATGAGCGAAGTGGACGTCCTTTTTGCCTCCCTGCGACAGGCGGCCGACCCGCAGACGGTTGAGTGCATCGAGAACGTCGTCATGCATGGCTCGGATCGCGAGCTCAATCGCATCAACGCGCTCGCTTTCGCCGATAAGCACCATCTCGATGAAGAGAAAACCATCGCCGCATTTCTCCATGCAGCCCGCATAGGCGCGTTCGAGATGACCTGGAATGTCCTTTGCCCGGGATGCGGCGGCGTCCTCGACAGCGGCGCAACCCTCAAAACCGTCGTCCACGAGACGTATCATTGCGCGCTCTGCGCGGCCGGATACGAACCAACCCTCGACGAGATGGTCGAGGTCACGTTCACAGTCAGCCCGCGCGTGCGCAGGATTGCCGCCCACGACCCCGATCGGTTACCGCCGCTCGAGTACTACCGCCAGATCTTCTTCAGCTCCGGCGTCGACCTGCCTGACGATCTCGAAGCGCGGTTTTCGCGCATCCAGCTGGAGATGATCGAGTTGGCTCCGGGCGAGAAGGCCTTTGTCTCCCTGCAACTGCCGGCGCAGTTCGTGATCATCTTCGATGCGGTTACTCACTCGGCGCAGTTCATCGACGTGCAGGGCGAGCCCACCGACGAACGTCAAAACCTCTCGATGATCATCAGTCGGACGCATGCGCTGAACGAAACGCTGACCCTGCGCCCGGGCTCACTGCGACTCACCCTCGAGAACCACACCGATCGCAGGGTGGTGCCGAATGTCTGCATCGCAGGAGACGAGCTGCACGACCTCTTGGGCCGCAGGCGGGCTTTTCTGACAGCCAAGCGTCTGCTGACCAACCAGAGTTTTCGGGACATCTATCGGACCGACACGCTCGACGTCGACCAGCGCCTCAAGATCACCAGCCTGACCTTCCTCTTCACCGACTTGAGGGGCTCGACCGCGCTTTACGAGCGCGTCGGAGATCTTGCCGCTTTCGATCTGGTGCGCGCGCATTTCCGGGTTCTTCACGAGATCGTCGCCACAGAGGCCGGAGCGGTCGTCAAGACCATCGGCGATGCCGTGATGGCGACCTTCCCGAGCCCGGACCGCGCGGTGGCGGCGGCACTCAGGATGCGGGAGGCGATGCTTCGGTTAAATGCCGAACACGGCAGCGACGACCTTCTCCTGAAGATCGGCATCCATGAGGGACCATGCCTCGCAGTCAACCTGAACGACCGGCAGGACTATTTCGGCCAGACCGTCAACATCGCCTCCCGCGTCCAGGGCCTTGCCGATCCCAATGTGATCATGACGACGGAGGCGATCGTCGAAGATGCCCAAGTTTCAGAGATCCTCCGCGACAGCGGTATCACCTCGGCCTCCCGGATGGCGGAGCTTCAGGGTATCGGGCGCGAGGTGAGGATTTTTGCGCTGTCGTGAGCTTAGTCTGCGCTTCGGCCGTCGGGCCAGCGAGAATGTCTGGGCTTCGGCGTCGCGCGTCAGGATGATGGTATAGGGATCGTCCCAGCGCGGGCCGCCAACCAGAAGCGCAAAGTACCGATCGTCCGCCATAGCCGCAGCGTAAAGCGTCGGCTCCCATGCTCCGTAGAGCTCCTCGAAATCTTCGTCGTCAGTGGCGGTAATTTCCGCTTCGGCCTCGGAAATCCTCCTGGCCTCGTGGGGTTTGCCTCGCGCCTCAAAAAACTCTGCTGCGATCATTCATGCCCCGTAAATCGTAATGAGGGACGTGGGGAAAGGTTAGGATTAAGTCTATTCGAACGTCAGCCAGGTGATGCCTTGGACCAACCGCCCCCCGTGCTCGCAGGCATCACCAAAGCGGGCGACGTTCTTGCCGTTGATCTTGGCAACCGACGATCCGCTTGTAATGCCGGCTGTCCTTGGAACGCCCGTGCATGTGCACTTGTCGCCCACCGTTGCGATCGGCACGCCTTCGACGCAGACGAAGGATTGAGAAGTCGAAGACACCGGCCCTCCAACATGCGGCCGCGGACCGGGATCAACCATCGGGCAAACATGCATATGGCCTTTGAGTGTGACCGGACGGCCGACCATTCTGGAGCTCCTCTTCTTTGTACCGGCAAACCGGCCCGCACAAGCCTGTGGCTTCCGACGTGCGCAAACAGGCGTCTGGTATCAGCTTCCGATCACGCGTACCGGTTGCGGCGGGAAAGGAGCATTGTCCATCAATTGCAGCTCATGCGCCTGCGCCAAGATCGCCATATGCGGCAACGCTTCGTAGATCGTCAGGCTGGCCAGAGCCCTGTTCCCGCCGAGCGCGAGGATTGGCCTGAACCCGTAGATCTGCCCTACGCCGAGCTTGCCGAGCTTCGAACGCGCCGGCTTAAAAAGCTTTTTGGCGTCTGCGTCGTATTCGTCGAATGTCGGACTATCGAGCAACATCAACTCGCTGGTAACGGCAATATTGGGATCGTAGGTCTTGCCGTTGACCAGCGCCTGGCACGATACCTGCCCATTCACAAGATCGATGGTCACATTCTGATGAACTTCGTTCCACGCGATGATCGTTCCGAATGCGCCAAAGCCCAGCACATGCGTCTGCTCGGCGTCAATCTGCGAATCGCCGCTAAAGACAAACTTCATGATCGATGCATAGGCGTCGGGATCGCAGAACTGGAAATAACCATTCAATATGATCCCGGTCCCGTTCTGCTGCCAGAACTCGATCACCGCATCGGGAACCCTGCCGCGGTATCGCTCCACATCGACGGCCGCTTCCCCGCCCTGCGGAGTACCGAAATCCTCGACGATTGAAGCAAGCCTTACCTGATAATCCTTCACGGTGCCTCCATTTAGAACCGACAGATGCACTGGGCAATATGATGACATCGGAGCATTGCCGGGATCAACTCGCTCCTCCTCGGTCCCACCGGCAATGAACTTGGCTATCACTACCTCTAGACTTTCCTGATAGGCTCAATCTCTTCCACTCGCATCTACTTCTTCTTGCTGGCAACGCGCCCGCCGCCGCTGCCAACGAGCGGCATGTTCATCCCAGCGCGGGCCGCCGACCAGAAGCGCAAAATATCGGTCATCGGCCATAGCCGCAGCGTAAAGCGTCGGCTCCCATGCTCCGTAAAGCTCCTCGAAATCTTCGTCGTCAGTGGCGGTAATTTCCGCTTCGGCCTCGGAAATCCTCCTGGCCACGTGGGGTTTGCCTCGCGCCTCAAAAAACACCGCTGCGATCAGTCGTACCTCCTTCAAATCGCGATCAGGGACTTCTCCGCATCCCGGTGGCTGTGCTGACGATTTCCGCCCATGAACAGGTATGGCTGCAAGGATACGATAGACGAGCCCTATTGTCTGGCAGGCAAGCCTTTGAACTCGCGTTGCAGAAGTGACGGCGGGATCTCGTACCAATCCCAGGATTGCCCGTCCCACCTGCACACGCCATGCTTCCTGTCGAAATATATCAGCGTGTTATCGAAAGATTGAATTTTCAGAGGTGCAGGAATATTTCGGTTTATAGCTGCGGAATTTAGTTTGGGTTTCACGATGCCAAGCTTATGGCCGTCAAATCGGCGAAGACCGTCGTCTGTGGCCGCAAACAGCTCGGAACGACACCACGCGGCGCTGAACAACGTTTCCGTATCCCCGAGGAAGCCGACCTTCTCAAATCCTCCTTCGATGGTTCCCTGCAGGATCAGACCTGCCACGCCCAAAAGCCAAATGCGCTGCTCCGGGTCGCGGTATAGCCCTCTAATCACGCAATCTTCGGGGAGGGATAATCGTGAGAAACCGCCGTCGAGATAATGATAGACGCGTTGGATGCGTGGCCTTGTAACGCGCTCGGACCGTTGCTCCTTCATCATCTTCAGGAACTGCTCCGGGCTGACATTTTCCCAGCTTTTGGGATCGAGCTGCGCAGCGCTTGGTGCAGAATAAGGTCTTTGAACACTTTCGACGATGAGCGAACCGTCCAAGGAAATCGCCTTTCCAAAATGTTCGGCCTCATAACCGTCCTCGCGGGATTTGTTCGCAGAAAGCCGTTGCCATGTTCCAAAGCCCTCTCTGCGATAGAGTTGACGGCTATCCCCGACGACATATTGGCTATGTCCATCTACGACCAGCGTATGGACTGCCCCAAAACCCTCAGCATCTTCGCTGAGAATCCCAGCTCCGGGGATCTTCGATCGCTCCGCATGCTCGTCCTTCAACACATAGACGTCGCCCTCGTTGCTGAGCGCTACCGGTACATGGCCTTCCGTAGGATCGGCTTCCATATAGCTGATATCGACGATCTCGCGCTGAACATCCGTTCTGCTCCACGGCTGAGAAAATCGCCCATCATAGGAAATGATCGCAGTAAATGGATCATCGTATTCAAGCTCGCCAAGACATATCGCAAAGCGGTCGACATCAAATGCCACAGCGGCTTGAATTGTTGCCTTCCAGTCACTGCCGTTCATCAATAATGTCCCCTTCTCAGTACTGTTTCGGCATCGCCGGATGGAAGTGGCCGTTCCCTCGTTCGCCCAGGAGCGGCAAATCCGGTTTTTGACGCGACCTGGCCTGTTGCCATGGCTGTAGCTAGCGCTTTGCATTCTTCCGGCAAATCCGGAATATCCTCGATCACTTTGATACTTTCAGCTAATATTGCCCCCATAGGCGCTGTCCCCGGTACAGGGCTTGCGAGTTCTGCAAACCGTTGTCGAAGTATTCCATGCAATCCTTCGCTATCGCTTCCGTGCTGCCGACTTAGCAAACAAATCGACATCCCCTGGTTAAGCGTCGGTGCGTTGGGAATACGATTCTCTGTGGAATCATATTCGGATTTGGCAGGTCGCCGCCCTAATCGATAGGCCATATCAGGAACGATATGGTGAGCATTGCCTCGACATATCGGCTCGATCTCCTCGTAGGGGCCAACAATGCATCGACGTTGTGAGCCTTCCTCATCAACGCGCGCACCCTGCGTCTGGGGTAGAGGTTGCGGTTGCTGCCGTTCTTCTGTCTCCTGCTGCCTCCGGCGTCGTGCGTTCTCTGCGCGCTCGGATCGGAACCACTCCTGAACGTCATCAACGTCGACGCCTTGCTCCTCAAGTTCGCGTGCCTTCCGGAAAAGCGCCCGTTCGAAATCATCTTGTGGCATTTCATCATACCACGGCATTGCCGTCGAGGTTGGCCACATACCCTCGATAAAAGCTCCGATACCAGTCATTGCCCTACCAAATCGGCCGAGCCTTCCGACCCATTTACCGACTTTGATGGTCGGCCGGGGTGGAGGCCTATTCCACTGTGGAACATTCGGCCGGATGACCTGCCCCGGTGGTCGCGGCACCGGGGCGGGTCGAACTGGCGCAGGAACCGTTTGAGGTACCGTCGCCGGTGCTGCCTGCGCATATTGTGCGCCCATCACCAGCGGCTCCGGCGAGGCATCGCTCATGATCTTGCCTTCATCGCTGCCGTTCCAGCGCAGCGATCCCCGCACAGGATCGTCGTCTTCCAGCGGCGCATATGTCTGCGTCCCACGCACGAAGATCGCTTCGCCCTGCGTATTCCGATTGTTCATCCAGAAGCGGTCGAGATGCCGGATAACATGAGAACTCTCGGCGCGCACCTGGTCGGCATGACCGATCGGCTCGCAAACATCTTCGACGGTGCCGGATTTGACACCCTTTCTCGTTCCCGGCGCATCGCCATGGACGTGCGTCGTCCGGGATCGCATGACCATGGCCTTCTTGCCGGTGAAGCGGACGGAAGGCGTATATCCCGAGTCATGCCCGCAATAGTCGACGATCGGGTATGGAATAGGAACGACCGAAGAGCCGACCGGCGTCAGGCAAACATCCGGCGACAGCGAGACGATCTTTGCCTCGTCAAGATCACGCAAACCTTCGCGCGGCTGCTTCGTCGTCCAGGGCGCTGGATAGTCGGGCTCCCCGACATAGTTGTCGCGTGGGATGCTCATGTCACTGCTCTGCCCGCGGGAGCGTCAGCCGCTACTTTGATCTCCGCCCGCGCAAGCCGGAGATTACCAGACACTAACAGCGGAGGCACGAACGGGGCGAGTTTTGATCGAGTAGACTGCCTCAACCCGCACTTCACGACAGCGCTTCCCTATCCTGCATGTGGGCTCCGCCCTTTTCCACGAGGAATGCATCAAAACTGCCGACATAGACCGCGCACCTAAGATAATCGCCGTTCGTTCGCACTGCGTGCCGAACGTCAATCTTTGCAACTGGATCATCGGTGAGAACCAGAAGCCGCTCTCCTTGCTGCAGCGAGTTAAGCATTTTGTTCATACGTCTCACGGGATAGGGGCAGCGGCGACCGCGCACGTCGGCGACACCCTGAACGATGCCTTCAGCCAGATCGCCGGCGAAATCTTCCAAACCTTCGGAAGTGTAAGTCTCCACTAGGCTACGAAATTCATTGTCACTCACCAGTTCCGGAATAGCGTCGAATTCAACGGGAACAAATTCCTTCATTTTCGGATCTCCGTGGCAGGGCACCGGTCTCGCCTCTTCAATCAAACCGTCTGATCCACTTGAGGTTTTCTGCGAGCCTCGCCTCCTTTCCGGAATTGAGGTGAGCTGGCAATTTGAAGATGCTGAATCGATATTCTTCGAAGCGGATCGGTTTGACGATTCGGGCAACGATTCGATAGGCCTCCGGCACTCCGCCCGTAGCAGCACTTCCCAATACAGGGAGGGCGCCCGCGCGAATTATAATCCCCGATTTAAAGCGAATGACCGATATATCCTCGGAAAGCTGCGCAGCTATAGCGGCTTCCCCTCCCAGCTTGGCAACGTTATCGTCGCCCAAAATGGTCAACCAGTTGGATGAGCGCGGCCTGTCAAAACCACCTTTGTACGTTGTCGCAAAGTAGTTGCCCATAGCGTCATACTCTAGGGCGGGGTATTCGGCTAACCATGGGTAATAATAGGCGTCCCCTGATGTCTCGGACCCTGGATTAGACAGGGTGCCAAGCCCGCCGGAACCGTGAACAACATCAAGCCGATCGCACCACCGGGCGATAAGCTTCATAAAACGTTCAGTCTGTTCGAAAACGAAACTCGGCGGAATATAGACCTTCAAGCCTGACAATGGCCATTGGTCGCCCCGTTGGTGCCCGAATGCCATGAACATGTACAGCGATGGATCGTTCTGCTCGCGTGGATCGTAATGTCGGACATGGAGATAGAACATCTCGTTCTCGGGAAGATCCACATCACGCAGATAGGCATCCGGTATGCCGTCTCCGGAATACTTATGTAGCCGTCCATCTTCTCCATGCTTGAAATGGGTGATCTGCTCTCCAAAAACGTCCATATATTCGCCAAGCGCTGCGACGAGCTCCTTTCGCTTCTCCCGGAGATAGCCGTCTTTAAAATAGAGAGACAGAAGAATGCCGACACGCGAACGGATCAGGTTCGTCTCCTGATCGCGCAGAACGCCTCGCCTTTCTATGTCGGTCGGGTCGAGTTTAAGATCATGAGGAAAATCCATCTGCGCCACACTCCATCCGTTCTCAGCATCGGCCCGGCTTTGCGGCGCCCGTATCGCAATCGCAGTCTTTACCTACATCGATGTCAATCAAATCTTCGTCTGGATCGAGACCGTTTTCCTCTGCAATCTTAAGGTATTCGCCTGCTGCCTGCATGGGTGTATTGCCGTCAACGCCGCCGCTCGATGTCGGAAACTTCAGTTCGAATATTTTCCAAAGTTTACCGTCCTTCCACCAGGAAATATCGGGTCGGGGCATGCCTCTGACGGGATATTGAGAGGATGGCATACCCGCGACATTGTTGCTGGGGTTTGGCCGGTAGCCGTTTGCCGGATCATAGCTGACCTCGGGACGCGGTCCGTCAGCGTTCGGGCTTTTCGGATAGCGAGGCGTTCCATCCGGGAGTCGTGGCCCGTTCGGATCATAGTGTTTTTCGCGGAGCTTTCGCGCGACACATTCGGTGTAGGTTGCCGCGCTACCGCGGTCTTGCATGCATTCGCACGCGAGCTTGCAGATGTCATCGCACTCGGCCCTCGCGCCTGTGACGCGTACATTCTCCGCCGAAGTCGTCGCCGCATCCTGATTGTTGGCCATTGCAAAGACGCGGTTCCACGCTCGATCCTTGATCGCCTGCGCGGCGTCGTAGTCTCCAGCGGGAAGCGCTGTTCCGCGGATTTCGCCCGCAGCGGCACCCAGCACTGACATCTGAGCCGAGGTCAAACCTTTTCCGGGGGTGGTGGCATAATAGTCCAGCTCGGACAGCATTGTTCCTATTTGCGCGCGTGTGACCCCACCCGAGGTCAGCGCATCGACAATCGCAGCCCAGGTTCCGGTGCGTCGCATCGATGGCACCTGGAGCGGTCTGCTCGTTGTTGTTGCGCCCCGTCGAGATGCGCCGTCGAAAAGGCCACCGCCTGCATCGATGACACTGCTTCCGGAATTCTGTGCGACTTGGTAGGAACCGGGAGGCAACGCACGCGGATTGTCCATCGATCCCGGGAGAGACGCATATTCGGCGCTTGCAAAAGCCAATGATCCCCGCACCGGATCGGTGTCAAACGGCGCTGTGTAAACTCCGGTGTCACGAATGAAAATCGCCTCGCCTTCGGTATTTCCGTTGTTCATCTTGAAACGATCGAGATGACGAATGACGGGCGAACCTTCGGCGCGAACGTGAGCCGCATGGCCTATCGGCTCGCATATGTCCTCGACGGTTCCTGATTTTATTCCGCGTGCCGTCCCCGGTTTGTCGCCGTGGACATGGGTCGTGTGCGCTCGCAAAACCATGACTTTCTGCGAGGTAAAGCGCACGCTGTCAGTATAAAGCGCGTCATGTCCGCAATAATCGACGACTTGATAGGGGATCGGGACGATCGAGGACCCTATGGGCGTCTTACAGACATCCGGTGCCAGGCAGATGACGCGGGCGGAATCGTTGTCACGAAGTCCCTCTCGCGGCTTACGTGTCGTCCAGGGAGACGGGTATTGCGGCTCTCCTGCATAGATGTCCTGGGGTGAAGGCAGGCTCATGCAGCCGCCCTTCCAGCTTCTCCGCTTTTGTCACTTTTCAGGACAACACGGCTTAGCGTCAGCACCGTTTCTCCTGCATCAGGCAGCGGAAAGCGTGTGCGCCAGGTCAAAACCACTCGGCTGTCGCTACGCCAGTCGAAAAGCACGCCGTCAAGATTGAGGAGATTCCATTCATCGCAGTCTTCGCGCCGGCAATGAACACCAAGCTTCACATCAGGCAGCGCCCCTTTGGCGACGGAAAGCTTGGGGTGCAGATTCTCCAACAGATATTCCTCGTTCCCCTCCAACCACGGCGTGGCGATGAGATCCGGATGAGCGCATTGCCAGAAGCGTTCGTCGAAATCCTCCGGCAGAAGCGGGTGACGGTCGTTGAGCCAAGCGTCGTCATAGGTCCCGGCATATTGCTGGCGAGATCGCCACCAAGGCGACACCAAGCCCAGTCCCTGGGGCTCGGCCGGCTCGCGCCAATTCAGCGTCCGTCCCGGCAACGTAATTTGCGGTGCTGCGACAGCTGCATGATTCGTCGGCATGTCGAGATTGACGATGCCGCAGCCGAGCGGATTGCGCGCTTCAACATCGGCGGGCGTTTCGGTCTCCGGATCGCCCGTACCGGGAATTCGGCCACCATAGGCCTTGCTCCAGCACATCGGTACCGACAATGCCTGTTCGGCTTCGCTCAACTGCCAATCCGTCAGCACTCGCTTGGCTTCCTTTGCCGAGAAGCCCGCCCACTTTTCCTTGATCACTGGGCGCCAAAAGCGCGCGCCATGGACTTCGAGCCTTTTAGAGAGCTGCCCGACGCGCAGGGCGACCTGCCATGACAATGCGGGAACGCCACTCGGCGCATAGGCATTGCCTAAAAACGCAATGTCGGTTCCAGCCTTCTCCGGCGTGAGGTCGGACTGGCGCAACAGGGGCGCGGCATGGGGATCGCCGTCATAGGCGTCCTCCCACTGGAAGTCTTCCTGCTCGCGACACAACCGCAATCTGCCGTTTTGAACGTGTTCGAACGTGCCGCGAACCGAGACCACACAATCCAAATCCCCGTTCGCGTCGAATTGCCGGAAGGCCATGGCCGGAAAGGGAAGCCGGTTGATCAGTTCCAAGCGAACCTCCTCAGTTCAGATCGATCGGCTTGCCGCGCATCTGGAAGTGTTCGGTGGCGACGAAGTTGAACGTCTTGCCGAGGATGATCACTTCGCCATTGGCCTTCATGATGAATTTGGAATCGCCGCATTCGATGACGAATTCTTCGCCGACCGCGATCTTCTTGAACTTGCCGACGCTCTCCAGTGATGTCTGGCCGACATTGGTCACCTTGCTCATGCCGATCTGCTCAGCGCGGGCGATGCCGATCGTGTCCGATTTGAACGAGCCGACGATGGTGTTCATGATGCCGGGCAGAGGGAAGAGGCCTGAAGCCGCGTCGCCGACACCCGTGCCGGAGCCGGCCAGCGCCGTACCGGCATCGGCGCGCGGGCTTGGTCCCGAGACGACCCCCTCACGGCTGCCAAGACCACCGGCACCTAAGAAACCGAGCGCTGACGACGCAAGCGTACCGGCAAAGGCCGCAAGCCCCGGCCCGCCACCGCCTGCAATCTGGCCGGCCTGCGCCAAGAGCCCCGCCGTATGTCCGGAGAGACCGCTGACCGCCCCCATCAGCGCCATGGCCATCGGCCCCGTGCCACCGACAACGGTGTTCATCGAACCGCCGACTTCATGTTTCTGGTTACCGCCCACCTCGACCGTCCGGTTGGCGCCGATCGCCGAGACCTCGTGACGGTCGACGCGTTTGGTGCGGTCGTTCAGCACGCGCGTCGTCTGGTCCTTCTGCGCATGGAAGAACATGTTTTCGCTGCCGTTCTCATCCTCGAACGTCATCTCGTTGAAGCCGGTACCCTTATGCGTGTTCGACCGCATGACCATGCGTGTCTTGTTGGCCGGCAGGTCGTAGGGGACCGTATTGGAAGGATTGGGGACCACGCCGGTGACCAGCGGCCGGTCGGGGTCGCCGTCGACGAAGGCGACCATCACTTCCATGCCGATGCGCGGAATGACCTGGGCGCCCCAGGTTCCGCCGCCCCAGACCTGGCTGACGCGCACCCAGCAGGTGTCGGAGCCGTCCTTCTTCGCCTTGCGGTCCCAGGGGAACCATAGCTTGATGCGGCCGTACTGGTCGGGATGGATCTCCTCGCCGGAAGGGCCGGCGACGATCGCCACTTGCGTACCCTCGATCCGCGGCCGCTTGGTCTCGCGATGCGGCGTCATCGGTACCCGCGACGGCACCGCCTCGAATGTGTTCGTGTATTCCGGCTCGTTGCTGTTCGTCTCGTAGGAGCGGTCGACGACGGTATGCACCGCCTTGACCACCACATGCTCCTCATAGACGTGGTCGGGATGGGCGACTTCATAGGGCGTGAAGCGGCGTCCTGCCTCAAGGATGCGGGATGTGGAGCCGCCGAAGACCCGGTCGTGATCGGCTTCGGAGGCCTGCATCCTAAGTTTTTCCGCCCGCTCCGCCTCGGCCACCGACGAGATGCGCGCCGGATATTCGTAAAGTTCGCGCTTCGTCGCTTCCGGCATCTGCACCAGCGACGGGGTCATGGTGCCAGGCACCATGCGCGGCGTCTCGAAGTTCCAGTCGGCGCCGGCCCGCTGCCCCGGCACATAGGAATAGCGCCGGCTCCACTCGGTGATATGGTTGCGGTCGGCCGAGCCCTGCGCCAGGCGGACTCGCCCTTCGCCCTGTGCCGAGGGCGACGGGCCGAGCCAGGACCGGGCACTGTCGGCCACATGCAGCTTGTGTTTGCCGTCCTCGTGCGAGAACCAGTAGAACAGCCCGTCTTCTTCGAAGCGGCGGGTGAGATAAGCGAGGTCCGTTTCGTTCCACTGCACCGAGTAATGCTGCGGCGGCGGTGGCGTGATCACGCCCGACGTGTCTGGCGCGGGAATGCCGTGCTCGGAAAACAGCGTCTCGACGATATCGACCGCGGTTTTGTCCATCCAGATGCGGCAGTCGGAGCGGCGCGACAGCAGCCACATCTGCGGCCTGAGCACCATGGAATAAGACCTGAGGCCGCGGGTGATCGGCGGCCCCTCGTTGAGTTCGGTCACCAGGCCGTTGAACGGCCGGCGCACACCGCCGCCATCCTCGCCCTGCTGCACCTCGACGGAGACGTCCATCAGCCGGCCGATCAGTTCCTCCGGCTTGACCGATGGCTTCTTGGCCCGGGCCGACAGCTTGATTTCAAAGAGCGAGGAAATACCTTCCTCGATCGTCACCCGCTCCGGCAGAAGCTGGTCCTCGCCGAGCGGCGAGACGATCTTCAGAATACGGTTCGCCTGGATAAAATCCGCGGCGGACGACATATCGTTCATTGATGAGGACCTCTCAGCCTACGGCAGCGGCGGACGCTTCCGAGAAGCGTTTCAAAAAGCCGTCGACGAGGGTACGGCGATCGAAATAATGTAGGAGTTCCAGCCGGTTGTTATTGCCGTTGAAATAGGCGGCAGCCATCGGCCGCTCTCCGGTCTTCTGGATGAAGGTGACCGCGGGATTGCCGTACAGCAAACGGGTCGGCGCCGGATCCTCGCCATAGATGGGAAGGAAATTCAGCGTGACCGACGCTTTGTAATGCTCCAGCGCCTTCGCCGTGAAGATGTTCTTCTTGCCGAGATAGCGGTGCATGACCGTCGTGCGGCCGTTCGGGCGGGTCGTCAGCTGCGTTCCCGATTCGAAGAATTCCGAAAGCAATTCCCGCGCTCCGGGCGAACCCTGCAGCTTGCGGCCTTTGAAATAGACATCTTCGCCGATGGCAAGCGTATAGACGCTGCGCATCACCTGAAGATGGCTGGTCCCGACCCCCTTGACGCCTTTGATCTTGAAGCTGGGCGCGACCATGCCGAAGACGCTTTCGTCGAACACTTCCTCGACGATGAGATGGTAGTTCGTCAGTTTCACATTATCGATGGCCAATCCGCTCATGGGAAGACTTCCTTCAAGCCCGCGACGACGATGGAGCGAACAGGCGCCGCAACGATGCGGCGCCCCTTCCAGTCGGATATCAGGCAGCCTTGGTGGTCGCCAGATCGTAAGAGGCGATCATCGGCGACTGCGGCGAGTGCTTATCGTCGTAAGGCGTGTACTTCACTTCCATCTTGGTGAAGTTCAGCTTGATCGTCTCGACCGGGCGGTCGCCGTTGGAATCGATCGAGTAGCTGGCAATCAGCGTGTTCTCGAGGGAGTACTCGATATAGGTGTCACCGGGATTGCCCGTGGTGACGAGATGGATGACGGAGCGCTTGCCGGTGCGGCCCGAGCAGGCCTCCTGGAAGAGCTTGGTCGACGAGGAGTCGCTGACCTTGGTGAGGATGACTTCCGAAACGGTCGGCTCGGAAGCTTCGCGGTTTGCCGCCGAACCGGCGGAGGTGTTCATGTTGCGGGCGACGTTCCAGTGGATGGCTTCGATGTCCATCCACTTGCGATGTTGCTCGTGGGTCGCATCACCCTGGATACCGTCGATCTGAAGATAAATCGGCATGCTGTCAGCTCTCCTATTGGCGGTTGAGTGCCTAGTTGCGTCTAAGGCGTAGTTGCCTTTCTTCTTCCTGCTCCCCGAGTGCGCTTGCGGCTCGGGGTTACTTCATCCGACAACCGGTTTTCCCCCGGCGTGTCGAATTCCTGCGGGGCGGCCTCTTCGGCATTCAGGCCGAAGCCCTGGCCGTCGTAACCGATCGTGATCCCCATAATTTTTTTCCCGGCCGCGACGGCATCGAGGAAAAACGTCGAAAGAACGGGCAGAAGGTCGCGCGCGATCATGACCTCGATCGCGCGAGCGCCCATCTCGCTGGTGCGGGCGCGCGAAATCAACGCGTCGCGGGCTTGCGGCGACAGTGAAAGCGTCGTCCCGTAGGTCGTCCCGATCCGCTCGCGGATGCGGCCGATCTGGATATCGACGATGCCGGAAAGCGTCTCAGTGCCGAGCGGCATGAAGGGCAGCACGGTCGTGCGGCCGAGGAAGGCCGGCTTGAAATGCTTCTGCAACTCCGGCAGCAATAAGCCTTCCAGTGCATCCGCCTCCGGCATCGTCTCGGGATCGGCGGCAAGGGCCGCGATCATCTCCGAACCGGTATTCGCCGTCATGACGATGGTGGTGTTCCTGAAATCGATGTCCCGGCCTTCGCCGTCGCGCAGCGTTCCCTTGTCGAACACCTGGTAGAAGATTTCCTGAACACCCGGATGCGCCTTGTCGATCTCGTCGAGCAGCAGCACGCCATAGGGCCTGCGCCTCACCGCTTCGGTGAGCACGCCGCCTTCGCCGTAACCGACATAACCGGGCGGCGAGCCGAGGAGCATGGAAATCTTATGCTCCTCCTTGAACTCGGACATGTTGATGGTCGTGAGGTACCGGCTGCCGCCATAGAGCATGTCGGCGAGCGAAAGCGCAGTTTCGGTCTTGCCGGTGCCGGACATGCCGACCAGCAGGAAGACGGCCGGCGGCCGGCGCGGATCGGAAAGGCCGGCGCGGGCCGCCCGCATGGCCGAAGCGATCCGCTCGATCGCCGCATCCTGACCAAGCACCCGCTCCTTCAGCCGGGCATCGAGCGTCTTGACCGTCTCGATCTGGTCCGACAGCAGCTTGCCGACCGGAATTCCGGTCCAGCGGGCAACGACGGCGGCAACGATCTCCTTGTCGACGACGCGCGGCAGGAGCGGCGTTTGATCCGCGACTGTCGCCAGGCTCCGCTCCGTCGCCGCAAGCGCCGCGCGTGCGCTCTCGGCAGTCATGGTCTGCGATGGGAAAGGCGCTACATTCGTGCCGTCGCCCGTATTGTCGGCCGGCGCCAGCGGGACGACGGCGTCGTCGGGCGAGAAAAACTCCTCCAGCCGGTCAGCCTCCCGGACGAGCCGGTTTTCTTCGTCGAATTTCGACCGGAGCGCCTCGATCTCCAGAACGATCTGCTGCTGCTTGCCGGCGATTTCGTCGAGCCGGGCACGCTTTTCCGACGTCTCCGGTTCGCGTGCGAGCCAGCTCGACTCGGTTTCCAGAAGATCGCGCTCGTCCGCGAGCAATTTCAGCGCCTCCGGGGTCGTCTGGCGTGCCAGTGCCACCGCAGCAGCTGCCGTGTCGATCAGGCTGATCGCCTTGTCGGGAAGCTGCCGATCCGGCAGATAGCGCGCCGAAAGCCGGACGGCGGCGACGATCGCCTCGTCGCGGATGCGGACCTTGTGATGGGTTTTCAGGCCTTCCGCCACGCCGCGTAGCATGCGGATTGCGGCTTCTTCGTCCGGCTCGCGGACATGCACGGTCTGGAAGCGGCGAGTAAGTGCGGCATCCTTTTCGATGAAGCGCTTGTATTCGCCCCAGGTCGTTGCCGCGATCGTGCGCAGTTCACCGCGCGCCAAAGCGGGCTTCAGGATATTGGCGGCATCACCTTGTCCCGCCTGCCCGCCGGCGCCGATCAGCCCATGCGCCTCGTCTATGAACAGAATGATCGGTTCGGGCGAGGTCTTCACTGCATCGACTACGCCATGCAGACGCCGTTCGAACTCGCCTTTGACGCCGGCGCCTGCCTGCAAGAGGCTCAGGTCCAAGAGCAGCAGCCTCACGTCCTTCAACCGGGCCGGCACGTTACCGGCGGCGATCTCCAGCGCCAATGCTTCCGCCACCGCGGTCTTGCCGACACCCGCCTCGCCGACGAGGATCGGATTGTTCTGCCGCCGGCGCATCAGGATATCGATCAACTGTCGCAGTTCACCATCGCGACCGATGACCGGGTCGGTTCGGCCCGCACGGGCATCCGCGGTCATGTCATGGGTGTAGAGCCGCAGGAATTCATTGTCCCCCGAGACGTTCGCAGACGAGGCGGCGGGCATAGAAAGCTCACCCGACGGGCCTGTCGCCGCCGTCTCCAGCAACTTCTCGAGCGTCGCTCTGTCGAGATTGCGTATCGACGGGGCAATGCCCCGCATCACGGCCCGCAATGCCGGCTCATTGATCAGCGCGGCAAGCAGATCGGCCAGCTGCACGACATTCCGCCCGCACTGCAGCGATGCAACCAGAAAGGATTCCCGCCCGAGGGCAAGCAGGTTCGGGGAGAGCGCGAGCGAGGCGCCATCCTCCCGCGGGATGTCGGCGATTGCCGCGTCGAGCTCGGTTCGCAGCATCTCCGAGGAGAGCTTGAGCTCTTCGAAAACGGCAGAGAATCCTGCGATATCAAGAAGGGAGCGAAGCCAGTGCGCGATATCGACCACGGCATGCTGATGCCGCACGGCAAGCGAAGCCGCTGTCTCAAGACCGACACGTAAATTGGGCTCAAGCGTTCTAATCAGACGATTGAGATCGATATGGGGCATCCGCCAGTCCTGTCTTTACGTCGAAATTCAGTACGCTCTCCCGATGCGAAGAAACAACTAGGGCGCTCATAAACCCTTGTCCAGAAGAAAAACGACTCTATTTTGAAAAATGAGCATATCGAAAGTCGTCATAAATCCGTCATCATCCTTCTGTGGTTGACAAGCCAATATGAGCCGCCCAAAATAGCCATTCTCGGCAGTATTCTCTGCATTTTTAGGAATTTAACCGCGTGAACGTTAGAGAAATTATAGATCCACTTGAAAAAGATCGCCCGTGCGGAGAAAACGTGCGGATTAATACTGTATCACGCGAAATATACTATAAGATTAAAGACGCGAGAAACGCCGCTCGTACAGCCGAACGTAGTATTATCCCAGGTGAGACTATTGCGATTGCACCTGCCTGGCATGATGTTAGCAATCTTGGATTGCAGATCCTTTCTTCCAGAAGCAAGGACATCGAAGTATTGGCATGGCTCGCAGAGGCGCAGTTGCGGCTGCGGGGGTTCTCAGGATTGCATGACGTCTACGTCGCAACCGTGTCGCTTTTAGACAAGTATTTCGACGCTTTGCATTCGATCGGAGATAGTGATTTCGAGGAACGGTTCGCGCCCTTCGCGGGCCTGAACGGTGTTGGCGGCGAAGGAACGCTCATCCAGGCTATTCGTTTGACATCGTTGATCCCGGGCGGAAAGTTCGCCCAGTTTTCGCTTTGGGATTTCCAGCTTTCGCAGCGGCCGAACGAAACCGAACGGCGCAAGGAATTGCAGCAGGCGGCGGCGGAAGCCGGTGTCGCTCAGATGTCAGCCTATCTCGGCGTGCTGACCGGGTGCATCGCCGCATTCGATCGCATGGTCGAAATACTTGACGAACACTGCGGCGACCAGGCGCCACCGAGTTCGAATACACGCAATGTGTTGCAGGAGGCGGCATCCGCAATCCGGATGCTCGCTGGCATCGAAGCGCCGACCGAAGCGCCCTTGGCCGCTCCGCAAGCCCTTGCCTCGCAAAGATCCGAGCCACTGCCGGCGAGCGAAACCGACGTGTCCGAGGCCATCGGCCTGCAGCCTGTCAGTGCCGAGCCGATTCGTTCGCGGGAAGAGGCCTTCGAACTTCTGATCGCCGTTGCGCGCTATTTCCGCCGCACGGAGCCCCATTCACCGATCTCCATGTCGATCGAGACGCTGGTGCGTCGCGGCCGCATGGATTTTTTCGAGCTTCTTGCCGAGCTCCTGCCCGAACAGCAGACGCGCAACGCGGTGCTGACGGCAGCCGGCATCCAGCCCGTAGCCGACAAGGGAGGCTAACGGCACGCCGCAGCATCCTCAATGGACAATCCGCCGATAGGACGAAGGAGAATCTCGATGGCAAGTGTGCATGAGAAACTGGAACGGGTTCGCAAACCGCGAGTCCACATCAAATACGAAGTGGAAACCGAAGGCGCGATGGTGGTGAAGGAACTGCCCTTCGTCGTCGGCGTGCTCGGCGACTTCTCCGGAAATCCCACGCAGCAGCTCAAGCCTTTCGGCGAGCGCAAGTTCGTACAGGTCGACCGCGACAACTTCGACGACGTCATGCGCCGCATGACGCCGGGCCTTACCATTTCGGTCGAGAACACCCTCGAGAAAAACGGAACCGAGCTTCCCGTTTCGCTGAAATTCGAAAGCATGGCCGATTTCGAACCCGGCGCGGTCGTCGATCAGGTGCCGGCGCTGAAGGCCCTGCTCAACGCGCGCAACCAGCTGCGCGACCTGATGAGCAAGGCGGACCGCTCCGAAGAGCTCGAGCGCCTGCTCGAGGACATCCTGCAGAACAAGGCCGATCTTTCGCAGCTGGTCGCCCAGCTTAGCGGCGACAAAGCCGAAGAGGCGAAGGACGCATTGAACTGAGTGCCTGGGATCGCGGACCGATCGCGGCCCGCGCGCTCCATTCCTGAAGAGTCGTTGTCCGGCAGCGGCCCCTTTCGAAGGGAACCCCTCATGCTTCGAGGGCCGCCGCTTTCGCAAAAAGGATCGATAGATGACCGCCGAAACGCAATTGCAAACAAAGGAAGACGTAGGCTTCGCGCCTGATGAGAACCTGCTCTCGAAGGTCGTTGCGGCAACCCGCCAGACCGAGCCCGACCGTGCCCAGGACCTTCTGCGCACCCTTACCGATCAAGCCCTGAAGGGCACCGTCACCTATGATCGCAACCTGACGATCACCTTGAACAATGCCATTGCCGAAATCGACAAGGCGATATCAAGCCAGCTCGCCGCCATCATGCAGTCGCCTGAGTTCACCAAGCTCGAAGGCGCCTGGCGCGGCCTGAACTATCTTGTCAAGAACAGCGAGACCAGCGCCAATCTGAAGATCCGCGTGCTCAATGCATCCAAGCGCGATGTCGCCAAGGATCTGGCAAAGGCCGTCGAATTCGACCAGTCGCGGCTCTTCAAGTCGGTCTATGAAGACGAGTTCGGCACGCCGGGTGGCGAACCGATGGGCGCACTGATCGGCGATTTCGAATTCGACAATTCCTTCGACGACGTCCAGCTGCTGCAGGGCGTCTCGATGATTGCCGCAGCCGCCTTCGCGCCGTTCATCTCGGCCGCCAGCCCGCGCATGTTCGGCTTCGAGGATTTCCGGGAGCTCGCAAAACCCCGCGATCTCGAGAAGATCTTCGAGACGGTGGAATACGCCAAGTGGCGGAGCCTGCGCGAGAGCGATGATTCCCGCTTCGTGACGCTCGCCATGCCACGTGTGCTCGCCCGCATGCCCTATGGCCCGAAGACCAGCCCGATCGAGGAGTTCAACTTCGACGAAACCGGCGGTTCCAAGACCGGCGAGCTGTCGCACGGTTCCTACTGCTGGATGAACGCAGCCTATGTGATGGGTACGCGTCTCACCGAGGCCTTCGCCAAGAACGGCTGGTGCACCGCCATTCGCGGGGCGGAAAACGGCGGCAAGGTCGAAGGGCTGCCGATGCACATCTTCTCGAGCGACGACGGCGATCTGGATCTGAAATGCCCGACGGAAGTCGGTATCACCGATCGCCGCGACGCCGAACTCGGCAAGCTCGGCTTCCTGCCGCTCTGCCATTACAAGAATACGGACTATGCCGTGTTCTTCGGCGCGCAGACCGCGCACAAGCCGAAGCTCTACGACCGGCCCGAGGCGACTGCCAATGCCGCCGTTTCAGCCCGTCTGCCCTATATGATGGCGACCTCGCGCTTCGCCCATTATCTCAAGGTCATGGGCCGCGATAAGATCGGCTCCTTCATGGAAGCGGAGGATTGCGAAGCCTGGCTCAATCGCTGGATCTCCAACTATGTCAACGCCAATGACGACGCCGGCGAAGAGTCACGGGCGAAATATCCGCTGCGGGAAGCAAAAGTCACCGTACAGGAAATCCCCGGCAGGCCAGGCGCCTACAACGCCGTGGCCTGGATGCGCCCGTGGCTGCAGATGGAGGAATTGACCACCTCGCTGCGCATGGTCGCCCGGATTCCCTCGAAGAACTGATGAAAGCAGGGTTAGGCGCGGCGGCTTGCCGCCGCGCAACCATCCTTGCGTTCGAAACATTTGTGTCAGGTTGACGATGGGTTCCAGCACCGAATGGCGGCGCCGGGCGGATCAGCTGATTACGCTGATCGACGAAGCGCTGAACAGGCAAGTCAATGCCATCCTCCACCATCCCGATTTTCAGGCGATGGAGGCGAGATGGCGTGGCCTTGCCATGCTCGTGCGCGAGGCTAGCCGCAGCGGCGAGGTCAAGGTCAAGCTTCTCGGCGTCAGCTGGAGCGAGCTCACACGCAGCATGGAGCGCGCCAGCGACTTCGACCAAAGCCACCTCTTCGAACTGATCTACAGCCGCGAGTTCGGCATGCCGGGCGGCGAACCCTTCGGTCTGCTGGTCGGCGATTATTATCTTTCTCCGGCCGATCCGGCCGGCGGCGATCCGGTCAGCACACTGTCGCAGATCGGCATGGTGGCAGCCGCCGCCTTCTGCCCCTTCGTCGCAGGCGCCTCACCGCTGGCAATCGGGCTTGAAGACTTTCACGAGCTGAACCGGGTCAACGACTTTTCCTGGCTTGCCAATGAGACGGCCCGCATCCGCTGGAACGGTCTCCGCGCGCGTGAGGATTCGCGTTTCCTCGGACTTGTCGCCCCGCGCATCCTGATGCGCTCGCCGCTTACGCCTCATGCACGCAATCGCAATGACGGCTTTCCCTTCCGCGAAAGCATTGCTAGCAACGGCAGTTCGCTTCTCTGGGGCAACGCCGCTTTCGCTTTTGCGACCGTCGTCATCCGAAATTTTGTCGATTCCGGATGGTTCGCGGATATCCGCGGCGTCACGCAGGACGCTATCGACGGTGGCCTGCTGAGTGCAGCGGAACTGCCGCCCTACGATTTCGGCACCGAAAGCAACGGACTATCAGCCCAGGCACCGGTGGAAATCCACCTGACCAGCGGCCAGGAGCAGCAGCTCTGCGAGCTCGGCATCATCCCTGCCGCGACCACCTATCTCTCCTCTTCGGCGATTTTCAATTCCAACCAGTCGCTGCATGCGCCGCCGCACTATTCCAACGAACATGCACGCCAGAACGCCCGCCTCGCCGCCATGCTGCAATATGTGCTCTGCGCGTCGCGCTTCTCGCACTATCTCAAGGTCATCATGCGCGACGAAATCGGCCAGCTTGCCGATGCGATCTCGATCGAGCGGAAGCTCGCGGACTGGCTGACCGCCTATACGCTCGGCAACGACGATGCCGACATCGCGCTGCGTACCCGCTTTCCCCTGCGCTCGGCCGGCATCGGCGTCGCCGAGATTCCGGGCAAGCCCGGCAGTTTCTCGTGCACGGTCAGGCTGCAGCCGCATTTCCAGCTCGATGACGTTGCCACGAGCTTCCATCTCATCGCCGAGACCGCGACCACGGGCCAGATCCTGAGCCGCCCCGTTGCCATACCCGAGAGGATGTCCGCATGACGCTTTCCGCCAGCATCGCCCAATCGCTCAGCGACAACGCCCTCGATGACGCGATCGAGGAGGTCAAGGCTCATCTGAAGGTCAAGCCCTCGGATCAGGAGGCGCGGCATCTCTATATCGATCTTCTCGTGCTTGCCGGCGATTACCAGCGGGCGGACAATCAGTGCAGCCTTGCTGCCACCCTCTCACCCGACGCGACGATGGGCTTCGCCTTGCTGCGCAACGAGCTTCGGGCGATGGCGGCGCGCGACGCCTGGTTCGAAAGCGGCGCCCTGCCGGAATTTCCACAGGGGCCGAGCGAACTCGACAAGCTCGCCGTCCGCCTCGGCATCGCCCATCGCGGCGGGGATGCGGATGAGGCGAGGACCACGCTCGATGCGCTCGAGAAGCTGAGGGGCGAACGTCCGTTGATCTGGAACGGCAAGGCGGTCTCCGACTTCCGCGACCTCGACGACCGGACACCGCATGCCCTGGAAGTCATCATGACCGGCGGCGGCTATCTGTGGATCGATTTTTCCAAGATCGCAGCCCTCTCGATAGAGCCGATTGCCCGTCCGCGCGATCTGGCCTTCCGCCGCGCCGAGCTGTCGCTCATCGACGGCGCAGCCGCGTCGGTCCTTCTGCCGGCGGTCTATCATGGCACCGGCCAGGATGCGACGCTCAGGCTTGGCCGTGAGACCGAATGGATCGAGGAACCTACAGGCATCACCACCGGCCGCGGCCAGCGCTGCTACCTCGCCGGCGACGAACTGGTTTCCTTCCATGACACCCAAAGTCTGGAGATCGTGCCGGCAACGGCTGCTGGCAGGCAGGTTGCGCATGGTTGATCCCCTCGAACGCTACCGGCTGCGCGACCGCGTCCTTGCCCGCTCGATCCTCGACAGGTTGATCGACGAGGCTCCGGATCGCGCCGTCGATCCGCCGATGAGCTTCGTCGATCAGGTCCGCGACGTCAGGGAGGCTATCCGCCGCGATCTCGAGGCGCTGCTCAACACGCGGCGCTGCCCGGCAACGCCACCGGCGGCACTTTCCGAACTCAAGGACGCCCTGGTGAGCTATGGCGTCGACGGCATCGTCTCCGCAAATCTGATGACCGACCAAGCCAAGCTCAAGCTTGCCGCAGCGATCGAACGGCGGATCGCGCTGTTCGAGACACGGCTCGCCGATGTGAGGGTGACGATCCTGAAAAGCCGGACGATGACCGAACGGGCGCTGCGCATGCGCATCCAGGCGACCTTCCGCCTGCATGAAGGCATGCCGCCGATCAGCTTCGAGTCGACCATCGATCCCTCGACCCAGCGCTTCCTCGTGGAGGCGGCGCATGGCTGAAGGTTTCCTGCACCGTTACAATGAGGAATTGCTCGCGCTCCGCCGCCGGGCCGCACGCTTTGCCGATGCCTTCCCGAAGATCGCCGGCCGCCTGCGCATGACCGGCGACGTCGCCGACGATCCGCATGTGGAGCGCCTGATCCAGAGTTTTGCTTATTCGGCCGCCCGCGTCCGCCAGAAGCTGGACGACGAGTTTCCCGAGCTGACCGACGGTCTCCTCGAAACGCTCTACCCCCATTATCTGGCGCCGCTGCCCTCGATGAGCATCGTCAAGTTCCGGCCGAGTGATACGCTCGCCTCGGTCCAGACCGTGCCGCGCCATACGGAAGTCCTGGCCGAGCCGGTGAGAGGGGAAGCTTGCCGCTTCCGCACCACCCAGGATGTCGAGATCGCGCCGATCGAAATCACCGGTGCTAATCTCTCCGGCCAGCCGATCAATGCGCCGCTTTCGCCCTATGCCGGCGTTGCCGGTTGCCTCAGGCTGTCCATCCGCTCTCTCGATGCTCGAAAGCCTGTCGGCAGCCTTGGCATGAGCCGACTGCGCCTGCACATTCCGTCCCCCTGGCAGCAGGCGGTGGCGATCTACGAACTGCTTGCCAATCACACGCTCGGCATCGCCCTTGCCAAACATGCGGACGACCGGTCGCCGGTCTTCCTGCCGGCTGGGAACCTCAAACCGGTCGGCTTCGAGCCCGAAGAGGCCATGCTGCCCTACCCGGCCCCAAGCTTCACCGGCTACCGGCTGCTGACCGAATTCTTCGCCCTGCCCAGGAAGTTTCTCTTTCTCGACATCGAAGGGCTCGATGCCTGGACGGGCGAGACACTGGAGCTCTTCATCTATCTCAAGGAAAGCGACGCCAAGCTGGAGCGCGCGGTGTCGGTCCGCGACTTCGCGCTCAACGCAACGCCTATCGTCAATCTCTTCCGTCAGGTCTGCGAGCCGATCGCCATCGACGGCACCCGCACGGAATACCGTCTCCTGCCCGATGCGCGGCGCCAGAAGACCCGAGAGATCTATTCGATCGATCGCGTTCTGCTGACCGGATCGCGCGGCCAGGAAGAATTCTGCCAGCCGTTCTTCGGACGGTCGCAACGGGCAGGCACGAGCGCGACCTACTGGCAGGCCTATCGCCGTTTCGATGAAGACGACAGGACCAGCGACATGGACATCGCCTTCGTCGACAGGCAGCGCCTCTCTTCAGGCCCCGTCGATGCGGTCGCAAGCGTCGATACGCTCTGCCTCAACCGCGACCTGCCGGAACAGCTTCCCTTCGGCGGAGGCCATCCATTCCTGCAGCTCGCTTCCGGCCATGAGGCTGTCGCCAGCGTCGAAGCCCTGATCCCGCCGACGCCGTCGGTCAGGATGAACGATCAGGAAGGGCGGAACTGGCGGCTGATGTCGCATCTCATCCTCAACCACCTGTCACTCTTCGACAATGACGGTGCGGCGCTGAAGGATATCCTGTCGCTCTACGCCTTCCGGGATAGCCCCGAGACCAAACAATTCGTCGATGCGCTCGTCAGGATCAAGGCCACCAATTCGACCGCCCGCCTCGGCAGCGGCGGCATGGTGCCCGGCACCGAGATCGCGCTTGAATTCGATCCGGCAGCCATCGACCGCCCCTCGGCCTTCCTGTTCGGAAGCGTGCTCGACCGTTTCTTCAGTCTCTATACCTCGGTCAACAGCTTCACCCGGCTCGTGATCGGCATGAAGGGGCAATCGAGGCCGATCGCCCGCTGGCCGGCACGCGCCGCCGAGCGCCCGCTGCTCTAAGGAAGGACCGCTCTTAAATCATGGATCTCCCTGTCGCCCGCAAACCAGACGCCCTTGCCGATCTGCTCGAACGCGACCCCGGCCGCTTCGAGCCGGTGACGGCCTTTCGCGTCGCGCAGGTTTCGGTGGGGGAAGGACGGCTGGATGTCGCCTCGCATGTCGGCGTCTCGCCGGCGCCTCTTGCCGTCAGCGGATACAAGCGCAAGGGCGGTCGTGCCACCGTCCGCAGTGCGCTTGCCGGCCTCGTCGGGGCGCTCGGCTCGATGCCGTCGGCCTATAACGATCTCGTCATGCGCGAGGAGCGCAACCGGTCGCGAGCGCTGGCGGGCTTCTTCGACATGTTTAGCGCGCGGATGGCGGAACTCTTCGCCGACGCCTGCGAGAAATACCGCATCGCCCGGCGGCTGCGATGGGGCGGCAGATGGGCAAACAACGCCTTCGTCACCACGCTCCTGTCACTCACGGGCTTCGGCACCAAGCCTCTCGTCGAGAAGAGCGGCGTCGACGAGGAGCTGATCCTGCGTTTCTCGGGCTTCTTTGCCGCGCGCAACCGCAATGCCGTCAATCTCCGCGCCATGCTGCGTGAATTCAGCGGCCTGCCGGTAGAGATCGAATTGTTCCGCGGCCGCTGGCTGACCATCCCGGTGGAGGAGCGCAGCCGTATGGGCCAGCCCCAAGGCGTCCAGCTTGGCGTCAATGCGACGGCAGGTGCGGCGATCCACGATTTCAGCGGCGGCTTTCGCATCGTCATCGGTCCGCTCGGCTATGCCGACTACCTCTCGCTCGCCCCGGGCGGCCGCGCCATCACCGAGCTCTTCGCCCTGACGCGGCTCTATGTCGGCGCGGCGCTCGAATTCGACATACAGGCGATCCTGAAGAAGGAGGACGTTCCCTTCTGCCAGCTCGGACAGGCGGGCGATCCGCCGCGCTTGGGTTGGAACAGCTGGGCGAGGGTCGCGCCGGCGGCAAAGGACAGCGGCGATGCGGTGATCGTCGAACGCCTCTCGGTCCAGGCGCGGTGAGGAGGCGAGGATGCGGCTTGAACTGAAAGAGATCACCAGCGACGCGGCGGCGTCAGGCCGGCCGAAATGGTTCTTCGAACGTGGCCGGCGAACGCTCGGCCGGGCGCCGGATTGCGACTGGCGGCTGCCGGAGGATCGGCGCTCCGTTTCCAAGCTCCATTGCATCATCGAGCGTGACCGCGAAGGCTTCGTGCTGCGCGACCAGAGCGCAAACGGCTCCCGGGTCGACGGCGTCGCCGTGCATGAAGGCCAGATCGTTCGGCTTTCCGACAGGTCGCGGCTGGAAATGGGCGGACTTGCCTTTTCCGTCCACATATCAGGCGACAAGGACCGAGAGATCGAGGATCCCGATGCCGGTCTCTTGCTGAGCGACGAACCGCTGACCATTTCCGCAATCCTGGCCGATATCGCTCCGGGCGGTCACACCGCAAACGGCATCCTTGGCGAGCGTGCGGTCGATGATTGGGGCCTTCCAGAAAGGGCCGGGAACAAGGGAGCGGCCTCATCCCGCAGTGTCGAGATCGGCTGGAGCGGCCCTCCGGAGATCCGTTCAGCCACCCAGCTTCTACCGGAAGACTGGAATGCGGAAGAGACCGAATACGGCAGCCATCTGGAACACGGGTCCGCCACCCATGTCGCCGTACCGATCGCCCAGAGCCGAGCCGCGCCGGTGATCGAGATCGTCAACGACAACGACCCGCAGCCCGAAGCCGAGGAATTTCCATCGTTGACGATCGGCCGGTTCGAAGCCTTCGCGGATCGGCTGGAGCCGCTGCTCGGCCGTCTCGAGGAGGCTGTCGAGAACAACTATGCCGTTTTCGAGATGCATGCGCCGTCCTTCGACAGGCAGCCGGACTTCCTCGCCGGCGGCACGGAGGAGGCGCTGCTTGCCCGCATCGAGGCGCTGCTCGGGCAGCAGCTTACGCTTAATTCCGCGCTCGAGGCTCTCGTTCAGGCAGCGGGCCAGTTGGAGCCGCGCAGCCTGGAAGCGCGTGTCGAGACGGGCGCCTGGCGCCGGGACGGGAATTACTGGCGGGCTTACCGGACGCAATTCGAAAAAGACGGCAAAAGCCGGTCGATTCAGGACTTCTTTCGCGATGCCATGACCGGCGCGATGAACGGCAGAGACGCAGGGCCTCGTCCGCAAGGCGGGCAGGAAGGAAAAGACGCGCATCATGAGGAATGAGAACCGGGTGGCCTGGAGCGAAGGCATGTTCCTTCGCGTGCAGCATTTTCAGCAGGCGGACCGCTGGACCGAGCGGCTCGTGCGCACCGCGACGCACGGCCTGTCGCCCTATCCCTGGGGGGTGGCGGAGATCGGCATCGACCGCGGCGCATTGGCGATCGGTCAATTCGCGCTGTCGAACCTGCGCGGCGTATTGCCTGATGGAACGCCGTTCGAAGCCCCCATCGATACCGATCTGCCGCCGCCGCTCGATCTCGACGAGAACACCAAGAATACGATCGTCTATCTGGCGCTTCCCGCCCGCCAGCCGGGCAAGGCCGATGTGGCGCTGAACGGCGGTGCCGCACGCAACAGCGTCCGGCTCGTAGCCTCGCCCTATGAAGCGCCCGATGCCAATGTCGAGACCGACTTCATGGCGCCGATCGATGTCGGTCGCCTCAGCCTGCGGTATCTGAAGACCGGCGACGAACTCGCCGGCTACGAGCTCATCGGACTTGCCCGTATCATCGAGGTGCGTTCCGACCGGGCGGTGATCCTCGATCCGGACTATATCGTGCCGAGCCTCAACTGCACGGCGGCGGGACGGCTGAACGAATTGATCACCGAACTGCTCGGCATCGTGCGCCACCGCGCCGAGGCCATCGCCGAACGGATCGGCGATCCCACCATTCGAGGAACCGCGGAGGTCGGCGACTATCTGCTGCTGCAGATGCTCAACCGCGCGGATCCGATGCTGAAACACATTTCGGCGAATGCGACGCGGATCCACCCCATGGTCTTTTACGAGACCTGCATCCAGCTTGCCGGCGAGCTCGCCACCTTCACGACCGACCGCAAACGCGCGAGCGACTTCCCGCCTTACCGCCATGACGACCTGAAGGCGACGTTCGCGGCCGTCTTCGACGATCTGCGCGCCTCGCTGTCGTCCGTGCTCGAACAGGCAGCCGTGGCGATCGAGCTGGCCGAACGGCGGCATGGCGTCAGGATCGGCACGATCAACGACCGTTCGCTGCTGAGGGATGCCGGCTTCGTGCTGGCGGTCCGGGCCGAGATGCCGGCCGAAGACGTGCGCCGCAAGCTGCCGGCGCAGATCAAGATCGGCCCGGTCGAGCGCATCGCCGACCTCGTCAACGTCGCGCTGCCAGGCATTCCCGTCCGGCCGCTGCCGGTGCTGCCGCGCCAGCTCCCCTATCGCTCCGGCACCATCTATTTCGAACTCGACACCAAGAACCCGCTTTGGAAACAACTCGACACTTCGGGCGCCATCGCCGTGCATCTCGCCGGCGATTTTCCCGGGCTCGAAATAGAACTGTGGGCCCTTAGAGAATGAAGACCGAACCCGCCTCCACCTGGCAGAACCTGCCGACCATCGTCGAACTCACCGAGGACGGCGCGAAAAAGAAGCAATCCGCCCGCAAGATGGCGGAGATGCTGGATGACGTCCTCGACTTTCCCGAAAGCGAGGGCGCAAAGGCGCCGGCGGGATCGCTTCCGAAGGGTGCCGCGTCCGTCGAAACGCTCGTCCGGGATTTTCGCTTCGGGGCCGAAGACGTGCCGACGCTGGTGCGCTCGGCCGCACCGCTGCTCAACCTTGCCCATGCCCTGCGCTACACGGAAGAGCAGCCTGATATCGACGAGCTGCGCCAGGTGGCGATCGAAGCTGTCGGCCGTTATGAGCGGGATCTCGCGAGTGCGCGCATCAGCCCCGAACGAGCGCGCGCCGCCCATTACGTCGTCTGTGCGACGGTCGACGATGTCGTGCTCAGCAAGGCCTGGGGCGTTCGTGCCGGCTGGGCCCGCTCGGGTCTCGTTTCCACCTTCCATATGGACGTGACCGGCGGCGAACGGGTGTTCGACCTGCTCGACCATTTCCACCAGAGCCCCGGCGCCAACAAGGACCTGCTTCTCCTCATCTATCTCTGCCTGTCGCTTGCCTTCGAGGGCCGTACCCGCGTCTCGCCGCGCGGCGGGTTGGAGCTTGGGCGCATCCGCGACAGTCTCTATAAGACGCTGCTTGGCCAATACGGCGTCTTCGAACGAGAGCTTTCCCCGCATTGGAAGGGCGTTTCAGCCCGGCACCAGCCGTTGCGCACTGCGGCGGCGATCTGGACGCTGCTTTCGCTTCTGACGCTGATCCTGGCGTTCGGCTACCTGTTCTTCACGCTCTCGCTCAATCGCGCCTCCGACGGAACATTCGAGCGGCTCGCCAAGCTGCCGCCGCGCGATATGCCGAGCGTATTGGTCAAGGTTCCGGAGCCTCCTCGGCAGCCGCCGCCTGTTGTCGTCGCCGAAACGCCGCCGCCGCCCCCACCGCCGCAAGTGAAACCGCCGAGCCGGCTCGACAATCTGCTCGCCTTCCTCCAGCCGGAGGTCGAGAAGAAGCTGGTCACGCTTTCGGATTCGAATGGGAGGCTGCTGGTGCGCATCAGCAATTCCGGCCTGTTTGCCACCGGCAGTGCGGAGGTCAGCCAGAGATTCCACGACCTCCTCCAGCGGATCGGCGGCGCGCTGGCCGCAGAGAACTTCCGCGCCGTGGTGGTGGGCTATACCGACAATGTGCCGATCCGCACCGTGCAGTTCCCCTCCAACTGGCACCTTTCCGAAGCCCGCGCCAAGGCGGTCGGCGAAATCCTCAGTTCATTCACCGGGCCAGGTGCGATCCTGACCGAGGGGCGTGCAGACACCGATCCGATCGCCGGCAACGATACGCTGGAGGGCCGGGAGATGAACCGCCGCACCGAGATCCTGGTCCTGACCGATCCGAGCGAACGGTTGAACGATGCAGGCTTGACGACACCGCGTCAGACCGACATGCCGGATGAACCGACGGCGCCTGCCGCAGGAGGTGGTTCGCGATGAACCCGCTCAGTTATTTCTATACGCTCCGCTCCTATGTGGAGGCCTATGCCGGCCTCATCGGCCGCCGCTTCATCTCGATCATCTGGGTGGCGGCAATCTGTGTCGTCATCTGGTTCTACGGCTATCTCGCCGCCTATGGCGACTTCAAGCCGCTGGCGAGCGCCAGCGCGCGGCTGACGCTGATCGGCATCATCCTCGTCGCCTGGCTTACTTACCTCGTCTTCACGACCATCCGCGACCGCCGCCGCGACAAGCAGCTCGTCGATGGTATCGAGCGGGACGCGGAAGCGGAAGCCGCGGCCAGCCAGCAGGCTGAGGTCGGCGAGATCCACGGCCGGCTCAAGGAAGCGCTGCAACTGCTCCGCCGCATTACCAAAAAGCGCTTCGGCTATATCTACGAGCTGCCGTGGTATGTCATCTTCGGCGCGCCGGGTTCCGGCAAGACGACGGCGCTCAGCAATTCCGGCCTCAAGTTCCCGCTCGGCGATGCGCTCGGCAGCAATTCGGTGCAGGGGATAGGCGGCACGCGCAACTGCAACTGGTGGTTCACCGACGAGGCCATCCTCATCGATACGGCCGGGCGCTATACGACGCAGGACGATCTGAACGGCACCGCCAAGGCCGGCTGGGAAGGCTTTCTCGGCCTGCTGCGCAAATACCGCCGTTCGCAGCCGATCAACGGGGCGCTGGTGACGCTGTCGATCGGCGATCTCCTGACGCGCGATCCCGAAGCCCAGCGCGAGGAGATCAGGGCGATCCGCCAGCGGCTGTCCGAACTCGACGAACTCCTGCATGCGCGCGTGCCGGTCTATCTGCTTTTGACCAAGGCCGATCTCCTGACCGGCTTCGTGGAGTTCTTCGACGGCTTCAACAAAAGCGACCGCGAACAGGTCTGGGGCACGACGTTCGGGCTCGACGAGAGCTATAAGGCGGCGAACCTGCCGGAACGCTTCATGGAGGAATTCACCTTGCTGCAGCAGCGCGTCGACGCCATGCTGATCGAACGCCTGCAGCAGGAGCCCAATCCGGAATTGCGCGGCCGCATCTTCCGCTTCCCGGCCGAGCTCACCTCTTTGAAGGAGCGTCTGCACGAGGTCGTCACCGAGCTTTGCTCAGGTTCGAAGCTGGTGGAGGCGCCGCTGCTGCGCGGCATCTATTTCGCCTCCGGCACCCAGAGGGAGGAGACCGTCGCCGTTCCCCGCATGCGGCGCAGCTATTTCCTCTCGCGCCTCTTCAAGGAGGTGATCTTCGGCGAGGCCTCGCTGGTTGCCCGCGACAAGCGGCTTTCGGGGCGGCAGCTGCTCTTCCGCCGCGCGGCCTATGCCGCCACGGTCCTGCTGCTTGCCGTGGTGCTGACCAGCTGGACGGCCACCTACATCCAGAACACCACGGCACTGGCCGGCGCAGAAAGACGTATAGACGCCTACGAACAACTGGTGCGTGGCGTTCCGGTTCGTGACGTGTCGGATGCGGATTTTCTGCGCATCCTGCCGGCGCTCGACAATCTCGCCGCCGTCACCACCGACTTCGGCAAGACCCGCGTCTGGCCGATAAGCCTCGGCCTCGACCAGGAAGGCAAGGTCGCCAGCCGGCAGCGCGAGGCCTATCAGCGGGCGCTGAACACACTGCTCCTGCCGCGCATGCTGGTGCAGCTCCAGAAGGAGATGGCCGAGACCACCGACGTCACCCGGACCTTCGACGCGCTGAAACTCTACGGCATGCTCGGCGGTCTCGGCCCTGTGAATGCGGACTTTGCCTCGCTTGAGGCGGAGGACATGTTCACGAGGCTCTATCCCGACGAAGGCAGGGCCGCGGCCCGGCAGGCGCTGATCACCCATGCCGATGTCATGGCGCGCGGCGCTCTGCCACCGATCGAGCTGGACAAGGCGCTGATCGCCAAGGCGCGCGAGGTCATCCGTTCGCAGAACATCGCCAGCCGCGCCTATGACATCCTGGCGGGATATCGCGAGTCCCGCGCGCTTCCGGCCTGGAGCCCGGCAGGCGCGCTGGGGCCGCTTGGCGAACAGGCTTTCGAGCGGAAGTCGAAGGCGCCGCTCAACGAAGGCATTCCCGGCCTTTTCTCGGCGACCGGTTACCGCACCGGCGTTCTGCCTGGGATCACCGACGCCGCGCGCGAGGCGCTCGACGAACAATGGGTCCGCGGCGATCCCAATCCTGCCGGCGTCACGGTCGATACGATCGCCCAGGCGACGCTGCAACTTTATTTCGACATGTTCGAGCAGCGCTGGTCGACGATCCTCACCGATATCAGGGTGAAGCCCTCCCAGACGATCGGCGATGCGGCGGAAACCACCCGCATCCTGGCGGGCAAGCCCGGTCCGGTCGAGACGATCACCAAATCGATCGTCGCCGCCACCGATCTGCGCCCGCCCGGGGCAGAAATCGCCTCGGCCGCCGGCGACAGCCTGCCAACCTCGACCACGGCGCTCGCGAGCGCAGCGAACGCGCCCGATCCCTTCGGCCGCCTACGCGACGCGCTGAAGGCGCCGGCCGGCCAGTCTCCGCTTCCCGACCAGTCGAAGGATGCGCCGCGGTCGGAGATCGGCCAGCTCGAGCCGATCCTGCAGAGGGTCCAGGAGCAGCTTTCGCGCGCCACGACGTCGACCGCCGAAGTCGCGAAAGTCTTCGACGTCGATAGCCAGCTCACCGACGCCAACCAGGACCTGTTGCAGCAGGCCCGCAAGCTGCCGGCACCCGTCGATACATGGATGGCGGGGCTGGCTGCGGATGTCGGATCGCTGGCCGTCAAATCGGCCCGTTCGCGCATCAGCGATGCCTGGGCCGCCGAAGGCGCCGGCTTCTGCTCGAATGTCGTCGCCGGTCGTTATCCCTTCGACCGGAAATCTCCGCGCGACGTGGCGATGAGCGATTTCGTGCGACTCTTCGGACCGGAGGGACTGTTCAAGACCTTCTTCAAGGAAAAGCTCGAAGCCTTCGTCGACACCAGCGCCTCGCCATGGGGCTGGAAAGGCACGTTCGGAGCAGCCAGCATCCCAAGTGCGGCGATCGCCCAGTTCGAGAATGCCGACAAGATCAACCGCGCCTTCTTCCCGGCCGGCAGCGAGAACCCGTCGATATCCATCAACGTCAAGCCGGTATCGCTGACCGAGGCGGCCAGCGCCGTGATGCTGGAGATCGAAGGCGAACGCGTGGTCTACTTCCATGGTCCGATCCAATCGAAATCGATCACCTGGCCGTCGACCGAAGCCAGCAACGTTTCGCGCCTCGCCTTCCAGCCGGGCGGCTGGCAACAGGCACTGACGGAGAACGGCGACTGGTCGCCCTTCCGACTCTTCGACGATGCCGACCTCGCGATACAAGGCGACGACCTCTTCCGGGCAAAATTCGAGCAGAACGGTCAGACGGCGGAGTTCGACGTGCAGTTCGGTTCGGTGCTCAATCCATTCCGGCTGGAGGCGCTCGGCGCCTTCTCATGCCCGGCGCAATTCTGACCGGTTCGTCATGAACGAGCGCGCCACCCTGGATCGAAGCCCAACCGAAGCCGACAGGATCGGCTTCTTCGGCAAGCTGCCGAGCCATGGCGATTTCGTTTCCATGGGACTGGCGAGCCCTCTACAGGCGGCACTCGACGCCTGGCTGCAGGCGGGGCTGCAAGAGGCACACCACGAACTCGGCGAGGGTTGGGAACGCCGGTTTCGCGCGATGCCTGTCTGGCGTTTCATCATCGAACGCGGCCTGTGGGGATCGGCAACTATAGCCGGCGTCCTGCTTCCCAGCCTCGACCGCGTCGGGCGGAGTTTTCCCCTCGTCATCGCGGCCCAACTCCCCGGCTTCACCGAGCATCCGCGCCAGCTTTACCTCGACGACACATGGTTCACGGCAGCCGAGGCGATCGCCGAAAGCTCGACGAAACGGGATTTCGACATCAATCATTTCACCGCAAGCCTGAAGCGGCTGCGGAGCTTGCGACCGGCCGATCTCGCGGAAAACGAGACGCTTCAGGACAGAGCGTCCAGCCGAGGCACGATCTGGTGGCGGATCGACCCGGAGGAGCGGCGAGCCAAGGGGTTTGGCGTCAGCGGCGCCCCGGAACCTGCGCATTTCGCAAAGCTGTTGCGCGAGAGTTTCAACGCGGTTTCAGCACCGCCGCAAGCTGAAACAGCCGAAGTGCCGCGTCCCGTCATTGTCGAACCGCGCCATCCTCTGGCGCTCCGGCACAGCCATGCCACGCATCCCGGCACACGGCTTGCCGTCAACGCCGACGCGCTGCTCGTTTCGGAAACGCCATCGCTGTTTGCTGTCGCCGATGGCGTCGGCGACAGCAACGCGGCTGCCGAAACCGGCAAGATCGCCGTGCATGTGCTGGCCGAAACCGCCCCGCAGCAGACGATCGAAGCCCTGATACAGGAGATCAAAGGCAAGCTCGGCCGCACCCACGGCCTGCTGCAATCGGCCTATCTTTCCCAGGATCGCGAGCCCTCGGCCGCCAGCATCGTCGTGCTGGCAACGTTTCAGGAGAGCAGCGCCCTGCTCTGGGTCGGCGATGCACGCTGTTATCTCCTGCGGGACGGCATGATGCGCTGCCTTACCCGCGATCACGTGGAGATCGGCCTGCGACGCACGCTTTCGCGCGCCATCGGCATGCGAGGACATCTCATTCCCGAAGTGCGCCCCGGCGGATTGCAGGCCGGCGACAGGCTCCTGCTCTGCAGTGCGGCCCTACCGAACGCCGTTCCCGAACGGAACATCGCCGAAATCCTCCTTTCCGCAAAAATCGAAAAAGCGGCCGATATTCTCGTTCAGGAGGGGCTGATTGCCAATTGCCGCGAAAACTTGAGCGCCATCGTAATCGACGTGAAGACCGATGACGCATGATCATCCCGCGGATTTCGAGGAGATCGCGCGGCGCTTTTCGCATCTCTGGCAGGCGTTGAATCACGGTTCACCTCAGACCCGGCAAATCCTGGTAGACCGTGTCCGGGACGCGTTCGATCGGGGCGAGGCCCGGCTTCGCGACGCGGATTGCGAGATCGTCGCCAACAGCTTTATGCTCGAGGCGCTGATCCATGACGGCGCGGTCACCCGGGTCTATCGCGCCCGCCATCGCGATCTCGGAACGTTTCATGCCATCAAGATGCCACGGCCCGACCACGCCGACGATCCTGTCCTCAGGAAGCTGCTGCTGCGTGAAGCGGAAATCGGCATGGCGCTCAGACATCCCCACACTGCCGCGACCCAGACCGTTCTGCGTCTTGCCGATGGGCGTCCTGCCCTGGTTATGGAATGGATCGGCAGCCGCCTTGCGGGGCTTTTACAGGAAAGGCCATTATCGCTCGGCGAGGTGACTTCAGTCATGACCTCGGTGCTCTCAGGCCTGGAAGCCATCCATGCCGCAGGTTTCGTGCATTGCGACCTGTCACCGCTCAACCTTCTCGCCGACGGCGATCTCTCCCGTTTGAAGATCGCCGATTTCGGCATCGCGCTTAGGCCCGGATGCCGGCACGATGAATTCGATCTTGCCTTTGCCGCCCCGCCGGATTTCGCATCGCCCGAGCAGATGGCCGGCCAACCGCTCGACGAACGATCCGATCTTTACTCCGCCGGGTGTCTGCTGTCCTTGCTGCTTAGCCATTACGACGGAGAAAGCGATGGAACCGAAGCCCTGCAAGCATTGGCGAACCGCCTGTCCCGACAGGTTCCGCAGGACAGACCTGAAAATGCACGAGCCGCCTTGCATCTGCTCGGCGGCTCCGCAAAACGTCCTGTTGTCGATGCTTAATTACCGCTCGAACCGGGGATCGGTGCTGCGGCCGTCGGCACACTCTTCTGGTACACGTTGAAGAGCTTGGCAAAGTCGACCAGGCTGGCGTTGCTGGCGTAGATGATATCGCCATCCATCATCTGGAACCGCTGCATCAGCGCCAGGTTGGAAACGTCCTTCAGATCGACGCGATAGATCACCGGCTTGGTGCTCACAACAGCCGGCACGGGAGTCTTGGCATTTGCGGCCGCAACCTGCGTATAGACCGGCTGGCTGCGCAGCACATAGAAATTGCGCGCATCGGCACGATCGTCGAGCAGGCCGCCGGCTCGCCCCAGCGCCTGGGCAAGCGTCAACCTGCCCGGCTCGAATTCGAACTCGCCGACACTCTTGAAGGCGCCGAAAGCGGTGAAGGTCGGCGAGTCCTTGTCGACATAGATCTGATCATCAGGCAGCAGGTAGACATTCTGCTTGTTGTCGTCGATGACGCGCTGGAGCGGTACGGTGGCGCGCTGCTTGCCGCGCATCAGCGTGACGGTCGCCGAGCCCGGAGCAGACGATGCGCCGCCGGCAAGTGCGACCGCATCGAGTACACGCTCCTTGCGCGCGGTGAGCGGGAAGCGACCGGCGGCACGCACGTCGCCATTGACCGTGATACCGCTGGAGGGCCTGTCGACCACGGTGACGACGGCCTGCGGATTGACCGCCGACCCCTTCAAGCCGGTGACGATGCGCGACTGCAGCGCCTCGGTCGAGGAATCCACCACGCGCTGTTTGCCGACGAAGGGAAGGGTCACGTTGCCCGTGGAATCGACGGTGAAGCGGCCGAGATTGAGGGTCTTGCTTTGGGTTGAAGAGAAAAGCCCCTCTTCGCCGGTGTCGAGGATCGTGACCTCGATGACGTCGCCGCGTCGCAGCCTCGTATCGGCAAATCCGCTCGAGCGCATGAGGCTGAGCCCGGGATCTGTGGCCGCATAGGCAAGCGGCGTGACCGCAACCGGACCCATCGGCGCTTCCGATAGCCTGACCACCGGGATCCGCTCGTTACTTTGAGGGGCGGTGGCATTATAGAAGCCACCGGCGGTTGGGCCATCCGATGGCCGGGCGCAGGCACTAAGAACTGCGACAAGGACGAGCGGCGCCAAATTTCGCATCAAGTATCCTTTTGGCAATATTGAGAGAATCGGAAAATATCAGCGGTGCACGACCGAGCAATACCAGTTGCGCGCGAAAAATCAATTGTGACAGTTCGGAGGCTGGCAGGTGTGGCCAATTGGCAACCGTATTGCTTAAGTTGAGTGGGAGGGATGCTGTTTGAACAGGTTTCCACCACCTCTTCCTCGGCCTCCAGTCTGGAACCAAAACCCTGTCACGCGTATTCGTCGAGATTGGCTTTCGAACTTACGGCGGGTGGACAAATGGCCTTGCACATCAAACGAATCTACGAGCCGAAAGACGGCATCCGCATCCTGGTCGACCGGCTATGGCCGCGCGGGTTGAGCAAGCAGAATACAGCAGTCGACATCTGGATGAAGGATATCGCGCCAAGCCCGGCTCTGCGCCGATGGTTTGGCCACGACCCCGCCAAGTGGGCCGAGTTCCAGCACCGGTATCGGGACGAGCTGGAAAAGAATCCGTCCGCCGTTGAGGAGCTGAAACGCCGGATCGGACAACCGGACGCGACACTTCTCTACTCTGCGAAAGACCTGCACCACAATCACGCTATCGTTCTTCAGCGCTTCGTCGGCAAAAACTGACGCGTCGGGGACCGACGCCAGCCTCTTCGTGTCCGAAATTTCCGGGAACCTTTTCGACAAACCTGCATCCAATGTTCGCTTCCGAAGGCGCACCACCGTTGCCGCCGGAAGCCATTCGGTCACGACACAAGGGAGACAGATCATGTTGAAACGAATTCTCGGCGCCACCTTGATGGCAGCTTCGCTTGGCACGGCTTCGTTCGCCATTGACGCCAAGCCGACCGATCCTCAGATCGCCCACATCGCCTATACGGCGGGGCAGATCGATGTCACTGCGGCGGAGCAGGCGTTGAAGAAGAGCAAGAATGCCGAAGTCATTGCATTCGCCAAGACCATGGAGCGCGACCACAAGGCCGTCAACGACCAAGCGCTCGCCCTCGTCAAGAAGCTGAAGGTGACGTCCGAAGACAACGCAGTCAGCCAATCCTTGTTGGCACAGGCGACCAAGGAACTGACGACGCTGGAGGCACTCGACGGTACGGCATTCGACAAGGCCTATGTCGAAAACGAAGTCGCCTATCATAAGTCGGTCAACGACGCGCTTGCCCACATCTTGATCCCTTCGGCTCAGAATAAGGAGCTCAAGTCGCTGCTGGAAACGGGCCTGACCCTGTTCAAGGAACATCAGATGCATGCCGAGCATCTTGCTTCGATGATCAAATAGGCATGGCAATGGGCTTGCTGATGACATCGCAACGGCTCCCGCTGCTCTTTGCACTGCTTTGTGCAGGCAACGGGGTTGCCTCGGCGGCGGACCATCAGATCACCATCACCGGCATGAAATTCAGCTCGCCGCCTCCCGAGCTGCATGTCGGCGATGTGATCGTCTGGAGAAACGATGATATGTTCCGGCACACGGCAACCGCTCGCGAAACAAGCTTCGATATCGACCTGCCGGCGAAATCGGAAGGCCGCATGACGGTCACCCAAGCGGGAGCGATTGATTTTTATTGTCGTTTTCATCCCGCCATGACGGGCAAGCTGGACGTCCGGCCGTAGGCCGGGCTCCAACCGAAAGACGGGCGAGCGGGCGGAGAATTCCCCATGACAGCCATTCCGGTTACCATCGAGCGACACCGGCAGCAGATGTCGATACTGTCCGACGCCGATCTCGTGCTGTTGGCAAAAGCAGGCGACGAGCCCGCCATCCGCGCCATCGTTCAGCGTCACAACCAGCGCCTGTTCCGGACAGCGCGCGCCATCATTCGCAACGATGCGGAGGCGGAAGATGTCGTCCAGGCCGCCTATATCAAGGCATTCACCAATCTGGCGGCGTTCCGAGGCAAGGCGCAACTTTCGACATGGCTGACCCGCATTACGCTCAACGAGGCGCTGGGCCGTGTGCGGGCCCGAAAGAACACCACGGGGCTCGAAGAAATCGACATGCAGACGATGGCGCCGGGTGGCGAAGTGTTACAGTTTCCGTCCTCCTTGTCGGCAACCGATCCAGAAGCGGAACTGTCGCGGAGCCAGGCGCGGCATCTCCTCGAAAATGCCGTCGACGACCTTCCCGATGATTTTCGCGCCGTGTTCGTGCTGCGTGATGTCGAGGGCATGAGCACGGACGAGACCGCATCTTACCTCGGCATAAGACCGGAAACGGCCAAGACCCGGCTGCACCGGGCGCGAAACCTGATGCGGCAATCGATCGAAAAACAGCTTTCCGGCGCATTCTCGGCCCTCTTCCCCTTCGATGGCGCCCGCTGTGCTTTCATGGCCGATCGTGTCATTGCTGCCCTTCGCAACGAGGCGTCATGACATCTCGCACTATCAACGGGAGCTAGGTCCCAGATCCGCAACGAGGTCAGGACTGTAGTGCGGCGGGGGGCGCACGAAAAATTCATGCCGATTCCGACGGCTCCCTCTTATCGCTGATCCGTTTAGGAGCCCGCCTTTAGATCCGGAGGCGGTCCAGTCGCCTGTGCCGCTGTAGCCCGTCAGAGGCTAAGATATGCGGAGGTCAATCGTGGTATTCAAGAGCGTAGCCCGCCCCATAGACGGTGCGAATCCTCAAATTGCGGAGTTCTGCAAACGCTTTTCGCAGCCGGCCGATATGCACGTCGACCGTCCGCCTTTCTACAGCGTGTGGATCGGGCCAAACGCCCTCGATGAGTTGCTTGCGGGTAGTGATCTGCCCCTGCCTGTCCAATAGAAATCTAAGGATTCTCATCTCCACAGGTGCAAGCGCCATTCTCTTGCCCGAAACCACAACGGCGCGGGGCCCGAAGACAATCTCGGCGGCACTAGCAACGCTGGGCAGAGCCGAAGCCCCTGACTGCGGGCTTATGCCGTGGAGAAAGGCGAGAAGCTTTGAAGGCGACAAAGGACGTGCGATGCCTTCGTCGAGCCCTGCCTTGATCAATTGCAGGTGCTGGGCACGTGTGTCCTCGCCGACAAGTGCCGCCACCGGGAGGCTTGAACCTCTCAAGAGCGCACATAAGGGCTCAACATCACTCGGCCAGCCTGCACAATCCAAGACGACGGCGGACAGCTCCGCTGATGTGCAAGCTTCCACGACATCGTCGTCACTTGCAGCAAGACGAGCCTTGAAGCCCTCGCCATGCAAAATGTGCGCAAGGAGCAGATAGAGCTCGGCGTTCCGCGAGCAAACCAGAATGACAGGAGCCATGTCGATTGCCTTTTTTCTCGCCTGACGAAACAGCGAACTCAGCTCGGCGCGAACTCGCCACCGTTAACATCTATGATGGCTCCATTGACGAACGCGGCATCCTCCGATGCCAGGAATGCGATTACTGCGGCGACGTCGTCTGGAGCACCGAGCCGACCGGCCGGAATGCGGGCGAGCGCGTCCATGTTGGTCTTGCTTTGCGGGGAGCCTGTCAGGGGCGTCACGATGCGACCTGGCGCCACGACGTTCGATGTTATGCCATAGCGGCCATATTGAGAGACCAGCACGCGAGACAATCCTGAAAGTGCGGCTTTGGACGTCGCATAGCTCGCGCCGGCGATCCGTGGCCTTGTGCGGCCGGCGAGAGATCCAACGAAGATGACGCGTCCATAGCCGCTTTCCTTCATGGCAGGCAGAACAGCCCGGCAGCACAACATCGTCCCTGTCAGGTTGACAGCGAGCACGTCGTTCCACTCTTCAAGGGTAAGGTCGGCGACGTGAAGAGGGCCGTCGGGCCCCTTCGGCGAGATCCCGGCGTTGCAGACGAGGATCCCAGGTGCGCCCAAGACACGGGCGACTTCGCTGAATAAGGAATCAACTGCCGCCGGTTCGCGGAGATCAATCTTTCTCGCAAGCGAGCGCTCTGGTCCAAAAGCCTCGGCAAGCGCGGCGCCCGCCGCCATGACGCTTGCTTCGCCATGGCTGAAGACGGCAACCCGGTGACCGGCTCTGAGCAGACGAAACGCAGTGGCAAGACCGATCCCGGTCGTGCCACCGCTGACGACCGCTACTCGTGGGATGCCACCAGAGCTCATGCCGCTTGATCCATTGCAGCAAACAGTGAAAGGGGCGGATGGGCGGCCGCATCTGTTATTACCTCAATCAGCAAGGGACCTTCTTCACGCAGGCCGCGCTCGAGGTATCGAGGAAGATCCGCAGGATCGGAGATGCGGACTGCCGGGCAGCCGCAAGCCTCGGCAATCCGCCGATGATCGACGTCGGCAAAGCTGCAGGCAGTCGTGAAGCTGCCGAACTTGACAGTTTCAGCGTCACGTTGGAATCCGAGGATACCGTTGTTCAAAACGATGATGAGTACGGGAAGTTTGCTCCGCACCATAGTCTCCAACTCCGCCCAGCTATGCGCGAAGCCGCCATCCCCCACGATGGTGACAACTGGCTTGTCCGGCTTCGCGGCTTTTGCGCCGAGCGCAAGTGGCAAGCCCCACCCGAGTCCAGCAAGGCCGCGCGGCGACAGGAAGCGCATTCCGGGGGAAAGAGCCCGCAACTGGCCGGCTATCCACATCGAAGAATAGCTCGAATCGGAAACAACGGTCGTATCTGCCGTCAGCACTTGCTGCAGGCCGGACATGACCCGCTCGGGACGGATCGGACTTTTCTCTGAACGAGCAACAGATTGGCGCTCCATGTCAAACGAGCGCCAAAATCCAGCGATACGAGTCATCAACTTATCGCGCTGCGATGCGCGGTGCGACAGATCGCGTCGGGCAAGCGTACTACGCAGCGCGCTAATGGTTTCGGCCGCATCGCCCGCCAATCGGATCGCTTCGTAGTTGCGCCCGATTTCGGTGGGATCGACATCGATGTGGATGACTGACGCGGACCGGGGGATTTGCCGCCAACTATCGGTGCCATTCTGGTTGGTTCGCGTTCCGACCAGAATGACGAGATCGGCCTCTTCGACAAGGGCAAGAGTGTGCCGTCCGAGCGATCGCGGCCCGACGAGAGCGCCGAGAACGCCGGCTGACAGCGGGTGGTATTCGTCGACCGCGCCTTTTCCCATATTGGTCGTCAGCACGGGAAGCGAGGCTTCGTCCTGTAGGCCTGAAAGCTCGGCGGCGGCATGGCTTGCATGAACGCCTCCTCCGGCGATGACGATGGGTGCCTGGGCTGCGGCGATCATCGAGGCCGCGCGCTCGATGTCACTATCGCACGGACGCAACCGATCGAGTGGCCAGTGGCCAAGCACAGCCTCACGACGAAAGAGCGAAGGGGATATTTGTTCCCGCAAAAGGTCGGCAGGGAGCAGGAGAGCTGCCGGTCCCGGCCGGCCCGAGGCGGCTGCTGTGAAAGCAGCATCGACATAGTCGTCGATCCGCTCCGCAACCAGCACCTTGCGCACCCACTTCGTGCAGGATTGGAATAGGATGAGATGATCGAGTTCCTGGAATGCATTGCGATCAGCCTGGTCTCGTTCGACATCCTGGACGAGAGCAACGACCGGAACGCTAGCCTTCAGCGCTTCTGCCAGCGGCGGAACGAGAAGCGTTGCGGCAGGTCCGTTCTGCGCTGCTACCACGCCAACCTTGCCGGACAGCCGCGCATAGCCATCGGCCATGGTCCCTCCCATGTTTTCCTGTCGGTAGGCGATTTGGCGTATGCCGATTGCTTCGGCCGCAAGGATAACCGCCGAAGGCAGGCTCTGAGCAAAGATATGGGTGACGTCGTGCCTTTTCAGGGAAAGAGCGATCCGCTCGGCGACGGTTGTTTGATTAGTTGCCATGGTCAGATGCCTTCTTCGGTTGGAGTTGCTTCGAGGATTGAAAGGAAGTCTGCGAAGGCTGAGACGACCGCATCACCGTCAGCAGTCGTCATTGCTGTCGAAAGGCACGCCGCAGCGCCATTGGGAAGCAGGATGCCGCAATTGAGGAAATGCCTGGAGAGCCGCCCCATCAACTCGGCCTCTTCCGGGGCAAGATACGCCTCGCGGAAGTCCGTTGGCTGCTTTCCTTTCGGATGGATACGAAACAAGGATGCCGCCCCCGTCACGCTGAAGGCTGCCCCGTGGCGCTCGATTTCCTTTCGAAGCCCAGCCCGGATGCCATCGCCAAGGCTCTCGAGCGCAGCGAAAGCGCCATCCGTCATCGCCTCCATGGCGACCCGGCCCGCAACCATCGATACGGGATTTGCCGAAAACGTGCCGCCTTGCGGCAGCAGCGGCTTTCCGCTGTCGCTTGCGAACACCCGCATCACGTCCTTGCGCCCACCGATCGCCCCGACGGGAAAACCTCCGCCGATGATTTTGCCGGCGGCGACCAAATCGGGGTGGAGACCATAGCGGGCCGACGCCCCCGCGTATGACTGCCGCAGATTGAGGACCTCATCGGCAACAATGAGAATCCCATATTGCTTCGCGATCGCCTCGACAGCGGCAAGAAAGCTCGGCTCAGGCGCCATCAGCCCCGCGCGACTCGGCATCGGATCGATCAGGATACAAGCCAGTGAAGGGGCAGCCGAAGCAATTCGGCGCTCCAGATCCGCGATGTCATTGAAGCGGATAACCGTAACCTCGTCCCTTACCGAAGGCGGCATTCCGCGATAGGCCGGTACCGCCGGCGACCGCAACGGGTCGTTCCATATAGCCGGTGACACCGCCTGCCCCGTTTCCGCCCAATTGTAAGCGCCATGATAGGCGCCTTCGATCCGCGCGATACCTGGCCGGCATGTGAAAGCGCGGGCCGCCTTGATCGCAAACATTACAGCCTCGGTCCCGCTGTTGACGAAGCGAATATGTTCGATCGCCGGAATGCGCTCGATCAGTAGCTCTGCCAGCGTGATCTCGTGCTCGGTTGGGTTGGAGAAACACGTTCCGCGATGAAGCAGATCTGCGACCGCGTCGGCAACTGGAAGAAAGCCATGGCCGTGTATCAGCGTCGTGAAATTATTATTCAGGTCGAGGAGGCGATTGCCGTCAACATCGATGAGGTAGGCTCCCTCCCCGCGCGAAATGTAAAGCGGGCTGGGCTCGTGATCCACCGTGACCCGCGTGATCCCGGTCGGAAATACGCGGCGACCCTTTTTAAAGAAATGTTCGGACCTCGACCGGGGAAATCCCCGGCCGTTGCGAAGGACATTTGGTTGAAACATTCGATCTTCTCCGGCCAACGAGGGTCGCGGCGCAACCCTTCATAATTTTGTTATCACAAAAATCATGAACCCGAAGAAGTTGCAACAAAAAAATCCGGCTGCCGACGCTATTGCCGCTTGAGACGCTCCTGCGCGGCTTTCTTCAGACGCCGGTAGCCGTCTCGAATATCGTTTTCCATTGCGGCACGGACCGCGGATGGGTCTCTATCGACCAGCCCCTCTATCGCGGCCAAATGATTGTGGACACCGTATTTTGCTTCCGCAAACTCGGGATAGAGGTCGTGGAACGAGGCGCCTACCCTTAACCACAGGGCCTCAATGGTCGAAAGGAGGCGCGGCATCTCGCACAACCGATAGATCGTAAAATGGAATTCCTTATTGTCGTGAAGAGCGTCGGAGTAACGCCTTTCGTCGAGCGACAGTGTGATTTTCTCCTGCAGCGCCAATAGCTTGTCGACTACATCATTCGTGGCGCGAAGCGCGCCTCTTTCCGTGGCCAACCCTTCAAGCGCAAGTCGCATCTGCGTGACTTCGTAGAGTGCTGTAAGATCGAGATGCGGGACGATGACGGTTTTAGGGCCCACCATGACGAGTGCGCCCTCGAAGACCAGCCGGTTGATCGCCTCGCGTGCCGGCGTGGCACCGACGTTCAGCATTTCGGCAACGGAACGGATCGGCAACTTGTGGCCCGGCTTGTAAGCACCCCGCGTGAGTTGCTCCTTAATGGATGAATAAGCGAAGTCGCTGAGTCGCCCAGACTGCAAATCCGATCCCGACGATTCCTCTTTAGTTGTACTTTCGTTCAAAATTGACCCCCATGCGTTGACATCTTCACATTTTTGTTGCAACAAAAATGAATTAGGCGAAAAACGAAACCGTAATGTGACAGCATAACGGTAACGCGAATATTAGCAACGCCTTGGCCGGGGAGGCCATGTCCGAACAGCTGCCGGTCTTGCCGGCATAGCACCTGGTGCCGCAGGAGCGGAGCCGGGAGGTTTCAATGCGTGTCAAAGCACGCAAGTGAGGAGATATCATTTTGATTGGTGCGCCTGTTTTCATCGATCGCATAGGCAAGGCCTACGGGACCCAGACTGCCGTTGGTGGAGTGACCCTGGATATTGCGGCAGGCGAATTCCTGTCGATCCTCGGTCCGTCCGGGTCGGGCAAGACGACGCTTCTGACAATGATCGCCGGTTTCGAAAGCCCATCTGCCGGACGCATCGTTATTGGCGGGCGCGATGTCACAGCCGTATCGCCCGATCGCCGCAACATAGGGATGGTCTTCCAGCGTTATGCTTTGTTCCCGCATCTGACCGTTGCCGAAAACATTGGTTTTCCCCTTAAGATGCGTGGCGTCCGAAAGGACCTCAGGGCAGAACGCGTTGGTCGGGCGCTCGACCTAGTCCAACTCCCGCAATATGCCAAGCGCTATCCTCACGAACTTTCCGGCGGCCAGCAGCAGCGGGTGGCGGTCGCGCGAGCAATCGTGTTCGAACCGCCCGTTCTCTTGATGGACGAGCCGCTGGGCGCGCTGGACAAGAAGCTGCGCGAGTCCATGCAGATCGAGATCAAACAGCTTCAGCGCCGCCTCGGTGCGACGGTCGTTTATGTGACGCACGATCAGGAGGAGGCGTTGACGATGTCCGACCGGATCGCTGTCATGGCAAAGGGACAACTCGCGCAGCTCGGAACTCCCGCGAACCTTTACTGTAATCCGCAGAGCGCCTTTGTCGCCGATTTCATCGGCAAGATGAACTTCCTGACTGGAGAATTCCTGGATGAGACCGCCGACAGCCGGACGATCAGACTGGGTGACGACGTAGTCATTGATACGCCCGGCGCTGCCCATGGTTTCGAGGGTTCGGCAAAAGCAGGCGATCGTGTTCGGCTCGCGTTGAGGCCTGAGCGCCTTGGCCTTACAGCTCGTGGCGCGGGAGGAAAGAACGCCCTTCCCGGCCGGATCGAAACGTCGGTCTTTGCCGGCGCCTTCGACCTTCATCTCGTTCGCGCCGATTTCGGAAGCGGAGAGATCATTCAGGTGCAGATCCCTGCCGATGGAAATAGAACGGCCTTTGCGATGGGGACACTCGTGGATGTCATCGCCGAACGCGACGGCCTCCGGCTCTTTGCGGCTGCGGAGGCATGAAATGACCACGACCGTCGATAATCTACCCCTTGCACCAACCCGTCCAGCGAGCTGGTTTTTCTCACGCTCGGCGCGCCAGTATTCGCACGCCCTGACGTTCCTGCTTATTGCGCCGTTGATGCTCTTACTGACGGGAGGCTTCATCTATCCAATCGGGCGACTCATCTCTTTAAGCCTAATGGCGCCTGGCTTCACGCTGGAGTACTACGAGCGGATCGTCACCGAGCCGCTCTACATCGACGTCCTGCTTCGCACGTTGCAGACGGGTGCAATCGTAACCGTGGCGAGCCTACTGCTTGGATATCCGGTTGCCTTTTTCATGGCCCGCGCCAAAGGCAAGACTGCAATAATCGTATCGGCCGCGGTGTTCGTGCCGCTATGGACCTCAGTGCTGGTGCGATCCTACGCGTGGATCGTGCTGCTGCAGCGAAACGGCATCGTTAACGGCCTGCTGATCGAGACCGGCCTCATTAGCAGTCCGTTGAAGCTTGTTTACACCGAAGGGGCGGTCATCCTTGCGATGACGCATGTTCTCATGCCCTTCATGATCCTGCCGATCTACAACGCTCTTCGCACGATTCCTGCTGAGTACGCCCAAGCCGCCCGCAATCTCGGCGCCGGCCCGATTGACGCGTTCCTGCGCGTGACCTTGCCGCTCAGCTTGCCTGGAATATTTGCCGGATGCGTCATGTGCTTCATCCTGGCGATCGGTTTTTATATCACGCCGGCGCTCGTCGGCGGGCCTGGAGCATTGATGATGGCAACACTGATCGCCCAGCAAACCACCGTTCTGCTTGACTGGCCATTTGCCGCAGCGCTCGCGACCGTCCTTCTGACCACGACGCTGATCTTTGTCCTTGTGTTCCGCAGGGCGCTTTCCGTTAGCAAAGGAATGAACAGTGTCAATTGAGCCCGCAGTCACCGCCTCATTCGCCCCCTCTCCCGTCAACAGCACCCATCGGCCTTACGGCAAAGCGGCATTGCGGCTCCTTGGGGGTTTCCTGATAGGAGCAATCCTCTTCTTCCTGGTCCTGCCGACGTTGCTCGTCATCCCGATTTCACTGAACGACAGCAGCTATATCGAGCTCCCGCCGAAGGGCCTGACGCTTCGCTGGTATATCGACTTTCTATCCGATCCGGACTGGCGCGCAGCGACGATCTTCAGTCTGCAGATTGCGCTGGCGACGACGGTCGCCTCGACGGTCATCGGGACATTGGCCGCCATCGGGCTCGTTCGCGGCGATCTACCGGGAAAGACCCTTCTGCAGGCATTGTCGCTGGGGCCAATGATCGTTCCCCATGTTGTTTTTGGCGTTGCCCTTTATCTGGTTTTTTCCCCGCTCAGCCTGACCGGCAATTTCGCTGGTTTCCTGATCGCACACACCGTACTTGCTGTTCCCTATGTGATCCTCACCGTGTCGGCATCACTTGAGCGCTTCGACACCTCACTCGAGCTTGCCGCACTGAATTGCGGGGCAAGCCGGAGCCGCGCCTTTTTCAGCATTGTGCTTCCTAACATCGCACCGGCGGTGGCTGCGGCTTCGGTCTTTGCGTTTCTGGCGTCTTTCGATGAGGCAACAGTCGCCTTCTTCATTTCCGATACCGGCGGAAAAACGATCAGCCGCAAGATGTTCGAGGACATCGATTTCAATCTCACCCCGGTCATAGCGGCGGTTTCGACACTGCTCGTCGCGGTATCGCTGCTGCTCATGGGGACCATTCATCTCCTTACCGACCGCGGGGAGGATTAACGTGATCATATCAATCGGACAGAGGAACAACCGATGAAAAAACGAACCAAGATCAAGCCTTTGCTGCTTGCGGCTTGCCTCATGCTTGCTGGCGCGAGGGCGGGGCAAGCCGAGGAGCAGGTCATCATTGCGACCACTGGTGGAGCCTACGATGCGGCCCTTCGAAAATTCTGGTTCGAGCCATTCACCGAAAGGACCGGCATCAAGGTTGTTTCGGTCGCGGCAACGAATGCCGAGATGCGGGCGAAAGCTGCGGCCATGGTCAAGACCGGCAACGTCACCTGGGACCTTTACCCGGACGGCGAGATCCAAGCGAGCGCTGAAGCGCATGGGCTGACATCTGAAGACCTCACCGAGTTCTGCAAGTCTTTCCAGGGCCGCTCAGACCTAGTCAAGGATGCTTGCGTCGGCGCCGGGGCGAGACTTTTTTCGACCGCAACGCTCATGGCCTACGACCCGACCGGCTTCAAGAGCGGAAATCCGTTGAGTTGGGCCGATATGTGGGACGAGACAAAATTTCCCGGTGGCCGCTCGTTTCCAAATTTCGACGATCCGTGGCGGGTCATGGCTGCCGCGCTCCTCGCCGACGGCGTTGCGCGCGACAAGCTCTTTCCACTCGACGTCGATCGCGCCCTCAACAAGCTCGACGAGATTCGTCCGGCGATATCGCTCTGGTGGAAGACCGGTGATCAGAGCGTTCAGGGCTTTCGCAACGGCGACTACAGCATCGGGCAGATCTGGCTGACGCGCGCAAATACACTGAAGGCGGAAGGACGCCAGATCGCCTGGTCCAAGCAGGCCTCGTTCCTCGTCGGCGATCGCTTGACGATCATCAAGGATGCGCCGAACCGCGGAAATGCGTTGAAGTTGATCGGTTACTGGCTCGATCATCCGGAGGCGCAGGCCGGCGTGTGCGACGAACTCCTTTGCACGCCGCCAAGCCGCAAGGCTATCGATTTGATGTCGCCGGCTGCACGCGCGGCCCTGCCGAGCGACGAGGACATCCGGGATTACATCGTCATCCCGGATGCTAAATGGATCAACGACAATGCCGCGATGATGCTCGAGCGTTGGAATGCCTGGATCCGATGACGATCCCCCCTTCGGGCGGCGGTGCCGCCCGAAGGGGCGGAGTCGGATCTTTATCCCTTGAGAGCACGATTGACGGCAGCTGCGACGCCGCGCACTTCGAAAGCCGTGTGGCCGGCAGTCGGGCATATTCGCAGCCCTGCCCTTCCCTTGGCGACTGTGGGGAAGAAAATGGCCGACGTATAGTAACCGGAATCAAGTACCAGTCTGGCAGCGCCGATTGCCGCAAGCTCGTCACCGACGACGACGGTCCTGATCGGGAGTCGGGACCCTGCCTGTGCGGTCGGCACCAGTTCGTCAAAAAGAGAGATGTGTTCTGCGAGTGCCCTTTGCCGCACGCCCAGTTCCGGTGTGCGATGGATTGATTGCGAGGCGAGAGCTGCACCGATCGCCGCAACATTGATGGAGGCCGAGAATGCATGCGCGAGAGCAAAGCGCCGGAAGATTTCCTCCTGGAACGCCGTTGCGAGCATCAGCATGCCGCCTGAGGCTCCGAAACCCTTACCGAGCGAGGCTGCGATGATCGTCCGCTCGCCGAGACCCGCGGGCATTTGTGAACGGGCAAACCCCTCGCCTCTTTCGCCGAAGATCGATATGCCGTGAGCATCATCGATGTAAAGGAAGAGGCCATATCGCTCCTGAAGCTCGCGCAACTCCTTGATTGGGGCACAGCCGCCCATGGAATACACACCGTCGCAAACATAGGCGACCGTATCATTCTGGCGGCAAATATCTTCGAGTGTCTGAAGATCGTTGTGGCCGATCGTGCGGACCTCGCATTCTTCAGCAACGACGGGCTTGTTGAAGGCAAGCGTCGCATGTGCAAGCCGGTCGAATACCATGACCGGTTTTGTGCCGCCGGTCAGGACTCCGGACGCAATCAGCGGAAGCGCGCTCAAGTTGGCGGCAAGCACAGTTGTGTAGGTAATCACCCTCGCGCCGAAGAGATCAGAAAGAGCATCTTCGAGGTCTCCGAGGGCTACAAAATTGAGCCGCGTGCGGGCGCACGACCAATGCAGAGTCCCGTAGCGTCGGACGGTCTCGATTGCGCCTTCGATGATTGAGGGATGATTGTCGAGCCCGAGATACGAGCAGCGAACGAAGTCGATGAGGCGCTCCGATCTGCCCTCTGCAACTGGCAGTTCCACCGCTCGCCCATCGGACGGATGGACATAGAGTGCCATCAGGCCGTCAAGATGGGCGGCTGCAAAGTGGGGACTTGCGTGGCTGATCAGGCCCGCGGTATTTCTGTGGGACTTTTTCGCCGATCCGGCGCCCGAAGCTGCCTCTTGCATATTGCCCTCCCAAACGTTCGACGAACTTCACGCTATGCGCGAGTTTGCCGTTTATGCAACGAAGGCGGCAGCAAATTTTTGGGAAATTTCGGTGAACATGTGAACGCGGCGAAGTCACATACTTTGGGCAACGTCGATTGCATACCCCTCCTTTGGCACGGTGCGAATCACATCGCGGCCAAGCGCCCGCCTCAATGCACGCCGGAGGCGGCCAATATGAACATCAACTGTCCGCGGCTCGACAAAGGCTGTTTTCGGCCAAGCGACGGCAATCAGCTCCGCGCGGCTGAGAACGCGGCCCGCCTCACCCATAAGAGCGCTCAGCAGACGAAACTCGATCGGGCTGAGATTGACCGGCATCCCCCTTACCAGGACACGCCGCCCGCTGACGTCCAGCTTCATATCGTCAAAGATAGGACCAAGGCGGCCATGCGTGCCGTCGGAGGAACTGCCAATTGCACCATGGAGGTAAGACAAGAGCCGTTCCGGTGGCATTGGCCTTGTAAAGCTCTCATCTACGTTGGCTTTCAGGATGTCGAGATAGGCGGCCTTTTCGGCAACGAGCGCTATGAGCGTGACGACGCTGGCAAGTTCCCTTTCCTTCAGACCCGACGCGATATCAGCCAGAATATGTGAACCCGGCTGGCAGTCGACGATGATAGCTACAGCGTCACGCTCCACGGCAGTAGCTACCGCCTCGCTCGGAATATCGACGAGCATCGTCCTGTATCCGGCTCCCTTCAAGATGTATGACAGCATCAAATAATAGTCAGCGTCTTGAGATACTATCGCCAGAAGTTCGCTCATCGTCTCGCCCCGCCAGTTACTGGCCTTACCGCGACCGCTTTTGATACGACAAAATTTTCAGAAAAGTGGCTCATGTTGATTGGAACCTCACGCCGTGGCTTATAAATGCGTAACAGACTCGCAAAAGCGCGATCGATACGGGTATTTTTATATCTTGCCTTTCTTTTTTGTTACAACATAATGTTGAGGGCGCGAAGAATCTCGCGCCGAAGCGCATATTTGCCAGGGACGGCACGTGATCGTGGCCCACTCGGTGGGATCGACGTCCGGCATAATTTGATGGCCTGTTTCCGGACGGTAACGGGGCTTTTAATGCGCGAAATGTTCAAAAGGTTCTCAACCGGCAGCGCTGCGGCGACACCGGATTTTTGGAGTAATGCAGATGTTGGGGACATAAGTACTGCTGCCCGATCGCTTTACGGACAACATGCGACAACGGCGGCTGCCTGGTGCGCACTATGCGCGCGCTACGACGGCCGCTCAGGTGATTTCACCTTTTGGGTACGCGTTTTCAAACTTCTGGGCGCTGATGAGATCGAGGAAGCTTGGAAATGAACGTGACCGCTATGGATATTTCGTGCTGGATAACCTGCAGAAGTTCGCGAGCAGGTCCCCGGGCGAGATCCGTCACGACAAAGTTCGGCAGCACTTGGGTGATCTCCTGCTTGAAGGTGCTTCATCCGAGACGACCGAGCCGGTTGATGCCGCCTATTTCGATAGCCTGCGAGCCTGTGCCTCGCGGCAACGCTCCAGGTGACCGCAAAGTCTATCGTTCGATGGACTTCAAATTTCCCGGCCGCGGTTGGCGGTGCGCTGGCGCCGTTCTGACATGATCTTCTCGCTGCTCTCGATGCGGACGGTCTGCTGGAGGACGTTCAGCCTTTCCCGCATCGCCTCGAAGGCGCTGCGCTGTACTTGTGGCACACGATTGATGAGATCCTTTTCGTCGCGAACGATGGCACTACGTCCAAAGCGCTCGTCAAGCGCCCGGCTGACGGTGTCGAACTCCTGGCGAATCGTCGGATCGAGAGAAACGGCCGATGCATTCCGCTTGCGGCCGCTGTTCTTCGCTTCAGCAGTTAGCCGCATGAGCGCTTCTTCCGCCCGCTTCGACAGGCCGGGAATTGCAACCGCCATGCGCCGTCGCTCTTCGGCGACGGCCTGACGTTCGGCATCGAGCACATTGACGTAGGCCGAACCGAGTGACCGCAAGCGAGCGGCAGCTTCAGATACGGCCTGCACAGCGTCTTTGCGTTCCCGGCCGGAAGCCAGCATCCGGTCCATCAGGCGATCGGAGCCGCGCAATGCACCGTATGCGGCAGGATCGTTGGTCACCGCGCCGGCGATACGCTCGCCAGCAAAGCCTTTCACAAGCAGTTCCTCGATCTTGTCGACAGCGCCTGTCGGATCGCGCCAGATCGTGCTTGCCACGGTCGCCAGCGCGGCCCGCTGCTGGCGATACAGCGGCGTGGCGAGAGTGCGCGATCTCGCCTCCTCGTCGATCGGGGTCTTGAACTCGGTGACAGCTGCAAGCATGGGGACATTCTCCTTCTGCGGATCGACACTGGCGCCGGCAACAATCTTCGAACGATCCCGCCGCTCGGCGAGATGCTGCTCCTCGGCAAAACGCTTCACGGCCTCGAACAGCCGGACCAACTTCTCGCGTCTGAGACTTGTGAGGTCTTCCGGCATACGCTCGACCATGTTGCGTTCGGCAACCGTATCGGCATTGGAGGTGAAGGCGCTCCAGCCGAAGCGGGCGGTGAGCGCCTCGCTGACAGCCTTGACCTCCTGCACGAGCGAGCGGTCTTCGGCGGCAAGCGCAAAGGCGGTCTTGTAGGCGTCGTCACCACCCTGCCTGCGCACAGCCTCAATCTCCGTAAGACGCGCCATCGCCGTCTTCGAGAGCGCCGGGATCGGCAATGACATATGGGCGCGGCGCTGTTGCTCACGCAAATTGAAGCGTTCGCCATTCCGGCGGAACCCCGTCGCATGGGCGCGGACGAGCGGTATCAATTCCAGCAATGCCGCGGTCGCGACGCTACGCTCGTCGCGTGCCGCACGACCGTCGACGATGAGATCGGAACCACGCAGGCGGCCGAGCCGATCCGGTGCCGCGGCAAGATCGTCAGTAAGCCTGCGCGGTTCCGTACTTGCATCCGATGCCAGGGCGTTCAGGGCTGACAACGACGCCTCCGGCTCACGATAAATCTTCTCAAGCAGCAGCCGCAGAATTGCGTCCCGTTCCTTCCAGGCAGGAGACGAAAGCTGTGCTTGCCGCGCATCTTCCTCCACGCTCCTGGCGAACACTGTGGTGGGCGGGATCAGATACCGGCCGCGGCCAGCGCCTGCATCCGAGACGGTTTGGGCTTCGGAGCGCTCCTCATTGTAGGAAACACGCCGTTCCCGCTCGATCGCGAAGCCGAGCGCCATGCCCGCCCGCTCCCAAAGCTTTGCCAGCTGTTCGCGCTTCTCGGCAATCCACGCCCACCGCCGGGAAACCTCCTCTTCCATGCCCGCAGCAGCTTGAGAAAGAGTGTCGAGCCCGCGACGCCGGGCGAAGTCGTCAGCATGGGCCTGGTAGCCGGCCTCGCTCTCGAAATCGAGTGTCGTCGTCTTGGCGCCGGAGCGCGAGAGGCGCTCTACTAGCTGCTTGAACAGTTCTGGCCGATGGCTCTCCCGCTCGATGCGCTCCAGGCGGGCTTCGGCGGTTTCGATGCGTTTCGCGGTCCAGACATTGCGGTCAACTTCTCTCTCCTCGAAACGCTTCTGCCCGGTTTGCTCATCGACGATCGGAACCTGAACCTCGACCCGCTCCACACCATCCTTGCGGAGGGTCACCGTGTCGCCCCGGGAGACACCACCCTCCTCGAGCGCCTTCGGCAGGCTCACGCCCCAAAGCCGATGGACGGCTCCGTCATCCGTCTTCACATCGGCATAGGGACTGTCGTCGGCATCCTCATCATTCGGCCGGAATTTGGCTTGTCCGGTTTCGACAAGCTCGCCGGTCACGCCGGCGGTATGATCGACACGCGACTTCCTCCCCCATTCCGGCCTCGCTTCAAAATCTTCCTTCGCGGCATAGAGATCGGCGCGGTTGCGATGCCGGGTCATCGACACATAGGTCAAATGCTGGTCCATCATGCCGGTGGCGAGCACGAAGGTTCGCTCGACGGTGGCACCTTGTGATTTGTGTATGGTCGCGGCGTAGCCATGATCGACATTGCGGTAGCTGTCTTCACTGACGACGACGTCGCGGCCATTGTCGAGACGGACCGAAAGCAGTGTGTCGCCACGTCCGTCGCCGGTGGAAACGACCGTCCCGAGCATGCCGTTCTTCACATATTGCGGGCCGAGACGGGGAGCACGAGGCTCGAGGAAACGGGCATTCTCCAGGAAGATGATGCGGTCGCCGGCAGCGAATTCTCGCGCACCACGTTCGGTCCGGAAAGCGCGGCTCTCACCCAGCGCGCCCACGTCCGACATCACCGATCGCAGCGCTTCGTTCAGACGCTTCACGTCTTGATTGGTGTGAGCGAGCACAAGCAGCTCATCGCCGCGAAGACGGCCGCCATGGCCTTCGAGGACTGACGTCTCGATTGCCAGTTTGCGCGCTTCGCTCCAATCGGCGACGATCCGATCGATGATTTCGTCGCGCGTCTCTGCCTCGACAAGGTGGCCCTGCTGCGCATAGGCATCAAGACCTTTCCCAATCTCGCCACGCGCAAAAAGCCGCGACGCCTCGCGCGCCCACGGCTCGCGCTGGCGGCGCACGCCGGCGAGTTCGGCAAAACCGATGCGCGCGGTGATCGCCCGGAAGGCCGCACCCGCCTGGATCGGTTGGAGCTGCATCGCGTCGCCGACCAGCACGACTTTCGCCCCTGCTTCTTCAGCAATCTTCAACACGCGGGCCATCTGCTGCGACGACACCATGCCGGCCTCGTCGATGACAAGCACATCGCCGCGGTGAAGCGTCTCGTGTCCATTGGCCCAGATGAGTTCCCAGGCGGCGAGTGTTCGCGACCTGATGCCGGAACTGTCTTCCAGCCCCTCAGCGGCCTTGCCGGCAAGGGCACCACCTATCACCCGGCGGCCATCGTGTTCCCAGGCAACGCGTGCTGCGGCAAGCAGGGTCGACTTGCCGGCGCCGGCAAGGCCGACCACGGCCGCGATGCCGCTGTCACCGGTAACATGACGGACTGCGGCGACCTGTTCTGCATCGAGCTTGAAAGGCTTTTCCAGATCCTGGGTCTCGACGTGTCTGATCGCCGCCGCAACCACCCGATCGGAAACGGCGAAACCGCGACGTTCCGATAAAACCTGCGCCGACCGCGCCATGTCATATTCAATGCGCAGGATCTCGCGCGTGGTGAAGACGGCGGGTTCCGCCACCTTTCCCGTTTCGGCATCGACCTGCTGCGGCTTCAAGAGGACCAGATCGTCCGACGCCATCAGCCGCGCCCGGATATTGGCGAAGTCTAAGGGATCGTCGACGGTGCGATGCAGCGCCTTGGCAATATCTCGCTCATCGAAGGTGGAGCGTTCATTGGCGAGCCGCTTCAGCAGAAGCGTAGGATCGGCGAGCAGCCGGTCGGCCATCTCCTGCCGTCGGGCGAGATCGGCTGGCGCGAAATACATCTCGGCACCCCTGCGGGAGAGTGCTGCCTTCTCTGGACCGAGATGTCTTTGCGCCATGCCATCCAGGCCCCGCTCGGCATAGGAGCGGCCGTCGAGTCGGATCTCGTGGCCGGCAAGCGCTAGATGTCGGTTCGCCGTCTCCGCCCAGGCGACCTTCCATGCCTTCATGGTTTCCTTGTCGCCGGCCCAGAGCTTGTAGACGATCCTGCCCTTTGGGCGGTCCGGCGTGACGACCCGCAGCGGCTTGCCGTCCTCGCCGGTCACCGCAACCTTCTTCGGTCCGAAGCCCTCCTGCGTCATCGGCCTGAGCGTCGTCATCAGATGGATGTGCGGATTGCCGTCCTTGTCGTGATAGACCCAGTCCGCAACCATGTCTTTGGACGTGAAATTGTCCCGGATGAACTCGCGCACCAGCGCGATGTTCTCTGTACGTGTCAGTTCCTCCGGCAAGGCGATGATCAGCTCGCGCGCCAGCTGCGCGTCCGCCCGTTTCTCGAAAGCCTCGACCGCATTCCACAGCACTTCACTGGCGCCGGCAACGGAACGCCCCTCGATCGCCGTCCGCAGCCAGGTCGGCATCTGATCCGGTAGGGTCAGTTCCTCATGAACCAGTTCGGAGGCCCCGCCGCGATAGCTAAAGGACGTGCCGGCCTGTTCGTCCATCATCCGGGCGCGGTGGCGATAGGCCGCGGCCGAGACGATGCTGCGTCCCGCTCCCCGGCTGATCACCTGCGCTCTGACGAACATGATCGCCACTGCCGTCTCCTGATCTTCTGAGCACGTCGCCACAGCGACGTATATTGCGCCCTCAAACCGATCGGACCGGAGGTCCGATGCCGCTTTTCCGGAAGACGGCCATCGGCCGAAATTCCGTCTGCGACGTTTTCGGGCTGGCGCAAAATAGCCTATTTAACTATTTTATTCTAGTCAGTATAATCAATCTGCAAAGGAAAACTTCAGGAAGGGAAGATTCAGCATGGCGGTAAAATCATCGATTTCCGATCTCGATGCGCAGATGGAGAAGCTCCGAGAACGCAGACGAGTTTTGATAGTTAAATCGGCGGAGCGGTTCGCCCGTGCGGCGACAAAGTCGGGGCTCGCGGAAATGGAAATCGCCGACGAAGAGGTCGAGCGGATCTTCGAGGAGATCGCCGCGCGATTTCGCGAAGAGGAGAAGAAGGGGGCTGGCGGGCCATCTCCTCAAACACGTCGACCAGCAACTGGTGGCGCTGGAGCGGCGCCGGAGGGTTCACATGATGGCTGACCGGAAGAAGGAAGCGCGCGAGAAATTCCTGCTCGGCGGCATCGTCGTCAAGGCCGGCCTGGCAAAGGCCGACCGGGCGTTTCTGCTCGGCGGCTTCATCGAATTGGCGAGGGTTATAGCGGGATCGGCAGAACATCGGCGGCTGCGTGATATCGGCGAAGAGGCGTTCAAATCTGCTTCGTCGGATATGCTGTCCTCGCGTATTGGGGAGACGACGGAATGGCCCTGAGAGGAAGATTGCATCCGAGCCTGTTGTTCGTCTTCGTTCCGATCGCGGTGACCGTGATCACCGCATACATCGTCGGTTGGCGATGGCCAGCGCTGGCCCACGGCCTGTCAGGCAAGATGGAATACTGGTTTCTGCGTGCCGCACCCATGCCGACGCTTTTGTTGGGGCCGCTTGCGGGATTATTGACCGTTTGGGCGCTCCCCTTGCACCGGAGAAGACCGGTGGCAATGGCGAGCCTTACATGCTTTCTGGCTGCGGCGAGTTTCTTCGCTCTGCGCGAATTTGGCCGGCTCGCGCCATTCGTGGAGAGCCGCGCCATCTCGTGGGATCAGGCACTTTCTTATCTGGATTCAATTGCCGTGATCGGCGCGCTGATGGGCTTCATGACGGTGGCGGTCGCTGCCCGTATCTCCGTCGTCGTGCCTGAGACGGTCAAACGAGCGAAAGGTGGGGCCTTCGGCGATGCCGATTGGCTTTCAATGTCGGCGGCGGCAAAGCTCTTTCCCCCCGACGGCGAGATCGTCGTCGGCGAGCGTTATCGCGTCGACAAGGAAATCGTTCATGAGCTGCCTTTTGATCCGAAGGATCGCAGCACATGGGGACAAGGTGGCAAAGCGCCGCTGCTCACCTACAGCCAGGACTTCGATTCCACCCATATGCTCTTCTTCGCCGGATCGGGCGGATACAAAACGACCAGCAACGTCCTGCCGACAGCGCTGCGGTATACCGGCCCGCTGATCTGCCTCGATCCCTCCACAGAGGTCGCGCCGATGGTGGTCGAACATCGCACCCGCGTTCTCAGGCGCGAGGTCAAGGTGCTCGATCCCACAAATCCGATCGTGGGCTTCAACGTCCTCGACGGCATCGAGCACTCGAAGCGAAAGGAGGAGGATATCGTCGGCATCGCCCACATGCTTCTCTCCGAAAGCCTGCGCTTTGAATCCTCGACGAGCTCCTACTTTCAGAACCAAGCGCACAATCTCCTGACCGGTCTGCTCGCCCATGTCATGCTGTCGCCGGAATATGCCGGCCGGCGGAATCTGCGCAGCCTGCGCCAGATCGTGTCCGAACCGGAACCCTCGGTGCTCGCCATGCTGCGTGACATTCAGGAACATTCGCAATCCGTCTTCATCCGCGAAACGCTCGGCGTCTTCACCAACATGACCGAGCAGACCTTCTCAGGCGTCTATTCGACGGCGTCTAAGGATACGCAATGGCTCTCGCTGGACAGTTACGCTACGCTGGTCTGCGGCAACGCCTTCAAATCGAGTGATATCGTCACCGGTGGAAAGGACGTGTTCCTCAATATCCCAGCGTCGATCCTGCGCTCCTATCCCGGCATCGGGCGCGTCATCATCGGCTCGCTGATCAACGCCATGGTCCAGGCCGATGGCGGCTTCAGCCGCCGAGCGCTCTTCATGCTCGATGAGGTCGATCTGCTCGGCTATATGCGCGTATTGGAGGAGGCGCGCGATCGTGGTCGCAAGTACGGCGTCAGCATGATGTTGCTCTACCAATCGGTGGGGCAACTGGAGCAGCACTTCGGCAAGGATGGCGCGACTTCATGGATTGATGGCTGCGCTTTCGCCTCCTATGCCGCGATCAAGGCGCTCGATACCGCGCGCAATGTTTCCGCGCAATGCGGGGAAATGACCGTTGAGGTCCAGGGGCGGTCGCGCAATATCGGCTGGGACACGAAAGGGGGCGGCGCGCGCAAATCCGAGAGCGTCAATTTCCAGCGCCGGCCGCTGATCATGCCGCACGAGATCACCCAATCGATGCGCAAGGACGAGCAGATCATCATCGTCCAGGGCCATAGCCCGATCCGCTGCGGCCGGGCGATCTATTTCCGTCGGAAGGATATGGACAAGCAAGCGAAGACCAATCGCTTCGTGCGGAGTTGATGATCCCAAGCGTCCGGGAGCGCCGCCCGAGTTGCCTTGGACGAACGTCTGCGATAAGCGCCTTTTGCACGCCGCTCCCGCACGAGAGGCGCCGAAGCACTTCTGAGGAACCGAGACGAGCATGGCCGCTGACAACGACGAATACATCTATGATGAAGTGACAGGCGAATGGCGTCCGGCTTCAGAGGTGGCAGCATCCGCCGGCAGCAATGACGCGGTCGTTCGGGACGCAAGCGGCAATGTTCTTGCCGATGGTGACTCCGTCACCGTCATCAAGGATTTGAAGGTCAAGGGAGCCGGCCAGACGCTGAAACAGGGCACCGTCATCAGATCGATCCGCCTCACCGATAATCCCGAGGAGATCGATTGCCGTCATGACGGAATCAAGGGTCTCGTTCTGCGCACCGAGTTCGTGCGCAAACGCTAATCCAAGTTCTCAGGACCTGCTCAGCGGAATCGGCTGACTTCCGTGGCCGACTTGCGGCGACTGATGAACTCATGCAGCAACGGCAGGAAGAAAGCCTTGCTGAAGCGGCCGGTTGGCGGCTCAGGCTCAAGATAGAACGAGTTTCCGACGATATCGGTATTGAACTCATCGAAGATGATCCAAAGCCTGCGATCGGCATCGAGACCCGCGCGGCGCTTTTCGATAGCCGGCACCTCCACGGCAAACCGCGACGCCTCCGGCTGCTTGGTGGTGATGGGAAAGAAGAGAACCAGATCACCGTCGGGTCGCGGCATTCTGACGCCGACGGCGACCGGCCGCTCCTTGCGACCTCTCCACGCCCAGCCTCTCTCGCCCATAGGTAGGGATAACGTATGACGCTTGCGGTCTGGATCAGCTCGTAGTTCATGACCGGCCGGCCTCGTCCTCGCCGGCGTAGGTTTCGACGGCGTTTTCGAACTCGGCAAACAATTCATCGGATATCGTTTCGATGGTCCCGGCGGTGCGCCGGTCCGACTGCTTCGTCAGCCGCTGGTAGTCTTCGATATTGAGCAGGACTAGTCGGGGTTTATTCCGCTGGGTGATGGTCACTGGATGGCGCAGGGCCTCGGCAATGATGTCGCCAGATTTACGTGAGAGATCGCTGGTTGAATAGGAACCGCTTGACTTAGACATGTGGATTTCCCTGTTGCTGTATTTGTTGTAATATACAACATCTCCAACAATGCTGCAATTTTCTCAGTGGCGTTGCGCGAATTGTTACTCAGTTCGCAACGCCGAGGCCAGCGTAGTTGAGAGGCGGCCGGCCGCAGCCGCCTCTCTGCATCTGAAGTGCCTTTACCACGAGGGGTGAATGGCGCGCACCGCATGAACGGGGATACCCGTTGCCGAGGTGATATCCTTAGTAATCGATGCCAGTGGACCGAATTCTTCGTCGTTCAACCCCACCAATGTCGGAAACCGGACCTCGACCCCACTGTCATCCGCCGTCAAGGCGTTGATCCAGCCACCGCCGTTGATGCGGTATTCGTGGGTGCCGGGATCGATTTCGAGATCGTCGAGCAGATTGATGGCGTAGCGCCCGAAAATCTCGTTCTCACCCTCCAGCCGATATTCGGCGAATTCATCCTCTCCGGTGAGAACAAGTCGTTCCAATGCCATCATCACCTGGACCCGGGCGATTGCCGCGTCGAGCCCTTCAACTAGGCGATCGTGAAGCTCTCGCGAGAAATCGCTGTCGCAGCCGAAGCGGTTTGCGAGGACAACAAGCCGAAAGCCGGCAAGCTTGGTGTAGAGCATGAGGTTCTGATCGCTTGTCATAATGTGATCTCCTTCATCTTGATGACGGAGATCGGCCACTCCTTGGCAAAGAGGGGTCAAGGACCGCGGAACGCGGCTTGCAAGCGGGGGAACCGATTTTGTCGCTTGCGGCAAAATTGGGGGAGACCGCGCCGTCCTTGACGCCGGATTTGCTGGAGTAAAATTGGACGTCAGAGAGAGAAGAGACCCGCGGCCCCGAAGGGGCGCGACTGTTTCCGGCGGCAGCCGGCGGGAGTGTCGAGGGAACCCCTGATAGGCAGCCAGGCCGGTCGATCCGGCCTGGTTGCCTCGTGTACAATGAGGAAAGAGCTGCCTCACGGCAGCTCCTCCCCGGCCAGATTTGCAAGTTCGGCGCGCGCGGTTTCCAGCTCCGCCTCGATGCGACGACGCTCCTCCGCGGTCGGCGCTTCTCGGGATTCAAGGCGCAGTTCCTCGATGGTGCATTCGATGTTGAAGGCGTTTTCGTTCGTCATCGTCATCTCCTTGTTGACGTGAAAGATGATGCCGGCGGTCGTGAGGACCGTGCCGGGTCAAGGTTCGCGTCAGCGACCGGCGGAGCCGGCGCGCGGAGGTGCCGATTTTGTCGGAGCGGAGTGCAACGCAGCGGAGGCAATATTGGAGGGGCCGCGCGACCTTGAGGCGGCACGGTCCTCATGGCAGACTTGGCGATCTGAGCAGCCAATCCACGTTTCGTTTGGCACCAGAAAACAGGCGGCGGGCAAAGCCGGCCGCCTCAGGTGCCGACACCGCGGAAGTCGGCCCCGATCCCTCGGGGCCGACTGCTGGTCGTTCAGTTCGGGTTGTTCCAGAGGATAACCTTGCGGTTCGGCTCACCGCCGGGGGCTTGTGCGAGGTTGCCGAAGATCACTCCGATTTCTGGAGCCTCCAGCTTAACGGAGAGGTATTCCTCGCCGGTCAGGCGGGCGATCCGGTTCCAGCCTGCGCCGATCTCGAAGCCGGTCTTGCGGTGGATGATGCGGTAGTCGGGCGCTTCCTCGCTCGACTTGCTGGCGTTCGGGACGATGGCGATCGGGGCATTGACCCGGATGGTGGCGAAGATGCCTTCGAAGCTGCCGTCGGTCTTCTGCGTCAGGGTTGCGATCGTGGTGGCCATGGTATTGTCTCCTTCGGTTGCTCGGGACCATTCCCGATGGCGCCCGAAGAAGGGGCCGAGCCGCAGGCGTCACCGGAGCGCCAGCGCAGGGGAACCCCTTGCGGGTTGACGCTGATGGCGGCCGGTCCCTTAGAAAGGCGACATGGAGAACGGAAATGGTCTCGTGCGACCGAAGGGCGGGACAAACCATCATGGCAGCCCGATCCGGCGCTGCGCGAGAGGGCCAAGCTCTCGGAATGCCTCGCCGCCATTCTGCGCACCCCCCCGCGCGCCTTTTACCACCGCAAGCGAGATTCGCCCGCCAGCTGCTCTCATCATACGTTGTCGCCCGGCGGGACCGAGCGTGATCGCATCCGCGCCTGCAGGTCGTGCGGCAATGCCGAATGGAGTTGTTCACTCCGAGATCGAATACGTGATCCTTGGCCACACACTCGGCAGCGCCGTTGACGGATCCGACAGTATTCCGCCGGACACCCAACCCTCGGCGCCTAGGCCGCCTCGACCGATCGGGACCGGCTTCATCGAGGATTCTTTGCAGTGCCCATGACGCGCCAACACATCACAAAACGGAATCCATCGGCCGCAAAGGATTCAAAACTCTCGTTGGACAGGGCCGGTCCCCGCAGAAATGATTCCCGACATGAGCCGAATGTCGTTCCACCTGCATTTCCAGCGAATTGATGCCAGCCGGAATATGGCGCGCTATTACATGCTTGGGATCCAGCTGACCTTGTTTGGCGAAACCGCGGTCGTGCGTAGCTGGGGACGGATCGGCAGGCGTGGCGGTGAGAGGACCGACGTATTCGGAACCGAACAGGAAGCCGTGGTGCATTTTCTCGATCTTGCACGCCGGAAGCATCGGAAGGGCTATAGACCGACCGAAGCTACGATGCCGGCGGAGAAGACATGATCGTTCGCCAGAACAGCTTGGTCATCGCCGCGCAAGGGATCGTCACGCGTTCAGGCGCGAAGACTGCACCGCAGGCTTCGTGGAGCCGGCGCATCGGCGAAATAGAGCCCGGTCCGGCGAATACGCCGGATGCACCCTCGATCCTTGAATCGACCGCGACACATGACGTATGGTGAGCGATAGATCATGCGAGAGGAAGATCATGGCCGTCAACGCACCTTCCTTAGCAGCAAGCGGCTATAAACTGCAAAAAATCGAAGCATTGCTCGGCGGCTCGGGCATCCTAGCGCGTCGCCTGACCGATGTGCTCGACGCCCACGAACTGCTCTTGTGCGGCCTGCCTGCTTCCGCGCTGGATCAGCTTGTCGGCAGGCTCGTGGTCATCGGCAAGAGCGAGTTCCTCGAAAAGACGGTGGGTATGAGCCTGCGAACCTGGCAGCAGCGGAAGGACAACCCTTCCAAGCCGCTCAGCCGTGAACAGAGCGGCCGCTTGTGGAAATTCGCCAAGATCCTCGTAAGGGCAACGGATATCTTCGGATCGCAGGCAGAAGCCGAACGATGGCTGACACGTCCGGTGGTCGGACTAAACCAGCACCGCCCGATCGACCTTCTCGGGACGCCCGCTGGCGTAGAGCTTGTCGTAGATCATCTCGATCGCCTCGAACACAGTGTCTGTGCATGACATTTCTGCGACGCTCGGGGGACCGAGCTGGTCGCATGGCGACGCATGGGACCAGGCGCTGCAGATCGAGTATCTGTCTAGAGGGCCCCTATCCATGCTCTGATGTCGGTCATCGACCGCAGGAGGATGGATTGGTTGTCGAGCGACGGAATGAAGCCCCAGCTCTGCCAAAAGCGCTCCGCCTCTTCATCGACGGCACGAACGACAATCGCTCGCCCGCCAACCAGATCGGCGCCGGCGACGCAGCGGCGAAAGGCATCCTTGACGAGGGCCGTGCCGATACCTCGACCGACATGGCGGCGATCGACTGCCAGCTGACCAATGAGTAGACACGGGATCGGATCGGGTGGACGGCCCGTTCGGATCTTTCGGGTCACGACATTTGGCGCGATGACCGTCGGGGCAAGTCCATAATAGCCGACGACCACGTCGTTGTCATGGATGACGAACACCCTCGTAAAACCGTGCTGGTGGTTCGATCGGGCAAAGGTCGCAAGCCAGGCGTCGAGCGCAGGCTTGCCACAGCTGAACGACTCCAGGCGATGACGCTCCGCAAGCGGTTCGATCTGCGACAGGCCCAAAGCTCAATGTTCCCAGGGCGATTGACGCTGCAGGCGCTCGGCCACCTTGGCGGGCGCAGCGGCCGACGGCGCTTCGATCGCCGCAACAAAAGCTTCGAAGGCATCAGCGGAAACGCGAATGACACTCTCGTTGAGGATAGCCGTCTGCGCTTCCTGCACCGCAGCGCGGCGCATGAACTCGGTCCGGGATAGCCCGGTCAGCGCCGCTCCCCGATCGATGATCGCGAGATCATCATCGCGGAAGCGCATGGAAACGGGCGTTTCCTTTCGAGCACTGGTAGCGGCCATGTTTGGTTCCTTACTGGATGAAGCTGAATGTAATGCAGAACGCATTACATTGCAAGGATCGTCAGGCACGAAGGACATGGCGCTCAGGCGCCATCCTCCGCGGCCTGCCAGACCGGGATGCCGAGACGACGTGCCTTGTCGGCGAGATTGCCTGTGATGCCGGAGCCGGGAAAGACGATGACGCCGGTCGGCATGACCGAGAGCATCTCATCATTGCGGCGAAAGGGAGCGGCCTTGGCGTGCTTTATCCAGTTCGGCTTGAAGGTGATCTGCGTCACCTTGCGAGCCTCTGCCCAGCAGGCGGCGATACGCTCGGCGCCTTTCGGCGCGCCACCGTGGAGCAGGATCATATCGGGATGCTTCAGGTGTGCCTGGTCGAGCTTCGCCCAGATGCGTTGGTGATCGTTGTAGTCCATGCCGCCGGAGAAAGCGATCTTGGTCCCGGTCGGGATCAGCACCTCGGTCTCGACACGGCGGCGGGCGGAAAGGAAGTCTCTGGAGTCGATCATTGCCGCCGTCATGTTGGCATGGCTGACTTTGGAGCCGGTGCGGGGCCGCCAGGCCGAACCGGTCTTCGCCTCGAAGAGGTCGGCTGCGTAGTCGCGCATGAACTCGAAGGCGTTGCGGCGCTCGAGAAACGTGATGCCTTCGGCGATCAGGCGCTCGAGCTCGACGCTCTTGACCTCCGAGCCGTCCTGCTCCCGCTGTCCGGAACGTTGCGCATCCTCGTTTCGCTGAAGTTCGCGCTGGATGCGCTCGCCGGCCCGGTGGAAGAGGTTGACCGTCGACCAGAGCAGATCTTCGAGATCGGGTTCCAACCGCGTGTCGCCGAGCATCTCGAACAGGGCGTCGAAGATCGCGGTCAGCGCCGACTGAACGACCGGCTCTTCCGGGAGCGGCCGCGGATCGGGCTCGTCCTGAAAAGGGCGGTGGCCGTAGATCTGCATTTCGTAGATGAAACGGTCGGTCGGGGAAGAAACGTGGTGGGGCTCGAAGCGGTCGTCGATGGGAAGGGGCAAGTTCATGATGGTCTCCGTCGGTTGTGGCCGCGCCTCTCGCGGCCTGACGGCGAACCCTGTTCACGCGGAGACGGGCCGGAACCGCGGCGCGACGTGCCGCGGCCCAGCGTAGCGCCGGGCGGGGACGAGAAGGTTTCTTGACCCGCGAGGAGCGCCGGCAAAGCCGGCGCGGGGAAGAAACCTGAGTGACCCGCTGAAGGCCAGGCCGCCGCGTGGTAAGGGTCGCCTCTCGGCAGGCCCGCGGGCGCGCGCCCACCCGAAGGAAGTGCCCATGGAAAGGCCTTCCCAACTGCGTCGCCCCTACCGCCGCCGGCCTTTTCGGCCCATCTCATGCCGGCAGAAAGACCATCGCATCCTCCGGAACGAGCTGCGCCCGCAAGTTCGCCGTCAGCCGGTCCGGGCCGAGCCAGCGCAGATCCTCGTTGAAGTCGCCGAGTTCAGGGGCGAGCACGAGTGGCAGGATGCCGAGCGCCTGCGCGCGGCGGCTCAACCCTTCGATCCCGTACCGGCCAGCGGCATCGGCATCGCCGGCGATATACAGGCGCAGGCACCCCGCCGGCGGCAAGAAGGCCGCGAGGTGGTTGGCGGTGAGCGCGGCGACCATCGGCATCGCGGGCATCACATGGGATAGCGACAGGATCGATTCCAGGCCTTCGCCTGCGACCATGACAGGCACGAGCTGATGGGGCGGAAAGCCAAAGCGCACGGCATTGCCGAGAAGACCGCCGAGCGCGCGGCGGGCATCCTCGACCTTCGCCTTGCCGTCTCCGTCGGGATCGAGCCATGTGCGATGCACGCCGGTGATCTGCCCGAAGCGATCGGTCACAGCGGCGACGAGCGCCGGGTAACTGGTCGTCAGGCCGGTCACGAAATCCCGATAGTAGCAGGACGGGTGGAAGCGCAGGGCGGGATGGAGAGACGCCCGCAGGATAGCGCGCTGGCGCAGATAGCTGTCGCCCAGCGTTCCCATGAGCGGCTGTGTCATGCGAAACAGCCGCCTTGCACGTTCCGCCGCCGGTCTATCGATCGGCGGGTGGTCGGAGGCCTCGCCCCTACGGGACGAAACCGGTTCGGGTTGGGGAAGGCTGAGGAAATGGCGAGCCTCGTCGGCGACATCGCAGAAGTCGACCAGCCCGGAGGTTTCCCGCACGAGATCGAGAAGGTCGCCATACTGGCCGGTCGCCGCATCCGTCCAATGTCCGGCACGAGAACCGGAGAGACGTACGTAAAGCGACCGGCCTTTGCTGTTGGCAACATCACCAACGATCCAGTAATTGCCGGCCCGACGGCCGGCGGAGAGATAGTGACGGCAGACCGCCTCGGCATTGCGCGCAAGACGGTCCGCCAGTTCGGAAGCGGATAACATGGCCAACCTCCGTCATGACCGGCTGGCGACAGCGATAAGGCGATGGCGCTGCATCAGCCGGGCGAGGATCGGAGGCTCATCCGCAGGGTCGCTGGCGCAAAAGATATTTGCTGTGATGCCACTGCCGTCGATCGAGATTGATGGTCGCTGCCTGAGAAGCTGCACCACCACTTTGGCTGCGTTGAAAATGCGACCAGTGCGGCTGGCGCGATCGGATGACAAGGGAGCAGAAGCAGACTCATCGGCGGTCGGAGAAGTGATTACATTCATAGGAACCCTGTTGAGAGCGAGGGATGGACCGACTTGCCTGGCACTCTCCAAGCCCCGGCAAGCCAACCTTTCCCGGCTCGTCTCTTACCCTTCCGCTACGGCCGCGCGCCTGCGTCCTGCTGGTCCGCAGCGGAAAGTTCATGCGGTTGCCAACTTCCAGATTTCGGATCTATGACTTCCAATCAACAGCTTGTTGACTTCCAATTTAGAAATTCCCCTTCGGAGTCGTCCTTTATGACGGCACCGATGTCGTCCCCGTCGGCGACCGGTTTGCCGCAGCGCCTCTCTCCTGGCTTTGGCGATGACCCGTTTCCAATCGCTCGGACGTACAACCGATATACTGCCTATTTTAAGATAGTATAATTGGAAGAGTTCGTGCTACCTATTCGCAGGTGGTTTTAGTCAGCCGGTCCGGAGAGACCCTCATGGGGGCGATGTGCGACAGTTTTTGATTGGCGGACAGGTGTTCGATGGGGACGCTCCCGAGCTTCCGGTCCGGCTCGAACATGCTTACGCGCAGAAGCTGCGGCCACTTTGCCGATGCAAAGAGCCGCCGCTTCCCATGTACATTGCTCGCGTAGACGATCTTTATGTCATCAAGCGCATGCCGCTTTCGGGGCGGGACCATGACTCCGCATGTCCGTCCTACGAACCGCCCTACGAATTATCAGGGTTGGGATCCTTGATCGGCAACGCGATCCAGATCGACACGAGTGGAAAGGCTGCGCTGCAGCTGGATTTTCCCCTGACGAAGAAAGGCGCTCGTAGCGCGCCCGCTTCCTCCACGGACGCAACTGAGCCGGCGCTGCGCAATGAGACAAAGAGGCTCACGTTGCGCGCCGTCCTCCACTATCTCTGGGAAGCGGGAGAACTGACGGAATGGCGCTCGTCATGGGCCGGCAAACGCGGCTGGGGCCGGGTGCGGACGAGCCTCATAAACGCCGCCTCACAGATGACCGCGCGCGGCGAACCGTTGAGTGACATTCTATTCGTGCCGGAAGTTTTTTATCAGGAGGACCGCGAGGGAATAGCCTCGCGGCGGGCAGCAGCTTTGACCACTGCCCATGCCCCCGGCCCCGGCCCCGGGCCCAGGCCCCGGAAGCTGATGATGACTGTGGCGGAGGTGAAGGAGTTCACTCCGGCTCGCGGCGGTCAGAAAATCGTCGTTCGCCATCTCCCCTTCCCCTTCATGATTGAGGACGGGACATGGAAGCGGTTGAGCGCCAGATACGAGACGGAGCTCGAGCTCTGGCGGTCGAGTGAACACTACCATCTGATCATGATCGCCACCTTCGGAATATCGGCCGCGGGGATCGCGTCCATTGAGGAGATCGCCATGATGGTGGTCAACGAGAACTGGATCCCGTTCGAGAGCATCCATGAGCAACGTCTCCTGGAACGGCTTTCAAGGCTGAAGCGAAAGAGCGTGAAAGGCCTGCGCTTCAATCTTTCGCGAGAGCAACCGGTGGTCTCGGTCACCCTGCCGGAACAACGCCCGGCGCCCGTCGCGATGTTCATCGTCCCGACAGGTGCCGACGAAGACTACGAACTCGCCCTGAATGAGATGATTGCCGCGAGACGGGAGATGACGCCATGGATCTGGCGCGTCGCCGAAGGAGAAATGCCGCGCCTACCGTGACCGCCAGCAGCTCTGCATCGGTGCGCCTATGCTGGCGAAGCGTACGAAGAAGCCATCAGCATGGGCTCCGTCCATGCATATTGCCTTCATCTGATGCAGCTCATGGTTTTCCTCCCAGTGCCCTCGCGTCAGCCATTCCCCTCTGGAGGTTATTGACCTTCACACCGTAAAGGGCCCTGGTCTTCCAGTGGCCCGATTTTCTGTGTCAGCAACGAACTTCGAGTGAGGTTCTCGGCCGCCTGCATTGTCGCTTGACGGCGTTGATACGGGCCGGGGCGGGCTCAGCTCGCACTTTCAAGAAGCTTCTTCGCCTTGCCTTCGATTTCGAGGCGAGTGTCCTGATAGGTCTTGTCGCGTGCCAGCGCGGTGATGCCCTGAACGAAGTCGAACACGCTTTCCGGTGGATGCCCCTCTTCGGACAGGACCATGTCGATGACCTTGTCGGTTTCCGATTTCGAGAAGCCGCGCCGGCGCAGGAAAGTCTGGCGATCCTCGTCGTTGCGCGCGACGATGCGTTCGCGAGATGCCCGGATGCCGGCAACGAAGGCTGCCGGCGAGGAGTTGGCAAAGCTTGTCAGCGCCGGCGCTGCCTCATGCGCGAAACGCTCGGTTGCGAACTTGGAATGGCGGATGCTGATCTCCTCGAAATTTTCCGAGCCCCAGATGTTGCGATTGGCGCAGACCGCGCGCAGATAGAATGACGCGATGCCGAGCGTCCTCGATCCGACCTCGGAATTCCATGCATAAAATCCGCGGAAGAAGAGATCCGGGTCGCCATTCGGCAACCGGCCCGCCTCGATCGGATGGGTGTCATCGACAAGGAACACGAAAACATCGCGATCGCTCGCATAGAGGGTCGTCGTATCCTTGGTGATGTCCACGAAGGGATTGTGGGTCATGCTCGACCAGTCGAGAAGGCCGGGAACCTTCCAGATGGTGTCGCCGGTCCCATTGCCGGCAATCTTCATCACCGCCGACACAAGTTCGTGGTCCCAGATACGACCGTATTCGGGACCGGTGACCGCCCGAAGCTCGACGCGGCCGTCATTCATCTCCAGGGTTTTCACCAGCTCCGCACGGTGATTGAGCAAGCCGTGCTGCAGATTGATGGCCGCGAGCGGCGCGGGTAGTTGGCGCATGTAGGTCGCTGGGGCTCCAACCAAGCTGCATAGCTGACCGTAGCTCCAATGCGTCGGCGCGATCGCCTGCCGGTCACCGGGGACAATGAGCTCGAGGCGCTCGACGTTGTCACGGGTGGCTTCGACCCTGATGGCAGAGCTTTCCACCGTTCGCGCACGAGCATGATCGGCCCGCGCCTTGACCGCATGGTGGAGTTCGGAAAGCGACAGATACCGTTCGTCGTCCGGCCGCGAGAACCATTCGGACGAAACCCGGCCGATGCGCTGGCCGCGCGAGATATCGACCTTGAAGCCGGACGAAACCGGATTGGGAGTAGGAAGGGTCGTGTTCATGATGTTGTCTCCTGAAACGAAAGAGCCCGGCGCGGTGGCCTGGCAGTGTTGAGATGGGAACCGGATGGACAGACAGCCCGGCGATGGCGCCGGGCTGCGATGATCAGGCGTGGAGTCTATTCGGCGGCGTCGAGATAGCCGGCGCTTTGCTGCGCCGCCTGGTTCGGATCGCCGAGATCTGCATCCTCCGTCAGAGAGGCCGGAAGATCGTTGCTTCCTGCCTCAGAGGTGTCGTCGCTTGCTTTGTCGACCGCCGCCGCAAGATTATCGGCCGAAGCCGCATCGACTGATGTCCGGAGCGGTCCGGGGAGCCAACCGCTCCCTTGAAGCAGGCGCTCGGCTTCGCGCGCCATATCCTGCTTCTTCAGATGGTCGACGAGTTGGGTGGACTGTTCGCCCTTGGCCTCGCGAACCGCCTGCAGGATGTTCGCCTTGGTGACCCGGCCGAGATAGTTGTCGACCGTCGGCGCCCAGCCGGCCTCGACCATGTCGAAACCGATCGAGCGAGCGATTTGTTCGGCATGGGCGATCGCACGCGTGCGCTTATTCCATGGCTCGATGACCGCGTTGACGGACAAGGAAGCACAATGGGCGAAGAGCGCCTGCCGGCTGATCTCGTCGAGCGCGACTAGATAGCCCCAGAGGTTGTCAGGGTTTTTCGGCAGATCCTGGCCCCATGCCTCGTGCCGCTGATCGATCTCCTTTGCCCAGACCGTATCGCCGAGACCCTGAGTCTGGCTGAACTTGGCGCTCTGCAGCGTCAGCTCCAAGCATGAATCCGAGCCGTAGAGATAGAAGGTCTTCAGGACGAAGGCATGCAAAACCGCCACGAAAGCGATGACCGGATCGCTGGCGAGCGCATTGCGCAGCGCCACCGTGCGGGTCGCCGTCAGGTCGAGCACCAGACGATCGGAGAGCGGCCGCAGCGTGTCGTCCTCGTCCTCCACCGGGTCACCTGAGACTGGCTTGCTGTTCACCGAGATGCCACCCGCGGACGATGATCCAATAACGTTGCCGCCGATATCGCCGTTGCCCGCTTCCGCGTCATCGCTGTGTCCTTCGACCTGCGGCTCATCCTCGGGCCGGACGAAGCCACGCTCGATTTTCAACTCGCCATTGGCGGCAAGGGAGATGAAGGCGCCACCGCGGGCGACGTCTTGACGGTCGAAGACATAGGGCCGATCATTCAGCTGATCGAGCTCGCTTCCGAGTTCCTCGAGCCGGTGCTCGATATCTTCGGAAGAGACTTCGGCTTTGGCATATTCGGCATCGAGCTTGTCGGCCTCGTCCTTCAGCGCATCGTGACGAGCAAGTTCCTCCTCGCTGAGTTCCCGCTGTTTACCATGGAAGCGGCGAAGACCCGATGTGTGGCCATAGGGAAAGTCGAAAGCAGCCTCGACCCACTTCCAGCCCTCCTCCGCCTTCAGGGCTTCGGCGTCCGCCTTCAGCTTCTCGACAACGAGCTGTTCGAGCAGAACCGGGTGCTGTAGCCAGCCGCCGTTGTCCTGCTCAAAGAGGTCGCGCATCACAATGCCACCGACCGCTTCATAGACCTCGATGCCGACATAGACCGCCCGGCGATCCCCTGCGCGGATGGTCGTCTCGGTGAGGAGCCTGCGGATGTAATAAGTGTCCCGGATGTGTTGGCGCGAGATCGTGTCCCAAACCTGCTCCTGCCGAACATGATCATTGGTAATCGAGAAAGCCATGATCTGTTCGAGCTTCATCTCGTCTCCAGCATAGAGATCAAGCAGTCGCGGCGACACGGAAGCCAGCCGCAGGCGCTGTCGGACCGTCGCAACCGAGACGAAGAAGCGAGCGGCGATTTCTTCTTCGCCGAGACCCTGTTCGCGAAGCGTCTGGAAAGCACGGTATTGGTCGAGCGGATGAAGATCGGCGCGATGTACGTTTTCGGCGAGAGAATCGTCTTCGGCGGAGATCTCACCGTCCCGCTTGACGATGCAGGGCACAGGTTCCGTCCTTGCCATGCGCTTCTGCGAGACGAGCAACTCGAGAGCGCGATATCGCCGGCCGCCCGCGGGGACGTCGAACCTGCCGGTCTCCTTACCGTCCCTGTCGAGGATCGGGCGAACACTGAGGCTTTGCAGGAGTTTGCGGCGAGCGATATCTTCCGCCAGATTTTCGATGGAAACACCCGCCTTGATGTTGCGGACGTTGCTCTGCGAGAGTTCGAGCTTGTCGAAAGGAATATCTTCCGATCGGTTCAGGGTGATCTTCTGAACGGCCTTTGCCATTTCATTTCTCCGTGGCGGGCCGGCCGGAGCCTCTCTCCGAACCTCCTAACCCGTCACGGAATCCCTTTCCCGCCTCTCCCTCTCTCCCAGCTCGCTCCCTCAAGTTTTGCGCCCTGCACGTGGCGGGATGTTGATCCGCCGCGATCTTCCCTTGTTCCGCATGCTTTCGGACTTCTGCCGCCAATCGATTGGGAGGGAGATAGAGGCTACTCCCGCAACCCCATCGAGTGGCGGATTACGGTGGTTTGCCTTGAAGGGATCTGAACCGGCGACGCCTTACCCGGACGGACTTCGGGGCATAACGCCTTTTTATGGAACCGCACTATTCTTCGCTGCCCAAGTGGCACGCAGGCACCGATCCACTCCCTGCGGCGGCCGGCTCGGTTCCGGCTCGCTTTAGCGCTCCCAGTATGCATGAAGCTCCTCCTAGGTGGCAGGCAATGTGACGCGCCCGGAGAAGCAATGGCAATCAACGTCCGAACCTGTTGCATCAACTGCCAACGGATTAGGTCGCGGACGTCCGGTTGTCCGAGAATTTACTGTGTCGTGCGGCTCATTCATCGGACTGCGAATACATGGGGCCGGAAATTAGGCGTGGATTGTTTCACCAATTGGTGCTAGTTTTTGCGCCTCAACAAGGAAGGCAGGTCATGAGATCGACTATCAACCTCGACGACACGCTTATGGAAAAGGCCAGGTCATTAACTGGCACCAAGGAAACGGCGGCTCTCGTGCGCCAAGCGTTGGAGACGCTTGTTCGTGTAGAGTCCGGAAAACGCCTTATCGCGCTTGGAGGAACCATGCCCGATGCCGAAGCAGCCCCGCGCCGCCGGAGCGCCGCCGCCAAGTGATACTAGCTGATACCTCGATTTGGATTGATCATTTTCGCCATGTCGATGCCGAGCTGCGTAAGGTTATTGAGGACGACTGCCTGCTTTGCCACTCGAGCGTAATCGGCGAACTCGCGCTCGGCAGCCTTCGGGATCGCGACAGTGTATTGGCTTTTCTAGCCGCTCAACGCTCAGCGGTTGTCGCAACGCACGAAGAAGTCATGACAATGATCGATCGCCACAGCATTTTCAGCATGGGTATTGGTTACACAGATGCCCAGTTGCTGGCATCAGTACTTCTCGACCGGCGCGCGGCCCTATGGACTAGAGACAAGCGCCTGAGGGCCGCGGCCGAAAAGGCGGGCGCTTCGCTATACATATCGATCAACAGGCCCAACTGAATGGCTAATATACCGCTCCCGGGGACCGGAACAGTTTCGATCCCACGCCTGAACCATAACGAACCGGTGCCCCGTTGTAACTTTCACGTGGGATGAAGGAACTCGCTGAATGCACAGCTGCGCATGAAGCATAAAGAGCGGAGTCCGGGTTTGTGTGGGCGGCCGCCATCAAGGTGATCATCGACATCGCCAACCCGGTTGCATCGGCCTCCCGGGGCTTGTTACCCCCAGCGGCAGTTCTGGCGCGCAGGACACCGCCAATCGCAAGCGTTCTACCCGAAGATTTGGAACAGAGATCGAAGCCCTTATCAAGCGTGGCGGCCTGAGATCTGGCCGAAAGCCAAAGCTAGGCAGATCTCGCAGGCGGCAGCTAAGATTACCCCGCCGCCCTGCGGCCTGCTGCAGCAGTTTGAAGGCCGCGTATCGCCGCCGGTGCCACTCGGGATCGCAGGTTCGGAGAATGCGCCGCGCCAAAAGCCGACATGCTTTGCATTGCCTCGGATAGTGATGAGAAGCGGCCGGCGGCGACTGCCGCCAGGATCGCCGTACCAAGCAGGACGGGCTCTGGGGACCTCGAGGAGGCAATGACCGTGCCGGTAGCGTCTGCGAGAATCTGGCGGACTGTCGGATCCTGGCCAGCGCCACGGCTTACAACCACGATGTCGATCGAAATGCCTCTTGTGGCCTGAGCGTCCAAAATCTGCCGGAGCCCATAACCAAGCCCACAAACGCCCGCCAGATACAGTCCGACGAGCCTTTCGAGGTCGGACGCCATGCCCTAGTCCCGCGATCACTGCGCGAGGGTTTGGATCAGCGAACGGAGCTCGAATGCCCGGGAACTCCGGAACAACGTGGAGCGCGCCCACGAAATGCGTCCTTCCTCTCGGAGTCGCTTCAGGCCCCACAAACGCATGAGTTCCATTGGCGCCGAGATTCCCGACGGGCGCACGAACGGGTCATTTGCTCGATTGAGCTTGCTTGCTGCGCCTGACTTGACAGGCACGCCGTGGCCCAAATCGTTTACAGAATAATACGCAACCTGAACCGCTCCCCCGACCTTCCAAGATTGAAGGCTGCCCCAGGGCTTCGCCTGCAGACGTCCGCTGGCCTCGCCGATGCCATGAACCTCCAGCCACTGCCTAACACTGGCTGCGGCATTGACGGGAGTGAACCGTACGGTAGTACGTGCCATGCCAGATGGTAACGGCGGGCCATGACTTTGCATTGGAAGAGAGTGCGGTGACGGATCGTCCCCATCCGCCGGCGGGCGCCACCGACCACCTTGATGACTCGAACCGCGAAATCCTAACTCAACAGGACTGTCCGGGCCGTCCTACCGAGCCGCAGTTAAATTCTCACTTAAATTCGCTCAGTCGGAGTCGGAAGGTGGGGTGGGGTGGCTGCGTTCCTCGACTTCGGCCATGGTCCACTCACGGAAGAGGCTGTAGGCGACCGCCAGCAGCGTTGGCCCAAGAAAGATTCCGATGAAGCCAAAGGCGATGACGCCGTCAAGGAGCCCGAAGAGGCCGAGCAGCACAGGGAGGTTATTGGTCTTTCCGAGGAGGTAGGGTCTGATGAGATTGTCAATGCTGCTGATGAGAAGCAAGCCCCACGCTGCGACGAAGATGCCCCACCAAACGGCTCCCTGAACAAGAAACCATAGCGCGACCGAGCCCCATACGAGCGGGGGGCCTACCGGCACAAACGACAGGATGAACGTAAGGAAACCAAGCAACAGCGCCTGAGGCACACCGGCGATCCAGAAACCAATGCCGGCGAGGAGGGCCTGGGCGAGTGCCGTGCCGATCAAGCCGTAAATGACACCCTTGACGGTCGCGCCCACAACAACAAGCAGCTCTCGGGCCCGAGAGCCGGCGAATCTTTCGCCGACTGCGCGCACGTGGGCCGCCATCCGCCGGCCGTGAAGGAAGAAGAAAAAGGCGATGAATACGCTCAGCCCGAGTTCGAGGAGCCCGGCGCCGAGCACCGTCCCGCCGGCTACTGCTAAGTTTGTGGCGGGGCCGATCAGCTTCTTGAGCTCAATGGTGAATGCGGGCGCATTGTGGGCCAATCTGTCCCAATAGGCAGCCAGGTTCTCGCCGATGACCGGGAGTCCTGCGACCCAGCGCGGCGGCGTCGGCGGGCCCTGCTCGAGAATCCGGTTCACAGCCGTGAGCAGGTTGCCTACGCTGTCTGTCAATGTCGGCACCATAACGGCGAACGGTGCGACCAGAACGAGGGCGACCAGCACCGTCATCATGGCGGCGGCCACGCTTTTATTGCCACCGACTGTCCGCTCGCACCTCCTGTAGACCGGCCATGTCGAGAAACAGATCACCGCCGCCCACAGGATGGCTGACAGGAATGGCTGAAGCACAAGAGCGCAACCGAGCGCAAGCAGAAGAAGGGCGCCGATTCCCAGAATTTGTTCGATTGGCTTGCCAAGAGGTATCATGCCCAATCTTTCCCGCTGCTTCCGGCTAGATTATCATCGAACGAAGCAGTGTGCAGCCAGCGGAGCGCCCGGGGATTTCCTCGTGGGACGAGCCAGCTAGGCGACGTCGGACGAATGTTGAAGGTCAGCGACGACGGATCACGAGGAACTTAAGGTAGGCAGCCGCGTCATGCGCCTCGATGAAGTGGTACGTCTCACATCGCCGGTCCTCCCCGGCCAGCCCGTCTCGTAGGTGCGGTCGGAGCGGCCGCTCGCATGTTCGAAACAGACCGCCACGAATGGCAGCGCCTCGATACCGGTTCCGCCTTTCGTCAGCCACGAGTTCCTGAATGTGAACTTATCTCTACTTCTCCAAGCTAGCTTCGACCTTTTTGCGGCTGTTGCCGACCTTTTTGACAGTCTCCTTGACCTTCGACTTCGAGACTCCTTCCTTTTCCGCCTCGTACCGGACCTCGTGATCCTGTCCTCCTGCGACACGGGCTCGATCTTGTGCGCGGCCCCGGCTGGTATTTGCCATTGGGAATTCCTCCTGTTGAGTTGCTCATCCTAAACGACTGAAGAATCATGAAGTTCCGGCAACGGATAACACTGCCGATAGTGCTTTGTAGGATGGCGATCCCAACCGGAATCAGTTTCCTAAGCAACGCGGGTAAGCCATTGAAAAATGATTCGTTTCGAGTCGGAACGAATCAGCTCTTCGAGTCTTGATTCGCGACTCAGCGATTCGGGAGTACACATTCATGGCGGGTGGTCATCGTGCCCAGTGGAGGGGCTTCCTCAAATTCAGCGAGGTGTCGTGCGGCGTCGCGCTCTACACCGCCGCCAGCACCTCGGAACGCATCACCTTCAACACCATCAACAAGGCGACAGGGAATCGGGTCAACCGCATCTTCATCGACAGCGAGACCGAGGATCCGGTTCCCAAGGAGGCCCAGACCAAGGGTTTCGAAATCGAGAACGGCCAGTACATCATCATCGATCCGGAAGAGGTCGCGGCCACAATCCCGGAGAGCAATAAGACGCTCGAAATTGAGGCGTTCATCCCTTGCTCCGACGTCGACGATGTCTACTTCGACAAGCCCTACTACCTGACACCCGACAAGATGGGCGCAGACGCCTTCGCAGCCTTGCGGGACGGCATGAAGAAGTCGAAGGTCGCCGCAATCGCCCGGACCGTGCTGTTCCGCCGGATGCGCACGGTCCTCATCAGACCGCACGGCAAGGGTCTGATCGCGACGACGTTGAACTATGACTACGAGGTCCGCCCGTCCGCGAAGGCTTTCGAAGAAATGCCGAAGATCCAAATCACCGGCGAGATGCTCGATCTCGCAAAGCACATCATCTCCACAAAGAAAGGCGAGTTCGACCCCGCGACCTTCGACGACCGCTATGAAGCTGCCGTGGCGGAACTGGTGAAGGCGAAGATCGAAGGCAGGGCGCTTCCGAAGCGGAAGGAAATCAAGGTGTCGAAACCGAACGACCTTCTTGCGGCGCTTCGTGAGAGCGCCGGGATGATGATGGCCGGGGATAGCAAACCAAAGCGGTCGGCAGCCAATGCCAACGCCGGTGCCGGCCACGACAAGGCCCGTCGCGCCTCGGGCAAGTCGGCGCCCGCGCCCGCCGCGCAGCGTAAGGCGAGTTGAGGAGACCATCCATGCCGCACGCCTACTGGAAAGGCTATCTCAAGCTGTCGCTGGTTACATGTCCCGTGGCGATGAGTCCCGCGACAAGCGAGAGCGAAAAGGTTCGCTTCCACACGCTTAACAAGGAAACAGGAAATCGTGTCGTCTCACAGTACGTGGACTCCGTGACCGGCAAACCAGTGAAGGACGAAAACGAAGCCAAGGGCTACGCTCGCGGCGAGAACGACTATGTCATCCTGACGGACGACGACCTCGACGCCGTGGCACTCGATACGGTGAAGACCATAGACATCGACAAGTTCGTCCCGGCCGAGAGCATCGAATGGGTTTATCTCGAGAAGCCCCACTACCTGATGCCCGACGACCCGGTTGGCCATGAAGCGTTTGCCGTCATTCGAGATGCGATGGCATCCGACAAAGTGCTCGGCGTCTCCAAACTTGTAATCGGTCGTCGCGAGCGCGCGGTCGTGCTCGAACCTCGCGGCGAAGGCATCGTTCTCTGGACGCTGCGGTTCGGCGACGAAGTGCGTCCCGAGGAATCCTACTTCGAAGGAATCGATGAAGAGGCTGACCCCGAGCTGATCCCGCTAGTCCAGCAGTTGATCAAGCAGAAGACCTCCCGGTGGTCCCCGGACATGGTCAGCGACCCGATCCAAGAAAGCCTGCTGAAGATCATTGCCGAGAAGAAGAAGGCGTTGAAACCTGCCAAGAAGTCGGCCAAGGGCAAGACGGAAGCGCCTCCGGCCTCGAATGTCGTGAACATCATGGATGCGTTGAAAAAGTCCGTGGCCGCAGAGCTGAAATCGAAGAAAGCCGGGTGACCCGATGCAGGACGGGAGCACGATACCGATCATGGAAATTGCCGTGTCTTTGCCGGGTCGAGTGCATTTCGCAACGGCACGATATCGGGCCTGATGGGCATCTTGATGTCGGACAGATGGCTCATGCAGCGAAACGATCCGCCATGGATGGAGCGGCGCCTGGCCGATAATTGCGATAGAGGAATGGATCACAATGCTGTCCGCCGAACAAAAGAATGAATTTCACCGAACCTTCGAACGCCGCCGGCCTTCTGCCGATGGTGAAGCGGACGCCTATCTTGAATTCGACAGTGCCACTCCATTTTCTCCCCTGGAAGACGGTGACCTTTCATTTCGGTTGGCGCTGATGAGCAATGAAACACTCGATCTTGCGACCAACCCGATCTGCGCAGGACGTCTGGCCGCAGCCTTGCTCGACCTGATATCGAAGAGAGGAGATTTTGTCGTCGACCTGACGATCTGGGACGCAAGAAGCGGGGAGCAGCTTGTAAAGCTCAAGCCTTGACGAGCCACACGCGCAAAGGCGGCGCCGTGACCGCAAAAGTGGTTTCATCGACAAATTCAAGAACGTGGTCTTCGCAGAACCGACGCTGATCGCCGCGATCGAGTTCCGGGGCTGGACTATGGCGGCAGTTGCCGCCACGCATCCTATAAAGGCCTTCGTGAGATTTAGGATCGCCGCGGTCTTCGACATCAGCGGGTGCATGGACCTATTTTCGCGTTTGCGCTGACGAAGATGAATTTTCCCGGTCAGCCTGGCGTGATCAATCGGCTTGGACAGCGCAAAACCTGCGCACTCTGGCATGCGATCTGCAGGTGAAACAGGAGGCTCTCATGCCACTTCGGACAGGACGTCAAACACCCCGCCGAGAGTCCGTCTCGTCACCGCTGATATCGTCCTTGGAAAAGAATTGACCTTCATGCGCCCAATCGGCCTCGGCCTCTTTCAACTCTTCGGGTGAAAGGTGGTAGGAGACGAGCTTGTCGAGCACATCGTCCACGTCCTGGGCCATTCCGAGCAGGTCCATTGACTTGCCCATATGGCCACGCTCGCCGAACCTATCGAAGCACATGCCAGAGACCATGGCGTGAAGGTCGAGAACCTTCTTCGTCGTCTCCGGGGGGAAGTACGGTTCGTTTCCAAAATCGAGGGAATCGGACACGGCCTGCGCTCGACGGGACAGAACTTCTGATCGAGACCTCGAACCGTCTTCGGCGAAAACGTCATAGCACTGTCTACCGACGTGCTCCGCGTAGACCGCAATCTTCATGACATCGTCGGGTGAGATATTCTGATCGTTTTTGTACAAGATGGTGGGCATGCCAAATCCTCCGCGCACGGAACGGGTTATCGGATTGCTGCAGGGATGTTCCTATTTTGTTCTTTTTTATCGAAAGAGTCAATCGCAAACCGTGTTGGCCGCCGTGCACAGCATGAGCGCGGGCGTAACCGCTCCTGGCGGGCAACACCTCCCACTCAAGAGAACCGCAAAAGCCATATCTCACTGACTGACCGCGCGTCGTGTTAATGGAAGTTTCGGCTTTTCACCTTGAGCTGATCAATATGAAGGTCCGGAATGAAGATGTCCCTCGGCTTTGCAGCCGCCACCCTGTTCCGCGAATCCGGAGCTCCCGGCGTGCCATGCGCGAATTCGTCTCCACGGCCAGTTGGCAGCCGGAACTCTGCGTCGCGGTCGGCCAACCCGGAGAGATCGCCCGACAGGTCGAAGGCTTGCTGGGCCACGAGATGAACGACGTCGCCTTCGCGCTGAATTCTCCCATTGATCGCTATCATCGATGCCCCGAGGACGACGCGACGGCGCTGCTCGAAGAGCTTGGGCCAGACGACGACGTTGGCCGGACCGGTCTCGTCCTCGATCGTCATGAAAATGACGCCCTTCGCGCTGCCGGGTCGCTGCCGGACAAGGACAAGGCCGGCGGTCATCAACCAGCGACCATCCCGCTCGTTCATGGCTTGCGCGCAGGTGACGATCCGGCGCTCCGTCAAGGCCGCCCGCAGGAATGCGACGGGGTGTTCGCGTAGCGTCAGCCCGATATGACTGTAGTCCTGGACAACGTTGTGCCCTTCCGTCATCTGACGGAGGGCAACCTCGGGTTCCTGCTGCTCGGCGACCACCCTCGCCTCGCGTTCAGAAGCTGCGGCGAAGAGCGGAAGGGGTTCGTCACGCAGGGCCTTGATCGCCCACAAGGCGTCGCGGCGCTGAAGTCCCAGCGACGGCAGGAAGGCGTCGGCCTCGGCGAGTTCGACCAGAGACGCCGCTGGGACCCCGGACCGTCGCCAAATGTCGTCAACGCTTTCGAACGACTGATCCATGCGAGCAGCCACGACACGCGCGGCATCGGCGGCGGCAAGGCCGCGCACCATGCGCATCCCGAGGCGGACTGCGTGCCCGTCAGTATTGCCAATGCGCTCGAGCGTGCAGTCCCACCGGGAATTGTTGACGCAGACGGGCCGAATCTCGACGCCGTGGTTCCGGGCGCAGCCGACGATCTGGGCCGGCGCGTAAAATCCCATCGGCTGCGAGTTCATGAGTGCCGCGCAGAAGACGTCCGGATGGTGGCATTTCACATAGTTGGAGGCATAGGCGATCAAGGCGAACGACGCCGCATGGGATTCCGGGAATCCGTAGCTGCCGAATCCTTCGAGCTGGCTGAAGGTCTTCTCGGCAAACTCGGCCGTGTAGCCGTTCTTGATCATGCCGGACACGAGCTTGTCTTTGAAGCGCGAGACGCCGCCGGTGAACTTGAAGGTCGCCATCGATTTGCGAAGCTGGTCGGCCTCGCCGCCGGTGAAGCCGGCGCAGACCATCGCGACCTTCATGGCAGACTCCTGGAAGAGCGGAACGCCGAGCGTCTTGCCGAGAACGGCTTCCAGTTCCGGCGTCGGATAAACGACCGGCTCCTTGCCTTCCCGGCGACGGAGATAGGGATGCACCATATCGCCCTGGATCGGGCCAGGCCGCACGATCGCGACCTGAATGACCAAATCATAAAACGTCCGCGGCTTGAGCCGGGGCAACATTGCCATCTGCGCCCTCGACTCGATCTGGAAAGTGCCGAGGGTGTCGGCTTTTCGGATCATCGCGTATGTCGCCTGGTCCTCCTGAGGGATGGTCGCGAGATCAAGGTGCTCATCCTTGTGTTCTCGGATGAGAACAAAGGCCTTTGCCATGCAGGTCAGCATGCCTAGCGCCAGGACGTCGACCTTCATGAATTTGAGCGCCTCGACGTCGTCCTTGTCCCATTCGATCACTTGTCGGTCGACCATTGCGGCGGGTTCGATCGGAACAAGATCATCGAGGCGGTCATGCGTCAGGACGAAGCCACCTGGATGCTGGCCCAGATGCCGAGGGGCACCCATGAGCTGCTGCGCAAGTTTGAGGGTCAACGCTAGACGACGGTCTTCCGGGTTCAAGCCCTGATCGCGAAGACTGCGGTCGCTGACCAGCTCTTCCGACCACGCCCACATGCCCGAGGACAAGGCTTTGATGAGGTCCTCGGGCAGCCCCAACGCCTTGCCGACGTCGCGGATGGCGCCCTTCGCCCTGTAACGGGTCACCGTCGAACAGAGGGCGGCCTTGTCCTTGCCGTAGGTCTTGTAGATCCATTGGATGACCTCTTCGCGCCTCTCATGTTCGAAATCGACGTCGATGTCTGGCGGCTCATCGCGCTCCTGGGAGACGAAGCGTTCAAATAGAAGGTCGTTGGTTGAAGGGTCGATGCTGGTGATGCCGAGGATGTAGCAGACGGCCGAGTTCGCCGCCGACCCCCGCCCCTGACAGAGGATGCCTTGAGACCGGGCGAAGCGGACGATCGAAAAGACGGTCAGGAAGTATGGGGCGTATTTCATCGTCCGGATGAGATCGAGTTCGTGACGGACGATCTTGAGAACCTCCGGCGGCAGGCCTTCCGGATAGCGGTTTGGCACGCATTCCCAGACATAATGCTCGAGGGATTCCTGCGGCGTCTTGTCTGGGAGGATCGCCTCCTCGGGATACTGATAGCTTAGCTCGTCCAAGGAGAACTTGCATCGCTCGACGATCTCCATCGTCCGGGCCAGCGCCGCGGGGTAGCGTGGAAACAACCTCTCCATTTCATCGGGTAGCTTGAGGTAGCGGTCAGCATACCTTTGTCTCTCGAAGCCGACGTCGTCGATGGAGGTGTTGTTGCGGATGCAGGTGACGACGTCCTGAAGCTGCCGCCGGCCCGGCTCGTGGAAAAGAATGTCATTGGTGACAACCGTCTTCACCCGATGCTTGACGGCCATGTTCGCCAACGCGTGTAGCCTTAGCTGGTCATTCGGACGACGCCGGAGACAGAGCGAGACGTATGCCCCGTCTCCGAAGATCTCCGCCATCTTGCGAAGTTGGACGGCGCAGGCGTCGTCTGGGAGGTCGGGCACGAGGATACCGAGGAGGCCTTCAGAATAGAGGGCGACGTCGTCGAGATTCAGGATGCAGTTCGCCTTGCCGCCTCTGCCCTTACCGAGCGTCAGCAAGCGGGTCAGGCGCGAATAAGCCGCGCGATCCGTCGGATAGGCGAGGATCGAGATGCCGTCCTGCAGATCGAGCCGGCAGCCCACGACAAGGCGGACGCCCGTCGCGCGGGATGCTTCCAGCGCTCTGACGATGCCTGCCAGAGAGTTTCGGTCGACCACGCCGAGAGCTTCGATGCCGAGTTCCTTGGCGGTTGCGAAGAGCTCGTCGGTCGAGGACGCGCCGCGAAGGAAGCTGAAATGCGTCGTGACCTGGAGCTCGGCGTATCTCATCCGAATATTCCGTGCATGAACCACTTGTGGGAGCCCGTTTCGGGATCGATGCCGTCGCCGGAGCGAAAGATCCAGTATCGTTCGCCGCTCTCGTTTTCGATGACGAAGTAGTCCCGCACAGCCTCGAATTCGCTGTCGCGCTTCCACCATTCGCCGAACACGCGCTCCGGGCCGTCCGCGCGTTTCACGCGATGGCGCTTGCCGCGCCAGGTGATGATGGCAGGCGGATGATCCGGCAGCAGAGCTATCGCCTCGATCGGATCCGGACGCGCAAACAGCCGCACCGGCCGTCGCCAATGGTGAACCCAACCTTCCGTCACCTCCTCGCCGACCGCGGCGATCCGCTGGACGCTACGCTCCGGAACGTCGGACGCGACCGGCGCGACCCGGTAGACTCGCTGGCCTCGATTGCCGAAGACGTCGATCAGCGGCGTGATGTCGGCGTCCTCGTCATCGACAAGCGAGGACGCCGTCTGCTTCTCCTCGAGCGGTTCCGACATCACCGCGACGAGGGTCAGCTTTTCGATGCCGAAACCCGGTTCGATCTTTTCCGTCCGGTCGCGGAACAGTTTCGTCAGCCACGCGACGTCTCGCACGGGCTTGGCGGTTCCCGCTCTGATCGCTTGTCTGGTTCCGTCGACCTTCTCGACGATGAGGTCGGTGCGACGGACGCCAAGACCCTTCCGCTGAAGTTCGGCGACGAGTTGAACAACCAGCCGTCCGACATACTTGTTGATCGTCTCCGCCGCGCCGATCGGTTCGGCGAACGCCCGGCTGACCTCGATGAGTTCCGGGCTACGGATGGGATCTATTGGTTCGCAGACGCGACCGAACATCTGGTCGAGACGGCGGCCCACTTCCGGTCCGAAGCGAAGCGCCAAGGGTGCGCGCGCCGTCGCCGAAAGTTCCCCTATCACCCGAAAGCCTAGCGTGCGCAGATCGCTCACGATCTTCTCGGGCAGCCGCAGCAGCGAGATCGGAAGGCGTTCGACGGCCCGGATAGTCTCCCCACTCCGGACGACGACGGTTTCCCGGTTGATGGCGCGGGCGCATGCGTGGGCGGCACCCCACGTGTCCGCTATTGCGACCCGTGTCGTCAGGCCCTTGGCGCGGAAGCGGTTGGCGATGCTCGTCAACATCCGCTCCTCCCCGCCCTGCAGATGATCCGCGCCCTCCGTATCCATGACGATGCCGTCCGGCGGGTCGACGGCGACGATCGGTGAATACTGGCTGAGCGCCCACATGGTGATGCGCTCGAGCGCCGCTGCATCGGCGGCGGCATCGGCATCGATCATCCGAAGGCCCTGGAAGAGCGCCTGCGCCTTGGCGGCCGGCATGCCCAAATGGACACCGGCGTTCCTGGCGGCGGGATCGGCGGCCGACACCCAGCGCTTGGAGCCGCTCTTCGAAATGACGGCGATCGCCTGGTCAACGGGCATGGCGGGATCGGCCCGCCTGATCCTGTCCGTCGGCAGGTCGGGAAAAAATATCGATACGACCCTCGGCATCGCAGGCTCCTACTTCGAACTCGGCGCACTCACCCGCTTTCACCCTCATCAGTTCCAGAAACCACCTCGCCCGTCCGACGCCCGGAACCGGCAGTTCCTCGCTCGGAATGACGCTCACCCTCCAGCGCGTGGTCGACGCTGTCGGCTGCCCGAAATCACTGGCCTCGGTCTGCCGTCTCCATCGCCGCACCACGAGCGCCATTGTGCCGCTCTTCTCGGCAGCAAGTTGCAGCCGCCGCGACGCCGCCATCGGCAGCCGGACGATCTCGCCGATCACTGCGCCGAGGCCGCCGTATGAGAGGCCCTCCTCCATGTTGGCAAGAACGTCCTCCTCCTTATCGGACTCGACAAAGACGACCCGGTTCGGATGCAGACCCGCCTGAGCCAGGGCCGGGAAGAACAGGTCGGGACGTGTCAGGCACCAGACGACCTTCCCTTGAGTGCGGGCGGCTATCCCGGCCACGAACAGGGCGGCGGCCGCCCCATCGACGGTGCCCGCCCCGCCGCCGGCACACTCGTGCAGCGCCCCATAGGCCAACCCACCGCCCGGAAGCCGATCGTCGATTTGTGCGAGGCCGAAAGGCAAAACGCCTCGCTTGCGCTGACTGGCGCTTTGGAGGTGCGCGATCTGCTCGCGCAGGCCGTCGAGGACGGCGTTTGAAGCGGCGGCTGAGTTCATGATCTCCCTTTGACGGCAACCCGTTTTCAGCTTGAGAAACAGCAATATGTTCTGTATTTGTTCCTATGGCGCAAATGAGTCAATGCGCATGTAACCCGCTGAAGTTGAGCACGAGTGCAAGGCAAATAAATCGCCAGCGGATTCAGTCGGATGGCAGGGAAGGAATATTTTCGGATGCGCCGAACGCGGCTTGTGGACGATGCGATGCCGAGACTGAAAGATCACCAGGTCCCGGTGGTCGAACTCATCTGCCTCCTCTGCGATCGCCATTGTGCCCATGAGCGCAAACTGTTGGTGAAAGCGTTTGGCGCAAGCGTCAGCTTCGCGGAAATCCGCCGACGCATGGCTATGGGCTGCGAGCGGATGCAGACGCCCAATGGGGACAAGTGTGGGGCACACTTCCCATGTTTGAGTAATGATCTCCCTGATGGAAGCTAGATGATGACAGGCGAAGAAAGTCGAGAGCGGCCGCGTAAGATCGTGCATGTCGATATGGACGCTTTCTACGCATCGGTCGAGCAGCGCGACAATCCGGAGCTGCGAGGCGTGCCGGTTGCCGTCGGCAGTCCTGCTGCCCGCGGGGTCGTGGCGGCCGCCAGCTACGAGGCACGAAAATTCGGTGTCCACTCCGCCATGCCGTCGGTGACTGCGCAGCGGAAGTGCCCGGACCTCATCTTCGTCAAGCCGCGCTTTGATGTTTACAAAGCCGTGTCATTGCAGATCCGGGCGATCTTTGCCGAGTACACACCGATGATCGAGCCGTTGTCGCTCGATGAGGCCTATCTCGACGTCACCGAAAACCTGAAGGGCATGGAGATTGCGACCGAGATCGCCGAGGAGATCCGCGCGAGGATCAAGGCGGCGACGGGGCTTAACGCGTCGGCGGGAATCTCGTACAATAAGTTCCTGGCCAAGATGGCCAGCGACCTCAACAAGCCGAACGGCCAAGCCGTCATCACCCCGAAGAACGGCCCCGCCTTCGTCGAACAGCTTCCCGTCAAGAAATTCCACGGTGTCGGGCCGGCGACCGCTGAAAAGATGCACCGGTTGGGGATCGAGACCGGCGCGGACCTCAAGCAGCAATCGCTCGAATTCCTGGTTCAGCATTTCGGGAAGTCGGGTCCGTACTTCTACGGGATCGCCCGCGGCATCGACAATCGCCAGGTCAAGCCGGACTGGGAGCGCAAATCTATCGGCGCGGAAGACACGTTTTCGCAGGACATCCATTCCTTTGAGCCCGCCCGCGAAGGGCTTCAGCCGCTAATCGAGAAAGTTTGGGCCCACTGCGAGCCCAATGAAATTGGCGCCAAGACGGTAACACTCAAGGTCAAATATGCCGACTTCAGCCAGATCACGCGCAGCAAGACCGTTCCCGCACCTCTGTCGGCGATTACCGATCTTGAAGACGTGGTCGACCTGCTTCTCGCGCCAATCTTCCCGCCGCAAAAGGGGATCCGCATGCTCGGCGTCACGCTGTCTTCGCCGGAACAGCGCGCAGCTCTCACGGAACCGCAGCTGCGGCTGGCGCTTTAGACGGCGAGCATTGTCTCAACAGAAGGGGTCGAATGGCGCCTGACCCTGAATGTCCCCGCCGGCAGCGGCCGAAGGATTTCCTCCTCGGGCACAAGTGCGTCGAGCCAGACCATCCGTTGATCGCGGGTGAGAACCACCATCTGCCGGTCATGGAACGGCGCGATATCGGTATTCGCCTCGGTCGTCAGGACGGCATAGGCCTCCGGCCAATCGGGGGTCGCAGGCCGCCATATTCCCGCGAAATAGAACCAGTCGCCATTGGCGAGCGAAAAGCTGAAGCTCCGATGGCGAAACTGGGACGCCGGCACCAGGCATCGGTGCGTCGGAAACGTCCTTCCTTCCGATCGGATGACGTTCACTGCACGCGGCCCGCCGTCGCGCGGACGCAGACCCCAAAGCAGCTCCACCATCTCCACATCGCCTTCATGGCGTCTTATGATGACGCGGCGCTCGTCGAGCGGGGCATCGGACTGGAAAACCTTCGCGCTCATAATAATAGAACATAGCGGGAACACGTCCACGAGACAACCAGAACCGGAACGGAGGACACATGTGCAATGATTATCGGCTGATGGTGGATGTCGCCTCGATCGTCGAGGACTTCGCCGACCTCAAGATCAAGATCCGTTTCGGTGAAGGTACGCCGAACCTCGAAGCGCGTGAGGACATCAAGATCACCGATGTCGCTCCCATTGTCAGGACTATCGATGGCGTGAGCGATGAAGCGGAGTTGGTGCAGCGGCGCTGGAGCTGGCCGGGGCCGAACAAGCGACCGGTCTACAATTTCCGGTCGGAAGGCCGGGAATTCAATTCCAACCGCTGCCTGATCGTTGCCGACGGCTTTTATGAATTCACCGAACCTAAGGACCAGAAAAAGAAGCGCAAGGACAAATGGCTGTTCACGAAGAAGGACGAGCCGATCTTCTGCATCGCCGGCATCTGGCGCGACACGCCCGAGGTGGGCCAGGCCTTCACGATGCTGACGATGGAGCCAGGGCCGGACGTTGCGCCATACCACGACCGGCAGATCGTTATTCTCGAACGGGGCGCCTGGGCTGATTGGCTCGATCCGACCGTCTCGGTCAAGTCGCTGCTCAGGCCCCTGCTGCCTGGCACGCTTTCGATCGAACACGTCGGCTGAGCTTTAAACCGGCTGGCGAAGCAACACATTTCTTTTTGCTCCCTGTCCGGGCCGATCTTCCTTCGCAATCCCTGCTCTTTCGAGCGGGCGGTTGGTGTCGCAATGCACCGTGACGGAACCATCTCCTGTCGGAGCGGTTTGATAGGCATCTTCAAGCTCTCGTCCTACGGAGTATGCATGGCAATATTTTCCGCCAGCAATCGAGACGCGGCCGCCTATCCGATACAGTCGCTCTTTGTCCCGTTTCCCTTCGTCTGCTTCACGCTCGCACTAGCGACCGACATTGCCTTCTGGCAGAGCGGCAACGTGATGTGGCAGAATTTTTCTGCATGGTTGCTGCTCGCCGGGCTCATGTTGGGCTCGCTTGCCATTCTGGCCGGATTGATGGATCTGATGCGTCCCCGCACCCGCCCGTTGCGGCCGCCGCTCCTGTCCGCGCTTCTCTATCTGATCATACTGGGCCTCTCCTTTGCCAACAACCTTATCCATGCCGGAGATGGATGGACGGCCGTAGTCCCATATGGACTGATGCTTTCGGCCCTCACCTTTGTCTTGTGCCTGGTGGCCGCAGCAGTTTCCGCTCGAAAATATGCCAGACTGGCCTGGAGGATATGATGAAAAAGTCCCAGATTCTCGGCGCCTCGGTTCTGCCGATATCTCTCGGCGTCGGCCTTGCGGCTTACGCCCAAAGCGGAGGTTTTGATATTTCTCAGCAGATCGGACCGAACCCCGTCCTTCCGGAACCAACCGCCTCACTGCTGCCTGATCTGAAGGTGGCGGAGGTCGTTGGCTGGAAGGATGGGGAGACGCCGGCCGCCCCGGACGGTTTGACGGTCACTGCTTACGCCAATGACCTCGCCAATCCGAGGACAGTCCACACCTTGCCGAACGGCGACGTCCTGGTGATTCAATCGCGCGGCCCATCAGGCGAACCGACCTCACGGCCGAAGGATTTGATCCGGGGCTGGATCATGTCGATCGCTCATGGTGGCGGCGGTGAGCAGAAGGAAAGCAACGTCATCACACTGCTGCGTGACGCGAACCGCGACGGTAAGGTGGATGAGAGGCACGATCTTCTGAAGAAACTCGATTCGCCGTTCGGTGTCGCCTGGGTCGATAACACGCTCTATGTCGCCTCGACGTCCGCCATTCTCGCCTACCCCTATGAACTTGGTCAGAATGAAATCACCGCCCAACCGAAAACCCTGACTCCCTTGCCCGCTGGTCCGATCAATCATCATTGGACCAAGGATCTGGCGCTCAGCCCTGATGGGCAGATGCTTTACGTCTCGGTCGGCTCGAATTCCAACATCGTCGAGAACGGGCTTGAAGCGGAAAAGGGCCGCGCAGCAATCTGGCAGGTCGACCGGCACACCGGCGCGGCGCGCGTGTTCGCCTCAGGTCTGCGCAATCCGAACGGCCTCACCTTCAACCCTGAGACAGGTGTGCTCTGGACGGTCGTCAACGAGCGCGACGAACTCGGACCGGACCTCGTTCCCGATTACATGACCTCGGTCATGGAAGGTGGTTTCTATGGCTGGCCATGGAGCTATTATGGCAAGCATGTCGATGCGCGCGTGCATCCGCCGCGTCCCGACATGGTCGAAAGGGCGATCCCACCGGATTATGCACTGTCGAGCCATGTCGCCGCGCTCGGACTGACCTTTTCTATGAATTCAGCGTTGCCGGCCGCCTACGCCAACGGCGCCTTCATCGGCGAGCACGGCAGTTGGAATCGGGACAGCTTCAACGGCTACAAAGTCGTGTACGTGCCATTCGAAAACGGCAAGCCATCCGGCAAGGCGCAGGACGTCGTCACGGGCTTTATACAGGGCGACCAGGCGAAGGGCCGGCCGGTCGGCGTCGGGATCGACGGGACGGGAGCGCTGCTCGTTGCCGATGACGCCGGCAATACCGTCTGGCGCGTATCATCGTCCGACGGCAAAATCACGCCGCAGCCAATCGGTACGGACCAGGTAAAATTGCAAGTCTCGACGAATGCAATAGGAGATCAGACTCCCGACGTAGATCCAAACATCGGATCGGAAATGACGGGGTCGGCTGCTCAATCCCAGACGCCGCCGGCGTCGCCCGAAAAGCGTCCGACCGACCAGGAGCCAGTTGTCGGGCAACTGGAAAAGTCGCAGCCTGCGCAAATGCAGATCGCCCCTGCGGCTGGTCCTTAAGGAGATTTCATCGGGTTCAAATTATTTCTCGTCACGTTTGTGGCCAGACTGGCCGACATCGAGAAGAGCCAATTTCCCATAGCACCGTCGGGCGGCAGCAGTGCCAGCGCGCTATTCTGTCGCGATCGTTAACCGCCGCATTTTCAACATCGGGCCGAAGGCGCATTCAAGCAAAGGGTTCGCGGCAATGAAACGCAAACTTACATCGGCTTCAAAGGTGGGACTTCATTGGAAACGGTTGCGCTGCAAGCACCAAGGCGACCACGCCGGATAGTCGTCATCAGCGACTTCCAGGAGGGCGATTGGCGCGACGCCCAATTCGAGACGGTAGCCTGGTTTCGGCAGCAATGGTTGTCGGGCAATTACGGACCTATCCCAGAGATGACCGTTCACCCGAAACAGAACGTCGAGGTCGCCGGTGGCTACATCGAGCGGCTTCCTCTTGCGGCCCTCAAAGGAGGCCTTGCCGACAGCGCGGAGATTTGGACCCACCGCCGTGGTGCGTTGCCACAGATGCATCGGTCCAACGGCAGCCCATTCCTGACGCGCCGGTCGTTCCAGATGAATGGGCCTGAAGCGCCATTCGCATCAAATGATATGCTGGGCCATATTCAGGCTTTCGGACCACCGTCGATCTTGTGCATATGGGGCCTTGGCGTCAGCGAAGACATATTGCTGGCGTGCCCCGACAGTTTCAAAATCTACAACTCGATCGACGCACCGGCATTGCGCGTGCCATCTGAGGTGAGCCGCCATTTCGACCTCATTCTCACCGGCGCCGCGTGGCAGTCGGAAGCAGTGCGCATTCTACATCCCGATATGCGCACCGCTGTCATGCCGATTGGACCGGAGTTTGCTTCGGGGGTAACGTTCAGACCCCTGGGTCTGGAAAAGATCTATGACGTGATCTACGTCGCTGCTGCTCAGCCTTACAAGCGGCATGACATTCTGTTCGACGCGCTGAGCCAACTGCCCCGTTCGCTGCGTGCACTGTGCGTCTGCGGCTATGGCGAGATGATGGAAGCGCTACGCCGGCAAGCTGGAGGACTCGGCATCGACGTCGATTTCATCGATCCGCCCGGGGTACCATTTGCGGAGGTGAACAGGCTTATGAACCAGGCCCGGATCGGCGTCGTTTGCGGCGTCGATGACGGCGCACCGGCCATTTTGACGGAGTATATGCTGGCTGGAATACCCGTGCTTGCAAACAGTGAGCTGAGCTGCGGACTGCAATACATCACGCCGAAGACGGGCCGTGCTGCCTCCGCCGGGGAATTTCACGCGGGTATTCGCGACATGCTTGGACGGCTGCAAAGCTTTGATCCCCGTCAAGTCGTCTTGGAGAACTGGACATGGCCGCATAGCCTTCGGACGCTCAAGAACCTTATGGGAATAACTTAGCCAGATTAATTGGAACATTCGCCGCAATCGCAGGTTCGGGGGGCCGTTGTGATTGCGAGGTGGTTGATGAATCTGCTGAATTCTGTGCCGTTGTCCGGCAGCGGTTTGCTGGAGGAAGCTCCGCTCATTTGCTTCTCGCATCTTCGATGGGACTTTGTGCTCCAGAGGCCTCAGCATCTGATGCAGCGATTCTCGCGAGAGCGCCCAGTGTTCTTCTTCGAAGAATTCATCCCGACCGACCATCCTCTTGCCTATCTGGAGATCCATCCGTTCGAAGGTACAAGCGTCAAGGCGGTCCGTCCGCGCATTCCAAATGGGTGGAGCGAGGCCGACCGTGAAGCCGCTCTTGGCAAGCTGCTTGACGAACTCATCACGCTTTACGGTGGAAAGCGCCCGATCCTCTGGTTCTACACCCCGTTGATGTTTGCCTTCGCCCGGCATGTCGATGCGCTGGCGGTGGTCTACGACTGCATGGACGAGCTGGCAAACTTCAAGTTTGCGCCCGCCAATCTCAGGGCATCCGAACAGACGTTGATTGCTGCCGCCGACGTCGTCTTCACCGGTGGCATAAGCCTGTATGAAGCGAAACGGGAGCAACACGACAACATCCACCCATTTCCATCCGGTGTCGACAGTCATCACTTCCGCGCAGCGCGGAACGTTTTGCCGGAACCCTGGGACCAGGTCGATATTCCTCATCCTCGCCTTGGCTATTACGGCGTGATCGACGAGCGGCTCGATCTGGATCTGATCGAAAGCGCCGCTGCGGCGCGGCCCGGCTATTCCTTCATCTTCCTTGGGCCGGTTGTGAAGATTTCGCCGGATGATTTGCCGCGCGCAGCCAATATCCATTATCTCGGTCAGAAAACCTATGGCGATCTGCCGGCCTACCTTTCGGGGTGGGAGGCGACGCTTATGCCATTTGCGCTGAACGATGCCACACGATTCATTAGTCCGACTAAAACTCCTGAATACCTCGCCGCAGGCCGGCCGATCGTCGGAACCAAAATTGTCGATGTGGTCCGCGGGTATGGCGATGTGCCAGGCGTCTTCCTGGCCAACGACCCACAAACCTTTGCGGAGGCCTGCGATGCTGCCCTTCATATTTCCCGCAATGATGAGACATGGCTGCAAGCCGTCGACGATATTTTGGCCCGATCATCCTGGGAGAGCACCTTTCGTAAGATGTCGGCACTTGTCGAAGAGGCTGCAGCGCAGAAAGTCCTGTCCCGTGGCCTGCCCCAAAGATTTTCCGTTCACACCCAACGGCCAGGGCCGGGAAGCTACGACTATCTGATCGTCGGTGCGGGATTTGCCGGATCGGTGCTGGCCGAACGACTTGCTTCAGATGGTGGGAGGAAGGTGCTTGTTTGCGACAAGCGGCCTCATATAGGCGGAAACGCCTATGATCACTACGATGACGCGGGGATCCTCGTCCATAAATATGGCCCGCACATTTTTCACACCAACAGCGAGGATGTGGTTGCATACCTTTCGCGCTTCACGGCATGGCGTCCTTACGAGCATCGCGTGCTTGCACAGGTTGGCGCTCTGCGACTTCCCATCCCCATCAACCGCACGACCCTGAACGCGCTCTATGGCCTCGACCTTCAGGACGAATTTGCGGCCGCACGCTTCCTGGCCGACCGGGCGGAACCCTGCGATCCTGTGACTACATCGAGAGACGTCGTCATATCTCAAATCGGTTCCGGGCTTTATCGCACCTTCTTCGAAGGCTACACGCGCAAGCAATGGGGCCTTGATGCCTCGAAGCTCGACAAATCAGTCACCGCGCGGGTGCCTACCCGCACAGATACCGACGACCGCTATTTCCTCGACCGCTTCCAGGCCATGCCGCTTGCCGGATACACGCGCATGTTCGAACGCATGCTCGACCATGAAAACATAACGGTCATGGTCGGCACGGATTTCGCCGATCTGAAGCAGGAAGGGCTGGCGAGCCACACGATCTTTACCGGGCCCATAGACGAGTATTTCGGCCATTGTTTAGGCCGGCTGCCTTATCGCAGTCTGGAATTTCACCATGAAACGCACGATGCACGACGGCTACTGCCGGTCGGGGTTATCAATTTCCCATCCGAGGATGTGCGTTACACTCGCGTGACCGAATACAAGCATTTGACCGGCCAGGTTCATCCAAAGACGAGCATCAGCTATGAGTATGCCCGTGCCGAGGGCGATCCCTATTATCCGATCCCCCGTCCTGAGAACCAGGCACTTTATAGACAATACGAGCTCCTCGCCCGCGCAGAGAGCGACGTAACATTCGTCGGGCGGCTAGGAACTTACAAATATTACAATATGGACCAAGTCGTCGGACAAGCACTGGCGACCTACCGGCGCCTGAAGCTCCGGCATGAGGCCGGCAAAGCGTTTGCCGGCGCCCGGCATGAGTAAAAGGCCTCATATCCTGCTGGCGACCGACAGTGCTGAACCGTCCGGCATGGGCGAGCATATGCTTGCTCTCGGGCGGGCGTTGAGCGAACGGTGGGAAGTCACAATAGCCCTGTTGAGCGAGGACAGGAGCGGTTTGTTGCCGCGTGCTGCGCGCCACGGAATCGGCATCAAGCTAAGCCAAGACGCGGGCGCGTTTCAGGAGTGGTTGGCGCGGTCCAGTATTGATCTTCTGCACGTTCATGCCGGAATCGGATGGGAGGGACACGGCTTAGCCGCCGCTGCAGACGCCCTGGCAATGCCGATCATCCGCACGGACCATCTCCCCTATCTGCTCACCGATGCTGATCAGATTGAGCTTTACCGGCGCGAGACCGGGAGGCTGTCGCATCACATCGTGGTTTCCGAGGCCTCGCGCCAGAGCTTCTGCGAGGCAAACGTCGCACCGTCGCGTTTGACAGTCGTGCGCAACGGCATCTTTCCGCTATCGCCGGCGCGAGCAGCGGCTGAACTAAGGCAAGCGCTCGACCTGGTGGGTAAAACTGTGCTGCTGATGGTCGCCCGCTTCACCGAGCAGAAGGATCACGCGTCGCTTGTCCGCGCCTTGCCGGACATCCTTATAACTCACCCTCAAGCGGTTTTACTTTTTGTCGGATCGGGTCCAGAAGAAGATCGTGTCAGCACCCTGGCAGGAGATTTTAACGCCTCCGGTCACGTTCGCTTTCTGGGGCACCGCGCAGATATTGCGGAGATCATGGCCACCGCCGATCTCTTCGTGCTTCCTTCGCACTTCGAAGGTCTTCCACTCGCCGTTCTCGAGGCAATGTCGCTTGCCGTCCCCGTGGTCGCGACGAGGATTGGCGGAACGGTCGAGGCGCTAGGCGGTGATCATCCCTATTTTGCGGAGCCCGGCAACCCGACGTCGATCGCCGCTGTCGTCAATCAGGCATTGAGCGATCCCCATCTTAAGGCCACCGGCAGAGCCGGCCACGCGCGTTTCGAGCGCAACTTTTCAGCCTATCGAATGGCTGATGAGACTGGCGCCGTCTACGAGCGGTTCCTCACCCAACATGCAGATCAAAAACAAAAGGATACCGAGATGCGAAAAACGCGGCTGGGCTTCATCGGCGTGGGGGGCATCGCCCATCGGCACCTGGATATCCTAGCCGGCTTCGACGATGTCGACCTCGTCGCCTTTGCCGATCCGGACCTTCCCCGTGCGGATGCAGCGGCGATGCGTTTTGGCGCCCGCTCTTTTAGCCATCACCGCGAAATGCTCGACACGCAACGGCTCGACGCGGTCTACATCTGCATTCCACCTTTTGCCCATGGCGAGCCGGAACGGGACCTCATTGACCGCAACACTCCATTCTTTGTCGAAAAGCCTGTGACGCTCGATCTGGCGCTGGCGGAAGAGATCGCAGCGGGCGTGTCGAAGACCAGCCTGATCACTGGCGTTGGCTATCACTGGCGTTACCTCGATATCGTCGATGAGGCCCGAAGCCTGCTGGCGGATAATCCAGCGCAACTGCTGTCGGGATACTGGCTGGATTCCACACCGCCTCCGCAGTGGTGGTGGAAGAAGGATCAATCCGGCGGCCAGATGGTTGAGCAGGCGACGCATCTCCTTGATCTCGCGCGCTTCCTCGTGGGCGAAGTCACCGACGTATATGGCCGGGCGGGATACACGGAAAGGGTGGAGTTTCCCGGCCTCGATGTGCCGACGGTCACGACCGCTAGCCTGACCTTTGAAACGGGCGTAGTTGCCAATATCGCCGCGAGCTGCCTTCTCGGCTGGAGCCACCGCGTCGGCCTGCACATTTTCGCCGACCGACTGGCGATCGAATTGACCGATCGCGACATCATGGTGGATGTTGGAAGAGGACGCCCAGTGCGTAGTGCCGATGGCGATCCGGTATGGCGCGAGGACCGCGATTTCATCGACGCCGTCCGTGGTGGTGAAAACCGCATCCGCTGCCCGTATGGTGATGCTCTCATCACCCACCGGCTGGCGGTGGCCGTCGTATCTTCGGCACGCAGCGGGAAGCCGATACACCTCGACGCCCCGGTTCTAAAGCGGCGCGAGCTATCGCCCTTGCTGGCACAACCACGTGCCGAGATGTCTCAAGAACTGCGGCCTGGGCACCGCAAAATTCGCTCGCTCGGCATCGAGGCGCCGGGCCGAGCCTATTTCTTCGAATACGAGGAAGGCCCGCCTGCCGATGGGCATGTGCGGCTCGACACGCTCTATACCGGTCTTTCCGCCGGGACGGAGCTGACGTTCCTAAAGAACACCAACCCCTATTTCCGCGCGCGCTTTGATGGCGAACGCGGCGTCTTCATCGAAAACGAGCCGGATCTTAGCTATCCCGTGCCTTTCCTCGGTTACATGGAGGTCGCACGCGTTTCGCAATCCCGCGTGCCCGGCTTTGCCGATGGCGAGGTGCTCGCAGCAAGCTACGGGCACAAAAGTGGGCACACTGCCGACCCCTTTCACGATCTTCTTGTCAGTATGCCGCCGGAACTCGATCCGCTGCTCGGCGTCTTTGTCGCGCAGATGGGACCGATCGCTGCCAACGGGATCCTCCATGCCGACGCGGAAGCACTTGGCGCAACCGTCCCCGCACTCGGCGCCGGCGTCTGCGGGCGAACGGTAATCGTCCTCGGTGCAGGGACCGTTGGCTTAATGACGGCGCTTTTTGCCCGTTCGCTCGGCGCGTCGGACATTCTGATCACAGATCCCTCCGAATTTCGCCGCGGCAGGGCGGAGGCGATGGGATTGATGGCGATGGACGAGGATCAAGCCTGGCAGCATGCCAAGGCGCGCTGGCACGACGGCGTCATGGGACGCGGCGCGGATGTGGCGTTCCAGACGCGAGCTCATGCAGCTAGCCTTCACACGGCGCTCAAGGCCTTGCGCCCACAGGGCACCGTGATCGATCTTGCCTTTTACCAGGACGGCGCCAACTCTTTGCGGCTGGGAGAAGAATTCCATCACAACGGCCTGAACATCCGTTGCGCGCAAATCAACCGCGTTCCCCGCGGGCTTGCGCCACGGTGGGACCGTCGACGGCTGGCCCGCGTGACGCTCGACCTCTTAAAAACGGAGGGTGCGACGATCCGCGAGCACATGATCACTCACATCGTGCCTATGGACGAAGCGCCTGCTTTCCTCGTCGATCTGATCGAGAACCGGCCGGAATTCCTCCAGGTTATATTCAAGGCCGGCGAATGACGATTGAACCAGCGCCTCTGCGGATCCTCTTCGTCTTCGCCTGGCTGGTCGTCGGGGGCGAGGAGACGGAAGTCCGGCTGCTTGCCAAGAATCTCGACCGCCGTCGCTATCGCCTCGACGTCGTGGCCTGCTTCCGAAAACCCGGCATGCCGGAGCAAACACACCGGCAGCTTCGAGGGCTGGGGATCGATGTCGATACGACGCCTTACGAATTGTCCTTCGAGGATACGGTAAAATATCTCGCCGGGAAAATCTCAGGTTACGACATTGTCGTTTCCTGCCAGAACGTAGCGGACATCTATCCGGCATTGGAGCGACTGCATCTTCGCCCGCCCCTCATTGAACATGGCGGGCTGGTCTCAGAGGCTTTGGCCGGCCCAAAACATCTGACGGCGCGTTATGTGGGCGTCTGCCGCTCGATCCGCGACGCGGCCGCGTCGCGAATGCCCGGGCGCGACCATCATGCCCTGGAAATCCCCTCTATGACCGATCTTTCTGCCTTCGACCCGTCACACCGCGACCGGGCGCGAGCGGGTCTCGGGATCGCGACAGATGAGGTTCTGATCGGTTGGGTCGGCCGGCTCGATCCCAAAAAGCATGTCGAGGACTTTATTGAGGCCGCCGCACTAGTTCATGCCACCACCAAAAGTGCACGGTTCGTTATTGTCGGCGGGCCGGACGCCTTCCTGCCGGAATATGCTGTGCAGCTCAAAGCCCTGGCCGCCCGGCGCGGGCTCGATGGTATGCTTCAGTTTCTCGGCGACCGGAACGATATCCCCTCCCTGCTCGCCGCATTCGATATATTCGTCTGGCTGTCATCCGGCGAAGGCATGCCGCACGTTATCGCAGAGGCCGGGGCGGCCTCCCTCCCGGTGATTGCGACGCCTGATAACGGTGCTATGCAGCAGATCGATGATGGGCTGTCCGGTGTCTTCGTGCCCCATCGCAGTCCAGGCGTCGTTGCGAAAAATATCGTCGCGCTTATCGAGTCCCCTGCGCGCCGTCACGCACTCGGCACCGCCCTGCGTCGGAAGGTCGAGATGGACTACTCCGTCGAGGCAGTGCTGCCGCAGTGGGAGCGGCTTCTGGCAGATGTCCATCGAGAGCGAAAGGCAGCGCGGCCTACAGGTCTGTTCCAATCATTTCTGCAGGGCGGTTTCGAATGTTCGAGCCATCGGCTCCGGCCAAAAAGCGGTGAGACGCAGGGCGATCGACTCGACTTGATCGCCGCGACTGGTCACGATCACCATGCCGAGACCGACTATCGCCAACTTCAAGGCTTTGGTATCAGCACCGTGCGCGATGGCTTCCGATGGCACCTGATTGAAAAAGCTGGCCGATACGACTGGTCGAGCATTCGTTCGATGCTCCAGGCCGCCGAGGCAACAAAGACCCAAGTTATCTGGGATCTCCTGCATTATGGCTGGCCGGACGATCTCGACATCTGGTCGCCTCGCTTCGTCGATCGCTTCGCGCGGTTCGCACGTGCATGCGCCGAGTTGGTCCGCGAGGAGAGCGACGGCATTCCGTTTTATTGCCCTGTCAACGAGATCTCGTTTTTCTCATGGGGCGGTGGTGACGTCGGCTATTTGAACCCGTTTGCCAATGGGCGTGGATTCGAACTCAAGGTGCAGATGGCACGCGCGGCCATCGCAGCGATGGATGCCATTATCTCCGTGGATGCCCGGGCCCGCTTCGTCCATTGCGAGCCGGTGATCAATGTCGTCGCGGATCCGTCGCGTCCTCACGATGCGCGTACCGCCGAAGGACATCGCCAATCGCAATTTCAGGCCTGGGACCTGATTGGCGGAAGGATATGGCCACAGATCGGAGGCGGCGAACGCTATCTTGATATCCTCGGTGTGAATTATTATTCCAATAATCAGTGGATTCACGGCGGTCAGCCGATCGACCTTGACCATCCGCTTTATAAGCCCCTCAGCCGAATTCTGGTCGAGACGTTCGCGCGCTACGGCAAGCCAATGCTTATTGCCGAGACCGGCATTGAGGGTGATCGGCGCGCATCCTGGTTTGACTATGTTGCCGACCAGGCTCTGGATGCGATCCGGTCGGGGGTGCCCTTGGAAGGTTTGTGCCTGTATCCGATCGTCAATCATCCTGGTTGGGATGACGATCGGCCTTGCGCAAATGGCCTTCTCTCCGCCGATGTCCCTCCAGGAGGACGGGCGCCATTTGCTCCCCTGGGTGCTGCGATAAGCGAACGAGCAAAAGAGTTTGCAACCTTTGACCTCGTCATATCGGGCTCGGAAGCTAGCGAGACCTGAACGCGGCTAGCTGCCGGCATTCAGATCGCCATCGCGCGAAGGCGGCTGAAAGAACGGTTGCCGCCGGGAACCCTTACCGCTTCGGGATGTTTGCCTTTCACAACCATCAAGGAGATCATGACGATGACCGACGACACGCGCCGCCCGACGCCACCCTATCCTGCGCAACAACAGGAGCCGCCGGGCCAGACAGCGGCCATGCAGCCCGTGCCCGACCATGGTGAGAAATCCTACAGGGGAAGCGGAAAGCTCGAAGGCAAGGCTGCTCTGATTACGGGCGCGGATTCGGGCATTGGCAAAGCTGTGGCAATCGCCTTTGCTCGAGAGGGCGCCGATGTGGTCATCTCGTATTTAAGCGAGGACGAGGACGCCAACGACACCGCAAAATGGGTAAAGCAGGCAGGCCGCAAAGCCGTTGTCATCCCCGGCGACATCAAGTCGGAGGATCACTGCAAGATGCTCGTGCAGCGCACCGTCGTTGAGTTGGGCGGTATCGACATTTTGGTAAACAATGCCGCCTTTCAGCGCACTTATGCCGACATCGCCGATATCGATGCCGAAGAGTGGGACGAGACCTTTCGCACAAACATCTACGCACCGTTCTTTCTCGCAAAGGCGGCAATCCCACATATGGCGCGCGGCAGTGCCATCATCAACACCACGTCCATCCAGTCGCGCCAGCCGTCACCCGAGCTGCTAGCTTACGCCTCGACGAAAGGCGCTATTTCCAACTTTACGGCGGGACTTGCCGAGATGCTCGGTGAACGAGGCATTCGCGTCAATGCGGTCGCGCCCGGCCCCATCTGGACGCCGCTCATCCCTTCGACGATGCCGGCCAAAAAAGCTGCGACGTTCGGAGGAAATACCCTGATCGGGCGGGCTGGACAGCCTGCGGAGCTTGCCGGCGCCTACGTGCTTCTCGCTTCGGATCTCGGCAGCTACATGACCGGAGCAATCATCCCGGTGACCGGCGGGGAAATCATGATCTGATCACAGCCGCAGACTATAGGAAAAGGCCGCCAACGATGACGGCCTTTTCATCGTTTAGCCGGCTAGGCCGCCCTCTTGCCCTTGGCGTTTGCAGACGCCTGCGCAAGCTGGGTCAACTTCTTGTCCGTCGCTACTTCTTCGGCAAGGTTTGCCTGAAGCAGCGGAACAGCATCCTTGAGGCCGAGCTGGTTTGCCCAAGCGATGAGAGTGCCGTAGCGGGCGATCTCGTAGTGTTCGACGGCCTGAGCCGAAGAGATGAGTCCGGCATCAAGTGCCGGCGACCCCTTGAATTCTTCCATGATCTCTTCACCCTCGGCGATGATGCCCTGGATTGCCTCGCAGGTCTTACCTCGTGCCGGCTTGCCTAAAAGCTCGAATACCTGATCCAGGCGTTCGATCTGCGCCTGAGTTTCGTCGCGGTGCTGCAGGAAACCTGCCTTGCCTTCCTCAGACTGGGCGGCGCGGGCCATTTTCGGCAGCGCCTTCAGGATCTGCTTTTCTGCGAAATAGATGTCCTTGAGTGTATCCAGGAAAAGGTCATCAAGGGTTTTCGTGGTGCTAGTCGCCATGGTTATTCCTCCTTTGGCATGGGCTTGCGGGGGTAAACTCCCGAGTAGTTTTGATTGTTTCCTCTCCGAAATTAACCGGCGCTCCGTTGCCGGAGCGCCGTCTCTTTCCGGCCAAGGAAGAGAGGCCGATCAGCGATACTGCCAGACAGTCCGACGCCAAGGGGCGCCGGGCCGATCCGCAGGTGTGTAACCACGCGGGACCACCGTTGTTCCCTCAGACCTTGGCTTTTTCGCCGGCTTCGCGAAGTGAAAGGAACTTGGTTGTCACGGAGACAATGTTTTCATCAAGCCACTGTGCCATCGCCTTCTCTTCGGCAAGGTTTGCCTGGAGAGCAGCGCTGGCCGCTCCATAGCCGCCGGCTTCGGCGATGGTCAGCAGCGACTTATAAGCCGCCATTTCGAAATTCTCGAAGGCGAAGTTCGCGAACGCGTTCTTCAGGATTTCGTCTCCGGCCATGGTATGGCCCATCGCGGCCATCGACCCCGTCAGGGAAAGTGCCATGTCCTTAAGCGACGAGTGGTCTTCGTTCAGACTGTCGAGCACCTCTTTGATACGGACGATCTGGCCCTCGGTCTCTCGAATATGTTGGTCGAGCTTTGCTGCAATCCCCGGATAGTTCTCAATACGCGAGAGCTGAGGTTTCATGATCGAAAGCGCCTGGTTTTCCATGGCGTGGGCATTCTTAAGGCCAGTGATAAAAATTTCTCGGGTTTCGTTCTCGGACATCGAAAATCTCCTTGTTGACCGGCTCGAACTTCGCACGCCCGGCGATGTTCCAAACTTTTCGGCAGAGTGAGCGGCGGCGCCGTCCTTCCGATCGAGTGGCCCAGGCTCTGGACCGACAAGGCTCTCACGCTAGTTTCTTTTGTCGAACACGCGAAAACGAGCGCAAGACGTGCAACTTTCTGCCGTGGGAGCAGGGCCTAGATGATCCTGGAAGACCTTTACCGCTTGCTGAAAAGCGGACACGTGCAGGCTCAGGGCATCGTCGACACGATGACCCAGCCGATTGTCGTACTGGACCACAATCTCTGCGTGGCCAATACCAACAACGCGTTCGCCCGGACTTTCGAGGTCGAACGGGATGACATCCTGGGCCAAAGCTTTTTTGCTCTCGGCAACGGTCAATGGGAAATAGCCGAGCTCCACCAACTGATCGCGTCGGTGATCCCAAAAGCCGCCGCCGTTATCGGCTTTGAAGTGACACATGACTTTCCTGCAATCGGGCAGCGGACGTTTCTTGTCGATGCGCGCCGTCTCATCCATCCCGACAATAACAGCAGCAACATCCTCATTCTCTTCAATGACGTCACCGAGAGCCGGCGCCAGGACGCGGAGAGAGATTTCGTCGTTGCGGAGACACGCCACCGCCTGAAGAACCTGCTTGCGGTGATGCGCTATATCGCCATGCAGACGCAAACCGAGGATCGTACTGCCGCCGAGTATCGCGACATCTTCCTTGGACGGTTTGAGGTCACGCTTCGTGCGCAGGAAATCGCAACTACCGACCAGACTATTGATTTTGAAGTACTGCTGCGGCAATCGGTCGGTGAGCCCGGCCTGGACCGTCTTCATTGCGATGGCCCTGCGGTGACCCTTGCCAGTTCCAAGGTTCTTGCGTTCGGCATGATATTCCATGAGCTCGGCACCAACGCCGTGAAGTACGGCGCCTTGTCCGTTCCTGATGGGCAGATCCACGTTACGTGGGCACTCGAGACTGGTCCGAGGGGCCGGACATATCTTATCTGCGAGTGGCAGGAAAAGAACGGGTTACCTGTCACCCCGCCTAAGCGGCGCGGCTATGGCACCGACCTAATCGAGGGGACATCCGCTCATCTCGGCGGAAAGGCGGAACTAAAATACGATCCGAATGGTTTGGCCGCCACGATCAAAATCCCGTTGTGAGGACAAATGGACGATCCTGCGGAAATCGATGTTGAAGGCAGACGATGCGTCCTGGTGGTAGAAGACGAGGTGCTGATTGCAATGGAGCTCACGGCGGCCTTGATCGACAGAGGGTTCAGGGTGTTGGGGCCGGCTGCATCGGTCGATCATGCTCTTGATCTGGTCAGCGAGGAGCGTCCCCACGCAGCGGTCCTGGATTTAAATCTCGTTGGCGAGAAAGTCACGCCCGTCGCTCTTCAGTTGAAAGCGTTGGGTGTTCCATTCGTCCTCGCCAGCGCGGTCCATGCCACTGAGCTTGCAGCCCACCCGGTGCTTGCCGGTGTCGCCAATATGGGAAGGCCGACGGACCTGAAACGGCTTATCGACGCGCGAAGGGGGTTTAAGGCCTGACCGCTTTCAGCGAACCGAATGCCGCCGAGCATCCAAGCATCGCGGCACTGTGCGTGACGTTGCTCAAGCAAAGACGCCTGCTGCAATGGCGGCGTCGATGAAGCGGCTTCGCGCAGTCTCTGCACTACCATGCTGAACGAGCGCCTTAAGACAGCGAAGCTTTGCTTCGCCGTAGATCTCGCTTTGGGATTCGGGCCAGCGATGGGCAAGCGCCTCGAGCGCGGCTTCTGGTCCATCCACCCGCTCCCGGTAGCCGTTGCCTATCCTCACAAAAACCGGTGCCAACCATGTCACCTTGAAATCTACTTCGATCACCTTGTCCATGCCATTCTCCTTCCCATACCGGCTCTCCCGCCCGTTGCGCGCGTGCGCCGATGTCATTGGCGCGTCTTTCGGAGCAACTGCGAGGTGGAAACCCGGCCGCACGTCCTTGCACCAGACAGGATGTGGCCAAACCTTGCGCACGATCGCGCGCTCGCCGGTCGTTATTCGCCACCGCATTTCGCCCTGGTCGTGTCGAGTGACCGCGACTACTCTCTAATCCGCCGCGATGCGTTGGCTTGGCGCTTAGCACTAACGGATCTTCTCGGTACCGCTGGGCGTCGTGACCATGGTCGGACCGCCGCCATTGCCTTGAGGCGTTGGATCACGATCGGTCGCTTCAGGCGGCTGGCTGCCGCCGCCAGCCGGGTTGTTGTCGAACGTTCCGGCGCCATGGGGCTGGTTGTTGATTGGATCGGGGACCGTCGATGCCGTGGGTTTCGTATCGGTGTCGATGCTTTCTCCCCAGATCTCAGCCGCGCCCCAGGCAACCATCGCCAGCAGGAGTGCACTGACGAGCACCGCAAGCACGGGCTTGCCGTATTGCCCCTGTCGCGCGTCCGTCGCGTTCTCGGTTACTTGTTCGGGCTGGCGCTGCGAGTGGTGGTTCGAATTCGTCATTATAAAAACTCCCTAGGGGTGGACCGCACCAACCCGGGCACGTTGCGGAAGTTCCAAACTTTTCGCCGAAGGGCAGCGCGATTGCGCAAAAATCTCCGGAACATTTGCGGCGCGCTGAGGTTGGAGACGGCAATTCCTCTCATGGAGACCTCGATGAAAATCGTTCTCGCCCCCCTTCTAGTCTGCTTGACTGCATTTTCCGCCATGGCAGCAGACGACGCTGCCAAGCAGCACGCCACCGACTTCGCGGCGAAGGCCGCCATGTCGAACATGTTCGAGATCGAAGCCGCGAAGATCGAGATTGCGAGCGGAAAGGCTGACGACGCCAAACAGTTCGCGCACGACATGATCAGGGATCACGGCAAGGCCGGGCCCGTCCTAAACAATGCCGCGAAACAGGACGGCATCGAACTGCCCGCCGCTCTTGACGCAGAGTATACTGCGAAGCTGGCCGCCCTCCGGCAAAGCGACGCCGCCAATCTCGATCAGGCCTATCTTTCCACTCAAGTGACTGCACATGAAGAAGCAGTGAACCTCTTCGACAGCTATTCAAAGCAGGGGCCGGATGGGCAACTCAAGCGGACGGCTGCAAAGATCCTGCCGGACCTTCGTATGCATTTGACGCGAATCCGCGGCCTGACATTGAAATGACGGTGGGGGTGATCCGGACGCTGGGTATTTTCATCAACGTAGCGCCATTGTCATAACAATACTATTGCCGCGGCCATTGCGAAGGCTGAAACGAGGCCAAGCGCAGTCAGTCCGAGCTTGACGACTTCGGAGCCCTTCCGTGTTTCTTCATGCCGGGCTTCATATTTGGCATCGAGTATCACGGCAACAAGACCCGCTCCCATCCAGCACATGAGCGTCAGCGTCCCGAAAAGCATCGCCCACTCAGTTCCATTCATCGCCATTCTCCTGGTTTTCAAAGAGCCAACCTCACGGCTCCTCCAATGTTCCAGCCCTCTTTGGAAACGCCGGGAACCTTCGTCGCTGCGGCATGTTGGTTGGTTCAAACCCGATCAAGGAAACGTACGATGGCAAACGATCGGGAGCCCGGCGGCTAGCTTACGCCAATTGAAACGGAGGGCGCGCCGGATGGACGATGGCAGAAAGCCGAAGCGGAATCGCAGGCGGACAGTCCACAGCCTCAGCTGGCTATAAGTAGATGAGTACGGCCGTGCTCGCGCAGGGCAACCCGGGTTAGGTTGGTGGTAGATCGCGTGGATGCGGTCCGCCCGGTTCAATCAAGACAGTTGAATGATCGCGTCTAGTTTCATAACCCCGCCATGCCTGCTACCACTCGTCGTCTATACCATCGATATACCAGCCCGTCACAATGGGGCAGAGGAGCGAGGATTTGGAAAATTTGGCCATCGAGCTCTTTGCAGGAAAGCGCGTACTGATCGTCGAAGACGAATATTTTTTGGCGGATGAGACACGCCGGAAGCTTGAGAAAGCTGGCGCCACAGTTATCGGTCCGGTCGCTGGTGTGACCGCCGCGCTGGATCTTGTCGAGAATGAGGAGATCGACGCAGCAATCCTGGATGTTCACCTGGAAGGCGATTTCGTATTTCCGGTCGCTGACGAGCTTGAGCGCCGCGATATCCCATTTGTCTTCGCCACAGCCTTCGACCCGTCGGTAATTCCGACGAGGTTTACAGGCTTTGCGCTTTGCGAAAAGCCGACCGAATTGGGAAAGATCGCGGAAGCTTTGTTCGGCCAGAGGCCCGCCGAATACCACTAGATAAATTCGCTGTCGAGGGCCTTTGTCAGATGAGAGCGAGCCCGGTTGACCCGGCTCTTGATTGTCCCGATCGGAACGCCGCACCGATCTGCCGCGTCCTCGTAGCTGACACCCTGAACAAATACCAGGACGATGGCGGTTCGATAGTTAGTGGGCAAGGAAGATATCGCAACCTCTAGCTCGCGGCCGCGCAATTCCCAGATCTGCGAGGGCGGCGACGACGCCCAAGCGGCGGAATCTTCGATCCCACCGACCTGTTCTCGTTTGGATATTTTGAATTTGGTGCAGAATGTATTGCGCATGATGGTAAACAGCCAGGAGCGCAGCTGAGTGCCGCGCTGATAATTCCCGGAATGCGCGATCGCCTTGGCAAGCGTTTCCTGAACAAGATCATCGATGTCGCTCGACGAATGATTGAAGCGTTTGGCGAAAGATCTAAGAGCCGGCATATTTTCAAGCAGTTCGGCGTCCGTAAAACCTGGACGATCATTAATGGACATTGGGGTTCTCCTCTGATGAGTGAACTTCGCCTTACCTGTTCCGTTCCACTCGGATCGCTGATTCTTATGCCGCGCCCCACGCTCTGCCGACGACACGATCCGAACCCTGAATTGGCGAAGTTACATTGTCAGTCTCGTCGCATGGCGTCCTGGCCTCGGCATCGTTTCGGTGTCTGGCGATCCATGGGGGCTTTCTTGACGAGATCGCGTTCGGCGCCGCCATGAAACAACGGCCTCACGATCCCGACGGGTCAAACGCACGTAAACCGATAGTGCTGAACCGCCGGCGCCGCATCGAGGAAAGTGAGATCGGCCCGAGCTTCTCCTGATCACACATCGTGACGCTGGAAGACGGAGAGACGTCCCGGACGAGAAGGACAGTTGCATCAAAGTAGTGCTGTCACCCTTAGAAAGTCGCGAACCGATTGGTGAACGCAATGCGCCGGAGGCGAGAGCGCGCAGTAGGCAACGACGCAGCTTCCCTTGCACATGACCAATGCCCGACACGCGGTTCGCGCTATTCTCCGTGAGAGGACCTTGGACGGAGGCCCGCTATGCCCTTGGTGACCACCGAGTGGCAGTGCGGGCCTTCAGCGACCAAGACATCTCTAGTCCCAAGCCGGCGCCTTCCCAAATTGGTAAGGCAACCGAACTTCAGGCGGCTCCGACGGCCCGAAACCTCCGCACTCTTGCATTTGATCCGCAGGTTTTGTCCGAGCACCATCGCCTGTGACCGCCACGAGACTGGTCCAGGAAAAGCCAGCCGCAATTTCGACCTTGGCACGCGCGCACAGGACGGCGTTCGTCTCGCGACGTCAGCAACTCGGCCGCCAACACGGCGATACGATTGCTGATCGCATCCAAGTCTTTGGCGTCCGAGCGACGCCACTCGATGATGCCTCCAACCTGACCCAATGTTCGTTGCGATAGGCCACGTCTGGCCATGTCTGCAACAAGCTTGAGATCATTCGGACTAACTTGGCTGTCATCAAACTCGGACAGGAACAGTCGGCAAAGCGCCTCCCGCAGGTCCTTTGCGTGGCCGAGTTCTTTTTCAGCGTCGGACCCCGATCTATTAGCCTTGGCCAGCAAGGCGTCGCGATCCTTCTCGTCAATCACATCGAGACGACGGGCCCAGGCCACGAGGTCATCGTAGCTTTTCAGGAAATCCGGCCCCCAACGTCCACCGCGACTATCGACCGTGTTGACGAAGTCGAGGGCCGGATGACCGCCAAGAAGGCTGATGTCATAGATCGTTTTGTGCGTGTCCATGACTTGAATATCGTTCTGCGGAACGATTTGAACAAGAGCGGGTTGTAACGAGATAAATAAATTTTACTCGTTACAATGATCGGAGCCCTCATGCTCACCGGCGTCAACAAAAATCAGCTGCGCTTTCTAATGCTATGCATGATCTGGGGGAGCACCTGGATCGGAACGAAGGCGGGCATCGAGGCCGTTCCGCCTCTCCTGTTTGCCGGCACGCGTTTCACCGCTGCCGGTATTCTGCTTCTTCTCTATACGCTGGCCAAAGGCGAGACTGCGAGGTTCAAGGTGCAAGACGGCATTCGCTTCGTGGTCGTCAGCATCCTGATGATCACGCTCTGCTACGGCCCGCTGTTCTGGGGAATGCAATATATCGATTCCGGGACTGCCGCCGTTCTGGAAATGTCGCTCACCCCCATCGCACTCCTGGTGTTCGCTCTCCTCCTCAACGAAGAGACGCTGGATGGCCGTCGCATCCTTGCGATCGCTCTGGGGGTCTGTGGCCTGGTCGTCCTGTTCTGGCCGGCCTCCGCCTATGTAAGTCTGCCCGCTGCTGAAGCCTTCCCAGGCGCGAGCCTATGGGGCGGATTGGCGGTCGCATCAGCAGCCTTCACCTATGGCTACGGCTCGGTGCTGGCCCGTCCACTTCTACGAACCTATCCGGCCTTGTTCGTTTCAGGTGTGACAACCTTGGTCGGAGGCATCGCGCTGCTGATTGCAGCCGTGGCTTTCGAACCGGGGGCAGTTTCCGCCCTCTCCGGCGACTGGGGCACGGTCGCCTGGCTCGGCTGGTTCTTCCTTGTGATCTTCGGCTCGCTGATCGGCTACACGACCTTCATGCGCCTGCTCAGGGATATTGGCGCCTCTCGCGCAGGCAGCTATGCCTTCGTGTCACCGGTGATCGCCGTCGCCCTTGGCGCAGCAGTCTTCGCCGAGCAGATCACCGCACTGGATGTGATTGGCATCTTTGTGATGTTGAGTGGCGCCTATCTTGCCATGTCAGGAGCGCCGGCGACCGACGCAACCGCTCTCGAAAGTGAAGCCGATCGGAAACGGCCTCACGAAGATCTCGACAACGACCCCAAATGCGAAATCCCGCGCATTCATCAAACAAAACCAGCAATGCGTGGGCGACTACGGTGAGGCTGAAAATCGCTCCGGGGAGGCGGAGGTGGGAACAAAGCCGGCCACTCGAAGTTCGCGGGTCCGGCAGTAGCCGTTCGTTCAGTCATGGGAGGCTTCAGTGTCAAACGACTTCACAGAAATCGATGGCAGGCCACGGCCATCATCCGAAACATCATTGCAATCTGGGGATGCGACGTCGTCACCGCAACCTGCCGCGTCACTCGCGGGATTGAAGGAGAGGTTGGCTGATGACGTGACCGCCGCCAAGGACACAATGAAAGAAGGCGCCGATACTGCAGTCGAGAAGGTCAAAGAGGTGGTTTCCGATCAAGCGAACTTCGCTGCCCGCCAGGTTGGCGGCGTGGCAACGGCGCTTGAGAAGGTTGGCGCTGAACTGGAAGCATCCGACCAACCGGAGGTCGGACGCTATGCCAAGCAGATCGGACGAAGCGTCCAGGGCTTCGCCACGCAGATGAAAGACAAAGACATCGGTGAAATCGCGGCGATGGCTGAAGAACTCGGCCGCAAGCAGCCGCTGGCGTTTCTTGGGATTGCAGCACTTGCGGGATTGACCGCGAGCAGGTTTTGACCGCTTCCGCCAAGCGACCGCCAACACAAGCAACGAGGCGGACATCCCCGGCTACGCGCAGGGAGCCATCTGCAGCAGGAGGCTACACCAATGGCTAAATCTCCGCGCGTTTACCTGCTTTCAATGCGCCAGTGTACTGATGTTTCCGAGGTCAACAACGCACGAGGGGTTCTTGATCGCCAAGGTCGTTGCGGATAGTCGTAGCAGCAACCCCTGCCTGCCCCATGGCGTGGCTGATCTGGTCAAGACCGGCGACCACGTCTCCTGCGGCGTAAAATCCTGGCACTGTGGTCCTCTGGTGACCATCGACGGCAACACACCCTTCTTCCGATAGCCTGGCGCCAACTTGTGATGCCAGTTCGGAACATATGTCAGATCCGAGAGCCGCATATAAGGAAGCGAATGAATAGGTTTCCGTGGGCGTCGTGATGCGGATCACCTCATTGCCCAGATAGGTCGAGGCTATGGGGCCGACCTCCATTCCTATTCCGAGGTGGGTCAAGGACGACGTCTCGATTTCGGACAGATCATGGACGCCCTCGGGCGATATCAGAGTGAGATCCTTCGTGTAACTTCGAAGGAAAACAGCCTCCTTGAACCCCTTCGTCCCAGTTCCGAGAACACCAACAGGCTTGTCTGTCACCTCAAAACCGTCACAGACGGGGCAGTAGCGCAGAAGGCCATGAGCCACGGCTTCATCATGAGTTGCCTGTGGCATCGCAGGCGGTCGGTTGACGACTCCGGTTGCCAGGAGTACGGCCCGAGAGCGGATGCTGCCGTTCTCGAATTCTGCCACGAACAGGTTGTCGACTTTATACAGGGTCGTGATCTTGCGGCATCGAATGGCTGCCCCATAGAGCTGAGCCTGGGCGTTCATTCTCGCCAGCAGCTCAGTGCCGCTGATGCCATCCGGGAATCCGGCGTGGTTGTGCGACATAGGGATGCTAGAGGCCCGGCTGGAGTCATCGTGGAAGACCGTCACGGAAAGATGGTAGCGCGCCAGATAAATCGCCGCGGTGAGGCCAGCCGGACCGCCCCCGATGACCAAGCAGTCTTTTACTTCGTCTTCAAATGCGGTGGTCATCATTCCATTCTCATCCTATTGGCCCCGACCGGGATTACTCGAATGTTGGACGTCATTGCCAACCTCGGGTAACGACGATGGTTCCATTCTCCGCTCACATCATTCGCGATGCCGTTGACATCCACGCGATGCTGTCGAGGACAACCCTGATCAGCGCCATTCCGTTGGTTTCACACCGAACGCGGATGGATTTCCGGCGCTTTATGTATCGGCTGAAGCGATCAAGATTCCCGGGAACAAATGGGCGGACAACAGGTTGGGCGACAATGAGCGACGCCCCCTCAGCTTACTGGGCTCAGTTCACGGAAAGTTATCGAATAACGCAGCTCGGCGACTGGCGGGATGGAATGCTCCCACAGGGTTCTGGCTTCGCCCGCCATCACATAGGCCGATCGCGGTTCGAGCGTGATCGTGCTACGCTGCCACTTGCTGCCCTGGCGCCGTCTCAGCCGGAAAGTGCATGCAGATAGCAGCGAGACTCCGACGACCCGACCGAAGACGAATTTATCCCTGTGCCAGCCGATCGGAGCTCCGGGACTATATTCGGTTACCAAAATCTGTTCCAACCGATCGGGGTCGATGCCAGCAAATGCAGATACGATTTTGCGAAGCGGCAAAAGAAATAGCGGAATATCTTCGCTCTTTCGGACACGCTGTGTATCGAAGTCGTATTTCCAGCCGTAGGATACCGTCCTGCGTTTGCCTTCGAATCCGTGGAAATCGAAAGCCTTGAACGGCAGCTGTAGCATCTCTTCCAGGATGGACTGCTGCAGATCGTCGGGAACCACATCCGGCGAATAGCGAAATCCGGCCGGCAGGGACGGTTCGACTGCACCAAAGAGATCATGATGGTCCATCGTGCTCATGTAAAGTTCTCGTATTTGCCTACCGCCGCTGTGACCTCACGAATTTTAGCGTCGCGATGTCGTTGATAGTGGTTCACAGAACGATCCGGATCTTCTGACGGCGGAATCCAGCATGCTCAGAATTCCAGGAACGTCGGCCGCGGCAGTGTGTTCCTCGTAGTGGAGAGGCGTGGTCCGCCTGTCATCGTTGTTGCCGAAGTCATGACTGAAAGTCTCGACCGAACCTGGTGGGCGGCATACCGAACACAGCTTGAGGCTCGTTTCGATCAGGAGGAAATCGTGATCCGAGCCACGCAAGTCCAGCGTCTTTGAACCCATGTCCCGCGGGGAGGCCCTGATCAACGATTTAAGCATCAGTCCAACCGATCTGGTGGCTGCTCGGCGGTTTAATTCCGCCCTCGCAGCAGCTCCTCGGTTTCATACAGGCCATCGCTGGAACGCCGCCTGGTCAGCGCCACGCTGAGGCTGCACTGCGCAATGCCCGACCTGCGGCGATGGCGCTCCAAAATTTCTCGCCATTTCAACCTAAGCGAAGTCGGTGTCCCGGCTGGATTTCGTTGAGGGCGGCAGCATGACAGCGCTGACGTGGTATTTACGCGACTGTCATCACTTAACAAGTAGCAATCTTGAGAGGGGCCATCAGGCCGATGCGTCGATCATCTGTAAAAGCCGCTTGGCGTTCTTGATCGAATAGCCATCGCGATCGTTGTTGAAATAGGCCCACACGGTCTTAGCGCCAGACAGCTTGATGCGCTCGGCCCACACCGTCAATTCGGCATCGCTGTAGTCATGGCGGTACCATTGTTTGATCCCATGGAACCGGATGTAGATGTCGTCGGCTGTCCGAACAAGCTCATCCGGCAACCGGGGACCGCTGCATGAACAGAAGATCGCGCCTGCAGCTTGAAACGCACTATAAACGTCCTCATTCCACCAGCTCTTGTGACGGAATTCGACGACGTTCCTGCGACGGGGATCCAGCTGCGACAAGATCATTTGCAACATGTCTGTGGAGTAGCGCACGCTCGGTGGAAGCTGAAACAGAAAACATCCCATCTGCATTCCAAGAACGTCTGCGACGTATCCGAAATCTTCAATGAGGGCGTGGGTATCTTCGAAGCGTTTGATATGCGTGATGAGCTCGCACACCTTGATCGTATAGACGAAGCTCGGTTCGGCCTGACGTTTCCATGTCTTGACAGTTGCCACCGTCGGCCAGGAATAAAATGGGGCATTGAGCTCGACGGTCTTGAAATTGTGCTGGTAGATCGAAAACAATTGATTGGAGGGAGCGTCGGTCGGGTAAAAATGGCCCTTCCAGTGCCAGTAATACCACCCGGAACAGCCAATATGGACCCGCCTGGCGACATTGTCATCGGAGGTGATCACAGTCAGCGGATCGCTCGCCAGACGGGCTATATGCATTTTAGCGGCGCGAGCAATATTAGCATCGCGCTGTTTTTGGCGGCGCTCGGCGCGCCGTGCCCGCCGACTTTCAATCTCTTCAGCAGTGCGCTTTATCATTTGGCATCCGTGCGAAGCGCTTCGGCGCAAGACAATGGGAAAATCTGATCAAATCTTGGACATTTTTGCACGACCCAAGCGGTCCGTCGTTACCAACATTGTTAGTTGATGTCGTAACGCAGCCGCCGCATTGGTGTTCAAAATGGGTGTTGACTCGTTCATGCGCATTCGAGCGCTGGAATAGCCTGGCAGAGCGCTAGCTTTTGAATCGGAGCGCCTCGACGAGCAGCGCGAACGCAGCCGTATGCTGGCGTCGGCTCAGGTAATAGAGATGATAGCCGGAGAACGGCTGACACCGGTCGTCAAGAACGCGGATCAGCTGGCCATCATTTATGCACTGTGGGACCTGGCTTTCGAACGTATAGGCGAGCACCAAGCCGTCCAAGGCAGCGGCCTCCAACATTTCGCCGTCGTTAATGATCAAAGGGCCGTTCTCCCTGACCTGGAGTTCTTCCCCGTCGAGTTCGAGCTCCCAGGCATAAAGACCTCCGCCGGTGGTCTGCCGATAGCTTACGCCCCGATGCTCACCGAGATCGCGAGGGTTTGCAGGATTTTGCGCTTCGCGAAATAGGATGGCGATCCGACGACGGCCATGCATGCGGAGATCCGGGCTGATCCTGACGGCGGCTGCCCAGACCGTTGCAAACCTCACCCTTCGGCGGGCCCAAATGCAACCACCTCTTCACGCCGCGACCCGCTCACTCGATTCGGTCTACGTCGCAGCAACCGGCGCCCAGACGCCGTAAGCTGGCGAACTGGCGCCTATATCGGGGCCGTCCGGCGGACACGGCACGTGTGTGACGGGATTCTCATCGAGTCGTGCCGCGGCCGTCGCCCTATCTGGCTATTGGCGGCACTGAAACAATGCGAGCGCCGGCCCCAAGCGCAACGGTGGCTGCGGCATGGGTTACGCATTGACCGACTCATAGCGCAGGATAACTGCGCGGGCCACCGTCGGCGGGGAGCGTCGGCCGGCTCATGATGATCCCTACAAGATTAATCTTCAGCCCCGTATGCTGGACTTCGTCGAGGCAAAACAGGGGGCGAAGGAATGATCAAGGCGTCCCGCCCGAGACCGGTTGTTCTCCGATCCGACGACAGTAGGAACTTTCATGTCGCGGCCGTGTTGTCGTTACGGCGCTGGCAGATCTGCCGCGTAACACCAAACTATTGGAGCTGACTGATGAGTGATACGGAGCAACCGGACCAACAGACGCCTCCTACCCCGGGGAGCCCAGCTCCCGCCGCGACACCAATCTCAACCGGGCCGATCTCGTCCACACCGGATGAGCCGGCGGTAGAAGCGTCGGTAGACAGCGCGCCGTCATTATCAGCCGACAGCCAGACCCTGCAGGAGCGTCCAAAAACCAAAGGCGTGGCCGATATTGTCTTCCTCGTCGATGTTAGCGGCAGCATGGACCCCTGCATCGACGCGCTGCGGCGAAATATCGAGGCCTTTATTGACTCCTTAAGCCACGGCGACCCGAACAACGCCGCCCCTGTCAAAGATTGGCGCGGCAAGGTTGTCGGCTACCGTGACATTGAGGCCGCCCAAGCCGAAGGCCTGCCATGGATCGTCGACAATGACTTCGTGCGTGATGCCAGTGCGCTCAAGGCGCAGCTTGGCACGCTACAGGCAAACGGCGGCGGGGACGAGCCGGAGTCGCTTCTCGATGCTCTTTATAAAGTTGCCTCAATGGAGGCTGTGCCGAAGGGTTCGCAGACAGACGATCCGGCGAAATGGCGCTATAGAAGCGATGCGGCGCGTGTTGTCATCGTCTTCACCGATGCTTCATTCAAGGAGACCATGAGCATTGCGGAGGCAAAGGGCGGCTCGTTGCAGGACGTAGCTAACCTTATCATGGCCAACCGAATTATTCTCAGCCTCTTTGCCCCGAATTTCGAGGGCTACGATAGACTGAGCCAGATCGACAAGTCGGAATGGGAGGTGGTGGAATACGAAGGGCTGAACCCGCAGGAGGCGCTCCAGAAATTTACCTCCGACCCGGTTAACTTCCGTAACACCTTGAAGCAGTTGGCCGCCAGCGTATCCCGGTCGGCAGCGACCGTGGCGCTTTAGCCCGACTGTCCCGAAAGCCATGGCCAAGAAACTGAAAATCGGCGACCGCATCCGGCAGTATCGCGTCACGAAAGTCTTCGGACCGGGAATGATGGCTATTTCCTATGGAGCTGACACTTCTACGGGTGAGAAGGTTTTTCTCAAGCAATATAAGTCCCCTGCTCCGACAGTTGTCTGGTATAGGGATTTCATTGCTTATCAGAACGAGCTCGGAGCACGCGTCCGGAATGGCCGGGCTGGTCAATTTGCGGTGCGCCAGGTCGACGCATTCGAAGAGATCTGGGGCGGGCCTTGCTACTTTCAGGCATTCGAGTTCGTCGAGAATGGTGCCGACTTGCAGCATATGCTCGATGAGGAGCGGGAGCAGCATCGTCGCACCAAGCAGGCCGCGACTAGTGATGCCACGGTTTGGGCACGTCACCTCACATGGTCCAAGGTGTTCATGACGGGTATCGCGGCACTGCACGAATCCAAGGTCGTCCACGCAGATCTCAAGCCGGCGAACGCATATTTGATCACTGATCCGTCGATCAGCTCTGGCTACCAGCTTAAGCTGATCGATATGGACTTCTCCTTGTTGGCTGACCGCCGCGCGCCCTGGCACGGGCATCAGGGTTATGTTGGCACTGACAACTATCGATCCCCCGAACATATGACGCGCGGAGCTATTCCGGGGCTGGCTTCGGATATTTTCACCTGCGGCCTGATGCTTTACGAACTTCTCGCCGGCCATCATCCGTACTGGACCGAGGACCAGGCTGATTATGCAAAGCTTGTGCAAAGCTATGCCGCCAAACCTCCGGCACTTGCCGGGTTGATGCCGGCACCTGCGAGCAATGCCGATGTCAGTTCCGTCCTCCACCGATGCCTGTCTCCAGATCCCGCTGCGAGACCGACGGCTGCGGAAGTTCGGGCTGCTTTGAGTGGACGCGGCGCAGGCTCTGCCGTCTCCGGACAGAAAGCTCCTGCATCGACAACAAAAGGCATCACTCCTCCCGCTTCGGCAGAGCTGATCATCTCCGAGAGGATCGAATTGCTTGGTGCGGACGGACGCTCGCTTCATATCGGGGTGATGACGGAACTTGGAAAACCCCTGTTGCGGCAGTTCGGGCCGGAAAGCGAGTTCTGGGATAATCGCCAATGTGTCCTGGAACGAAATCCTGCACGGCAATGGGTGGTATCTCCCGTGGCGGGTGCGACCAACGAAACACTCGTGAACGGCCTGACCCTGACAGCTCCCCGTCCGCTCAGGCAAGGTGATCGAATTGCGGTCGGCCGCCAGGCCAAAGGCATCGCCAAGATGCCCCTTACGGTGCGGGCGCTCAACAAATGACCTCGGCCGGCGGACGTGAAGTGCCCGAGTCCGATCCTCCCTGCGAGCAGCCGGCGATCGCAGAGGCTCATCCGGTGATGACCGATGTGCCCAAAGATGAACCAGGGGCGCCGGGTCCTTCCAGTTCCCTCGGCGCGCTTGCCGCAGATGTTCCAGCTGCAGGCCCCGAACCTACACCGGCGGCTGCTGCCCCGTTGGATGGAGAGCCTGCGTCCAGGTCGGAAAGCCTGCCGTCTGACCAGGATCTTTCGAAGGTGGCGGCGGCCTTTGCTCCATTAGAAATCGTCGAGGTGAATGACCTTGATTGGAACGCTGTCCTCAACCGGGCTAGCCCGTCTTCCATCCGCTCCGAAATTCGGTCGACGGTTGAAAGAATGGAGGGTCTGCTTGACCTTGCCGATGGGCCTGGCATGTTGTTCGACAAATTCCGCGCCGATCCCACCGACAAAGTCATCAAGATTTCTGACTTCGATGGCGAAATCCCGCTGTGGATCATCGGCGACTTGCATGGTGATCTTCTGGCGCTCGAGGCTGCACTTGCGGCAATGCGGCAGCCGGACCTGCAGCCCGGAGAAGGTCCACCTCGGATCCTGTTTCTTGGCGATCTCTTCGATGACGAGGGTTTTAGCCTCGAAATCCTTCTCCGCGTATTTGAACTGATCGTAGACGCGCCCGACCGCGTGTGCGCCATCGCCGGCAATCACGACGAAGCACTGTCTTACGATGGCGTACGATTTTCCTCGAGCGTGACGCCATCGGACTTTGCCGACTTCCTCAACGCTAACCTCACCCACGAATGGATCGAGCGGGCCGGTAAGCTTGCCGTGCGCCTGTTTACGAACGCTCCGCGCGCACTCTTCTTTCCCGACGGATTGCTTGCCGCCCACGGAGGCTTTCCGCTGGTTGACTTGCATCCCGGCCTCGCTGAATCGGGGGATTGGAACAACCCGATGTCCCTGTCTGATTTTGTATGGACAAGGGCCCATCCGAAAGCCCGCAGGAAGCTGCCAAACCGCTTCTCCCGCGGGAGCCAGTTCGGCTACGAGGACTTCGCTGCTTTCTGCTCTTTGAGTGCCGGTCTCGGACGGCCCGTCACACATATGGTACGCGGCCATGATCACGTGGAAGAAAGGTATGCGAGCTTCCCCGCCTATCGGGCTAATCCGCTGCTCACGACCGTCGCCCTTTCGCGTCGGTTGAGCCGCGAGGCATTTGGGCCCTACGAGCGGGTTCCAACTATGGCGCGATATGTCGAAGGAGCCCTGCCGAGCGTGTATCGGTTGCACATTCCCGCCGAAATGATCCGTGCCTATTATCCTCAGCCGGCCGCCGACAGCATCGACAATCACCCGGGCCAGGAGCCTCACGCATGACGGGCGTCATCTTGCGTTGTCCAAACTGCGGCACCTCCACAGCGACTTCCGGGGAGTGCGAGGCCTGCCATGAGGCAGAAGTCCGTTTCTACTGTACGAACCACAAGCCGGGTCATTGGTTAGATGCACCCGCATGTCCTCAATGCGGCGCAAAGTTTGGCGATGCGCTGCGTCCGGCCGCACCGTCGGTCCCCCCTCCTGTTCGCCCACGTCCGCCGGTCCCTTTTCCCAAAGCAGCGCCCCGCGCGGAACCACCACCGCTGGATACGAGTCCCGGGCCATGGGGCCGGAAAGAGCGACGGAGGTCTGCCCGCCCTGAGGCGGAGACCGACGGCGCCTCAGCCGGCGACATCCACACGGTAAAAATGCTGGAGATGCTTCGAGCCCTCTCCCGCGCCGGTCGTATCACTCGAAGGTCAACCTATCCTATTCCGGAAGCGCCACCTCCAAGGGCAGCAGCGGCTGGGTGCCTGATGCGCTTTATGCTCCTCGTGATGTTCCTGTTCATCATCTTGCCGCTGATATTTTCCCTGATAGGAGGCGCTCTACTTGGCGTACTCGACGGCTATTACTTCTGAGGATCGACGACCACCCACGCTCCAAGCGGCTGATGTCCGCGCCATCCGATGTGTTTTTTGTGCCTTATACGTGCCGCTCCTGCCGCGGCCGTGCGGATGGCTAACACGATCCCGCCAATCCTTGCTCCACGAGAGCAGGAGCTGAGCGTCAAAGAGCTAAGGCCGTGATGGTGCAGTTGACCGCATACGGAACCCGCGGTGGAGGCAGTAGCCTTAACTCATACGATGCCGTTAGCAACGGCAATTTCGACGACGACGAGCCGCTTCTGGACACCCGACATTAGCCGCATAAGTTTGGTACGGGAAGCCTATTACTGGGCGCGTTCATCAAAGCACTTCGACGGGAAGCTCACCGTCGTGCAGGTCTCGACTGTCTTCGGGGAAGAGCCCAATTACTGGACTCTTGCACTGCCTGGCACTGACCAGCACGATCGGAACATTGCTATGCTCCGAAATGCGGGGGTGCGGATCGCCATCGACGACTTCGGAACCGATGACTAGTATGGCCCGAGCGAAAGGTCTTAAGACCACGGCTGAAGGGGTGGAAACGGACGAACAGAGCGATGCTGTAGTTGCCCTTGGGTGAGACAGCCTCCAAGGTTTCGTAATCTCGCGGCCTCTTGCCCGCGCGGCCATAATCGATTTGTACAAGCACTGCTTGAGGGTGCCGGCCGTCGACCTGTGCTCAAACCGGCTACGCTAGGGCGGGGTTTGCTTGGCGAGGGGAAGCGTCTTTAAAGCGTTTGGCCTAGAACGTCGCTAGGCGGATGCCATCGCGGCCGCCGAGGCTCATCCATTTGGGGCTTCTCCTGACATCGCCCCCTTGAACGTCCTGCGATCTCAAGGGCGAACGTGCGATCAGCTTAAAGGGGACTTAATGCATCCAGCGACGCCAACACAGCGTAACCGATGTTCCGCTCACACGTTGTGCGCGCCGCCCTGATCTGTGATCGGCTTTCCATCGACGAACAAAAGGAGTGGACGCTCGCCCGTGATGACCGACCGTGGGGCGATGATGCTCCACTAGGTGTCGCCTTCACCTCTCGACAAAAGCTTCACCAGGGAGGTTCTGACTGGAGACGGCAACATTGCTAAAACCTCCCTGGTGTCCTTTTAAACAAGGATCAGGAAAATCTAAGCTGGATCGCGCCGAGGGGAAGACGGACCTAAGTCGGACTGGCGACCCCAGAACCCGCTTCTCATACCAAGCGGCGTCGATATGTGCGCTATTGGCCGGCATCGCGATTAAAACCGCCCCATTCTACAAGCGCTGGCCGATTCAAACGCGCAAGATCGAGATAGCATTCTATCGCAGCCGCTCGCCCGTTTATGTCGGACCCGACGTCGCCTGTCGGTCCCCGAGTAACGAACTCAGGGAGGTCAGGTAGACGACAAACCCGATAGCTCTCACGAAGGTAAAGCTGCGCCGTCTTCGCACAGGGTTGCGACACCCCTCGGCGTCATTGTCAAAAACGGCGACAACATTGATCTGTGTTCGCAGCGCGACAAGGCCTGGAACAACTTCTGAAGATTGCCTGTGCCACTAAATGGATAGCCATCTTCCATATCGACATATCGAAAAAAGTCAGCGATTTCGGGCCCAAGTAGGCCAGCCGCGTGGCGTAGGATCTTAGCGTCGGAGCTCCCCTCGGCTACGATCAAGAAAGTCGAAGAGTCTGGCAGTCCGTCACCAAATTCTTCCTCCCCCGCATACTCCACTACCAAGGCCCGAAATGCCACGTGACGTTACAATCGAGATTGTCGGGCGCCTCGGCCAGCAATCGTAAGGACGTATAGGGATCGAATCCTCCGAGCAGGTACCCCGCGCTGGTCGCCTCCGAAAGAACCGTGTCAGGCTCGAAACTCGGGCCCCCGAAGGAGTCAACGTCATACCAGGGTAGGCGGCCGCCCCAGGCGGACTGATAGGGCGAGTGCCTTGTCACCCGATTGGCCTTGGGCCGCCGCCACTCCGTAGGACTCGGCCCCTTGCGGACCGTCATACCATCGCGCCATATAAAAGCGTATAGTACTCCACTCGGCGATTTTACCAGGGCGAGGCCGATGGGGCGATCAGACGTGCTCTTGCCTCAGGTGGGGCCACAATAATGTCTCTAAACCTCTTAAATCTTCCGGAACTATCCGAACGGCGCATAGAGATGCTCGCGAAGGTAATAGCCGACTGGTGCGACGCGAACTCCATCGATGCAGGCGGGAATTGCGCGGAAGCCGCATACGCTGCCGCCATTGATCTTTTAAGTGCAGACCCGGACTTGTCAGCGGGCCAGTTGCGACAGGCACTGGACCTCAGGATGGCAGAAAACAAGCGCCAGGAACCTTCGTCGTAGACTGAAGTTGGGACGAAGTGGACGCTCCGTTTGGGCGGTTTGTCCGCTAGCGATGGAGCGTGTGTCTTGTGGAAGAATGTCGTTATACATTTGCGAAAGTCGATCACCGTGAGATCGGCAAAACAGGCCTTCGATCTCCTATCGGCCCGTTGGCCAGTCTCTGACGGAAAGGCTTACATCGCGGCCCTTGAAGCCTGTGAAGGCGTCGATGACGGACATGTTTCAGACGAAAGCGCTCTGGAGTTGTTCTTGTTGGCGTTGAAGGAAGCCGAAATCCCCTACTCGACCGAAATAGAACGGTAGGAGAACCAACATCGGACTGTAAATTCACGCATCAACGATGAGCCGAGCCTGTTTCTGCACACGACGAGGTGTGATTTGTGATCTCGAACGATTGCTCTTCTCAGATAATGCTGGAATCGTTCAGCCTCTTGACCAGTGATGGATGCTTACTTCCGGCCACAGTGTTTTCGCCCTCGCAGCCTTCTCATCGTGAGTGTGTCGTGTCGACCAGCCGACAATGAGGACCTCTGCAACGTCGCGGAGTGATCGGACCATCCTGTGTTTTTCTCGGTCGCTCATTACAAGCGTCAGAGGAGCGAAATCCTCGCTTCCGCTCTAATTGATTACGCCGACCCGATTCATCGCTGACAGTCCTTTGACCTCGCAGGAAACGTTAATATCCGCTACGAAGCTCGGCCGCTTCCCCTGCAGTGACAACGATACCGCCGGCTTCTAGGCTCCCCGAAACTCGTACGGCAGACGAGTCAAGTATCCGGAATGGTTTCTCGCCGCGTTGGGAACTCTTGTAGCAGGTACGCTAATCAGGCTGCGGTTCAAATCTCGGCGTTCCAATCGACAACAGCCGCCACGCAGCCCCCGAGATTTCGTCCGCTGATGCGTGGACCAAGGATGTGAAGAACGAAAATCTGCGGCGCTTCTTCCTGGAATGTCTGCTGGATGGGCGATGGGAACTTCGGTGTCTCGCGCCCGTTTGGTTGCAGATGCGGCGTATCGGGCGGATCCTGCGCCTCGGGCGGCAGAAGGGATCGTCATGGCAAGGGATGCCGACATAACCATATTAAGAAAGCGCGGAATGCTGGCGACCGTGCGCGGCGTCGTTGCGCACAGCGTGGGCGGGGCCGAAGTCGAGACTGCGCCCTGCGATATGCTATTGGGTAATGCAATTCTGCATGTCGCGAGACTGGACGTTTCGGTTTGCACGACCGCCGCCGCGAGTGTCGTTGCGGAGGGCATTATGTTGAATTGCGACGACTGCCGTCGGCTCGCTTTGAAATATGGCGACAAGCTTGAAGTTCGTGAGTAGGAAGCAAGAGCCCTGAGCACTGGCCGATCAGCTTGCTGGGCCTAAGGAATCTCAATCGGACATCAACACGACAACCGACCTCGGAGCCACGAGAGAATTCAGTTCGATGATGGTGTTCGGGAGTTTCATGGTTGAGACGTGGGGCATTGAACCGCCTCGGCTGATGGTCTTTCGTCCAGCGTTCTTCACCTTTGAGTTCTCGTAATCGGGCAGCGTTGTGAAGCAGATGGGGTTTGCGTTCATGTCGGCCTCCGACGACGGACGCCGCATAACGTAGAAAAATATCTCCTGCCATTCAGTGCGAGGTGATCGCACGACCGCTGGACGCGAGATGCTCAGTAATGGCGCGCCGGATTTCGGTAACCGTGTCGAAGAGCCTGTTGTCCAAGTCGATGACATTGAAGCGGACAGCGATGAATTTGAGGCGGTTTTCGACAGGGACCGCGATCCCGACTTCCTGACCGTTGAATACGACAGCTTGCTTTTGCATAACAAACCTCGGGCGCGCCACACGGGAGCACCATCTTAGAAAAGTGGAACAAAGGGTTTACGACGCGTCAGATTGCCGTCGTAGTTCGGTATCGGATCGAGACGAGATCACGCACTCGCTGCACCATTGCAAAGAAACGAAGTCCGGCAAACAACGTCATCATCCTCCTCAAGCGAGGTCAAACGACCGCTGAGCATCGCCGGCGAGGGCCGGTTATTTCGGAACTATTCTGTAAAAAACGTAGTCGAGAAACTTCGAGTAAGCAACTGATTTTTGTTATTATTTAGCGTTTTGAATCGTATGACAATTACCGCAGGTGCGAAGTAACAAATGATGTACGTTCGTCCGACCCAACGTCGAAGGCCCGTCAACGGCTTTACTCGGCGATATTGCAGACTAGGCGGCATTTCTTTCAGCCTCTTTCAGAATCGGGTAATAAAGCGGTCACTCCTACTTTTAAATAGATAGCCTTTGTTGAACGTCTTTCTCATCGAAAGGACCACGGACCTGAGATGTTTAGGGACCGGTAAACTCCAGGGTTTTGCAGGTTGCGTCGGGACGTGTAATTGCTTTAAAATCGAAATCGATGCCCCCCGGCTCTCGTCAGAAAGGCATCAGACCCCGGCAATGGAAGGGCGTCCCCCGATGCATAATCTGGCTACCGCTCTGGCAATCACCCTCTCCTATCTCGATGGACGCTCATCGAACTCCACTGAGGATGATGATGTTGAGGTTTTGGAAACTGTCGCCGCAGAGCTTCAGAACGCTCCGTCGGACGAAAAGAACTCGGTGATCTCAGCTCTAGTTCACATCGGTAGGGCCGATCTCGCGGACGGCCTCGGTTTGAACTAGATTCACAAGAGACCGCGATCGCGGGTTGGGTTCGCGACCATCACGACACGATCGAGAGCCGGAGCCATGACGAGGACGGCAACTATGCGCCCAAAAGCGGTCGCCTATGTTACTTACGACAAAGAGACGGGCAACCGCGTCGTCTCCCGGTACATCGATTCCGTCACGGGCAAGCCCGTCAAGGACGAGAACGAAGCCAAGGGCTACGCTCGCGGGGAGAACGACTACGTTATCCTCACCGAGGACGATCTGGATGCCGTCGCGCTCGACACGGTGACGACGATCGACATCGACAAGTTCGTCCCGGCCGACAGTCCGCCCACTTGTCGCCTGACATGGCCAGCGATCCCATTCAGACTAGCCTACTGAAGCTCATCAACGAGAAGAAGAAGGCGTTGAAACCAACAAGGCGGCGAAGGGAAAAGCTGCTGAAGCGGCTCCCAAATCCAATGTGGTCAATATTATGGAAGCACTCCGGAAGAGCGTCGAGGCCGATCTCAAAGGCAGGAAGGCCGGGTAGTCCATGCACTTGTTGGAAACCAAGGTTGCTCACGAGACAACTGGTTGGCGGATAGACTTCCGGTATTAGGTAGCAAATGCCACCAGCGGCTGCCTCCCGCCCGGAGCCGTCATAAGGTCTTTGGTGGTGGTCTTACCACGGCATCGATGAACGGTGCGTTCTGGGCTAGGTATTCCTCGATGCCGCTCTCGTTTGTCAACTCCAACTCTTGCTTCAGGCTTTGATATCCGCGCCGCAATTCGTCATCCTTCGCGGCCATCCGGGCCGGCGTTTTCCTTCCGCCGCAAGGCCATCAATCGCATGGTTTACCTGGGGATGGCTTGCGGTTGTCACTCCGGGGCAGCAGGCACCCCTGGGCCACACCTTGTCGCTCGAACGGCGCCTGCTTTTGCTCGACTGGGCCGCGGCGAATATGAATGGGTCGTAGAAGACGACTACCTGAGCGAACTACAGCTGACTGGCAGAGCCGCTCCCGCCCTCGCCTCGCTTGACCGGGCCGGGTGTGTCATCCGCATCGGGTCCTTCAGCAAGACCATAAGTCCAGCGCTTCGGCTCGGCTTCGTCATTGCGCCTCCGGCGCTTGTGCCGCTATTCGCGGAGACGGCAGCCTGCCTCATGCCTGCGCCAGGTCCAGCAGTGCAGATGGCGGTCGCGGAGTTCATTAGGGAGGGCCACTATCTGAGGCACATCCGCCGCATGAAGAGGCTCTATGCATCGCGACAGCAGGCCGTGCTTGCTTGTCTACCAAGCTCGGACAGCGTTGTCGAAGTTACAACGACCGGTCTCGCGGTCCTGCTCAAGCTGCGGAACCACATCTCCGACGTCGCAAAACCGCGGCACCCGAATGCACTGGTCATCGGCTTCGCGCTCGTCGGAGGCGTTTTGACGACGAAATCCGCCGTTACGCTCGTGGGTGGCGTGGTTTTCGAGAATAACGTGGACAGCCTTGTCCTGCGGCCGCTCCGCCTCAAGATGCGCCGTTTCATCGCGCTCAGAGTTTCTGTTGCTCTATCGCGCTGAAGCGCAATGCCCTTCCATCGGCTTTAGCCAAAGCGTCCATTTCCTTTTCGAGCACATCTCGATCGTCGACTCCGCGCAAGAGGCGACCAGCAAGCACATCGAAACGGCCGGCGGCGATGTCTGCGATAAGAAGTGCAGCTCGAGAAGGGTGGATATCGATGCCATCGTCGAAGAGCTGCTGGATGGCGGGCAGATAAGTTTTGCCTGCCTCCGAAAACAACTGCTTTTCCGTCATGTCGGTGCGTACGAGCCCCGGGTCGACGGCAAAGGCGCGTATGCCATGAGCGATCGTCGTATCATTGAGACACTCGGTCAGCCGCATGATCGCTGCTTTACTCGATGCGTATCCGGAACCGTGTGGGAAACTGTTGCCCGTCCCTCCGCCAACGACATTGATGATGCGGCCTCTGCCGCGCGCCAACATTGTCGAACAAGCCACGCGGGAGGTGTGAAACGTTCCTTGCAAGTTGATTTCCACATCCCGCCACCAGGCAACAGGATCACACTCCCATATCGGTCCGAAAGCCTGGAAAGAACCGTGATTGTTGACTAAAGTATCAACCGGACCCAACTCAGATGCGATCCGGGCAAAAGCGTTTTCGACGGCGCTGTATTGGGTAACGTCGGTCGTCACAGCGATCGCTTGCCCGCCCTCATCTTCAATCAGCGAGGCTGTTTCCTCGATCTCAGTGGCGGTTCGCGCAAGCACCGCGACCTTGGCGCCTTCTCGCGCCTGCCGGAGCGCGATCTCCCGACCGATTCCTCTACCGCCACCGGTGACGACAGCTACGCTGTCCTTAAGCCGGGTCATTTTATGCTCCTATTTTGTGCAGCGCCGCCGCCGCCGGAACGCAACGGTTCGGCTCCTAAGCACTATCGGACAAAACCCTTGCTAGTTTCAAGATAGATGATAACGTTTCAATTAAATTGAGTGCGCAGGGCAAAGTCAACGTTTGGGAGGATGTGACATGACCAACAGCAGTAGATTCACGCATGAGATACGTCGCCGCACCCTGCTTGCGGGTGCGGGAAGTGCCGCATTGATGGCGTTGGCGGGCAGCGCCAACGCGCAGGATACCGTGAGCGGCGAACTTGTGGTGCTGAATTGGCTCGGTGGTTCCGAACTCGACATGATGCATCAGATCCAGAATGCATTTACGGCGAAATATCCGAAAGTGACGATCAGGGAAGTTGCCATTACCGGCCAAGGAGACATGCGCGGTGGCATCCGCACGGCACTCATGGGCGGCGAAGTGGTCGATGTTCTCTACAACACCTGGCCGGCCTTCCGGAAGGAATTGCTCGATGCCGGCATGCTGCGGCCGATCGACGACCAATGGAAGTCCTTCGGTTGGGACAGGCTCATCAGCCAATCCTGGAAGGAACTCGGCGCTATAGCCGGCAAGACCTATGGCTTGACCTACACCTTCGGCGACCGCTCCGGCATCTGGTATAAAAAGGAGCACCTTGCCAAGGCGGGTCTCACCGAGCCGCCGAAGACGTGGGAAGATTTCGTGGCCAGCCTCGGGAAGCTCATCAACGCGGGCTTCGCGGCTCCGGTTGCTATTCCCGGCAAATACTGGGCGCATGCTGAATGGTTCGAAACGCTCCTCTTGAGGACGGCCGGCGTCGAGACGGCAGCAAAGCTCGGAGCGCACGAAATTCCGTGGACCGACCCTGCGGTGAAGACGGCGCTTACAAAGTATGCCGAAATGTTGACCGCGGGCTGCTGCGGCGCGCCGAACACCATGCTCGCCAACGACTGGGACGGGGAAGCCGACCAAATCTTCCAGGCGAACGCCAAAAATTACCTGCTGATCGGCATGTGGATGAATAATCGCGCCAAGAACGACTACAAACTCACCGAGGGTAAGGATTACGGTCTCTTCCAGTTCCCAGCCCTCGGCATGGGTCATGACGACACGTCGAGCGTCGATACCAAGGAACTGCTCGTCACGGCAAACGGCCCCAATCCGAAGGCAGCAGACGCCTTCCTCGATTTCTGGACGAGCGCCGAGGCCTCCAACATTCTTGCCAAGAACGGCTATGCGTCACCAAGCGGTAATACCGACGCGTCGCTCTATGGCGAGACGCAGAAGGTGGCGACATCAGCGGTCGCAAGCTCGAAGTTGCAATTCGTGCTCGGAGATCTCTTGCCCGGCGATCTCGTCGATGAATATCGCGTGCAGCTGCAGAAATTTCTGCAGGATCCCTCGGCTGCTAATATCGATACCGTCCTTGCGGCAATCGAAACCAAGGCCCAAGGTTCCTACTGATGGCTGGCACCTCCGCTTCCCCGGTGCGGGAAGCGGCGGGCGTGATGCAGGTTTCTCCGCGGGTGGTCAGCATTGAAGGCCGCCGGCGTCTGCTCAGGGACACGCCCGCCGCTTTTATTCTGATCGCACCTGTCATCGTGCTTTTTGCCGTCGCCGTGGTCTATCCGCTAGTGGAGACTATCCGCTTGAGCTTCTGGGACATACAGGGCCTGCGGAAGCCTTCCTTCATCGGCTTTGGCAATTATGCGCGGCTGTTTTCGGACGCCACCTTTCGCAGCACGATGCTAACGACCCTGATCTTCACGATCGGGACGACGCTGATTTCGGTTTCGATTGGCTGGGCTCTGGCAATGACGTGCGCGTTCGCGCCACGACAGACGCTGCCGTTCCGCGTGATGATCTTTGCCGCCTTCGGTATTTCGGAGGCAGTTTCGGGCTACATGTGGATCGGCATCTACAGGGCCGACGCCGGCGGCCTGCTCAATTCGCTGATTCAGCTTTTCGGGTTTTCCGGCTTCTCGCATGCTTGGCTCGGTGACGCCAATACGGCGCTGTGGGCGCTCATCATAGCCGCATCGTGGAGCGGCGTAGGCTTGCCCCTGATGCTGATCTTCGCCGCCATCCAGGCAATCCCGAAATCCGTGCTCGAAGCAGCCTATATGGACGGCGCCAAGCCGCTCTCGACCATGCGCCATATCATGATGCCGCTATCGATGCCCGGCGTGCGGGTCGCGGTTTTCATCAATCTTCTGGGTGCCCTGCGCGCCTTCGACATCATCTACATCCTGACGGGCGGCGGACCGGTGCGCTCAACCGAGACGGTCGGCTATTTCATGTACCGGGAATCCATGACCCAGTTCAAACTGGGCTATGGCGCCGCCGCGACCGTCATCCTGCTGCTGGCCGTTCTCATCGTCTCGATCCCCGCCATCATCCAGCGAACGGCAGGTGCGAAATGATCGGCAAGGCTCCCCGCTGGATTGTCATATTCGTCGGCATCATCGCCTGCATCTGGGTCATCCCAATCGCCGGCATCGTTGTTACATCCCTGCGTCCTCCCGAGGGCGTCTCGCTTGGCTGGTGGCACTTCGAGCGCTTCGATCTGACCTTCGATGCATGGCACCGCGTCTGGGACAAATATCCGCTGTCCCAATCCATGTGGGTGACGATGAAAACGGCGGGGATCGCGACGGCGCTGACGATGGTTTTGACGCCGGCAGCGGCCTACGCCTTTCATTTCCTCATTTTCCCGTTCCGCCGCATCTTGCTGATCATCATCATCAACGCATTCGTGTTGCCGCAGCAGGTTGTCATCATTCCGCTCTTCACGCTGTGGCGCGATCTCGGGCTGATCGACAACATTCTCTCCGTTCTCATTCCCTATGTCGGGATGTCCTTCGCTTGGTCGATCTTCCTCGTCAAAAATTTCTTCGAGGATTTCCCGCGCGAACTAGTGGAAGCAGCCAAGATTGACGGCTGCGGACCGATTGCGACCTTCCGTCACGTGGTACTGCCGAACAGCCTGTCGCCGATCTTCGCCGTCGGCATCCTGCAGTTCCTCTGGACCTGGAACGCCTTGCTGCTTCCGATGCTTTTCCTGCGCAACGACGTACCCCTACCCGTGCTGCTCGCCCGCATCTCCGGCAGCTACGAGATCAATTGGGACCTGCGCTCGGTGGCGGCGATCATCACGACAATCGTTCCCCTCCTCGTCTTTCTTGTCTTCCAACGTCAGTTCGCCGCCGGCTCTCAAACCCGCACCGGCGCAAAGGAATAGGACCATGCCGAACACCACAAACAAGCCGTTGCGCTACCGCCAGATCCATCTCGACTTCCATACGTCGGAACATATTCCCGGCATCGGCGTCGACTTCGATCCGGATATTTTCGTTTCAACGCTGAAGGCGGCGCATGTCGACTCGATCACGATCTTCGCCAAGTGCCATCACGGCTGGTCCTACTATCCGACCAAGGTCGGCAAGCCGCATCCGCGGCTGGCCCGCCCGGACCTCCTCGGCGACATGGTGAAGGCGCTGTCGGCGGCCGATATCGAAAGCCCGATTTATATATCGGTACAGTGGGACGAACTGACGGCGCGCGAACATACCGAATGGCGCGCCATGACCGCGTCGAACCAATACCATCACGACCGTCCGGACGACCCTTCGGCGGGCAAGCAGCTCAGCCCGGCGTGGCATACGCTCTGCCTCAACCATGCCGGCCTACGGAAATACATTCTCGACCAGGCGCGCGAAGTCGCGCAAAGCTATCCCACGCAGGGTCTGTTCTTCGATATCATCCTCACGCCGGATTGTGTCTGCCCGGCTTGCATCGAGCGCATGCAGTGCGAGGGTCTCGATCCAGAGAATCCGGCGGACCGGCTGAAGAACGACGAGGCCGTCAACGAACAATTCCGCCGCGAAACGAGCGAGGCGCTGTTCAAGGAGTTCCCCAATCTCCGCGTCTTCTACAATTGCGGACATATCCACAAGCAGGGCCCGAAGCGCTTTTCCACCTATTCTCATCTCGAGCTCGAAAGCCTGCCGACCGGCGGTTGGGGTTACGATCACTTCCCGTCCAGCGCGCGCTACGCGGCAACGCTCGGCATGGATTTCCTGGCTCATACAGGCAAGTTCCACACCTCGTGGGGCGAGTTCGGCGGTTTCAAGCACCCTGATGCGCTGGAATATGAATGTGCTCAAATGATCGCGCTCGGATCGAAGTGCCTGGTCGGCGACCAGTTGCATCCGAACGGCGCCATCAACCCGGATACTTACGCTTCGATCGCGCCGGCTTATCGACGCGTTGAAAAGCTGGAGCCGTTTCTGGATGGCGCGAAGCAGGTCTCCGAGATCGCTATATTGTCCGCCGAGCACATGAACCCCAAGGGCGCGCGCAATCATCCGAGCGACGATGGCGCGGCACAGATGCTGCAGGAACTGAAGCGGCCCTTCGACGTGCTCGACAGTTCCGCTCGTTTCGAGGAATACCGACTGCTGATCCTGCCGGACGAAATCCCGGTCGATGCTGCCCTTGCGTCGCGGCTGAACGCCTATCTCGCCAGTGGCGGCAGGATCATCGCCTCCTGGCATTCGGGCATCGGGGATGATGGGGCCTTTGCTGTCGATTTCGGCATCGAGCGGCAGCCAACGCCGATCGCGTTCAAACCGAGCTATGTGAAGGCAGGCAAGGACCTTGATCCGTCCATGCCAGAAACGGCTTTCGTTTTCTACGATGAAGCCGAAACCGTCCGCGCGGTCGGCGCAACGGTGCTGGCCGGTATTTACCCCTCCTACTTCAACCGGTCTTACAAACATTTCTGCTCGCACCAGCATGCTCCGGACGATCCAGCCGCTGATATGCTTGGCGCTGCCGTGACCGAGCATGGGGGCATCGCTTATATCGCCTATCCGATCTTTCGGCTTTACCGGGCCATTGGCCAGCCGCTCTATAAATATGTTGTTCGCGGGCTTCTCGATCGTCTCGTTCCCGATCCGGCGATGGTTACCGATCTTCCCTCATCCGGCCGGGCAACGCTCACCCGGCAGATTGGGCACAATCGCCACATCCTGCATCTTCTTTACGGACCGCCGCAGATCCGCGGCAAGGATGTTCGTGGCGATGACGGCTCGAGGCGGGTGATGGAAATGATCGAGGACATCCCGGCGATCGGCCCGGTTAACGCCAGCGTGCGGTTGCCGGCGAAGCCGAAGCGGGTTTTCGATGCCATGACCGGGGAGGATCTGGCCTGGGAAGCCGGCGCAGACGGCGCCATTAGCATCACAGTGCCGCGACTGCATATCCACAGCGCCGTGGTGTTCGAGGGCGTCTGATGCAGGTTGAGGTAGGGGAACCGTCGGACATTGCTCTTGCCGCCCGCAACGCTGGTGGGCGGCAGAGCGCTGGGCTATACGACGGAAAAGCGCTTCCCCTGGCGCTATTTCCCCTCAATGAGTGCAGGAGCCCGCTCGACATGCGACAGACGGACCAGACGGCCGGAAAGAGACGCGGAGCCACGATTATCGACGTTGCCAGGGTGGCGGACGTCGCTGTCGGCACCGTGTCCCGTTACCTCAACGGCCAGACGATCCGCCGGTCGAACCGCGAACAGATCGAGCGCGCAATCCAGGATCTGGGCTACCGGCGCAATGCCGCAGCGGCCTCGATCCGTACCGACCTTACCCATATGATCGGCTTCCTGGTGCCGACCTTCGACGAATTCCATGCCCGGATGTTGGAATATCTGGCCAATTCCGTGCGTCAGACCGGACGAGCGCTCTTGACCTACTGTCATGGCGGCGATCCGCGCGTTGTTGCTGAAGCGCTGGACTTTTTCGCCGCGCAGCGCGTCGATGCGCTGATCATGGATGGTACGGCCGAAGTCTATGACCGGGTGGACGACCTGATTGAACATGACGTGCCGATCATCTTCTACAATAACGACGTGCGTGGGCTCGCGGCGGACCGGGTGATGGTCGAAAACCACCGCGCCAGCTACCGCCTAATCAGCCATTTGATCGATCTCGGCCATACGCGCATCGGCATGCTGACGGGTGACCCGCGCAATTCCTCGGGCATCGAACGCCTGGCCGGATACGAGCAGGCGCTGCGCGACCGGGGCATCGTGATGGATGCTTCCCTGGTAGTGCGCGGCAACTGGCGCATGGATGGCGGTTATGAGGCGACCAAGCGACTGATGTCGCTGGAAAGCCCACCCACAGCTATCTTCTCCGCCAATTACGGCATGGCGGTCGGGGCGCTCAGTTGGCTGAAGGAGAACGGCCGTCACGTGCCCGACGATATCTCGCTGGCGAGCTTCGACGATGTAGCGATCTTCCGGCTCTACGAAGCTGGCATTACCGCGGTCGCGCAGCCGGTCGCCGGCATTGCGGAAAAGATCACGGACATTCTCGTGGAGCGCCTGACGGAATCCTCGAGCGGCGCGACGCGCAGCATCGTTCTCGAATGCGACATCATCCTGCGAGGCTCGACGCGACGGATCACCTGACGCGCTCTGCTTGCCAAGCGGTCAAAGGGAGGAAATTTTGGCCAGCGTAGAATTGCAGAATATCGACAAAACCTATGGGAGCTTTGAGGCGATCGGCAATCTCAATCTGAGCGTTGACGATGGCTCGTTCACCGTGTTCGTCGGCCCTTCCGGCTGTGGAAAATCGACGCTGCTGCGGATGATCGCCGGCCTCGAAAAGATCACGGCAGGCGACCTCAAGATCGACGGGCGGCGCATGAACGAAGCCGATCCGATCGAGCGCGGCGTGGCCATGGTTTTCCAGAACTACGCGCTCTATCCGCATATGACCGTCGAGCAGAATATCGGCTTCTCGCTGCGCATGGCGGGCCTTGGCAAGGCCGAAATCCAGCGCAGCGTTGCTGTTGCGGCGGCAACGCTGCAGATTGAACCGCTGATGAAGCGCAAGCCGGCGCAACTCTCCGGTGGTCAGCGTCAGCGTGTCGCCATCGGCCGGGCGATCGTGCGCAATCCCGCCGTGTTCCTGTTCGACGAGCCGCTGTCAAACCTCGACGCTGAACTCAGAGTGTCCATGCGTGTCGAGATCGCGAAACTGCACCGGCGCATCGGCGCAACGATGATCTATGTCACACATGACCAGACGGAAGCGATGACGCTGGCCGACAAGATCGTCGTCATGCGAGCAGGCAAGATCGAGCAGACAGGGACACCGGATACGCTCTATGCCGACCCCGACAACCTCTTCGTCGCCGGTTTCATCGGCTCCCCGCGCATGAATTTCCTGGATGGCACGCTGGACCCCAATGGCGTTGTCAGGCTCGATTGCGGCGCTGTCTTCAAGACGGGTCTTTTGCAGGGCGAAGGCGACATCCCGATCAAGGCCGGCATTCGGCCCGAGCACTTCACCGGACGTGACGATGCTGGCGGCGCAATCGACCTCAAGGTCGACGTGGTGGAAAATCTCGGCGGCACCCGTTTCATCTATGGCACGCTGAGTTCCGGGCAGGCCGTCATCATCGAGGACCGCTCCGAGACCATCCGCCGCCCGGGGGAAATCGTCACTGCCGGCTTCCCCGCACGAAGGGCCCTGCTCTTCGGTGGGGACGGTGAGCGCATCCGCGGGACGCGCCCGGCAAACACTCTTCCGGCGGAGTAGCCATGACCGCTCATCTTCTGTGGTACGATACGCCCGCACAGCTATGGACGGACGCGCTGCCGCTCGGCAACGGCCGGCTCGGAGCCATGGTCTTCGGCGATCCCCTGCGCGAACACCTGCAGATAAACGAATCCACCTTCTGGGCTGGCGGTCCCTATCAGCCCGTCAATCCAGACGCTTTTGGTCATCTGGGAACCGTGCGGCAGCTGATTTTCGACGGCAACTATGCGGACGCCGAGGCGCTGGCCGAGAAGCATCTGATGGCACGGCCGATCAAGGAGATGTCCTACCAGCCGATCGGCGATCTCCGCCTCGAATTCAAGCGCGCCGAGCGCGTCTCCGGGTATCGGCGCGCGCTCGATCTCGATACCGCCATCGCTACCTCGTCCTACACTGCCGACGGCACCACCTACCTGCGCGAAGCCTTCGTGTCGCCAGTCGATGGTGTGCTCGTCCTGCGCCTCTCCGCTGACCGGAAACGCGCGATAAGCTGCCGGATCTCCATCGACAGTCCACAGCAGGGAGAGATGCGCATAGGAGAGGGATCTCAGCTGAGCTTTTCGGGAAAGGGCAAAGCAGAATCCGGCATTGCCGCCGCTCTCCGGTTCGCCTTTGGCATCCGGCTTATCAACAGCGGTGGAACGGTGAACGCTTCGGGGGGAGCCCTGTCGGTAGAAGGCGCTGACGAGGTTCTGGTCCTTCTCGATGCGGCGACGAGCTTCAGGCGCTACGACGACGTGTTGGGACATCCCGAGCGCGATATCGTCGATAGGCTCGAAAGAGCCGCTTCGCGCGACTTCGTATCGTTGCGCGACGACCATATCGAAGAGCATCGGCGGCTGTTTGGCGCATTCGCCATCGATCTCGGATCGACGCCAGCAGCGTCGCTTCCAACCGACCAACGTATCGCTGGATTCGCTGGTGGCGATGATCCGGCGCTGGCGGCGCTGTATGTGCAGTTCGGTCGCTACCTGATGATTGCCTCGTCGCGTCCCGGGACGCAACCGGCCAATCTGCAGGGCATCTGGAATGCGGAAACGGAGCCGCCCTGGGGCAGCAAATACACAGCCAACATCAATCTCCAGATGAACTATTGGCTACCGGCACCGGCCAATCTGCGCGAGTGCCTCGAGCCGCTCGTCGCAATGGCCGAAGAGCTTGCCCAGACCGGCAAGGCGATGGCACATGTACACTATCGCGCCCGCGGCTGGGTCATGCATCACAATACCGATCTCTGGCGCGCAACGGGACCGATCGACGGCGCCAAATGGGGACTCTGGCCAACGGGCGGTATCTGGTTGATGGCGCAGTTGCTGGACGCTTGCGACTACCTTGATGACGCCGACGCGATGCGACGTCGACTGTTTCCGATCGCCCGGGACGCGGCACACTTCCTCTTCGACGTGCTCGTCCCGCTTCCCGGCACGGATTATCTGGTGACGAACCCGTCGCTTTCACCCGAAAACGTCCACCCGTACGGAGCTTCGATTTGCGCCGGTCCGGCGATGGATAGCCAGCTCATCCGCGATTTTTTGGGTCTCCTGCGCCCTCTCGCAGTCTCGATCGGTGAAGAGCCCGATCTTGTCGCCGACATCGATCGTGTGCTGCCGCGCCTTGCGCCCGACAGGATCGGTGCGAATGGCCAGTTGCAGGAATGGCTCGAAGACTGGGACATGCAGGCGCCGGAGATGCATCACCGCCATGTCTCGCATCTCTACGGCCTCTATCCGAGCTGGCAGATCGACATGGACAGAACCCCCGACCTCGCCGCCGCCGCCCGCCGTTCACTGGAGATCCGCGGGGACGACGCGACGGGGTGGGGCATTGGCTGGCGCATCAACCTTTGGGCGCGGCTGCGCGATGGCAACCATGCCCACAACGTACTGAAACTGCTTCTTACGCCGGAACGAAGCTATAAAAACCTGTTCGACGCTCATCCGCCCTTTCAGATCGACGGAAATTTCGGCGGTGCAGCAGGCATCGTAGAGATGCTCGTGCAGTCCCGCCCTGGGGAAATCCATTTACTCCCTGCGTTGCCGACGGCATGGCCTGGCGGCACGATCCGTGGCTTGCGCCTCCGCGGCGGCATGCTGCTCGATCTTGACTGGGAGGATGGCGAACCGCTGACGATTAGGCTCACGGCCTCGCGCAATGTCAGTTCGATCCTTCGCTTCGGCCAAACGCGACGCAAAGTCGATCTCGCCGCTGGCGAAAGTTTTTTCGAGGGCGGAAGCGAGTTGCGCTAAATCCGCGCGGATGACGTGCTGGGCTGAGCTCGTACGGCACACGGTTTGTCCGATCTGGTCGGAGACGGGTTTGCGGCTACACGCCGGACGTCGCCGAGATTGTCGAAGACGGTGCTTGCACTCGAGCGCAAGGACCCGAAGCCTGCAGGCGACGCTATGATCGCGTCACGCAGGCACGCGACAGGCTTTTAAGAAAGACGGCCGAGACCATCGTTTAGCGTCAGAAACACGCTTGCTTGAAGAGTGATCAGAGCAAATCGCGCCGATGATGAGGTCATAGCTTGCGCGGCGCATCGTTCGCGACAATAGGCAATCGGAGGAGCGGCCTCTCGCCCGGCGAGCATGCGGCCAATCAAATTTGTTACCAGAAGTGAAGTCAGCCAGTTTGCAACCTGCATGAGGTTTTACTGAAATGAAAACATACACGCTTCCACAGACCGACCTCAAAGTGTCGAGTATCATTCTCGGAATGATGCGGATCGCCAATATGAGCAATGGCGAAATCCAGCAGTTGGTTGGCAGCGCACGCGATGCCGGCGTCACCTATATCGACCATGCGGACATTTATGGCGGTGCTCCGCATCGCTGCGAGGCTCGTTTCGGCGAGGCGATTTTCCTCACCGCCGCCGAACGCGAGATGCTTGTCATCCAGAGCAAAGTCGGCATCCGCAAGGGATTTTTCGATTTCTCTGCCGAGCACATTTTGGCCTCGGTGGATCAGTCGCTCGCAGCGCTGAAGACCGACTATCTGGACGTGCTTCTGCTGCATCGTCCTGATACGCTTGTCGAACCGGAAGAGGTTGCTGCGGCCTTCGACACGCTCACATCTGCCGGCAAGGTCCGCCATTTCGGTGTTTCAAACCATACACCTGGCCAGGTCGAACTGCTGAAAACCGCGGTCAAGCAACCGCTCATCGTCAATCAGGTACAGCTTAGCATCACGCATGCGCCGCTGATTGCATCGGGCATTGCGGCCAATATGGCCGGGCTCGACCAGGCGATCGACCGCGACAACGGTCTCCTCGATTATTCTCGTATCAACGGGATGATGCTACAGGCCTGGTCGCCTTTCCAGAAGGGCTTCTTCGATGGCGTCTTCCTCGGCGATAGCGAGAATTTCGCAGATCTGAACGGCGCAATCGACGAACTCGCCAAGGCCTACGGTGTAACGCCGACGGGCATCGCGGTTGCGTGGATCATCCGTCATCCGGCAAAAATTCAAGTCGTGCTCGGCACTACGAAGCCGGAACGTGTCGTCGAAGCCGCGGCCGGTTCTTCTATCTCGATGACCCGCGAGGAATGGTATCGCCTCTTCCGAGCTGCGGGACATACTCTACCCTAACCCGCATGCGGGTGGTGGCGTTCGCGAATGTCGCCATCAAGCCGCGTCTTATTACGGTTTTAAAGGACATAGAAACCATCGCGAAGATTTCGAGGAATGTCGTTTAGACCGAACCGAGACCTCGGGGCCGGAAAAGACTCTCCTACCTGACGCTGTTCCCATGCCGCGCCTGTCCATTGGAAATTCGATGGCTCCGCCCATGATTGCGAGTTAAAGCCATAGCAAACATCGCTGGCCAACCGAGGCTTCTTCTCGCAGTTATGACAGTCGAAATTTCAGTGAAAGTCCTGTTTTCCAAAAGAAATTGAAGGCAGGGCGCAATCACACGCTCGAGATTAGACCCCCGTCCACGCGGATCACCGATCCGGTCAGATAGGAGGCGCGGCTGCTTGCCATGAACGAGACAACGTCGGCATATTCCTGCGGTTGGCCGTAGCGCCCGACGGGGATCGAAGCAGTGCTTGCCGCTGAAACCTCTTCGACGGCCTTTCCTTCGCGCTTCGCCTTCTGTTCGTCGAGGAAAGTGATACGCTGCGTGGCGACACGGCCTGGCAAGACGATATTGACGGTCACGCCATCACGACCGACCTCGCCCGCCAACGTTTTCGACCAGCCGAGAAGCGACATGCGCAGCGAATTCGAAAGTCCGAGGTTGGGAATGGGCGCCACGACACCAGACGACGTCGAGGTGATGATGCGGCCCCACTTCTTTTCGCGCATCTTGGGAAGAACGGCATCGCTGATGGCGATGACCGACAGCACCATGCTGTCGAAATATTTACGCCAGCTATCGGCGCTCTGACCGGACACCAGTGTCGGCGGCGGGCCGCCGGTGATGTTGACGAGCACATCAACCGAACCGAGCTGCTTTTCGATGGCAGCGAGATTGGGCTCGATCACCCCGAGCTCGGCAAGGTCCCATTCCAGTGCCATCGCCGAGCCACCGGCCGTGCGAATGTCGGCAACCGTCTTTTCGGCCGCTTCCTTGTTGATGTCGGCAACCGCGATCTGCGCGCCTTCAGCGGCAAGCGTTTTTGCGATCGCCCCGCCAAGCCCCCCGCCGGCCCCCAGCACGAGGGCTATCTTGCCTTTCAATCCCAGATCCATCGTCTGCTTCCTTTCCGTTGTTGTCGATTTTTGTTCAGCACCCGATCAGCCGGCCATCCAGCCACCGTCGACCATCAGGTTGACGCCGGTGATGTAGCTCGCCATCTCGCAGGCGAGGAAAAGGGCGGCCCCCGCGACGTCGCGCGGTTCGCCGAGGCGCGGCCACGGCGTGCGCCGGCGCGAATAGTCGAGCGCGTCGGGATCATTGGCAACACCTGGCTTGCCGGTGATGATCTTCCCCGGCGCGATCGCGTTGCAGAGGATCATATTGGCGGCGTGGTCGACGGCGATCTGTCGGGTCATCTGCACGATCGCCCCCTTGCTGACGCCATAGGGAAAATCACCTGGGCAAGCCAGCATGCCGTGCTGGGAGGAAATATTGATGATCCGCCCTCGTGCCTCGCCCTCAGGCTCCTGCGTCAGGAACTGCTCAGCCGCGCGCTTGCAGCAATAGAAGAAACCGGTGACGTTGACCGACATCACCCGGTCCCATTGTTGCGGAGAGGTTTCGAGAAGATTGGTCGAGGTGTAGATCGCAGCATTGTTGACCATGATGTCGAGCCGACCGAACTCTTTCACCGTTTGCGTGACGAGTGAATCGACATCCGCCCAGTTGGAGATGTCGGTCTTGATGAACAGGCCCGTTCCCCCTGCAGCCATAATGCGGGCAAGCGTGGTATCGCCTCCCTCGATCGGCGCCTCCGAGACATCGGCAATCACAACGATCGCGCCTTCTTCCGCGTAGCGAAGCGCAATCGCACGGCCGAGACCTGAACTGGCGCCGGTAACAATTGCAACTTTTCTATCAAGCAGAGGCATGGGAGTTCCTTCAGGCAACGCTGCGGACAACTTGACCGCGGCAGGGAGCAATGAGCGTTCCGTCTTTGACGATGCACTCGCCGCGCAGGAGGACATCCGTCAGCTTGCCAGCGGTGCGTCTGCCGTGAAACGGCGTGTAGCCTGCACGCGAAAGCTGACCGGCGTCCGTGATCGCGGTGGAACGGGTCATGTCGACAATAAGGATGTCTGCATCGCAACCGACGGCGATCGATCCTTTCGAGAGCCCGAGCCCAAAGCGGCGAGCAGGGTTATAGGAGCACATGCGCACCAGATCCGGAAGTGCGATGAGCTTTTCAGCGACAAGATCCAACATCACCGCAAGCAGCGTCTGGAGGCCCGGCATCCCACCGGGAATGTCGGCAAATGATCCATAGGTCGCCGACTTCTCGGCTCGGCTATGCGGCGCGTGATCCGTGGCCATGATTGTGATCAGTCCTTCCGCGACCGCATCGCGCAGGGCTGCGACATCGTCGTGGCTGCGGAACGGAGGCGATCCCTTGAGTCTGGCGCCGGAGATCTCGTATTCGCCGGAGGTGAAGAACAGGTTCTGCGGCGTCGTTTCGACGGTGACATCCGCCATGCCATGAAGGCGGCGCCAGGTCTCGATTCCAAGCTTCGAATTGACCTGGCGCACATGCACGTGTGCCCCGGTCTCGGCCGCCGCCAACACCGCGCGAGCGATACCCCCGGCTTCGGCGAGCGGCGGTCTGCTTGCCAGAAATGCCTGGATATCGCCACCACGGTCACGTCCGGCGCTGCCCTCGAGGATCGATTGGTCGCCAGGGGAAACGCCGATCACCGGCCCGACGCCTGCCAACCGGCGCAGCATCTCAGTGACAGCATCCAGACTGTCGAAACAGTAGTCGACGGGTACGTCGGCAGTGAACAGTTCAAGAGAAACAGGCGACAAGGCAAGCAGGTCCTCCAGGCTGTCACAGCGCTTCGAAACTACTGCTTGAAAACCGACATCAACACTGATCCGCCCCGCAGCGCTTTCCATCTTATCCGACAATTGCTGCGCGGTTGCCGTCCACGGATCGTCCGTCGGCATGTCGAGGATGGTCGTGACACCGCCAAGCGCTGCGGCATGCGTGCCGCTTTCGAAGTCTTCCTTCTGCGTCAGCCCCGGTTCGCGCAGATGAACGTGGGCGTCGACCAGGCCGGGCAGCAGGAGTTTGCCGCTCGCATCAATGAAGCTGCGCGCCATCGCGGGCTCACCCGGCGCTCGCAGGGCCGCGACGCGTCCGTCGAGAATGCCGATATCCGCCGGGCTTTGACCGGTTGCAGTAACGACCATGCCGCCGGTAATCAGCGTGTCGAACATTCCAACCTCCGCCTCCCTACCACAGACCCGCGAGCCGCGGCTCTTCGTGCGTGACGACCTCGACAAGGGCTGCCTGCCCAGCCTTGACCTTGGCGAGGGCGCGCAGCAATGCGGGGCGTAATTGTGCCGGGTCGCGCACGCACTCCCCGTGGCCGCCGAGCGCCTCGGCGATCGGCGCGTAATTGCCTGTCACCTGATTTGCGCCATACTTCGTGCTGGCAATCGGCATACTTTTCGCATAGCCGCCGAGCACGTTGTTGCGGAGCACGATGGTCAAGACAGGCAGATTGCAGCGCACGGCGGTCTCGAAATCGATGCCGACCATCCCGAAGGCGGACTCGCCCATCAGATTGACGACCGTCGCATCGGGGCGCGCAAGCTTGGCCCCGATCGCAAACCCAAGGCCACTGCCGAGCTGGGTCGTCTTGCCCCAGCCGATATAGCTGCCGGGTGTAGTTGCCACGTAGAACGGGCAGAACTGGTCGCGCGGATTGCCGGCATCATGCGTGACGATCGAAGTCTTCGGATCCATCGCCTGCATGATCTCCCAGACGACGCGATAAGGCGAGATCGGCGTGCTGTCCGACGTCAGCAGCGGCATCCACTTCTCCATGAAGACGGCGCGGATAGCTGCGATTTCTGCTGCCGGCTGCTGACGTTCGCCGAGAGGGAGATAATTGCTGCGGATGAGCGCGATCATCTGTTTCACGACCGAGGCGGCGTCTGCGACCACGCCCTGGGCAACCGCATAGTCCTTGCCGAGATCCGCCTCGTCGAGCGTGACCTGCAGAATGGTTTTATCGTCCGGGACCGGCAGGATGTAGTAGGAGCGCGTTAGGCTGCTGCCGAGCGCGAACACCACATCCGCCCCCTCGAGAAAATGGTCGACGGTCGCGGGCCGAGCGCGTCCGGCCGTTCCGAGAGCAAGCGGATGATCTTCCGGAAAGGCACTCTTGCCGTTCGGCGTCGTCATGACCGGAATGTTCAAGAGTTCGGCAAGCTCAACCAACTCCGGCGTCGCCGATGCTGACAGCACCCCCTGCCCCGCGAGAATGACTGGATTTTTGGCGGCGAGCAGGCTTTCGACCAGATCGACCACCTCACGGTCGCCGGCCTGCGGTACGCTACGGCGTGGTCGACGATGATCGGTCGGCAGAGCATCAAGCCTTTCGGCAAGCAGATCGACCGGCAATTCGAGCAGGACCGGCGCCGGCGGCCCGTTTCTGACACGCGAAATCGCCGCATGCATCAGCTTCGGCAGATCATCGACCTGCGTTGCCGCCTCGCACCATTTGGTAATGTGCCGGAAGTTGCGGCGGGATTCGAAATTCGGGGCGACTGCTTCCGATCCGCGGGGGTAGCCGGTCGGCAGGAACAGCATCGGCACACGGTCGTTGAAAGCCTGCGCAATGCCGGCAAATGCACTTTCGGCACCCGGACCATATTGCACGGTGACAACGGCAAGCTCCTTGCCGGCTGTCGCTCGGGCATAGCCTTCTGCGATGTTGACGGCGACGCGTTGCGTGCGCGCAATCAGCGGCGGAATGTCGAGCGCGGCTGAAGCATCAAAAAGCTCGCTCGCCGGAAAGCCGATGATCTGCTTGACACCTTCCTCCTTCAGGACCCCGGCAATATATTCGGCGCCACTCATCGTCTCTGCACGCAAATGGCCGTCCGTCAGTGCATGCGTGCCGTCAGCCATGATGAGCGATCCAATAACGGGCGATGTCCTCGCGCCGCATGAAGGCGGCGCCGGGGGTCAACTTGACGTGTTCGATAACGTCACGCAGGCCGGAGGCGCGATTGGGCTGGCCCATCCAGCGGGCATGTACGCCGATCGTCAGCATTCGCCCGCCGGTTTCGTCCGCTTCGCCGATCATGTAGTCGATCGCCGATCGGCAATCCTCGACAAAGTCGCGCGGATTGCTATAGCCCGGCGCGATCAGATAGCGGCTGTCGTTCAGCGTTTTCGAATAGGGTACGACGAGAAGCTTCGTACCCTCGTGATCGAGGAAATACGGAAGATCGTCGTTGCAGGGGTCCGAATAATAAAGGAAGCCGCCTTCCCTGACGATCAGATCGCGGGTGTTGACGCTTGGAAAGGAGCGGCAATTCCAGCCGAGCGGCCTTTTGCCAGTCAACTTCTGATAGAGGGCAACGGCTTCGTGGAGTTGCTGCTCCTCTTCATCGCGCGGCATGCCGGAATATTCGCTCCAGCGCAGGCCGTGGCCGAGCAGGTCGTGGCCACGGGCATTCATCCACTCGATGACGGCAGGGTTTTTCTCCAGCGCAACGGCGCAGGCCGAGACCGTTACGGGGATGTCGCAGCGGTCGAGCAGTCGTGCTAAGCGCCAGACGCCGGCGCGGCTGCCATATTCGAAATGTGTTTCGGTGCCGAGGTCGCGCAACGGCGGACTGTTGGGGATATTGTATTCGCCCCAGTTGTCGTTTCGCCCGTCTTCAAGCCAGGAATATTCGGCGCCCTCCTCATAGTTCAGCACAAGGTTGATCGCCAGCTTCACGCCACCTGGCCAGGTGATGACCGGTGGGTTCGGGCCATAGCCGACAAAATCACGCGATTGATCTTTTGCAGCAGCGCTCATCACTTTCCCTCGCTCTGATTTTCGTTTTCGACGATCCAGTCCATGTAGTCGTGGAACGACTGCCTGGCGCTGCGTGGCTGCCAGCCCGTGTCCCGCGCGATACGGGCAATGTCGTAGGCTCCCCACATGCCGTCTTTCAGTGAAATGTCCTGGATGATGTTGGCGGTTTGCGCCGGGCTCACTTCGACCTGCAGAGAAGGTGCGCGCTCCTTCGCCCAGCCGATAATGTCGCCGATGGTCGAGGTCTCGCCACTGCCGATATTGTAGTGCCGGTAACGGAGGCGCTCTGCGAGAAGCAGCGCGATGATCGCATCCGCCACATCCGTCGAGGTGACATAATCGCCGACAGGTTCCAGGCTGTTCGGCCGGACGGTTTCCCCGGCAAGCGCCATATGGGCGACGCGGTTTGGCACATGCCGAAAATTGCGGCTGCCGGTGACCCGATCCATCGGTCCATAGACCGACGCAAGCCGGACGGAGGCTGCCGACAGACCGAAAAGATCGGCGTAGCGGTTGACGACCATCTCAGCTGCAAACTTGGAAATGCCGTACAGCGTCAGCGGTGCAACATAGCCGTCTTCCGGAAGCGGTTCGCCCGTCCAGTCCGGCCCGTGATGACGGTAGACCGATCCCGAACTGACGAAGACGAGGCGTTGGATCCTGGGACGCTTTCTCAGCCATTCGAGAATATGCACCGTGCCCATGAAATTGACATCGACGATCCTGGCCGGGTCTTCGGCTTCGGGCTGGCGCTTTGCCTCGGCGGCACTGCCGCGCGAGATGGGGGTGACGGTGGCGCCATGCACCACGTAGCGGACATCGTGGCTGTCGAGTCTCGCTTCCCATTGAGTGGGCTCGCAGATGTCGGCGGTGACCACCGTCAGCCGATCACGGACCGGCGCAAAATAGCGCTCCGCCACCGCATCCAGGCCGGCGCAATCGAGAATGACGACGCGCGCATTGGCATCGCGTTCGAGCCATTCCCGCGCAAGGACGCTCATGACGAAGCCGGTTCCGCCGGTGACAAGAAGGGTCATATCAAATTCATCCAAAAGATCTTCAACGCAGGTATCAGCGGGTAACGTAGCCGCCGTCGGCCAGGAGGTCGGTTCCGGTGACGAACGATGCATCCGACGACAAGAGGAAGGCGGCGGCGGCGGCTATTTCCTCCGGCTGCCCGATGCGTCCGAGCAAATGCGCGGGCCCCAACCCGGCATTGGCCGCCTCGAGGTCCGGCCACCGCTGCAGCAATCTCGGCGTCGCCACGGCACCAGGCGACAGGCTGTTGACGCGGATACCATCGCCGGCGTGATCGACCGCCATGGCCCTGGCGAGATGCACGAGCCCGGCCTTTGCCGCGCAATAGGCGACGGCCTTGGCGGTCGCCACATGCGCGAACTGCGATGCGATGAAGACGACGGATCCGCCGCCACCTTCGATCATCGCCGGAAGCGCATGCTTGCCGACTAGAAAGGCACCCGTCAGGATGACATCAATTTCCAGTCGCCATTGCTTTTCAGCAAGATCGATGACCGTGCCGTCCATCGAAGGTGCCGCGGCATTGTGCACAAGACCGTCGAGTCGACCGAAATGTCTGGTACCGGTACCTACCGCGCGACCGACGGAAATATTGTCGGTGACATCGCACTGGATGCCGAAAGCACGGGGGCCAAGGGATTGCGCGAGCGCCAAGACGCCCTCCGGCGATTGATCCGCACAGATCACCGAAGCGCTTTCATCGATGCAGCGGCGCGCAATTGCCGCGCCGATACCGCTCGCAGCGCCCGTCAGAAAGACCACCTTGCCGTCAAGACGTGACATCGGTGCGGTCATGATGCGAGGACCTTCGAAAGACCTTGCTGCGGTGGGAATGGTCGCTGTCGGGCAATGAACTGGCCGCGCCCGGGCTCGGCCATGATTCTTCCGTTGTCCCAGACGATATCGCCCCGCGAGATCGTCATGATGGGCCAGCCCTTGACGACCTGTCCTTCATAAGGCGTGTAGTCAGTCGCGTGATGCAGGAGCGAATTGGTGATCGTCATGCTGCGATCCGGATCCCAGATCGCGATATCGGCGTCTGCGCCTACGGCAATCCTGCCCTTGCGCGGATGAAGACCGAACAGCCGGGCCGGGGCGCCGGCGGTCAGGTCAGCGAATTTCTGCAGCGAGATCAGGCCGCCGTTCACGCCAGCAGAAAAGAGCAAGGCGAGCCGTGTCTCGATACCGGGAATACCGTTAGGAATACGGTGGAACGGTGTCCCCGGCCCGCCCGCTATCTTATCCGCATAGTGCCACGGCGAATGATCCGAAGAAAAAACCTCCAGCGTTCCGTCCAGGATACCGGCCCAGATTGCAGGCTGGTTCGACTTGTCGCGCGGCGGCGGCGTGCAGACGCATTTGGAGCCAGAGAGATCATGGGTGTCGATGTCCTCAGCCGAAAGAAAGAGATATTGCGGGCAGGTTTCGGCGTAGATCGGAAGCCCGCGCGCCTTGGCGCGGCGGATCTCCTCGACGGCGCCGCCCGCAGCGACGTGGCTGACGAGGATCGGCGTCTCGATCAGTTCTGAAAGGCTGATCGCCCGGAAGGTCGCTTCACGGTCGCCGATCGCTGAATGCGCTTTTTCATGGTAGCGCAATTCGGTCTTGCGCGCGGCAATGAATTTTTCGGTCAACCAGCGAATGCAGGCATCGTTTTCCGCGTGAACCATGACCATCGCGCCTTGAGCACGCGCAAGGTCGAGCACATTCAACACCTCATAATCGTCGAGCTTCAGCCCGTCATAGGTGAGGTAGATCTTGATCGAGGTGCAGCCTTCCGCGATCAGCTGGGGAATTTCGTTGCCCAACACTTCGGCTGATGGATCGCCGACGATCAGGTGAAAACCATAGTCGATACGCGCTTTCGAACGGGCGCGCTCGTGATAATCCTCGACGATATCGCGTAGCGACTGGCCACGCATCTGCATGGCGAAAGGCACAACCGTTGTCGTGCCGCCGCACATCGCCGACAGCGTGCCGGTGTTGAAATCGTCCGCTGTCGCCTTCCCTTCCCAGGGCTGCTGATCCATGTGGCAATGGCTATCGACGCCGCCGGGCAGCACGATACGCCCCTCGGCCACGACTTCATGTTTCCCCTCGGGCAGATCCGGTCCGAGCGCCGCAATCGCGCCGTCTCGAACGCCGATATCGATCTGCCTGGTCTCATCCGGCAACACCACACGGCCACGACGGATCACGAGGTCATAAGGCTTGGCGGGCATCATTCGCTTCCTCCCGAGACGAGGCAATGTTTGGTGGCGCCGATCGGACGGCGCAGCAGATTGAAGCAGGCAGCGACAGCAACCAGGAACGCGCCGCTCCCGAGCAGAAGGAAGAGTGCCTGCGGTGCAAACAGCTCCATCAGCTGGGCGGCGAGCCCAGGTGTCGTGATGTTGCCGATCGAATAAAGGAGCAGCAGGCTACCCGATGCCGAGACCATATGGCGGCTATCGAGCTGTGAGTTAGCGTAAGCGATACCGACCGGATAAATCGTCAGCGCAATTGCGCCATAGGCGAAAAACAGACCGTAGAGAAGCGTCTGCGGATAGCTTCCAGGCCAGGCGATTGCTCCGCACAGTCCTGCTCCCGCCAATCCCTGAACGAGAAGTAGAACGCGCCGGTCCATACGATCCGACAACCATCCGACCGGCGCCTGAGCGAGCATGCCGCCCAGGCTGAAAGCGGTTACCAGTGTCACCGCCACCGCCGCGTCGAGGTGCACCCGCTCCGCATAGATCGGCGTCATCGTATAGACATTCATATTCGTCATGCCCGCTTGAAAGACGCAGACGACAGCCACCGGTGCGAGAGCGACGAGCCGCCAGATGCCATAGCGATGCCCGGAGTGGGCGTTGCCGGCCTCGACCGCTACTGCCAGCGGCAGGCGCAATGTGGGCCAGGGTCCACCGATAAAGCGGGCGTAGATCAGTCCAAGAAGGATGACGCCGAGCACGATCTGAAAGAGATGGGGAGAGTCCGCTCCGGCCGCTTCGACAAGCAATTGCGCAAACAGGGTCGCCAGCGACGTCATCAGCATATAGAGCGAGAAATAAGCTCCGCGGTTCTTCTGGCCAGCGTAAAGATTGATCCAGCTTTCGGACAGGACGAACAGCGTCGCGATGGAAAAGCCGTTTATCAGGCGCAGGCAGAACCAGACCGGCGCGGCTTGCGTCAGCATGTAGCCGCAGGCGCCAACACCGGCGAACAATGCGACGGCCAGGAAAGAGCGCTCATGTCCCAAGCGGACGACCATGAAGCGGGCTGACAGGCATCCGGCAAGGAAGCCTATGGGAAACGCCGTCAGCAATAACTGGACAATGTGGGGATCGATTGCAGGGTCACTGAGGTGCAGAGAAACTGTGGTCGTCAGAAGAGAATTGCCAGTCGCGACGATGCAGATGCTCGCCATGACATGCAGGATTGCACGAAGGCCTGCGGCTTTCCGCCAGAAGTCACCAATCCGATCGGGATCGCGCATCATTATGCCTTTTCGGCAAAAGCAAGGACGGAAGGCCGGGCGGCCAGATCTGCCTGATCAATGTGGCAGAGAATCTCGTGCGTATCGGACATCTTGCGCAGTGGGGGCGGAGCGGTGTCGCAGATGCTGCCGAGCTTGCGGTGGCACCGCGTCGCAAAACGGCAGCCGGCGGGTACGTTGACCGCGCTCGGTGTTTCGCCGGACAGGCGAATACGCTCGCGCGGCGCTTCATCCGGATGCGGGCTGCGGATCGCTGAGAGAAGTGCTTCGGTATAGGGATGTGCGCCCTCGCCGAAGACTTCCTCGACGGTCCCCTGCTCCATGACCTTACCGAGATACATGACCACAACCTTGTCTGCCACGTGGCGAACCAACGCCAGGTCATGGCTGATGAACAGCATCGTGGCATGCTTTTCCCGTTGAATATCGAGAAGCAGCGTCACGACCGCGGCCTGCACCGAGACGTCGAGGGCCGAGACCGGTTCGTCGGCGACGATGAGCGACGGTTCCGCCGCAAAGGCGCGTGCGATGGCAATGCGTTGTTTCTGGCCCCCGGAGAGCTGGTTTGGTTTTCGGTCTGCAACGGCCGGAGACAATCGCACCATTTCCAGAAGCTCGCGAACACGCTGTTCGATCTCCGCCTTTCCCTTGCGGATGCCGAACTTCTTGATCGAACGGCGGATGGAGAAAGCGGCGGAATGCGAAGGGTTGAGCGTGCTGTCAGGGTTCTGAAAGATCATCTGAACCTGCTGCAACAGTTCCCGCGGACGCTCGCTCGCCTGCAATTCGGCAATATTTTCACCAGCCATGCGTATTTCGCCCGAGGTCGCCTTGTCGAGACCCGTCACGATGCGCGCCAGCGTGGATTTTCCGCAGCCGGACTCGCCGACCAGCGCCACGATCTCGGCTGTTGCCGCTTCGAAACTGATCGCTTCGTTTGCCTTGACGGTCTTCTGGCGGCCGACGGGATAGAGACGGTTCACATCGGACAGCGTTATCGCCGTCGATCTTGCAGTCATCTTTGTCTCGACCGGAGCAACCGTCGCTTCTACTGCCGAAATTTCGGGCCAGCGGACGCAGCGCACCAGATGCTCTTCCGCCGCCGGCTCCAGCGCAAGGTCCGGACGGTCGCAGAGGCCGGAGACAAAACTCGAACAGCGCGGCCCGAAAAGACAGCCCTGCGGCCTTTCCTGCGGCAGCGGGATCGAGCCCGGAATGGCAGCGAGCGTGCGGCTGCGCTTATCGCCGGTAAAGTCGGGAATGCAATCGATAAGGCCGCGCGTATACGGATGTTTCGGCCGGCGGAATACTTCTGATGTCGCTCCCTCTTCTACCATCTCGCCGGAATACATGATGCCGAGACGATCGCAGCTCTCTGCGATCAGGCCGAGATTATGCGAGATGAACAGCAGGCTGGTCGAATAGCGTTGGCGCAATTCGGCGATCAGATCGATGACGGCAGCTTCGACCGTCACATCGAGGCCGGTTGTCGGTTCATCGAGCAGCAACAGCGACGGTTTGGCAAGCAGTGCCATGGCGATGACCACGCGCTGCTGCTGGCCACCGGAAAGCTGATGCGGATACCGCTTCATCATGTCGCCGGGGTCCGGCAGGCGGACGTCGGCAAGCATCGCTTCCGCCATGGCAATGGCATCTTTTTTGCTTGCGCCCATGTGAAGCAGGGGGACTTCGGCAAGCTGCGCACCGATCGTCTTCACCGGATTGAGCGCACTCATCGGATCCTGGTAGACCATCGCGATCTGCCGCCCGCGGATGGAGCGCAGATCCTTGGCCGAAGCACCGACCAGTTGCTTGCCGTTGAAGCGGATGCTGCCGCCGGCAATCACCCCGGTATTTCCGAGATAGCCCATGATCGCCATGGCCGTCGTGCTCTTGCCACAGCCCGATTCCCCTACAAGGCCGTAGCTTTCGCCCGGCATGACCTTAAACGAGAGGTCGGGGATCGCGACGACCGTTTCGCTTTTGCCACAAAACTCGACGCGAAGGCTGGCGATGTCGATAACGGGTTCACAATCGATCGACGGCGTGATGGACATGGCCGCTCCTTGAAGACTGGACGCGATGATGTTCATGATTTCCATGCCTCCCGAATGCCGTCGGCGAGCAGGTTGAAGCCGAGGACCAGGCTGACGAGCGCGGCAGACGGGATCAGCGACATGTGTGGCCAGACATTCAGTACAGTGACACTTTCCTTGACCATGCCACCCCAGTCCGGGTTCGGTGGCGGCAGACCGAGGCCGAGGAAACCGAGGATGCCGATGGTGATGATCGTGTAGCCGATGCGCAGGCAGGCATCGACGATCAGCAGGCTGCGGCAGTTCGGCAGCAGTTCTACGATCATGATGTAGAGCGTGCTTTCAGCACGCAGCTTTGCTGCCGCGACATACTCCTGCTGCTTCAGACCCAGCACCAGGCCGCGCGTTATGCGACCGATACCCGGCGCCGAGGCGATCATCGTCGCAATGACGATGTTGAGGACCGACGGTCCGATATTGGCGATCAGGATGACGTAGATAACGAGAACCGGAAATGCCAGTATGATGTCCGAGACGCGGCTGATCAGCACGTCGATCCAGCCCCCATAGTAGCCTGCAATCATCCCCATCGTGATGCCGACGATCATTGCGACCGCCACCGACAGCGGCGCAACGGAGAGCACTGTGCGGGCGCCGAAGATCAACCGTGACAGCATATCACGACCGAGAATATCGGTCCCCAGCCAGTGGGCAGCGGAAGGATAGGGGTTGCTCATCGCCATGACATCGGAATCCGTCGGCGACGGTAGCGGCAGGACGGGCGCAAGAAGGGCTGCAAGTACCCAGAAGAGAACAAGGCAAAACCCGACGACGGCCGTGCGCGAATGAAAGATGCGCATCCAGTTGGGCCTTGCAGCACGCTTTGGCGGTGCGGTGACCACTCCGGTGATATTGTCTTGAACAGCCATGATTTACCTCAGCCGGATGCGTGGATCGAGCAGCATGTAGCCGAGGTCGCCAAGCAGCTGCGTGACAACGGCGATGGCAACCGTGATCAATGTTGCGGCCTCGAGCGTTGCGATATCGCCGAACAGGCTTGCGTCAAGGATCAGGCGGCCGAAGCCCGGATAGGCAAAGACGAGCTCGGTGACGACGACGCCGCTGATCAGGAAGTTGATTTGCAGCAGGAGCACGGTGAACGGTGCGATCATCGCATTCCGCAACGCGTGCCCTAGGACCATGCGGCGCGTGCTCATGCCCTTGAGGATTGCGGTGCGGATATAGGGCCGCTCCATGACTCCGATCATCGAGACGCGGATCATGCGGGCGACATAGCCGAAGTCATAGATGACCAGCACCGCGACGGGCAGGACGAACTGATAGGGCACTGCCCAGCCGCCATCGCTGTTGAGCGGGCTCGTGCCTGGCAGGATCGGCCAGAGGATCACGAAGAGCGTCACCAGGAAGACGCCTGACGCGAACTCCGGAATGGAGGTAAAAGTGATACAGATGATCGAAAGCGTCCGGTCCAGCACCCCGCCCTCTTTCAGCCCCGACAGGATGCCGAAAGTGATCGACAGCGGCACGATCAGCAGGAACGCCAGCCCGGCGAGGATGGAGGTATTGCCGAGACGATCCCAGATGACGTCGTTGACGGGTAGCTTGTTCAGGGTGGAATATCCGAAGTTGCCGAAATACTGGGCGCCACGCGGGTCCTTGAAGTTCAGCCCGGTGGCCGGATCCTGAAGCGGATCGGGGATTGCGCCGACGAGCACACCCAGCCAGCGACCGTAGCGCACCAGCAGTGGATCATTGGCCTTCAGTTTCTGCGACAGCAGGTCCACCTGCTGCTGGGTAGCGAAAGGACCGAGCGACTTGCGCGCCACGCTGCCGGGAGTGAACTCGCAGACGGCGAAGACGAGAAACGAGGCACAGAGCATCGTCACGACCATCATCGCCAAGCGCTTGAGGAGGAAATTCGCCATAGCCGGACAAGCCCGAATATCTGCGCCCGGCACCCGACCGCGCGAACGCGGCCAGGCACCAGCCGGGAGGTTATACCGAGATCGCGTATTGATGCGCGAAGATGTATTGCGAAGGATGGAGATCGAAGCCCTTGACCTTCTTGTCCATGACGGTCGAGAAAACACGCCAGAAGGGCTGAACGATTGGTCCGTCGTCCTGCATGATCGCCTCGATCTTCGCCATGACCTTGCTGCGCTCCTTCGGATCGAGGATGCCTTCGGCTTCCGTCAGCAGCCTGTCAAATTCCGCATTGGAATATTTGGACTCGTTCCAGGCGGCATTCGAACGGTAGGCGAGCGACAGCGTCATGATTGCCAGCGGCCGATGGCCCCAGGCCGTCAGGCTGAACGGCGACGTCGTCCAGACTTCCCAATATTGCGCACTCGGCAGCGACTTTATGTTGACCTTCACACCGATGTCCTTGAATTGTTCGGCCAGGACCTGCGCCGTGTTGAGCTCCCAGATCGGGTCGGGGCGCGTCGTCATGTCGAATTCAAAACCGTCAGGATAGCCTGCGTCGGCCAGGAGCTTCTTGGCCTTCTCGATATCTCGGGGATATTTCGGCAAGGCCGCATATTCGGGATGTGACGGCGCGACGTGATGATCTTCGGCAGGAACACCGGCACCGAGAAGCGCGGTCTGGATAACCTTGTCGCGGTCAATCGCATAGCGCATCGCCTGGCGCACGCGCTTGTCCTTGAACTGGTCGATATTTGGATGCATGCGAGCAACGACCGTCTGGGTCGTATCGACCTGATAGACTGCCACATGCGGGAAATTTTTCATTGCATTGATCTGGACTGCGTCAGCTTCCGACAGGCCATCGACCTGCTTGGAAGCCATGGCCGCGATGCCGGCCCCCGGATTGTCGCCGAGGTCGACATATTCGAACGTATCGAGATATGGCCCGGTGCCCCAATAGTCGGTGCGGGCTTTGTACTTGGCACCCTTGCCGACGACGTATTCGGTGATAACGAAGGGACCCGTGCCGTTCGCGTCAGCGCCGAAAGCACCGTTTTCTTCCGGATCAAGGATGAACATCGGGTAGTGGTAGAGGTGCTCGGGCACGGCAATCTGCGGCGAGGAGCAGTTGAGACGAACGGTGTGATCGTCGACCTTCTCGATGGCATTGTCAGCCCAGAGCTTGCTCGACTTCTTGGGATTGCCCTTGTCGTCCTTTTCACCGGTTTCGTATTCCTGCACGAGATAACCGGTGAAAAGCCCGAGCATCGACGAACCGATTGCTGGATCGCAAACGCGCTTCAGGTTCCAGATCACATCGTCGGCCGTCAGCGGCTTTCCCTTGCGCCATTTGACGTCCTTGCGCACATGAAGCGTCCACGTCTTCAGATCGTTGCTGACTTCCCATTTTTCCAGCAGATAAGGATGGGTAATGTTGTTGCGATCCGTGAGGGTCAGATATTCGCAGGTTTGGCGGATGACGTTCGACTTTTCGGCAAAGTCGGCCAGATGCGGATCCTTGATTTCCATGCAACGCATGCCGATGCGCAGGTTTCCGCCCTTCGGCATATCGTCGGCCCGGGCGCCGTCGCCCGGCATTGGAACGCCGGCCAGAGAATATGCGGCTGCGGCCGAAACACCAAGAAGCGTCGCTTTACGCAGAAATTCTCGGCGGCCGATCGAGCCGCTCGACATCTGTTCGACCAGAGTCGGGATATAGGAATGCTGAGACTTGTCCACGGTAGTCATCTCCTAGTTAGCGCTTTAACTGTTCCGAATTTTTGTTGGTCGGACCGGCCGGCAAGATACTCGTCCCAGGCTCGGTCGCAGCGGACTTTTTGTCCGTCACCCATCCGTCTTGATTTACGTTAAAACGGGATGGACCTCCGTGATATGCGGTGATCCGACATCTTCTCTGCGTGGATCGACATTGTTCATGACATTGGCTCCTCTCGCAGTTTCTCTGCCTTTCGAGTCGCGGCAGGGTTCTCGCGAAATCGCGTGCGGTATGAGCGGCCGAAATGCGAAGCTGACTGATAACCGCAGATTTCGGCGATCTCACCGATCGCCAATTCCGTGTAGACCAGCAGTTCTCTCGCGCGTGTCATGCGAAGCTCTATGTAGAAATGGGTAGGACTCTTGCCGAGATTGGCGTGAAACAGCCGCTCGAGCTGGCGAAGCGAAAGCGCCACGCTATTGGCGAGATCGGAAATTTCGACCGGATCGCCGAGGCTGGCTTCCATCCGACGAACCACAAAGGCGAGCTTGGCATTCCGGATGCCGAAGCGATCTTCGGGCGACATCCTCTGAACGTCGTCCTGGCGCCGTATCCGCGCGTGGTTGAACTGGTCCGAAATGAGTGCTGCCAACTCCCGACCCTCCACGGCCGAGATGAGGTAAAGCATCATGTCCAATGTGACCGTTCCGCCCGACGAGGTCAGAAAACGTCCGTCGATCGCGAAAATGTCGTCCGTGGCGAGACAGTTCGGAAACTCGCTGCGAAAGCTTGCAAGCGACTCCCAATGAACGGCACATCGTCGCCCTTCCAACAATCGCGCCTTTGCCAGGAAGAAGACGGCAGTGCTGACTGCTCCAAGCACGCACCCCTCCGAATGGATGCGCCTCAACCATGCAAAGACATTGGCATCATAGGCATCGGCATAATTGATGCCTGCGCAGAGGATGACGATATCGCAGCGCGGCGCCCTGCTGATTGCCGCATCTGCATCGAAGCCCAGTCCGCTGCTGGACTTCACATGGCCGCCATCCGCCGACAGGATGAGCCACTCAAAGGCCTTTCGCTTGGCCAGACGATTGCCCTGCCGCAGCGAGTCGAGCGCTGCCGCAAAGGTCATCAGAGGGAAGTCCGGCACCAGGAAAAAGCCAATCCGGATCGGTCGATGCCCCTGTGCCAATTGCTTAAGCGTATAGGTGTGATCCGTCATGGGGCGAACTCCAAACATCCCGGTTGCCATGCTTTTGCCGGTCCGCAGCAGTGGCGGACTTGGGCAGGCAACTAAACACAAACATCGACGACTAAGCGTCACCGCATGGTCAGCCGGATGTCGCAAATGCCGCTTTGTTCCTCGCCAGCGATGAAGCAACGCACATATGCTGGTCGATGGTGGATGGATGGCTGTGTGACACATCCCATCACGACTTGCTACAACAGTATTGAGCCCGACTATAATGCCGGCCCCAGCGTGGATTCAAAGGTCATCGCGAGATAGGAACCGGCGCCACTTCTTTTGATCAGCGGACATTCGAGCGCGAGCGCAGGTTACTGTTTCGGTCGCTAATCAGCCCGAAGCCGCGTTTCGACGGCGCCTTAAACTATATGTTCTTCAGGCCCAAACCCGGAGAGTGGATAATGCGGCGTTCAGCGTTCGAACCGATCCAGCATCCTCCTCAGTTGTGCGTTTTGCAGCCGAAGCTTCCTCGGCGAAAAATTCACCGACGCCGCTCGCCTGAAACCGCTGCATGGCAGCACCCTGCATATGGGCGCGCCATTGCACCTCGCTTGCCCAGGTTTCGACGAAGATGCGGACGCGTCCATCATCGGGCGACTCGTGCAGTTCGTAACGAAGGCAGCCGTCCTCCGCCAAGGTTTCCGCAACCAGTTTTTCCTGGGCCGCCCAGCGCCGCCTCCTTGCCAGGCTTTGCCGTGGTGATGGCGATGATGGTCAAAGGTGTGTTTGGCATGGGGAACTCTCTCAGGCTATCGTGTTGACGAGGCCGCCTTCGGCACGAAGGGCAGCAAAAAACCCGATAAGGTCTCCCGTTAGTCCTACACCGTAGAGATGTTTTTTCGTCTGCGGAGTGCCTGACGTCTTGGCTCGAGCGGAATGCTCGCTCTTCATCTTCAGTGGGTGACGGTTAAGACGGCATCGGCAAATCATAATTTTCATGGCGATCACCGCTTTAGGGGCAAGGGCTTCGAGCTTGTCCAGTGCCGAAATCCATTCGAGCCGGCTCTCGGTCGTGGTTTCCCCCGAGATAGAGGTGAATGCCGTTGTAGACGACGTCGCTCTCTCGGTATGCACTTCGGACCGACCGTTAATGCGGACTGTCTGGTGGGCGGTTCGCGGAGGCGGGGGGGGTGCAGAAACCCGGCGACATTGATTTCATCGGCGCCTCCAAGATTGCACGAGACATCGGCGAACGACGGGAAGCAGAGCGGCTGCAGAACCTTTTGGTCGGTGAACTGACACATCGCGTGAAGAATGTGCTTGCAACGGTCAACGCGGTGGTTCGCCAGACGCTAGGTCCGGTGGTCCCGGACAGTCAGGAGGCGGTGCTTCAGGCCAGATTAGAAGCATTGGCCAGGGCGTACGATCTCCTGACGATCTCCAACTGGGAAAACGCGAGCTTGCATGGCATCGTCCGCAAAGCGATGTCTCCCTATCGCGAAGATAGCGTCCAGATTGAAGGCGACCCGGTCTTCGTCAGTGCCCGCGCGGTCCTTCCGTTGAGTCTGATCCTCCACGAGCTTGGGACCAACGCGGCCAAATACGGAGCCCTGTCCGTGGATGGCGGTCAGGTGTTTCTTCGATGGTCTGTCGCCAACAGCAATGAAACGGCCAAGCCCGTGCTCAAACTGCTATGGGAGGAGCGCGGCGGCCCTGCGGTTACGGTTCCATCGCGCCAGGGCTTCGGATCTCGCCTTATAAAGGCGGTAACGACGTCAGAACTGGGAGGATGTGTAGTAGCGGACTATGCCCATACCGGGTTTGTCTGTGATTTTGAAATAGCCTTGTCGTCGCTCACAGACCGATCCCTGGGAGCAGATCACCGGCCTTGACACGCGACCCCACAACCGCCCAGGTCAGGCCGGACCGAGTGGGTAAGTCCGTCGTGCTGAAGACACATTTTGTCGACATCAGCGACCTCGATCTCCGGGCAGGCTGCTCCAGATGAAGAATGATACGCAGATGCGGTCGTCCAGTCACCCGCTCTCAACGCGACCGTCTGTTCGCCTGCCTTGCTGCGGAGAAGTACCGTTTGTTCGCGGGTGGATTTCAGTCTTGCGGTCTGCAAGGTCCCTTCCGACCATTCCATATCCAATTCGATCCCGCGGCGCAGCCGCAGACCGGATACCCGGCCTGTGGACAGGGCTTGCGGGAGAGCAGGAAGAAGCCTGATTTCACCGCTGCGGGTATGGGCAAGCATCTCGCAGATGCCGGCCGCGGTGCCGAAGTTGCCATCAACCTGGAACGGCGGATGGGCATCGAAGAGATTGGCGTAGGTGCGAGACGGCGACAGCTGTTTCTTCAAAACGGATCAGGCGCGTCCGCCATCGCCCAGACGGGCCCAGAGGCAGATACGCCAGGCGATGCCCCAGCCGGTCGCATTGTCTCCGCGGATGTTGAGCGTCCGCTTGGCTGCTGTTGCGAGCTCCGGCGTATCGATCGTATCGATGGCAAGACCGAGATATGCAGCGTAGAGATGGGAGACGTGTCGATGATCGATTTCCGACACATCCATGTCCCAATCCTCGAGCCATTCCTGAAGTTGGCCTGCATACCGATCCGGTCCGGCAGAAGGCGCGCGCGTGCCGTGCGCACTCTTTCGAGGAAGGGAAGCCGGCCGTTACCGACAGGAAGGGCTCTTGTCCAATCGACCAGGCTTCGCGCCCGTACCAAGTATGTTCGACATTTCTTGCCTTTTCGTCATAAAAGTGTGTGTGCGCTCTAGCGGACCCGCTTGCCGGCCGCGTCGAAGAGCATCACGTCGTTTTCGTTGAAGGTGACGCCGATCTGCTCGCCGGCGGTGATGTCGATGCGGGCACGCGCCTCGACGACAATGGCCGTGTCATCGGGAGACGGCCGTACAGATAGCGGGTTCCGCCGAGGTACTCGATCATGTCGACAGTCACGTCGATTTTGTGTGACCGGCCGGCCTGCGGTACCTCGGTCAACTTGATCTGTACCGAACTTTCATCCTATACCAACAAGCACCACGCAATCGCGCTTCCACGTCGTATAAGAGCTCCGGCCGAAGCCCGGAGCCCTTACCGGTTGGAATCATAGTTACTTGCTGCGACCGACCCCGGAGGGCCACCAAAGACGCAGCTTCATCCGCGCCTATTTCCTGCGGTTATAGGGTCTCGAGCGAGTCTGCTGGGTCTCCTAGTCCGGTGCAAATGACGTTAATTTCCTCAGTCGCCGCTATGGGTTACCGGTTATCACTCAGCCTCCAATAGCCCTGCGGCACGGGCGACCGTCTTGATGTGCGCAAGTCCACGCCGGTAGCCGGGCACATCGAAATGCTCGAGCATGAGCGGAACTTCGCGCCCGAGTTTGGCAATCTCGGTGACATAAGCCGCGTAGTCGAGATTACCTTCGCCAGGCACGACCTCATCCAAATGGAAAGAGATCGTTCCAGGTCCGCCTTTCATCACCAGATCCTTCGCGTGGCACGAAACGATCCAGGGTCCAAGAAGGGCGAAACAATCTTGAATCATCTTTCCTGTATTGAAATAGAGTCGCGGCGTGATGACCATATTTGCAGCGTCGATATGAGCTCCGAACTGCCGCCGATCGATCGCCTTCAGCAGTTTGAGGTAGTTCTCCGGGCTATCGGTCACCAGCCACGGCACCATCTCCAAAGAGAACTTCGCACGCTTTGGCTTCACTGTATCGATCACATAGCGGGCGGTATCGACGGCGCGTTGGAAGCCAGCCTCGCTCTGATTGTCTGGATGCGGTCCATAGTCGTAATTGTCGCTCAGCTGCCACGGGTCTCCCGGATGGCCGACAGTTCCATGATAGGCGACGATGGCCCCTGCTCCCAGCTCATCCGCGAGAGCCAATTGATGCACCGCATATTCGAGATTGGCCTTGCGCGTCGCATCATCGTGGGCAATCAGGTTCTTCCATGCTCCGCCCTCGGCAATGACGAGATCGGCCGCCGCGAAACTCTTCACGAGCGCGGCGATTTCTTCGCGGTTCTCAAGCTTGATGTTCGGCATGTAGGCCGCATTGTACCCGAATTCGACATGCGCGCGCGCATATGCTTCGGGGTCACCGTCGTAATCGATCCCATAGCCACCGACTCTAAAGGTCATGATCTATCTCCCAAGTTAACTCCGTTAGCGAGCCGTCGCCGCTTCGACGGCCGAATATTTTTCTCGGCCGTCAAGCCTGCGCGACTTTGCCCGGATAAAGCAGTACCTTTCCGCAATTGCCAGTTTCCTGAAGAGCAAAGGCAGACCCGATCTCCGGCATAGCGAAGCGATGCGTGGTCAGTTTGTCGAGCAGCGGTCGAACGTCGCGCACGCGTTGCAACAATTCATCGGCGAAGACATCGTGGTTCCAGTGCCAGGTGCCGAAGATGTCGACTCCCTTTCCCGTGATGCGGTTGACCGGCAGCGATCCGCTCCAGGTAACGAAGGCAAGCCTGCCTCGCGCTCGCACCAATTCGAGGACTACGGCGGGAGCGCCCTCATTGTTACTGGTATCGAGGGCCGCGTCGACGCCGTAGCCGCCGCTTGCGGCTCGCACTTGATCGAGAAGGTCCGGCGCGCGGGGGTCGATGACCAACTCCGCACCCAGATCCTGCGCGAGCGCCGCGCGGTACGGGTTCAATTCAAGCGCGATGACACGCGCGCCGATGGTACGGGCGTTGATGATCGCCCCAAGGCCGACCGCGCCGCAGCCCGAAATCAGGACGGTGTCTTGCGCGCTTACCCGCATGCGATGCATCGACGTGAAACTCGGGCCGAGAGCACAGATCGCCATCGCGGCATGATGCGTCTCGATGTCGTCGGGAACTGGCTGCAGCAGGTAGTCCGGCTTCAATAGATACTCGGCATAACAACCTATGCCGGACGATGAACCAGTCTCGTTCAGCAGATCGCGTTGCGACGTGCAGTGGATGTGCTCGCCAGCGCGGCAAGCGGGACAAATGCCGCAGCCGGCATGCGGCATGACGATGACGCGGTCTCCGACCTTCAGGCGTGTCGATTGCGCAGCGTCAACAACCTCACCCACAGCCTCGTGGCCAAGCTCGCACGATAACTTGCCGGCGCGCCAGGATTGCCACTCCGTACACATGGGAGCAACCAGAACCCTGATCTTGACTATATCACCGGATGCTTGCGGTTCCGGCCGATGGATGACCTGCGCCTGGCGCGGTCCGAGAATCTCTACGCAAAGAATGTTCGTTACTCCCGTTCTTGAAGAATGACAGATCTTGCACGAGCGGGCCTCAGCCCTTCACCGCGCCCATGGAGAACCCGGCCTGGAGATGCTTTCTAAACACAAGGTAGAGAACCAGCAGCGGCAGGCTGGAAATTACCACTGCTGCAAACAGAAAGCCGAAGTTGAATGAGAGCTGCCCTTTGAGAAGACTAAGACCGACTTGGACCGTGCGTATCGTTGTGTCCGAAGACATCATATACACCAGCACATATTCCACCCAGCAGGCATGAAACGTGAAAATGGCGATCGTCGTAATGATCGGTCGCGCCATGGGCAGCACAATCGAAACGTAAATCCTCAGATAGCCGGCGCCGTCCATCTTGGCAGCCTCGATCAGCTCGTTGGGAATGGAACGAACAAAGGCCGCCGCCAAATAGACTGCGAAGGAGATGTTGAACGCGACATATGGGATGATAATTCCGAGATGGGTATTGGTCAGGCCGAGGAAATTAGCCGCGATGAACAGCGGCACGATTGATGACGAAATCGTTACCAGCAGTCCCATGACGATAAACGAAAAGAGAAACGGGGTTAGCCTCGACGGGATCTTGGTGAAGGCAAATGCCGCCGAAATAGAAAATAACACCACGATGACAGTCGTCGTCACACAGAAGATCAGGCTATTGACGAACAGGTGAGAGAACTCCCCGAGCTTCCAGGCCTGGATGTAGTTCGTCAGCGTCCAGTTAACCGGAAGGGCAACCATGTTGGAGACGATCTCCGTCTCCGGTTTGAACGACGTATAGGTAAGCCAGATGAGCGGAAACGTCGTAAATACCGTGAAGAATCCAAGCGCGGCGTAGGCAGCAATCCGAAACGGCACTGGAACCGTGGCCTGACCAGAGATGAACCTCGACATTCTAGCGGGTCCCTTCTTCGTAGGCGCGCGTGAACCGCGCGGCGATGGCAGAGAGTATCAAAATCAGAAATACGCTGAGCAGAATGAGGACCACCGAAATCGCGCTGCCGAAGCCGTATTTGTAGAATGAGAAGGTATTCTGGATCATGTAGAGGCCGAGCACGTTGCTGTAGTAGCTTGGGCCGCCATTTGTCATGATCCAAAGAATTTCGAAGCTTTTGAGGCTTCCCGCGACCGCATAGATCGCCGAAGTCAGGAATACGGGGACCTGCTGCGGCAGGATAAGCGACTTCAGGATGTGCCACTCATTTGCGCCGTCAAGCACGGCCGCCTCCAGCATCTCCGGACTCGTCTTCTGCAGGTTGGCGAGAAAGATGATGAAGTAGATGCCGGTATACATCCACAGGAGCACAATCAGATAGGGCAGTATTGCCGTGTTCTTCGAATTGAATACGGAGAGCGAAAACATCGGATCGCCTACAGCCCGGCCGATGATCTGTGAAACCAGGCCGGTGGGGGCGAAGACGACCCCAAACAGCAACGCCACGACGACGGGGCTCAGCAGCGCCGGAAAAAATATCACGGCCTCAAAGAAGCCCACGCCGCGCACAAGGCGTCGATAGATGACATAGGCAAGGAAGAAGCCCAGCGGGATCTGTCCGATCAGTGACACCAGGATGACAAGGCCGTTGTTTCGCAGGCCCCACCAGAAGATGGGATCGGAAAACATCACCACGTAGTTGGTAAAGCCGATGAAGTTCGGAATGCCCACGCCCGCCCAGTCGGTGAAGCTCAGCACGAGACTGTAGACGACCGGGATGACGATCACGAGCCCGTAGATGAGTAGAGCCGGTGTGGTCAGTATCGCATAGCTCAGGCGATCGGATTTTGCTACGGAAGCCACGTCAGGCTCTCTCTTTATCGATGCGATGGGTGAGATTTTCTGGGATACTCCCGCCAAACGCTGGCGAGAGCATCCTTCGAGGCTGCTTCGGAGTTCAGCTGGGCGTCTATTTGGCCTTACGGTTGCTGTCGTTCGCCCCGACCCAGGCTTCGTATTTTGCAGCGAGTTCCTCCGGCGTGACCGACCCTAGAACCAGTTCTTGCAACCCGGCATTGACGACCTGCATAACCCCTTCGGCGTCCAGGCGATCATCAAGAACCGGCAGCACATGGGTGATGGACGACGAAAACGCGTAGCTTTTCTTCGCCAGCGGATCGCTCAACATGTCGCCGATACCCACGTCTTGAGCGTAGATCGGCAGCATTCCGTATTTGATATCGATGTCCTTGTTGGATGGATCGAGATTGAACTTGATCCACTTCCACGCCGCTTCACTCTTTGTGTCGTCGAGTTTGGCGGACATGCCGAATCCCGTGGAAGGCTGGCCGGAGGAGGAGTCAGAACCGGCGAGTGCGGCGCCCTCGATTTCTGGAAGCGAATGAATTTCGACGTCCGCCTTCAGTTCCGGCGGCAAGGCCGAAGTAAGATTTACCACTTCCCAAATGCCTCCGATAAAGTAGACGCTACGGCCGCTCACGAACGCGGAGAGCGCCTGTTCGCGTGTCGTAGAAGGCTCACTGGGATCGATGAAGCCGGCATCGACCATTTCGCGAATTTTCTTGAGCGCGCCGACGAAAGGCGCATCCGTGAAGGCTGCGCCATCGGCGCCTTTAAGGACATTGGCAAACCATTCAGGTGTGCCCATGCGACCGACCATCACCGACAGCAGGCAAGACTGCAGCACCCAGCTCGATTGATCGCCGAAGACGGCCGGACGATATCCTGCGGCGCGGATGGTCTTCGCTTGTCCGATCATTTCGCCGAGCGTCTTTGGATAGTCGAGCTTAACCTCGTTTAACAGCTTGCGGTTCACGTAGACCACATTGGTAAAGTTTACGAAGGGCACTCCGATCTCGTAAACCTCGCCGGTGGCAGCCTGCGCCTGGGTAGACACAGGGCGCAGGAGCTTATCGACGCCGTCGCGCTTGATGAGGTCGCGAAGATCCTTGGCGTAGCCGCGACCCGTGAGGTAACCGGTGCGTTTTCCGGGCCAAAGTGTGAGAATGTCAGGCAAGTTGCCCGAGATCGCCAAAGCCTGCATCTTGTTATGATAGGCATCATGATCGAGGTAGTCGAAATTGATCGTGATGTCGGGATTTGCGGCATGAAACCGCTCATAGGTTTCCTGAAGCCGCGCATAGTCGGGGTCCACCTTGGTGAAGGGGAACATCGCCGTCAAGGTTACGTCCGCGCGGGCGATGGCGGTCGTTGCAAGACTTATTGCCGTAACAAGCAGTAGCGACGATGCGCTGCGGGTCAATTTAGTCACTGTGTAGTTCATAAGGTCCTCCTCTCAAGCCGGCGGGGGATCCCGCGCAGCACACGAATTCTCCTTCCCGAAACGGCGCGGTATCGGCCGCCGCGGGATCCCAATCTCATGAAGTTTGTTTCAGTTCTCCGCTGCTTCCGGCGACACCGCGACATCAGTTCCCAAGGCTCAGATACCGGTGGCCGGCGGGCGTGGTCCTCCTCAAGACCATTGCGGCAGGCTTTTTTAACTTCCTGTCGGCCGACGTCGAGTAGCTCGACGCAATCCGTAACGTTACGAATAGCGATCAATGAGCGTTTGTCAACCGCAAAACCGTTGGCTTTAGGCCTCCGCACGCGAAAGCGCAGAAGTCCGATCCATAACGTTACGGATATTTATGGCTTAAGGATATGACTGCCATGATCGATAAATTCACCGGGGACCACGCGGCGGAGTTGCGCGTAGTCGTTGCCATCGATTGCGCCGGCGAGCATTTCGGAAAGCAGGTCGGCGATTCCGGCGTGCGGGTAGTGGAACGCGCTTGTCGGTGGGCTCAGAAAGTCGTGTAGTCTCGCGCCGCCATAGGTGATAAGGCCGAAATCCTTACCGATCTGCCGACCCGCCTGATGCATCGCAGTGATGAACCCCAACCCCGCCTCGTCCGAGGCAACGAAGGCACCTGTCGACTCTGGATGGCGGAGCAGCACCTCGCGCGCCATATCAACGCCGCTTTGCGGCGTCGTGGCGGAGAAGTGGATCAATTCGTCGGGCACGGTCAGGTTGCGAGCGTTGAAGGTTTTAGTCCAGCCTTTCACGAATTGCAGACTGTAAGAGAACTGGCTCGATGGCGCGAAAAGCAGGGGAGCCGGATGTCCGTTGTCGAGCAGTAACTTTGCAGCGTCCGCGCCGATCTGTTCGTGGTCGATGTCAACATAAGGGTGAGCGCTCAAAAGCTCCGTTCGGCCAAAGGTGACGAACGGCATCCCGACTTCGAGCAAGTATTTCACGCGCTCGTCCTGAGGACGTGTATGGGTTATGATGATGCCATCGACAGACCCTTCGCGGGCGAGATTGCGGACAATCTCGAGCGGATCGTCATGCTGCAGATGAGGAACGATACCGGTGCGAAACCCTCTCGCTCTCATGGCCGTGGAGACGCCAACCAGGAGTGAAGCAGTCACGATGTTAAGCTGCTCTTGTCGTTCGAATGAAAGCACCATTGCAATCGACTGCGATCGGCCCGAGCGAAGATTAACGCCGCCTGTGTTGGGCCTATACCCAAGCTTGTCAGCCGCGCGCTTAACTCGATCGATAGTCTCCGCGTTTACCTCGGCCCCATCTTTCAGTGCTCGGCTAACCGTGGTGACGGAAATGCCGAGGTACTGGGCAAGGGTTCGTAGCGTCGCTCTGGGCTTTTGTTGATTCATTCGGAGATATCGCTACCATCTTGCTGCAACTGATCATCGGTTACTAATCGGAGCTGCAGGTGCAATCAAGAACGGAGCGTTGCCAATGATCCATCAAAACCTCGCAATCTGGCATAGAGGCCGCTGTGTTAATCGCGAGTATTGCAGCAGTTATTCCTCAAACCGCTTTCCGATTGGACTGAGGATCTTTAGACAGCCGATTGCAGCTGGCTCTTCCTTCTTCAGGCAGGCGACCTAGTTAAGACCACGATTCAATACCGCCTCTATACAATGCCCGTAATGTTAGGATCGCGAAACTTTTGCACTACGCCAAAAGAGACGATCACGTTGAGAACGCCGCAGAAGCCATCAAAGCCAGCCTTGCCGCGGAGGTTTTGGAATTACTCGATGTAGGGTGGGATCCATCGGCGGGCGAGCGTGCGCCACAAGTGGACCCGGCAGGACAGCGCCTCTGCCACCACTTTTGTCAGTCGGACTGCTGTCATCTTTGCGAATTGTCCTTTGGAGTCGTCGTGGCGCAAGCATGTGACGATACGATGTGATCGTTGTATCGGGGCCTAAACTGATTTGATGCTTCGGTCTGCAGTCGCATGCTTAGGATACCCAAACGGTAGCTGAGGATGCCAGCGCGGCTGCCGCGCCAGCATCATTAGGCTTCGCCTATTGGCGGATGGACTCGAAAAGCGCTTCGATCTCACCCCAAAGTGCTTTCGGGATGGAGAACTTCGCCCAGTCAAGGTTCTGCGCAATGCGTTCCGGCCGGCTCATGCCAAGGACCGCAGCGGAGACCTGCGGGTTGCGAAAGGGAAACTGGATCGCCGCCGCCTGCAGCGGAACGCCGTGATGCGTGCAGATTTCCTCGATCTGCTTTGCCCTCACGACCACATGCTCGGGCGGAGCGCCGTAATCGAAGGTCGTGCCTGAATTGCCCGGACCCGTGGCGAGAATGCCCGAATTGAACACCCCGGCGACAACGATCTCCACACCCTGGCGCGCCGCCTCCGGCAACAGGTCTGCTTCAGCAGTGCGGTCGAGGAGCGTATAGCGCCCGGCCATCATAACGGCATCGAGCGCGCAGGCCTTGATGAACCGCGTCGCGACATCACTCTCGTTGACGCCGACACCGATCGCCTTGATGTGACCGGCCGTTCTGAGGTCGTCGAGCGCCCGGTAACAACCTTCGACGGCCTCGTTGAAGCGCCGCTCATAGGCATTCCCATGGGTGAAGCGATCGATATCGTGGATATAGACCAGATCGAAATCCGCGATGCCGAGACGGTTTGCCGATTGTTCTAGCGAGCGCATCGTTCCGGCATAGCTGTAGTCGAAGACCGGCTTGAGGCGCAGCGGCGAGGCCCAGAGGCCGTAATCGACCGTCTCGCCATAGGGCGGCGCCATATAGCGGCCGGCCTTGGTCGAGACGGTGACCGTCTGCCGGTCGATGGTCCGCAGGAAGGTGCCGAGACGCAACTCGCTCAGCCCATGACCGTAGAGCGGCGCGGTATCGAAATAGCGCAATCCGCCGTCATAGGCCGCAGCCAGCACCTCGGCGGCCTGCGCCTCGGTGACATCGCGATAGAGCGTGCCGATGCCGCTGGCGCCGAAGCCGAGGCGCGAGGCAAAGCCGATCCTGCTTGTCATGCCTTGCGCTCCTGAAAGCCGGGGAGACGATAGGCCTCGACGGCGTTCAGCCCGAAGATCCGTTCACGCTCAGCACTGGAAAGATCCTTGAGGCATTCCTGCAGCGCCTCGACGACGCGGTCGTAGCTCGCCGCGACGAGGCAGACCGGCCAGTCGGTGCCGAACATGCAGCGATCCGTGCCAAAGACGTCGAGCACTTCATGGACGTAGGGCTTGAGATCCTGCGGCGTCCAGCTCTGCCAGTTCGCTTCGGTGACCATACCCGACAGCTTGCACCAGACATGATTGCGCTGCCCTCTGAACTGCCGGATCAGCACCGCCCATTCGTCGAAGCCGCGATTGCGGATTTCGGGCTTCGAGATGTGGTCGAGCACGAAGCGCATCTCAGCGAAGGTCTGCGTTGTGGTGATGCAGGACGGCAACTGCGGCAGGTTGGGCACCAGATCATAGACAAGACCTGAAGCCTGAACGACAAGCAGCCCCGCTTTCACATCGGCGCGCAGCAGCCAGTTCGGATCGCTCTCCGTCTGGATCAGGTGACGCACGCCGACCAGCCATTTACCCTCGCGCGAAGACTTGAGCTCGGAAAGCGTCTGGCCAAGTTTCGGGTCTGTCAGGTCCACCCAGCCGACGACACCGGCGACGAAATCCGTGGCTTCCGCCGTGCGGATGAAGTCCCAGGTCTCGCCAAGATCGTTCCAGGTCTGGACAAGGACGGTGCCGGTGACGCCGTTTTTCTGCAGCGCCGGGCGAAGATCAGCCGGCTCGAAGACGCGGTTGATCGGCTCGAACGGGCCGCTCAGCCAGCCATAGTCGCCGCCGCTGGACGGATCCCAGAAGTGATGATGGGAATCGATGATCGGGCTTGTCATGTATAAATCTCCCTACCAGCGCTGATGAACATAGTTTTTGATGTAGGTGTCGTAGATCGCCTTGATCTCCCGCATCGCGCTGTCGGAAATCGCGGGCAAGCTGGCGGCCTCGGCATTGGAGCTCGCCTGCGCCGGATTGCGGGCACCGGGAATGGCAACCGTGACGGCGTCGAACATCAGGATCCAGCGGAGCGCGAATTTCGCCATGGTGGTATCGCCAGAAACCAGTGGGCGAACTTTTTCGACTGCCTCCAGACCGACCTCATACGGCACGCCGGAGAAAGTCTCGCCGACATCGAAGGCTTCGCCGTTGCGGTTGAAGAGCCGGTGGTCATTGCTCTCGAACTTGGTGTCCTTCTTGAACTTGCCGGACAGCAGCCCGCTTGCCAGCGGCACGCGGGCGATGATCGCCACCTTCTTTTCCGCTGCCTGCTTGAAGAAGTGCTCGATCGGGCGCTGACGGAAGGCGTTGAAGATGATCTGGACGCTCATGACGCCAGGATATTCGATCGCCTTCAGCGCCTCCTCGACGCGCTCGACGCTGACGCCGTAGTTGCGGATCTTGCCCTTCTCGACCAGCTTGTCGAGGCGACCGAAGACCTCCGGGTGATAGTAGAGATCCGTCGGCGGGCAATGCAGCTGGACGAGATCGAGGCTATCGGTCTCGAGGTTCTTCAGGCTGCGGTCGATCCAGCCCTCGAGGTTTTCGGCGCTGTAGCCTTCGACCGACTGTTGCGGCAGGCGGCGACCGGCCTTGGTGGCGATATAGGGACGCTCGCCGCCCCGCTCCTTCATCACCTTTGCGATCAGTTTCTCCGAATGACCATCGCCATAAACGTCGGCCGTATCGATGAACGTGACGCCGGTATCGAGTGCTGCATGCAGCGCGGCAAGCGCCTCCTCATCGTTGACCTCACCCCAGGCGGCGCCGATCGCCCAGGCGCCAAAGCCGATTTCGCTGACCTTCCGGCCGGTGCGGCCGAATCCCTTGGTTCGCATAACTCACTCCCTCGTTCGCGGTGGCCGGCGGGCCGGCACCGTCTGGTTAGACTTGCTTGACATTCTCCGTCAACCCAATTATCAGAAAACAGGGTTGTACGACAACCCGGTAAGTACGCAAAATCTGCACTGGGAGGATGAGACCGTGCGATCATTTGTATTGGGAGGCATTTCTGTTGCGCTCGGCCTCGGCGCGTCACTGCAATTGGCAGCCGCCGAGGACACGATCAAGATCGGCGTCGTCGCGGCTGAATCGGGTGCCTTCGTGTCCGCCGGTCACACGCTTCCGGCCGGCGTCGGCCTCGCCGTCAAGGAAATCAACGACGCGGGAGGCGTCAAGGTTGGTGACAAGACTTACAAGGTCGAGATGGTGAAGCGCGACGACCGCACCGATATCGCCACCGCCATTGCCGCGACCCAGGAGCTGGTTCGCGATGAAAAGGTTTCGGCGATCTTCGGTTCGGAAACCCACGACTTTACCCTGGCGATGACGAAGATCACCCAGCCCGCCAAGGTGATCCAGTTTGCCGGCAACAGCACGCTGGCAAAAATTCTGAACCCGCAGTCCGTCGCCCCCGGCGCCGAAGACCATTACCTCTTCCAGTCCGAGCCGCAGGAATTCCAGCGCTCCGGCTCGACGGCCCGCGGGGTTCTGAGCTTGCTGACGCCGCTCGTCGGCCACCCGCTGAAAAAGTCCGTCGTCATCGTCGGCAACGACGCTACCGGCCAGTTCCTGACCTCCTATTATGTTAAGGCGCTGAAGGCCGAGGGACAGGAAGTCCCCGAAGTCATTTCCTATCCGCCCGATACCACCGACTTCTCGCCGTTCCTGACGCGCGCCAAGAGCCTGAACCCTGACGTCGTGCACTTCTGGTACAATGGCGACTCGACCCTGACCGCGCTGCCGCAGGCGCTCGAACTCGGCGTTGCCCCGAGCTACTTCCTGTTCGGCGTCGACCCGGGCATCTGGAAGGAACGCGGCCTGACCGCCGACGTGCCGGTCGCCATGAGCTGCGTCCCGATCTGCTGGGGTGAATCCTCCAACGCCAATGCGAAAACCTATTTCAAGGCCTACTTCGCTGCCGGCGCGCCGAAGGGTGTGACCTCCTCGGTCTCGCTGCTCTACTACGACTATGTCCACATGCTCGCCGAAGCCTGGACGAAGGCCGGTTCGCTTGATCCGGACAAGACCGTCGCAGCTCTCGAATCGCTGCACCATAAGGGCGTGGTCTCCGACGATCTCTCCTTCAACAAGAGTCACCAAGTGACACACGCGACCGAAGTCTGCGCGGCGGCACCCGGCGGCGACATCTCCTGCGCGATGCAGCAGCCACCCGCAGAAGCCCCTGCGGAATAAACTGCCGATGCGGCTCCCGCCGGCCGATGCGCCGGCGGGAATTACGTCATTGAAAATGGGACACTCCGCGTCGTGTGGTCCCCGCAACAGCGGAATAGAGCAGTGGACATTCTCATTCAGCAAATCCTCAACGGCCTGTCGATCGCGAGCGTCATCACGCTGATCGCCGTCGGGGTCACCTTGATCTTCGGCCTGACCGGCATCATCAATTTCGCGCATGGCGAATTCCTGATGGTCGGCAGCATCGTCACCTGGCTAGCCGTCCAAGCCGGCCTCGGATTCTTCATCGCTCTCGTGCTCGCCGTCCTTGCCGTCGGCGTCATGGGCTTCGTGCTCGAGCGCGGACTGTTTCGCTTCACGCTGACGCGCCCAACCAATGGCTTCATCGTCTCTCTCGGCCTGATCGTCGTGCTGCAGCACATCGTTATCTTCTTCTACGATCCGAACCAGAAGAGCATTCCACGCCCGCTCACCGGCATCTGGGAGATCGGCGGCGTGCGTATTGCCTCGGTTCGCGTCATGGTCATTCTGGTCACCATTGCAGTCGTCGCGCTGACCTTCGCCATGGTCACCCGCAGCCGCTACGGGCGCGCACTTCGCGCAGCGGTCGATGATCGTGATACCGCAGCATTGATGGGCATCCCCGTCCGCCGCTACATCACCGGCGTCTTCGTGCTCGGCAGCGCCCTTGCCGGTCTCGGTGGTGCGTTGCTGATCGCACTCTTCCCGATCACGCCGTTCACCGGCGGCACCATGGTCATGAAGGGTTTTGCCGTGGCGCTGATCGGCGGCCTCGGAAACCTGACAGGTGCTGTCGTTGCCGGCCTCATTCTTGGCATCGTCGAAGGCTTCAGCGCCGGCTACGGCTTCTCCGCCTGGACCGACGCCTATTCCTTCGCCCTGATGATCCTGGTGTTGCTCTTCCGCCCGAATGGACTGTTCGGTGGCACGAGCGGCCCGAAAATGGCCTGACGCGCGAAAGGCGCATGCTATGAACACCTCACTTTCGTCGCTCCGCTCGCTGATCCCGGCCCTTGTCGTGCTGGCGATCCTTGCCTTCGTCCCGGCGCTTGGCGCCAGCAACCGCATGCTGTCGCTGGCGATCTCCGCCGGCATCAACATCGTGGCGCTCTATGGCCTTTCGGTGCTTTTCGGCCAGACCGGCATTCTCTCCATGGGCCATGCCGCCCTTGTCGGCGTCGGCGCCTATGCGGCGGCTCTGCTTGCCCGTGATACCGGGATCGGCTTCTGGGTGGCGTTGCCGCTCGGCGGGATCGCCGCTGCCACCTTCGCGGTTATCATCGGCGTGCCGTCGCTGCGCGTCAGCGGCCACCACTTCGTCATCATGACCTTCGCCTTCGGCCAGCTTTTGACCATCATACTGACCAATGGCGGCGATTTCACCGGTGCAGCGACCGGCCTCGACCTGCAGCTGCCGACCAGCTTCTTCGGCATGCGTATCGATGATCTCATCCCCTATTACTTCGTCGTTCTTGCCTTCGTGGCACTCAGCGCCATTGCCAGCTGGGCGATCATCAAATCGCCCTATGGCCGGACGCTTCGCGCGATCCGCGAGAACGAGAAACTGGCCGCCTCGCTCGGCATCAATGTCGGGCGTCACAAGATCGGCGCCTTCGTCGTCAGCGGCGTCTTTGCCGGTGTCTCCGGCGTCTTGCTCGCCTATTTCCTGCGTCACATCTCGCCAAGCCAGTTCGCCTCCTTCCCGAGCATCTATCTGGCACTGATGGTGATGATTGGTGGCGCCCGGTTGCTTCTCGGGCCGATTGCGGGGGGCATCCTCGTGTCGTTCCTGCCGGAGGTTCTGAACCTTGATCCGGTCCAGTCGCGCATTCTCTACGGCGTCTGCCTGATCGCGGTGATCCTGCTGCTGCCGAACGGCCTGATTGCCGGGCTCATCGACGGCTGGAACAGGCTCGTTCGCGGCCCGGGGCCAAAGCAGGCGTCCCGCCATGCAACCACTGCCACGCATGCTTCGGAGGCAGGCCGATGAACGCCATTCTTGAGATCAGCGGACTGAAGAAGCAGTTCGGCGGTGTCACCGCATTATCAGGTGTCGATCTGTCGATCGAAGAGGGCGAGATCCTTGGCATTGTCGGCCCGAACGGCTCCGGCAAGACGACGCTCTTCAACGTGATCACCGGCGTCTACCGGCCGACCGAGGGGCATGTCCGCTGGCGCGGTCACGATATTACCAGCCTTGCGGCCCACGAAGTCTCGGGTGCCGGTATCGGCTACACCTTCCAGCAGGCCATGGCCTTTCCCGGCCTCACGGTCTGGGAAAACGTCCAGATCGCCTGCGAGCACGCGCGCAACACCAGCCGCCCCTACCCGTGGACGACGCCGGCCGCCCTGCTCGATTTCGTTGGGCTGACGGCGCTCGCAAATGAGCGCGCCGGCGTGTTGCCCTTCGGCAATCTGCGTCTCCTCGGTATCGCGCTGGCGCTGGCCACGCGGCCCGCGCTGATCCTGCTCGATGAACCGGCGGCAGGCCTCAACGACAAGGAGACCGCAACGCTGGTCGGTCTGGTCAAGCAGTTCCCGGCCCACGGCATCAGCGTCTGCGTCATTGATCACGACATGAAGCTGATGCAGATGCTTTGCAAGCGGCTGGTCGTCCTCGATTTCGGATCGAAGATCGCCGATGGCCCGACGCAGGACGTTCTTTCCAATCCGAAGGTGCTCGAAGTCTATCTCGGAGGTGCGCTGTGAACCTGCTCGATGTTTGCAATGTGACGACCGGGTATGGCGCAACGTTCGTCAATCGCGATGTCTCCGTGACTCTTGGCGAAAACGAGGTGATCACCATCCTCGGGCCGAACGGTGCCGGCAAATCGACATTGCTGCGCACCATCGTCGGGCTGGTCAAACCGCGCACGGGGACGATCACTTTCGCTGGCGAAAACCTGACCGGTCGCACGCCGGATATCATGGCCAAGCGCGGCGTCGTTCTGGTGCCCGAGGGGCGGCGGATCTTCGGCGATATGACCGTCGAGGAAAACCTGCGCCTCGGCGCCTATGCGCGGCGCGACACCGAGGCCGTCGAAGCCGACGTCAAGACGATGGAGAGCTTCTTTCCGATTCTTGCGACGAAGCGTCAGCAGAAGGGCGGATCGCTAAGCGGCGGACAGCAGCAGATGCTGGCAATCGCCCGCGGTCTGATGGCGAGGCCGCGTGTGCTGCTCCTCGATGAACCATCGCTCGGCCTTTCGCCGCTGCTCGTCAAGGAAATCCAGGCGATCATTCTCGATATCGGCAAGACCTTCAACGCGTCGGTCCTGCTCGTCGAGCAGAATGCCGGGCTTGCACTCTCGGTCGCCACGCGCGGTTATCTGATGCAGAATGGCCGTATCGCCACATCAGGGCCGATCTCGGATCTCAAGGATATGTCGCTGATGCGCGAACTTTATCTTGGCGGCGTAGCGGAACAGGTGTGACGATGAACACGATCGCTCTTTCCTACGGCCGCGCCCATCTCGACATCACGCTTCCGCCCGGCGCGCGGCCGACCGTGATCCGCAAGCAGCAGCTGCCGAAGCTTACCGACAGCAAGGCAGCGATTATCGAGGCGCTGCACAACCCGGTTGCCTCCAAACCCTTGGCTGATCTTGCAAAGAACCGCCAAAGCGTCTGCATCCTGATCTGCGACATCACCCGGCCGGTGCCAAACCGGCTGTTTCTGCGCCCGATGATAGAGACGATGATTGCGTCCGGCATTCCGCAGGAGAAGATTTCGGTGCTGGTCGCCACCGGCCTGCACCGGCCCAATCTCGGCGAGGAACTGGCCGAACTCGTCGGCGATCCCTGGGTGCTCGAAAATGTCCGGGTCGAGAACCACTATGCCAGAGACGAGGACGCGCATATCGATTTCGGCTTCACCAAGACGCGGAACACGCCGGTCAAGCTCGACCGGCTGTTTGCCGAAGCCGATCTCAGGATCGCCACCGGCCTTGTCGAGCCGCATTTCATGGCCGGCTGGTCGGGCGGGCGAAAGGTCATTGCCCCCGGCGTTGCCCATCACGAAACGATCCGGACGTTCCACTCCGCGCGCTTCATGGAAGATCCGCTGGCGGTGCAATGCAACCTCATCGGCAATCCGCTGCACGAGGAGCAGCTGGAAATCGTTCGGATGCTCGGTGAGGTCTATGCACTGAACACCGTGCTCGACGAGGATCGTGACCTGGTCTGCGTTACCTTCGGTGAAATCATCGCCAGCCATCAAGCGGCCGTCGACTTCGTCAGTGCCGCAACGCAGATCCCGCTTGGCCGGAAATTCTCCACCGTCATCACCTCCTCGGCCGGCTATCCGCTCGACAAGACCTACTACCAGACGATCAAGGGCATGGTAACACCGCTCGACATCCTCAAGCCCGGCGGCACGCTGATCATCGCCTCGGAATGTTCGGAAGGTTTCGGCTCACCTGAATTCCGCGAGGCACAGGCGCGGCTGGTCGAGCTCGGCCCGGAACGCTTCCTGGCGACGCTGACGGCAAAGAGCCTGGCCGAAATCGACGAGTGGCAGACGGAGATGCAGCTGAAGCCGATGCGGCTCGGCAGCGTCGAACTCTACACGACGGGACTTGTTTGCGACGACCGGACGCTGACAGGCGTCGGCATGATCGACGATATCCAGGCGGCGATCGCCCGCAGCATCAGCGCCAGCGGCGATGCCGATGTCGCCATCATCCCGGAGGGGCCTTATGTCGTGCCTCGATATGCGGCGTGAGCGGCTAGCGATGAAGGTTGGCGTCGCGCAACTCTTCGAAGCGCGCGGTGCTCTTCGACAGGTGATTGCGCAGCGCCTTGCGGGCAGCGGCTTCGTTGCCGTCGCGGATCGCGACAAAAATCGCGTAATGTTCCTTGCGCATCCGCTCGCCATGCTTTTGACGTTCGGTCGCCGTCATCTGATCGAGATGCGCCCACTGACGCGGCACCATTGCTGTGCCGAACGTGTCGAACAGCCGTCCGTAATAAGAATTCTGCGTGGCGACGAGAATCGAGCGATGGAAGGCAAAGTCTTCCTCGGCCCCATAACCACCTTCAGCGACCGCTCTGTCGAGTGCGTCGAGTCGATCTTGCATGCGGACGATGTCCTCCGACGTACGGCGCCGCGCTGCAAGACCGGCGGCCTCGTATTCTACGCCGAGGCGCAATTCGAGAACCCGCAGCACTTCGTCGATCGATTCCAGGTCGTTCGGAATGATGGAAAAGGAGCGCGGCGTTGGATTGCTCGAAACAAATGCGCCGAGTCCCTGGCGAGTGGTGATCAGACCCTTGGCCCGCAGCGTTGCCAGCGCCTCGCGAACGATCGTGCGGCTGACGCCGGTCGCTTCCATGATCGCTTGCTCGGTAGGCAACCGTTGCCCCGGCTTCAGATCGCCGGATTCGATATGCGCGATCAGGCTCTCGGCAAGTCCGTTGCGCAGGCTGGACGCCTGCGGGATCGAGTTGAAAACCGCGCTATCCCTGTCCTTCATTCCGTTCCGAAGTCCAATCTCGCCGTCCGGCGCCGGGCTGCCAATACTGCCGTTGCTAAACCATACCACTAGAAAAAGCAAAAGCCCGCATATCGGGCCACGGAAACAACCGGGAGGAAAGCATGAAAGAGAAAATCGGATTCATCGGTCTCGGCGCGATGGGCTCCGGCATGGCAGCCAATCTCGTCAACAAGGGTTGGCCGCTGGCGGTGATGGCGCACCGCAAGCGCGAAGCCGTCGAACGGCTGAAGGAGCTCGGCGCAGCCGAGGCGGGGACGCCCAAGGAATTGGCGTTGGCATCCGACGTGGTGATCCTCTGCGTCACCGGATCGGAAGAGGTCCAGCAGCTCCTGTCCGGTCCGGATGGACTGCTTGCCTCCGGCAAGCGCATGTTGCTGATCGACTGCTCGACATCCAACCCTGCCGTGACGATCAAGCTTGCCGCCGAGCTTTCCCAACAGGGCATCACGCTCGTCGATGCGCCGCTCGCACGCACGCCGAAGGAAGCGGCCGAAGGCAAGCTGGATGTGATGGCGGGCGGTTCCGCCGATGGCATCGCCCGCGCCCGGCCAATCCTCGAAGCCTTTGCCGCCCGCATCATCGAGACCGGCCCGGCCGGAACCGGCCATACGATGAAGCTGCTCAACAACTTTGTGTCGATGGGGTATTCGGCGATCTATTCGGAAGCATTGATGATCGCCGCAAAAGCGGGGCTTACCCCTCATGTGTTCGACAGCGTGCTGCGCGGCAGCCGCATGGATTGCGGTTTCTATCAAGCCTTCTTCGAGTTCGTGTTGAACCGCAACGAAAACGCTCAGCGCTTCGCCATGGCCAACGCGTTAAAGGACATGTCCTATCTGGCATCGCTGGCCCAGGCGCTGCAGGCGGTCAATCCGGTTGGCGCTGCCGTGCGCAACAGCTTCGCGACGGCGGTTGCCGCAGGGCGCGGTCAATCCTTCGTGCCAGCCCTTTCGGATGTCATTGCGGCTGCGAACGGTGTTTCGCTGACTGAAGCGGCGGACGGAAAATAGGACGGATGACCGTGCTTGAAATTCACCTCGACCCCGTCGGCGGCATTGCAGGCGACATGTTCGTGGCAGCCCTGCTCGACCTCAGGCCGGACCTGAATACCGGCCTGCAGGCGGCGCTGAAGCGCTGCCCGTTGATCGAAAACGTCGAGTGCAAACTCGTGGCGCATCACGACGGCGTGCTGACCGGCAGTCGCTTCAAGGTGCATCATGCCGAACACGGGGCGGATCACCCGCATGACGACAATCATCATCATGACCATCACGACCACCAGCAGCATGAGCACAGTCACGCAGGAGATGATCATGGTCATGCGGAGCACGATCGCACTCATGCAGGGCATCACGATCATGTCGCCTGGCGCGACATCCGCGATGCCCTGAACCGTTCGGCGCTCGACGGAGAAACCATCCGTCACGCGACCGGTGTCTTCGAAAAGCTGGCGGAAGCGGAAGCCAAAGTCCACGGCACAACGCCGGAAAACGTCGCCTTTCACGAGGTTGGCGCGTGGGATTCGATCGCCGACATCGTCTCTGCGGCCTGGCTGATAACGCAGGTCGGCGCGGCGCATTGGAGCGTTGGCCCGATCCCGCTTGGAGGCGGCCGGGTGAAGACCGCGCATGGCCTGCTCCCGGTTCCGGCTCCGGCGACCGTGCACCTGCTAAAAGATTTCGATGTCATCGATGACGGGATCGGCGGCGAGCGCGTCACGCCGACGGGTGCCGCCATCCTTGCCTATCTCTGCAGGAGCAAGATCGCGCCCGGCCGCCGGGCTCTGAAGGGATCAAGCCATGGCTTCGGCACAAAGCGGCTCCCCGGCGTCAGCAACTGCCTGCGGCTGCTGGCCTTCGAACGCCGGGAAGAGGTATCTGCGTTCAACGACACGGTCGCGGTCCTCGAATGCGAGATTGATGACCAGACCGGGGAAGACATTGCCCAGGCGGTGGCCCGGTTGCGCAATCGCCCGGATGTGCGCGACGTCGTCCAGATGCCCGTCTTCGGCAAGAAGGGCCGGATGATGACGCATCTCCAGGTGCTTGCCGACCCATCGAAAAGCAGGGATGTCGCCGCCGCCATACTCGACGAAACGACAACGATCGGAGTCCGTGCCATGACCGCGGAGCGGATGACGCTGAGCCGCGAGCAGGAAACAGTCGAACACGCGGGAAAGATCTACGCCTTTAAGCTCGTCGACCGCCCCTCGGGCCGCACCGCCAAGCTCGAAGCCGACAACCTGACATCGACCCCGGGTGCCGCGGCACGCCGCAGCCTGAGGAGACTTCTCGAAGGCCTGTTGAAACAGAAGAGAGGAGACCTGTTGTGAGAAAGGCTCTGGAGGAATGTCTCGCCTCGCTCGGCGACGTCTCGATCGCAGTCAGTGGGGGTATCGACTCGCTGACGCTGGCGGTCATTGCGACGCGGCTCCTCGGACCGGCCCGCGTGAACATCATGCACGCGGTCTCGGCTGCGGTCCCCGGAGAGGCCACCGAGCGCGTCAAGATGCTGGCGGGGAGCGAAGGCTTCGACCTCGATATCATCGATGCCGGCGAGTTCTCCGATCCGGATTATCTCAGGAACCCTGTCAACCGCTGCTTCTTCTGCAAGGGCAATCTCTACGGCGCCATTGCCGCCCGGTCGAGCCGCCAGCTGCTGTCCGGGACCAATCTTGACGATCTCGGCGAGTATCGTCCGGGGCTCGAAGTGGCAAAGAATTTCTCCGTCCGCCATCCTTTCGTTGAGGCCGGTATCGGCAAGCAGGGTGTGCGCCAGCTGGCGCGCGATGCAGGCCTCGCCGCGCTCTCGGAACTGCCCGCCTCTCCCTGCCTCTCGAGCCGCATCGAAACCTCGATCGCCATCGAGCCGGAAATGCTGGAGGCCGTGCACCGGATCGAGACGTTCCTGACCGAGACGCTCAGGCCGCAAACCGTCCGCTGCCGCGTGCGGCGCAGCGGCATCGCCATCGAGCTTGATCGCGATGCGCTGGCACTGGCAACAGCCATGAATGACGTCGGCAACGACCTGCGCGGCATGCTGCCCCGCGGTTACAGGAACGGCCCGTTGACCTTCGAACCCTACCGCAATGGCAGCGCTTTCCTCGGGGTCAGGCCATGAGCGGCGATGTCGTCTTTGATTTCGCCCGGGCCGAGCGCATCGGCCTCAGCGAGGCTGTCTTCTGTGCCGGCAAGACACCACAGCAGATTGCGGCGATCCTTCAGAGCGCCAGCCAGCGGGCCGGTCTGCTCCTGACGCGTCTCGACGCCGAGAAGTTCGCGGCACTTTCGGGTGAATTGAAGGCCGCTACAGAGTGGTGTCCGCTGTCGCAAACCGCATTCTTCGGCCCGGTTCCGCCGGTATCCTTGGCCGGAAACGTCGCGATCGTGGCCGCAGGCACGTCGGACGCACCCGCCGCCCGCGAAGCGGAGCGTACGCTTCGCCACGCAGGCGTCGAAGCATCCGTTTTCATCGATGTCGGGGTCGCCGGGCTCTGGAGACTGATGGACAGGATTGAGGAGATCCGCCGCTTTCCTGTTGTCGTTGCCGTCGCCGGCATGGACGCAGCCCTGGCCAGCGTTCTGGGCGGTCTATACAGCGGCAGCCTGATTTGCGTGCCGACCTCGGTCGGCTATGGGGCGGCCGAGCAAGGCCGCACAGCACTTAACGCGATGCTGGCAAGCTGCGCGCCGGGCCTGCTCGTCACCAATATCGACAACGGCTATGGCGCGGCCTGTGCGGCCCTGCGCATGCTTGGTGTCATGAACCTTCGCTGATCGGGGAGCAGCAGGGGCTGCTCCCCGACCTTTTCTCAGGCAGCGTCGACAGTCAGCTGCGTCTGCTCGCCCAGACCCTCGATACCAAGCTTGATCGTCTGCCCGGCCTTCAGGAACAGCGGCGGCTTCATGCCGAGGCCTACGCCCGGCGGCGTGCCCGTCGAGATGATATCGCCTGGCTGCAGGCTCATGAACTGCGAGATATAGTGAACGAGGAAGGAGACGCCGAAAATCATCGTCTTCGTCGAGCCGTTCTGCCGCATCGTCCCGTCGACGGAGAGCCACATCTTCAGGTCCTGGGGATCGGCGACCTCGTCGCGCGTCACCATCCAGGGGCCGATCGGGCCGAAGCTGTCGGCCGACTTGCCCTTGGTCCACTGTCCGCCGCGCTCGGCCTGGAATTCGCGCTCCGAAACGTCGTTGATCAGGCAATAGCCGGCAACATGTTTCATTGAGTCGGCTTCTGTGACGTAACGGGCTTCGTCGCCGATGACGATGCCGAGCTCGACTTCCCAGTCGGTCTTCTTCGACTTGCGCGGGATAATGACGTTGTCGTTGGGGCCGGTGATGGCGCTGGTCGCCTTCATGAACAGGATCGGCTCTTCGGGAATGGCCGCACCGGTCTCGGCAGCGTGGTCTGCATAGTTCAGGCCGACGCAGATGAACTTGCCGGTGCACGAGACGCAGGGGCCATACCGGCGGGGCTCGGCAACGACGGGCAGGCTCTCGATATCGATCGCGGCGATTTTTGCCAAACCTGCAGCCGTCAGACTATCGCCTGATATGTCGTCGACATGACCGCTGAGGTCGCGGACCTTGCCGTTTCTGTCGAGAATGCCGGGCTTTTCGGCGCCGCGCTCACCGTATCTCAGAAGCTTCATATCGATTGTCCGTTTTTAAGATGTGTCTTCAGGCGTTCGCCCAGCCACCATCGATGACGATGGCATTGCCGGTCATGAAGGCCGATTCCTTGCTGGCGAGGTAGACGACGAGGTCGGCGACTTCCTCGGGCGTACCGAGGCGTCCCATAGGCTGGCGGGCGATGAAGCCGGCGCGCGCCTGATCGTAATCGCCGAGCGCCCGCATGCGGTCCTGCAGCGACGGGCTTTCGACGGTGCCGGGGCAGATGGCGTTGGCGCGGATGCCCTGGCCGACATAATCGAGCGCCACCGATTTCGTCAGCCCGATCACCGCAGCCTTGGTGGTGCCGTAGATGAAGCGGTTCGGCGCCGCGATCACGGTCGAGGCGACCGATGCCATGTTGACGATCGAGCCGCCGCCGCGGGCGATCATGCCCGGCAGGAAGGCGCGGATCATCCGGTACATGGCGCGAATGTTAAGGTTGACCGAAAAGTCGAAGGCATCCTCGTCGCATTCGAGGATCGAGCCGTGATGCACGAAACCGGCGCAGTTAAAGAGAATGTCCGGCGCATCGATTTCCCTTGCGAAGGCGATGATCTCCGCCGGGTTCAGCACATCGAGCTTGCGCGCGGTAACGCCCGCCTGATCGCGCAACGTATCGAGCTTTGCGGCATCGATATCGGTGGCGCAGACGCGCGCGCCTTCACGCAGGAAGGCGAGCACCGTGGCGCGCCCCATCCCCTGCCCGGCTGCCGTCACGACAGCGGTTTTTCCCTCAAGTCTTCCAGTCATGTCTTATCCTCAACAGATTATTCGGGTTGTTCTCCGGCCAGCCCGACGCGGTTTGCGGCACCGTGGAGGTGCGCCCGCATGGCATCGCGGGCTTCGTCGCCGTCGCCCGCTTCGATGGCATCGAGAATGCGTTGATGCTCGCCGAGCGTCACGGCCGCCAGATCCTCGGAGCGCTGCTGGTTGCCGGAGGCCAGAATGCTTTCGCGCACCCGCTCGGAAACGAACATCAGGAACTGAACCATGTAGAGATTGCCCGTCGCCGCAGCGACGGTCTTGTGGAATTCGAGATCGGTCTTCAGCCACATGACGCTGCCGTAGGGCGCATCACGCATGGTCACCAGCGCATCCTTCATCGCCGTCAGGTCGTCGCCGGTCCGGCGCTTAGCGGCAAGGGCGGCCGCCTCGACTTCAAGAATGCCGCGGAGCTCGAATAGCGACTGGAAGGCCGCCGCCTGCTGCAGGGCTTCGTAATCGATCGTCAATGTCGTGGCGTTCGGCTGGTCGGCGACGAAGGCGCCGCGGCCCTGCTGCGACCAGATGCGGCCCTCGGACCGCAGCCGTGCGATCGCCTCGCGCACGACGTTGCGGCTGACACCGAAGGTCTGCGCGAGCTGCTGTTCGGTCGGCAGCTGATCACCCGGCAGCAGGCGTCCCTGCGCGATTTCGCGCGAGATCGAGCTTGCGACCAGCGTCGACAGATGCGGGCCCCGATTGACCTTGTCGAGTTTCAGCGTCATTCCCTACCCCTCTGCCATGCCATCTGCGCTTGCCAGTATCCGACCCTCGCTCAAAAGATGCCTCGGGTCGAGTGCATCCTTGATCCGGCGCGAAAGCTCAAGCGTCAAGGGGTCGGCGCGTTTCAGAAACGCCTCCTGCTTGACGCGGCCGATCCCATGTTCGGCACTGATCGAGCCGCCATGCTTGTCGACGATGTCGAAGATCACCTCTTCGGTGGCATGAAACAGGCTGTCGAACTGGTCGGCCGCCATGCCGGCCGGTGGGACGATATTCAGATGAATATTGCCGTCGCCGACATGACCATAGGTGACCGCGATCGCCTCCGGATGTTTCTGCGATAGCGCCTCGAGCGTGTCGCCGACGAAGGCGGCCAGGCTCGAGATCGAGACCGAGACATCGGTCCTCAGATATCGTCCGCCGCGGCCCTGCGCCTCGACCATCATCTCGCGCAGCAGCCAGAGCCGGTCGCCCTGCGCCTTGCTGCTGGCAATGACGCCGTCGAGGACCAGATCGGAGGCATCGCCGAGAAATCCTTCGAGCAGGGCGCGAAGATCGACGCGTCCGGCCGCCGAAGCCTCGATCAGCACATAGACGGGATAGGCCTCGGCCAAGGGATCGGGGATATCGTCGCGGGCATTGATGGCAATCTCTATGCCGCCGCGCAGGATAAGCTCGAATGCCGTCAGCAGGTCGCTGCACTGGCGGCGCGCCCGCGCATAAAGCTGCATGGCATCATCCACGGAGGCCAGCCCGACCAGCGCGGTTTCCACCTGCTCCGGCTTCGGAAACACCTTGAGCGCCACGGCGGTGACGATGCCGAGCGTGCCTTCGCTGCCGATGAAAAGCTGTTTCAGGTCATAGCCGCGGTTGTCCTTGCGCAGCGTGCGCAGACCGTTCCAGATCCGTCCGTCGGCAAGCACGACCTCGAGGCCGAGCACCAGGTCGCGGGTCATGCCGTAGCGCAGCACGTTGAAACCGCCGGCATTGGTCGAAACGTTGCCGCCGATCCGGCAGGTGCCCTGCGCCCCGAAGGTGATCGGCAGAATGCAGTCGGCTGCTTCAGCGTGGCGCTTGGCATCTTCGAGAATGCAGCCGGCCTCGACAACCATGGCGAAATCGATCGGATTGACGGAGCGTACCTTGTTCATCCGCTCCAGTGAAACGACAACCTCGCCGCCCGGATAGCTCGGCACGGCTGCGCCAACCAGCCCGGTCAACCCGCCCTGCGGGACGACATGGATCTTCTCTTCATGGCAAAACGCCATCAGGCGGCTGAGTTCATCGGCCGAGCGCGGCCGCGCCACGGCCAGCGGCCGGCCGTAATGCTCTCCTGACCAGTCGCGGCTATAGCGCTCCAGCGCCTCGCCTTCCGTCAGGATCAGGTCCGCCGGCATTGCGGCGCAAAGGGCTGCAAGCGCTCTTTCCTGAAGGGGCGGGAAGGCATTCATTCTGTTGCTCCGGTTAGGCGGGAAAACATCTGGACAACTGGGTCAGTTACATGGTTATCATACAACACTGGTCCCGAACATCAAGTGCGGCGATCTTTTCCATGCTCGCCCTTCGCTAAAAACCAGTGTAAAATCGATAACTTGCAGGAGGATCCGTATTATGACCGCCGCGTCCGGCCAATTTCGAAATATGCACACCATGATCCGCGTGTTCGACCTCGACAGGTCGATCAAGTTCTACACCGAAATGCTCGGCATGACGCTTCTCCGCAGGGATGATTATCCGGGCGGAAAGTTCACCAATGCCTTCGTCGGTTACGGTCCCGAGGAGACGGACACCGTCATCGAACTGACCTACAACTGGGGCCGCGAGGAACCTTACGAACTCGGCACCGGATTCGGCCATCTGGCACTCGGCGTCAACGACATCTACGCCGTCTGCGCCGCGCTCGAGAAGCAGGGTGCCAAGATCCCGCGCCCGCCAGGCCCGATGCAGCACGGCACCACGCATATCGCGTTCGTCGAAGATCCGGATGGCTACAAGATCGAGCTGATCGGTCTGGACACAATGTGACGGTCGCTTCGTCTTCCGAAGGCCGCGCTGCAATGCGCGGCCTTTTTTGTTTGCTGGTGCCGTCTGCGCGCGGCCCATCATTTGATGATCGCAATCTTGCTGCGGTCGATGGTGATGGCGACGGCGAGGATCAGCACCGAACCGAAGACGACGTTTTCGGCGAAGATGTTGATACCGATGAAGGTCATGCCGATACGCACGATCGAGATGATCAGCGCGCCGACGGCCGTGCGGGCGACACCGCCGAGACCGCCGGTGATGGCGGTACCGCCGACGATGACGGCGGCGATTGCCGGCAGCAGCAGCTGATTGGCAAGATTGGGCGAACCGCTCGATAGACGAGCAGCAAGGATGACCCCGGCAATTGCGGCCAGCATGCCGGAGATCGCAAAGGCGACGATCTTCGTGCGTTCGACGTTGATGCCGGCGGCAATCGCGGCCGGTTCACCGGCGCCGATTGCCAGGCTATGACGGCCAAAGCGCGTGTATCTGAGGCCGAAAAAGGCGAGGATCCCAATGATCGCGGCAATCCAGATGACGGTCGGCAGCCCGGCAAACGTCCCGTTGATCCAGGCGGTGTTTTCGCGTCCGCCCTCCTCGATGGTGATCGCCCGGCCGGCAGCGGCCCACAATGCGATACCGGCCACGACGCCGCCGGTCGCCAGCGTCGCCACGAAGGATGGCACCTTGAGGCGGACATGGACATAGCCACTCAGCGCGCCGAAAACGAGACCCGACAGGATTGCCACGGGAAAGGCCAGCATGCCGATCTGCGGCAGAAGCTGTGCCAGGATGACGCTCGACAGCGACGCCACCGATTGGATCGACAGATCGATGCCGCCGATCAGGATGACGAAGGTGACACCAGCCGCCAGGATGAAAAGCACGGCGGTATTGGAGAGCAGAAGTAGCAGCGTGTCACCGGTCAGGAAGCCCGGTGCCGCAAGCTCGATGATCAGCACCAGCACCACCAGCAAGGCAGGCGGTATCGCCCCTTGCATCCAGCCCGCGGCGAGGAGAGTTTTCATGTTGTTGACGCTTGTCATGACGCTCTCCTCACACCATTGCCCGAACGAGATCGACCTGATCCGGTTTGTTTCCCGGCGCCGCATCGAAATGAGCGGTAACGACGCCGTCGCGCATCACCAGCACGCGATGCGACAGGCCGATCGTTTCCTCAAGCGTATCGGAAATCAGAAGGATCGCGACACCCTGGGATGAGAGGTCACGGACCAGCTCGTAGACTTCTTCCTTGGCCCCGACATCGAGTCCGCGCGTCGGGTGATCGAGGATCAGGATCCGCGATCCCGCCGTCATCCAGCGCGCCAGAACCACCTTCTGCTGATTGCCGCCGGAGAGTTTCCGGCAGGCGATATCGGGTCCCGGCGCCTTGATGCGTAGGCGCTTGATCCAGTCGGCAGCCAGCTGCCGCTCACGGCGGTAGTTGATCGCGCCGCCGCGCATCACCGAGGATAGATCGGCAAGCGTGATGTTTTCGGCGATCGACAGGAACATCACCAGCCCCTCGACGCGTCGCTCGCGCGGGACGTAGCCAATGCTCTTGCGAACCGCCTGTTCCGGGGTGCGGAAATGAACCGCCTCGCCGTTGATCTTCAAGGTTCCGCCGGTATGGGTCATGAAACCGCCGATCGTTCGCGTCACCTCTTCGCGGCCCGAGCCGACTACACCTGCGATGCCGACGATCTCGCCCGCATGGATCTGCAGATCGACATCGTTAAAGGCGCCAGCGATCGCCAGCCTGCTGGCATCGACGACGATCTCGCTCTTCGGCGGCAACTGCTTGTCTTCCTTGTAATAGGTCGATTGCAGGCCGCGACCGACCATGATCTCGTGCAACTCGGGAGCAGTGACATCGGTTGCCAGATGCTCGGCCACCACCTGTCCGTCCTTCATCGTGTAGACGCGGTCGGAGATACGCAGCACTTCATCCAGCCGGTGCGAGACGAAAACGAAGCTTGCCCGCGACTTCAACGAGCGGACGCGCTTGAACAACACGTCGATATCGCTGCCGCTCAAGACCGAGGTCGGCTCGTCGAGCAGGATCACCAGCGGTCGCGAGACGGCCTCCTCCAGCGTCAGAGCCTTGGCGAGCTCGACCATCTGGCGCGCGGCAAAGGTGAGTTCCGACGTCCGTGCGGTCACGTCGATATCGACGCCGATCTTGTCGAGCTGGCGCTTTGCCGCTGCTCTCATCGCTTTCCAGTCGACAATGCCGAAGCGGACGAACTGGATTTCCTGGCCTAGATAGATGTTTTCGGCAACGGAGATGTTGAGCAGCAGCGACTGCTCCTGAAACACCATGCCGATGCCTTGGGCCGCACCATCGCGGGCATTGCGCAGCTTCAACGGCTGGCCGTCGAGCTTAAGCGTTCCGCTGTCGGGCTGATGCGTTCCCGCAAGAATGCGCATCAATGTCGATTTGCCGGCACCGTTTTCACCGATGAGGCCGACGACCTCGTTCGGCCTGATTTCAAGCGAGACGTTCTTCAATGCGTGAACGCCGGCGAAGGATTTGCTGATCTCGTTGACTGAAAACATGCGGGTCACTTCACGATCTGGAGGCGCAGGCGGTCTAACGACAGCGCTACCGCAGCGATGATCATCAGTCCCTGCACGGTCTGCTGCACGTAGGGCGAGACGCCGAGCAGGATCATGCCGTTGCTGAGAACGGTGACGATCAGCACTCCGACGAGGGTATTCACGACACCACCTTCACCGCCTGTCAGGGCCGTGCCGCCGACCACGACCGCGGTGACCGCGGCGAACAGACGGCCATCGGCAATAACGGCGTCTGAGCGGCCGAGTTGCGCGGCCGCAAGGACGCCGGCAATGCCGAAGAAGAAACCGGCCAGGCCGAAGGCCATGATGCGTACACGGCGAAGATTGATTCCGGACAGTTCAGCGACGTCCTCACCGCCGCCGATCGCGATGATGTGCCGGCCGAGGCGGGTGTAATATTGGACGGTGCAGGCGATCAGGAACGCCGCAAGCGCCACCCAGACGGCGAAGGGCAATCCGAGAAAGCGTGCAAGCGCCAGATCGCGGATCGAGGGATCCATGAGGCGTACGGCGGAACCGCCAAGCATATAGACGGAAATGCCGAGCCCGATAAACCAGACGCCGAGCGTCGCCATGAACGACGGTATTCTAAGATATGTCTGGATGATGCCGGTCGTGAGACCCATTACAGTGCTGGCGGCGATCGCCGCGATGACCGCAAGCCAGCCATAGGCGTTGGCATTGGCATCATTGGTGGCGAGCAGGACAGTCACCATCGCCGCTACCGAAAGCGAGCCTTCGACCGAGAGATCGATGCTGCCGAGAAGGATGATAAAGGTTAGGCCCATCGCCAACGTCAGCGGCACCGAAGCAGAATTGGCAATGCGCACCAAATTGCGGGGCTCGATGAAGTTGGGATTGGCGATAGTGATGAGAATGCAGAGGGCGACCAGCACCAGCGCCGGAGCGTAGGCGCGCAAGCGCTTGAGGTTCGGCCCGCTGAACAGGCGGCTTCCAACAGTCGGCATGGCACCTGCCCGCTCGCTTTTTGTCACAGTCTTGATGTTTTCGGCATTGATGGTCAACAGGCGGCACCTCGTTGCGTCATCCGGAAAAGCTGGCAGGCGCCGTACGCCTGCCAGCGAGGAGGCAGCCGCGGGAGGAGCCGCCGCTGCGGGGGAGACATGGTACTTGCTATGCGCGGATGGCGCCCGTCACACGACCCCAAAGATCGTTCCAATCGAGCGTCGGATGTGTTTCGATATTGGTCTTGTAGTATTCCTCGACATTCTCCTTCGCGATCAGCACAGCCTTGCCGTAGAACTCGCGATGATCGGCCGGCTCCTTTGCAGGGTCGAACTTTTTCTGAAGAGCGGCGAGACCGATGGCAAGGCCCATGCCGCCCTGCCAGAATGGATCGGAGGTGACGGTGCAGGCGAATTCACCTTTGCGCACCGCATCGACTGCGGCCTTGATGCCGTCCACACCGACGACGGGCACTTGACCGGCAAGATTTTCGGCACGCAGCGCCTCGAGAGCCCCAGTACCCATGTCATCGTTAGCAGCCCAGATGCCCTTCACGTCGTCGCCGAAGCGCGTCAGAAGGTTACTCGTCAGATCGTAAGCCTCCGACGACTTCCAGTTGGCAACCTGGAAATCCAGGAGCTTGATGTCGGTATTGGCCGCAAGTGCGTCTTCAAGACCCTTCTTGCGCTCGATTGCCGCGGTGTTCGAGATCTGGCCGCCCAGCGCGATGATGCCGCCGGACCCGCCGATGCTCTTGAAGAGAATCTCGGCGATCTGCTTGCCGCTCGAGATGCCGTCGAATTCAATATGCGATACGTAGTTGGGGTTAAAGTCCTTCGGGTGCAGATCTTTCGGCTTGTTCCACTGGGTGACGACATAGGCGCCTGCCTTAGCGCAGGCCTCGACGATCGGGCGGGCATCCGGCGTGTCGTTGGGGTCGGAATTTAGCACCATGTTGCCGCCGGTCTTGGCCAGCATTGCCTTGATGTCGGCGATACCCTTCTCACTATTGCCTTCGGAAACAAGCGTAACGTGGTCGAGACCGATGGCGGAGGCGAAGGCCTCGGCCCCAGTCTTCCAGACGGCATGATAAGGATTGGAAAGAGAGCGGATGGACGTGACCAGCGTCGGTTTGTCGGCAGCGAAAAGCTGTTTGGGCAAGGCGGCGACCGTCGCACCCGCTGCCACCGTGGCAAGAAACGATCTGCGGTTCATGCTGCCGAAATGCGGATTTATCTTATCGATCATTCGAAAACCTCCCGTTGAATGACGAAATAGCGATGCCGTCCTTGTTTCCCCGACATCTCCATCTGAAGTGATATTGCCAATACCATTTGTACGACAACCCTTCAAGACTATAACCGTACCCTTTCTCTTGACGGGGAGCAAGAGACTTGAGATTGTGGTGGTGAATTGATGCCGAGACAACAAGGAGAGCACGGCGTCATTTTAGAATCTTACGGAGGAGAGAATGGCCGATTATGTCATCGTCGGGGGCGGCTCGGCGGGATGCGTGCTAGCTGCGCGCCTGAGCGAGGATCCGGATGTGTCCGTGACCTTGCTGGAGGCAGGTCCGCGCGACAGCAATATGTATATTCATCTGCCTGTCGGCTTCTTCAAGATGACCGCAGGCCCTTTGATCTGGGGTTATGAGACGGTCGCAGGGCGCGAAATTGCGGGGCGCAAGATGGTCTATCCGCAGGCCCGGGTGCTTGGCGGCGGCAGCTCGATCAATGCCCAGGTCTTCACTCGGGGCTGCCCCGAAGATTATGACGGATGGCGCGATCTCGAAGGGTGCAGCGGGTGGGGCTATGAGGACGTTCGCCTCTATTTCCACAAATCCGAAGGCAACGACACCTTCGGCGGCGCCCATCACGGCACCGAAGGCCCGCTCGGTGTCAGCTCGCAGACGCCGCATCCCCTGACGCGCGTTTTCGTGCGTGCTGCGCAGGAAGCAGGCCTTCCCTTCAATCCAGACTTCAATGCGGGCTCGCAGGCCGGTGCTGGCTTCTATCAGACGACGACGAAAAACGGTAAGCGCAGCAGCACGGCCGTCGGCTATTTGAAGCCCGCCGCGCACCGCAAGAACCTTACGGTGCGCACCGATACCGCCGTCAATCGCATCGTCATCGAAAACGGTTGTGCGGTCGGCATCGAGATCATCGAGAACGGCCGGCCGGTGCTGTTGCGCGCCGAGCGTGAAGTGATCCTGACATCAGGCGCCATCGGTTCGCCGAAGATGCTGATGCTCTCAGGCCTCGGTCCCGCCGATGAGTTGCGAGCACTCGATATCGATGTCGTCAGAGACCTACCGCAAGTGGGAAAGAACTTGCAAGACCATATGGATGTCGATGTTCTCGCCGAGCTTAGCGGTTCCCACGGCATTGATCGTTACAAAAAACGCCACTGGCAGATTGCCGCCGGTATCGAATATGCCCTGTTCGGCAAAGGCCCTATTGCATCCAACATCGTCGAGGGCGGCGGCTTCTGGTGGGGTGACCGGAAGGAGAAGACGCCCGACCTGCAGTTCCACTTCTTACCGGGCGCGGGTGTCGAGGAAGGTATCGGCAGCGTGCCAGGTGGTAACGGCTGCACGCTCAATTCCTATCACGTGCGCCCACGCTCACGCGGGCATGTGTCGCTGCGGTCAAAAGATCCGGCCGTTCCTCCTGCGATCGATCCCAATGCCTTTGCTGAGCCCTACGACCTCGAACGCGCTGTCGACGGCATCAAGATCAGTCAGGAAATCCTCTCACAACCGGCATTCCGGCACTTCGTCAAACGGCTGCATCTTCCTGACGGCAATATCCGCACGCAGGAAGAATACCGCCAGTTCGCGCGCCAGTACGGCCGCTCCGCCTATCATCCCGTCGGGACCTGCCGCATGGGTGGCGGCGAGGACGCCGTCGTCGACCCGGAACTCAAGGTGCGCGGCATAGATCATCTCAGGGTCTGCGACAGCTCCGTTATGCCACGGCTGATTTCCTCCAACACCAATGCCGCAACTGTCATGATCGCCGAAAAGGCAGCCGATATTCTCAAAGGCGTCCTGCAACGGCAACCGCGGCACGATTACGCATGACGATCCTTCCCAGGGCAAATCATTCCATGACCCATTCCATCCCGTCGCCCCGCGAATTCCTGACCTCGCTTTTCAATGCTGCCGTCAAGGCAGCCGATCCACTGACCGGGATCGCGGCGCATCTACCGGAAAGGCCGAAAGGCAAAACCATCGTCATCGGCGCCGGCAAGGGGGCAGCGCAGATGGCCCGGGCCTTGGAGAGCATTTGGGACGGCCCGCTCGAAGGCGTCGTCGTCACCCGCTACGGCTATGGCTGCGAGACAGAACACGTCGAGATCATCGAAGCCTCGCATCCTGTGCCCGATGCAGCAGGCCTTGCCGCATCGAAGCGGCTGGTCGAGACGGTGAAGGATCTTTCCGCCGATGATCTCGTCATCGCACTCGTCTGCGGCGGCGGCTCGGCGCTGCTGCCATCTCCGCCGCAAGGACTGACGCTCGAAGACGAGATAGCGCTGAACGAGATGCTGCTTGCCTCGGGCGCTCCGATCTCTGCGATGAATCTCGTGCGCAAGCATCTCTCGACCATCAAGGGCGGGCGGCTGGCGGCGGCGACCAAGGCCCGCGTCGTCAGCCTGATCGTCTCCGACATCCCGGGCGACAACCCCGCCCATGTGGCATCGGGGCCGACGGTGCCGGATCGCTCGACCCGGCACGAAGCACTTGAGATCATCGCCCAGTACGGCCTCGAGTTGCCGCAGGCAGCAATCGATCACCTCAATTCGGCCGCAGCCGACGCACCGCTTCCCGGCGATCCGACCTTTGCCCGCAACAGTCACCACATCATTGCCTCGGCCGGTGTATCGCTCGAGGCCGCAGCCGCGCTTGCCCGCGCGGGCGGCATCGAGGCCGCGATCCTGTCGGACGCGATCGAGGGTGAATCCCGCGACGTGGCACTCGTCCATGCGGCCATCGCCAAGGAAGTGTCCGGCCGCAACCGGCCGTTCGCCAAGCCCGTCGTCATCCTTTCCGGCGGCGAGACCACGGTGACATTGCGCTCAAAGGGCGGCAAGGGGGGACGCAACGGGGAGTTCGCGCTGGCAGCAGCACTTGCCTTCGACGGTTACGATATCCATCTGCTCGCAGCCGACACGGATGGTATCGATGGCTCGGAAAACAATGCCGGAGCCTTTGCCGACGGTTCGACCGTCAAGCGGCTGCGCGCCGCCGGTCTCGATCCGCGTCACATTCTCGATGCTAATGACAGCTATTCCGGCTTCAAGGCGATCGGCGACCTGTTCGAAACAGGGCCCACCGGGACCAATGTCAACGACTTCAGGGCGACCCTGATCCTTTAGTCGATAGCGGCCATGCAACATCTACTCTTCATCGGTACGCTCAACCAGCCGACCTCCTATTTCCGTAACACCCACCGCGATTTACAAGAACGGCTCGGCGCAATGTGTATGGTTACAGTGTTGTACGACAAGTAGTTTACATCTATGATGATCGCTATGGGCCGTGGCGGGTCTTTAAACAGAAACCCAAGCCGTACAAAAAAGAAGGGGCAGGAGATCAATGTCGAAGATGCAGACGAGAGCGGTGACCGCCCAGGGATTGCAGATCACCACAATGGGGTTGGGAGGAACTGGCCTCGGCAACATGTATCGCGCCACCGACCCAAAGGCTGCGCATGATACGGTCCATGCCGCCTTCAACAATGGTCTGCGTTACTTCGACACCTCTCCCGTCTACGGCTTCGGCTTGGCCGAAGCCCGTCTTGGCGACGCCATTCAGAGCCTTCCGCGCTCGGAGATCGTCATATCCTCAAAGGTCGGCTATGATCTGGTCCCTATTCCCGATAGTGAAGTAAAGCCGGTCCTGTGGGATGGGGCACCACCATTTCGCGCCGATTTCGATTATTCCCGTGATGCGGTGCTGCGCTCCATCGAGGGGTCGTTGAAGCGCCTGCAGACCGATTACATTGATATGCTCGCCATCCATGATCCCGATGAAGCAATCCATTTTCAGCCGGGCGAAGACCCCTTTGCCCGCAGCCGCTTCAAGGAAGCGATGGAAGGAGCATATCCGACGCTTGATGACCTGCGATCCCAAGGCGTCATCAAGGCGATAGGCGTCGGCATCAACCAATGGCAGATGCTGTCCGACTTCGTCGAAGCAGGCCGTTTCGACTACTTTCTTGTGGCCGGGCGTTACACCCTGCTTGAACAGGAGCCGCTGGCGACCCTCTTTCCGGCCTGCGAAAGGAAAGGAACGAAAATCGTCATCGGCGGACCCTACAATTCCGGAATTCTTGTCACCGGGCCTGTCAAGGATGCGACATTCAACACCAAAATCGCCCCCCCGGCGGTCCTGGATCGCGTCGCCCGCCTCCATGCTGTTTGCGAGAAGCACAATGTTCCCCTCCCCGCTGCCGCACTTCAGTTCCCTCTGGGGCACAAGCAAGTCGTCAGCGTCATTCCGGGCGCGCGTTCCGTCGCCGAATTGGAGCAAAATCTCGAATTTATGCGATGGCCTATCCCGACAGCGCTATGGTCCGAGCTGAGGGAAGAGAACCTCATCGACCCGGCAGCGCCGCTGCCTAGTTGAGAAGCCGGCATAGACTTTAGGAGATAAGTACTGGTTGCAAGCCCGAGCCCCACATAAAGGCAATCGGCGCGCCATGACGCTTGAGAGATGGCTGCCCGTTCATGTGACGAAGAAAAACGAGCTACCCGGTAGCGAGCGAGCGGGGCTCGAAGTCGCGTTCGATGCAGTCGGGTTTCATTCGGCCTACCCCCTGAGCTGGCTGGCCGCCAGCCGCCGCGATTGCGGCATCAGCAGTTCTGTAGCCTCAAGATATTCGCCGAGCAATTGCTTGTAGATTTCATGCGCCGCGAGATCGGGCGCGATGACCGTCGCTTCCTGTTGAACTGCTTCGGCCGCCGCGAAGAGATCAGGTACGAGGCCGACGCCGGTGGCAGCCGCTGCAGCCGCGCCGATGATGGTGAGATTGGCCTCGCGGGGCAGCTCGACCGGCATACCGATCGCATCGACCGTTGCCTGCAGCCAGAGCCGATTCTTGGCATAGCCACCGGAGGAGACGATGCGTTCGACAGGGACCTCCAGTTCAGCCACGCGCTTGAGAACATTGGCCGAGGCGAGCGCCACGCTTTCGATCGCCGAGCGATAAAGGCTCGCCCTGTCATGGCCGAGCGACAGGCCAATGACGGCGCCGCGCAGCAGCGGCTCGCGATAGGGCGTGCGGTTGCCCATGAAATAATCGAGCGTCACGAGACCCGTGCCGCCGACGGGTATTGCGGCAGCTTTCTCGCGGAGTGCTGCACTACCAGCCGCATCGAGTTCGAACAGGTTCTTCTCAAACCAGGTCAGCACCGATCCGGCGGAGACCTGGCCGGCTTCAACCAGCCAGTGATCATCGACCAGCGCATGCGGATATGGACCCCAGAAACCATCCATCGGCCGCTGGCTGTCGAGCTGGAAGAGCTGGACGATGGAGGTACCGCCGATCATCAGCATCTCGCCGGGCTTCATGGTGCCGGCGGCGACCATGCCGATATGCGCATCGACGCCGCCCTGCGACAGGATCGGGCGGTTCGCAAGGCCGAGATGTTCGGCGGCGGCGGCGCTGACGATCTCGACCGGCGCGCCGACAGCGAAGATATCGGGCGGCAATTTCGCCTCCAGCCCCACGACGCCGAATTCGGCATAGAGTTCGGCGGGAAACCGCCTCTGGACGGAATCGTAGTTCCATTTGCAGGTGGCGTTCATGCGCGAGCCGACCCAGCGGCCCGTCAGCATGAAATTGATATAGTCGAGGCATTCACAGATAATGTCGGCACCGGCATAGACCGCCGGCTCGTGACCGGCCAGCCACATGGCCTTGGAGATCAGCCATTCCGAGGCATTGGCACCGCCGACATAATCCATGACCGGGTTCTTCGACCGGCTGCTACGCTCGGCTTCGTCCGCGGCGCGGCAATCCATCCAGAGCACTGCGGGGCGAAGCGGCGCGCCATCGCGCTTGCAAGCCACCACGGTCGATGCGGTGGTGGCGGCGCAGATGCCTGATATCCCGGGCGAACCGAGGTCGCGCATCAGGGCGCGACAGGCCCGGCCCAGTGCCTCCCACCAGTCGAGCGGCGATTGCTCGGCCCAGCCGGGCCGCGGATAGACGGTCCGGTACTGCTCCTCGCGTTCGCCCAGCATGCGGCGCGTTTCGAGATCGAACACGCCGACCCGGATGCCGCCGGTGCCGAAATCCAGACCGAGGAGTTTGGCCATATGCGCGGGACTCCCTTGGCTTACGGCCGGAACATGATCTTCGAGAAGAATTCGCTTTTGTTTTTGATTTTCTCGAACATTCCCGGCAGCGCCTCCAAGCCAAGCTCGTGGGTGATCATGAACTCCCACTTGAGCCTGCCGCTCGCGAGACTGTCAAGCGTCACCGTCCATTGCTTGCCGGGATAGGGCGCGCCGAAGGAATTCCATGCACCGCGTAGCGAAACTTCCTGACGCAGGAAATGCTGGAAGGTCTTATTCTCTAGCGTGATGTCGCCAACCGGAATGCCGATGAAGACGACATGGCCGCCGGGTGCGGCAAGCTTGGCCGCGACGTTGATCGAGGAATTATGCCCGGCCGCCTCGACGATGATATCGCATTTGAGATTGGCCGGAATTTGATCCGTCACGAGGAAGGTCCGGTCGGCGCCGGCTTCCCGTGCCTGGGCGAGCTTCTCCTCAGAGATATCGATCGCGATGACCTCCGTGCAGCCCATCAGCTTCATCCACTGGATGGCGAAGAGGCCGATCGGGCCGCAGCCGATGACCGCACCGCGCTGGCCTGCGGTCGGCGGGGCTTTCCAGATGGCGTGCAGCGCGATCGAGGCCGGGTCGATCATCGCCGTAGCGCGCGGGTCCATGCCTTCAGGCGCGCGCAGCAGATTGCCGACGGGGACCGCGACGAACTCGGTGTAGGCGCCATCGCGGCGCGAGCCGAAATAGTCGTAGTCCCGGCAGCGGGAGAAATTGCCGGTCATGCACTGGTCGCATTTGTAGCAGGGCAGCATGGGCGGCACACCCATCAGTTCCCCGACCTCGTAGCCCTCGACGCCCTCGCCGACTTCGGTGATGTGGCCCGAAAATTCATGGCCGCAGACGATCGGCACCTTGTGGGCGCCCTTGATCAGCATGCGGGGGATATCGGACCCGCAGACGCCGACGGCGGCAACCCGGAGCATGACATGGCCGGGCTTGAGTTCGGGCTTCGCGATATCTTCGAGGCGGATGTCGCCGGGTGAATACATGACGGCTGCGCGCATGGGAATGATCCTGTCTTATCCAAGAATATCGGTCAGCCGTTGAAGCTGCTGGCGAAGGCGTCCGTGGCGATGATCGCATCGCGGACGATGGCTACGGAGAGCGGCACCGCTACTTTCCAAGTCGGCGAACCCTCGGCGAGGGCCGCTTCCGCCACCCGCTCGATGTCGGCCCGGCTGACATTAGCGAGGTTGAGATCGGCGAGGCGGGTGGGAAGTCCGAGCGCCCGGCAGAATGCTGTCATCTCGCTGAGCTCGGCGAGCGGCCGGCCTTCGAGCATCAAAAGGCAAAGCACGCCGAAGGCGACCTTTTCGCCATGGAAGAAGCCGTGGGTCTCATCGAGCACCGTCAGGCCGTCGTGGATGCCGTGGGCCGCCGAGACGCCGCAATTCTCGAAACCGAGACCGGAGAGCAGCGTGTTGGCCTCGATGATGTTTTCGACGGCTGATGTCAGCGCGCCCTTCTCGGCCGCGAGCTTGGCGGCCAGCGCATCACGCATCAGCACGTCATGACAAGCGCGCGCGATGGCGATGCCGGCGGCGGGCGGCAGCATATTGGGCCGGACCAGATTGTTCGAGTTCGAGTCGAGATTGGACCGGGCCTCGAACCAGGTCGAGAGGGCGTCGCCGATGCCGGCCACCAGAAAACGCACCGGCGCGCGAACGACCACGGCGCTGTCGACCACGACGATATCGGGATTGCGGCCGAGAAAATGCGCTTCTTGATAGACGCCCTCATCGCTGTAACGGACGGCGATGGCGCTGCAGGGCGCATCGGTGGAGGCGATGGTTGGGACGATCGAGATGCGGCCACCAGTGGCGATTGCGGCCATCTTGGCGGTGTCTGCCGTCTTGCCGCCGCCGATGCCGACGACGACACCCGCACCGGAGGATTTCACCAGTGCGGTAACACGATCGATCTCGCCCTGCGAGCATTCGCCATTGAAGCGTTCGAGCTGGTAGGCGAGGCCTGCCTTCTCCATGCTTTCCTTGAGAGTCGGGCCATACTGATCGAGCACGAACGGATCAGCGAGCAGGAATGCCTTGTCGCCAAGTCCTGATACATGCTCGCCAAGCCGGGTCAGTTCGCCAGCGCGCTGGATGTATGTGTTCGGTCCGCCGAACGATCGGCCACCAGCGTTTTCACTAGCCATGGAGATCACTCCTTTATGCACAATCGTGCATGAATTTTACATTTGTAGGCAGGTGGACGCGGTTCGCCCACGCCCACAGTTTTGGCGCTTACCAGCCGCCGTTCACATAGCCGCCATCGACGGGAAGCGTGGTGCCGGTGATGTAGAGCGCGGCAGGCGATGCAAGGAAGAGGCATGTGCCGACGAGGTCATCGACGGTGCCCCAGCGCTTGAGCGCGGTGCGATGTTCGATCTTGCCGGCATATTCCGGCACTGACCAGAGATCCTGGGTCATCGCGGTCTTGTGGTAGCCGGGCGCGATGGCGTTGACGCGGATGCCGTCGGGTCCGAACTTGTGCGCAAGTGCCCGTGTCAGGCCGACGATGCCCGTCTTGCTCGCGCAATAGGCCGGCACCCGGTCATCGGCGAGATAGGAGAGCATCGAGGCCGTATTGATGATCGCGCCCTTGGATTGCTTGAGCAGCGGGTGCGCTGCCATGGCCAGTCGCATGGCGCTGTTCATGTTGATGTCGATCACTTCGAGATAGGCGTCTTCGTTGAACTCCTCGTCCGGCTTGACGATGCCGGCGGCATTGACGAGGACTTCGAGCGAGCCGAGCGCCGGGACGAATTTGTCGATCGCGGCGCGGTCACGCACATCGAGAAGTTCGAAGCGAATGCCGGAGAGCGCGGGATCGTTCTTGATCTTGTCCAGCTTCGCCTGCGACGTGCCGGTGGCAATGACGTCTGCACCCATGCCGGCAAAGCCCTGTGCGATCGCCAGGCCGATGCCGCTGGTGGCGCCCGAGACCAGCACCTTCTTGCCGGCATAGAGATCCTTGCGGAACGTATCCAATATCTCTTTCATGAAATCCTCCTTGAATTACCAGGCAGTGTAGCCGCCATCGGCCGTCACGATCGAGCCGGTCATCAGGCTCGACGCGTCGGACGCGAGGAACAGGATGACAGCGGCGACTTCCGGCGGCTGGCCCATCCGGTTCATCGGCGTGTTGCCGACCCAATGTTTCATCATTTCGGAGTCGTCATAGACATAGCGGGTCAGTTCGGTCTCGATGTATGTCGGGGCCACGGCGTTGACGCGTACGTTGCGCGTCGCCCATTCGGCGGCGAGCGAGCGCGTCAGGTGGTGCACGCCGGCCTTGGAGGCATTGTACTGTGCCTGCTCCTGCGGCCGGTTGACGATCTCGGCGGACATTGAGCCGACATTGACGATGTTGCCGCCACCCTGTTCCAGCATCGCCTTGCCGAATGTTCGGCAACACCAGAACAGGCCGTTGAGATTGACGTCGATGACCTTGAGCCAGGTCGGGTCGTCCATGGTCTCGGCCGGACGGTTGGAAATCGCGATGCCGGCATTGTTGACGAGGATATCGACGCGACCGTGTTTTGCGACGATCGCCGCGTGCACGCGTTCGACCGCGCGGGGATCGGTGACGTCGAGCGTTTCGCTGTCGATCGACCGGCCCTTGGCGCGGAGTTCCTCGGCCGCCTTCGTGGCCGCCTCTCCGTTCATGTCTGTGATGATGACCGTGGCGCCGGCCTCGCTGAGGGCATCGGCCGTGGCAAAACCAATGCCGCGCGCGGCACCCGTGATAACCGCCGTCTTGGCCTTGAGGCTGAACAATTCGAGATACATGCTTTCCTCACCCGTCCTGAAACGATGGATCGGCCAGCGCATCGAGATCATCATAGAGCGACTGGCTGTTGAAATAGAGCTTGTCGAAAATCGGCTGCATCCGGCTGTAACGCTCCTGCCAGGCTGGATCGGGCCGGATTTCGTCGGTATAGCGGACATAGACGGAGATCGCTTCATCGAGCGAAGACCTTGCGCCCATGGCGACCGCGCCCATCGCGGCGCAGCCGAGGATGCCGCACTCCTGTTCCTCTGGCAACACGATCGGCACGCCGTAGATGCTGGCCTTGATGCGGAGCCAGAGTTCGGTTTTGGCACCGCCGCCGGATGCGATGACGCGTTCGATCTTTTGGTCGGATGCGTTTTCCATGATCTTCAGGTGGCGGGCGCCGGCAAAGGCTACGCCTTCGAGAATGGAACGATTGAGATGGCTCAGGCCATGCGCCGCACCGAGGCCGAAGAACTGGCCGCGGGCATTGCGATGCGCGCCGAGCCGTTCGCCGGTCAGGAAGGGCAGGAAGAGCAGGCCGTCGGAGCCTACGGGCGCAGCATCAGCGCGGGCGACGAGTTGGTCGTAGCTCTCTTTGCCCTCGTGCAGTGCACGGCGTGCCCAGCGCATGGCATCACCGCCGGTTTCGAGCAGCACGAAGGGACCCCAATTGCCTTCGACCGTCGCAACATTGGATATATCGGGGTCGAGCAGCGGTGCGCGGGCGATCAGGGTCAGGATGCAGGATGTGCCGGTCACATCTGAGACGAGGCCGGGTCGCGACGTGCCGGAACCGAGAAGTGCCACGGGATAATCCGCGCCGCCGACCAGCACCGGCGTGCCGCTGGCGAGGCCGGTCTCGGCGGCAGCGGTCTCGGTGATAGTTCCAAGGATTTCCAGTGGGTTGCGGATCGGCGGCAATTTCGATGCGTCGAGGCCGAGGCGCTTCACCATTTCAGGGGACCAGGCCCGCGTGCCGGGATTCATCAGAAACGAACAGGAGGCATCGCCCTCGTCCATGGCGATTTCGCCGGTCAGCCGGAGATTGATGTAGTCCTTGGGCATGATGACATGGGCAGCCCTGGCATAGGCTTCAGGATCATGGTCGCGCAGCCAGGCGAGCTTGAAGCCGGGCCAGGCGGGCGTCGGCGGATTGCCGCTTTCGGCGAGATAAGTGATAGGCGCGTTGTCCCGTTCGAAATTACGGACGAGGTCGATCGTGCGCTTGTCATTCCACAGCGGCACGGTATCGCGCGTCGGGCGGCCATCGGCATCGACCAGCACCGTGCCGTGCATCTGGCCGCAGGCGACGACGACGGAAATGCGGCTCTTCGCGTCGGGCACTTCGGCGAGCACGCTGCGGATCGTCGCCACGACGCCCGCCCACCAATCCGCCGGTCGCTGTTCGGCCCAGCCGAAACGCGGCACGATCTGGTCGTGCTCGCGGGCAGCGATCGTCACGATCCTGCCCTTCCCATCGACCAGGGCGGCGCGGACACTTCCCGTGCCGACATCGATGGCGAGCGTGAGGGCGGAAATCATGTGGGTTGCCTCTCCGGCTTCAGCGCTTCAGTGAACCGGTGCTGTATTGCAGCAGCATGGCAACGACGATGATGGCGCCCATGTAAACCTGCTGGTGGTAGCCCGGCACGCCGGCGAGGTTCATGATATTGGCGATGATGCCCATGACCAGCGCGCCGAGCAGTGTGTTGATCACCCCACCCTTGCCACCCATGAGGCTGGCCCCACCGATGACGACGGCGGCGATGACATTGAGCTCGGCGCCGACGCCGACCTGCGCCGAACCGACACCGGTGCGGCTCGACGAGATGATGCCGGCAACAGCGGCCAGCACGCCGGAGATCATGTAGACAGCGAGAATATAGCGCGGCACGGCGATACCGGAGAGACGGACGGCCTCCTCGTTGGAACCGATTGCCGTGATGATGCGGCCAAAGCGGGTGAAATTGAGCACCACGCCGGCGACGATGAAGACGGCGAACATCAGGAGCACCGGCTGCGGGATGCCGAACAGGAAGCCGGAGCCGAACCGGCTGAAGGCGGCACCCGCTTCATCGAGCGGTATCGGCCTGCCCTCGGAGATGATCAGCGACAGGCCACGCGCGATCGCCATCATCGCCAGCGACATGACGAAGGACGGGAGCCGCAGATAGGCGATGAAGCCGCCGGTCACCAGGCCGCAGAGCGCGCCACAGGCGAGGACCATGAGAATGGCTGGCGCGGTTCCATAGCCTGATATGGCGCAAAAATATCCCGTGAGGACCGAGCCGAGCGCCATGACGGAACCGACGGACAAATCGATGCCGCGCGTCAGGATGACGAACAGCATGCCGACCGCCATGATGCCGGCGCTGGAAGCCACCTGGCGCAGCACGTTGAGGATATTGCCACGGCTGAGGAAGTTTTCCGACCACATGGTCGCGACCACGACTAGGACCAGGAAGATAGCGAGCGTGCCGAAGCGCTGGATGATCGAGCGATAATCAACCTTGATCTTTTCTTCCGGCTGGTTGGCGGTGTCTGTCGTGCTTGTCATGCCTGGCTACCCTGATTTGCTGTTAGTGCGCCGCCTGTCATCGACAGGCCCAGCAGGTTTTCTTCGCTGTAGGTCTCAGGCGTCAGTTCGCCTCGGATTTGACCCTGCCCCATGGCGAGCACGCGGTCGCAGAGACCGAACAGTTCCTGGTGCTCCGACGAGATCACCAGCACGGCCTTGCCATCCTCGGCGAGCTTGTTGACCAGCGCATAGATCTCGCTCTTGGCGCCGACGTCGACGCCGCGCGTGGGTTCATCAAGGATGATGACATCGCCGTCGGCATGGAACCACTTGGCCAGCACGACCTTCTGCTGGTTGCCGCCGGAGAGGCTGGAGACCGGCGCATCGACGCTCGAGGCCTTCAACCTGAGGCTCTTGCCGAGTGCGGTGACATCGGCACGTTCCTTGCTGCGTTTGAGAAAACCGAAGGCATTCACGACCGACGACATTTTGGCCATAGTGGAATTGACTCGGATCGGCTTGTCGAGAATGACGCCCTGCTGCTTGCGGTCCTCAGGCACCAGGCCGATACCGGCCTCGACGGCATCTTTCGGCGACCTCGGCTTGAGCACCTTGCCCTTGAGTGTGATCGTGCCGCTTTCGAGCGGATCGGCTCCGAAGATGACGCGGGCAACCTCCGTGCGGCCTGAACCGATCAGGCCGCCGAGGCCGACGATCTCGCCCGCGCGGACTGAAAAGCTCACATCACGCACCATGCGCCCAGCATTGAGATGTTCGACCTTGAGCATTTCCTGGCCGATGACGCGCTTGCCGCGCTCGGGGAACATGGCTGATATCGGCCGGCCGACCATCATGCGGATGATGTCGTCGATCTTGACATCGCTGGTGGCAACCGTGCCGACAGTCTGGCCGTCTTTCATCACGGTCATGCGGTCGGCAATGTCGAAGACCTCGTCGAGGCGGTGCGAGATATAGACGATGCCGACGCCCCGATCGCGAAGGCCGCGGATGATCTCATGCAATTTCATCGCATCCTGCGCGGCGAGCACGGCTGTCGGCTCGTCGAAGACGATGATCTTGATATCCTGCGACAGCGCCTTGGCGATCTCGACTACCTGCTGGTGGGCAACCGCGAGCGTGCCGGCTATGCGGCCGGGATCGATCTTGAAGCCGAGGCGATCGATAAGTTCCTTGGCACGCTTGCGCAGGCTGGCATGGGAAATGACACCGGGCAGTTCGCCCAGGAAGATATTTTCCGCCACCGTCAGGTCGGGCGCCAGCGCCAGCTCCTGATGGATGACCACGATGCCCAACGCGCGCGCGTCGCGGGGATCGCGGAAGACGACAGGCTTGCCGTCGATGACGACTTCGCCATGGCTGGGGAGCATCTCGCCGCCGAGAACCCGCATCAGGGTGGATTTTCCGGCGCCATTTTCGCCGAGCAAGGCGTGGACTTCGCCGGGCCGGACATCGAAATCCACCGATTTCAGGGCATGGATGCCGCCAAACGACTTCGAGATGGACTTGAGTTTGACGAGTTCAGTCACTGCGGCTCTCCGGACAGAAGGCAATGAGACGACGGAGGTTGGCCCCGCCGTCTCATCTTCGCGACTTGCGGGAGGAAAGGCATCAAAAGACAGCGTCAGCGCGATAGTACTTGTCGACATTGTCCTTGGTGATAACGTCGGGAGTCGTCAGGTTGAGCTTCGGGAAGTTGTCCGGCAGTTCGCCCTTCACTGCCTTAAGGCCGATATCGACCGCTGTGCGGGCCACGAGATCGGGATCGTTGAGGCCGGTCGCGCCGTATTTCCCATCCTTGATCAGGGCGAGCGCTTCCTTTTGGCCGTCGGCAGCGGCGAGCGCCAGCACGTCGGTCTTGCCCTGGGCTTCGAGCGCCTTCATCGCTCCAAGCACCATGGAGTCGTTCTCACCGAGCACGACATTGGCGTCGGGATGCGCGGTCAGCAAGTCTTCCATGGCAGCGAGACCGCCTTCATGGGCCCAGCCGCCCCAGCCCTGGCCGACGACTTCGAAGCTGACCTTGCCGTCGTTGACCAACTGGCCTTCGACGAGCCCCTTGAAGACGCCGAGACGGCGATCTCGACCGACTTCATTGCCCTTGTCGCCCGAGAGAAGGATGATCTTCATCGGCTTGCCCTGCATGGTCTTGGCAAGCCACTGGCCGACGAGGTAGCCGTTTTGGTCATTCGACGAACGAACCTGGGTGATGACATTGGCCTTCGTGCTGATCGAGGAATCCATGACCACAACCTTGACGCCGGCAGTGGTGGCAGCATCAGCGGCGGCAACGAGACCTTCCGGATCACGCGGGTTGAGGATCAGCAGATTGACGCCCTTGGCAACCATGTCTTCGACGTCGGCGATCTGCTTGGCCATGTCGTTCTGACCGTCGGCGCTGGTCACTTCGCAACCGGCCTTTTTGGCCTGGTCCTCGGCGGCGGCAACCTGTGCGGCGAAATAGGGAGCGCCGAGCGTGTACATCGCGATGCCGACCTTGCAATCGGCAGCCTGTGCAACGCCGAACGAGCCAACACTCATGACAGCAGCCAGCACGCATCCTGATAGGGTAATCTTCATGGGTTTCTCCTCCGATTCCATGACATGGAAGCAATGCGGCCTCCTTTTTGTAGTTAAAATACATTTTTCTCGCAGCGTCAAGCCGCCGCCTCCCCCACTTTAGTGAACTACGCGCATAATGGTGACCTTATTGCGGTGCAAACCGACATTTTGCGGCGCAACCATCAAAAATGAGGCGGTTTGGCGGGCTCTATCACTTGCGCTTCAATCGCCGTTATGTAGTATAACTACCGAAAACGAATTGGAGGATAGCAATGGCTTTGTTTGAGCCGGGCATCGGATATGTCGACATCGCAGCCGGACAGCTGAAAGGCGCCACCAACCGCTATATGAAGACGTTCCGCGATCTGGAAGGACTCTACGAGGACGCCGAAGCGTTTGCGGCGATCGTCGCCGCGCGCGGCGATGAGGTTGCCTATGAAGTTACCGACTACAAACCTTCGGCAAATGCCGGCGACATCATCATCGGCGTCACCCGCATGGAACCTGGCAAGGTGGGCCGAGAATATTACATGACGCGCGGCCATATCCATGCACGGCCGAACCGGCCGGAAATGTATTACGGTGAAAGCGGGCTCGGCGTCATGCTGCTCGAAAGCCCGGCAGGTGATATCCGCACCATCGAGATCGGCCCCAAGGCGATGTGCTATGTGCCGCCATTCTGGATTCATCGTTCTGTCAATGTTGGCAGCGAGCCGCTGGTCATGACCTTCGCCTATCCCGCCGATTCCGGCCAGGATTACGACGTCATCGCGAAGGCAGGCGGCATGAAGAGCCGCATCGTCGATGACGGCAAGGGCGGATGGAAGGCCATCGACAACACCGCCTATTTGGCCCGGCCGCAGGCGCTGATCGACAGCATCATGGCTAGGCTTGACTGATCGAGGGGGATCACGATGAACTTCTATGCTACGGCAACCCGGCCGACGCTCTATTTCATCGGCGTGACCACCGGCAAGAGTTCGATCATGAAGGTGTTTCCAGCCTGGGCCGATCATCTCGGGCTGAAAGACGCTGGTATCAGGGGCATCGATTTCCCCTTGCATGCCGAACCCGAAGCCTATCGCAAGGCCGTCGCATTCATCCGCGACGATCCGATGTCGCTGGGCGCGTTGGTGACCACCCACAAGATCGATCTCTTCAATGCCTGCAAGGATATGTTCGACGAGATCGACCCGAATGCGCGGCTGATGGACGAGACGAGCTGCATCTCCAAGCGCGACGGCAAGCTTATCTGCCACGCCAAGGACCCGATCTCATCGGGCCTGGCGATGGATGCCTTTCTGCCGGACGCCTATTTCGAGCGCACCGGCGCCGATCTTTTCTCGATCGGTGCGGGTGGCTCGACGATCGCGCTGACATGGCACATGATGCATAAGCGGCGCGCGGGCGACAGACCATCGCGCATCATCGTTTCCAATCGCAGCCAGCACCGTATCGAGGAGATCAGGCGCATTCACAATGCGATGGGCAGGACCGTGCCGGTCGAATATGTCCTGGCGCCGCAGCCCTCGGACAATGACGCTATCGTGGCCGGATTGAAGCCGGGCTCCGTGGTGATCAATGCCACCGGTCTCGGCAAGGATGCGCCCGGTTCGCCGCTGACGAATGCCGTGGTTTTTCCCGAAAACGGCGTCGCCTGGGACCTTAACTATCGCGGCGAGCTGATCTTTCTCGACCAGGCTCGGGCGCAGGAGAAGGCGCGCAACCTCCAGATAGAAGATGGCTGGGTCTATTTCATCCACGGCTGGACGGAGGTGATCGCGGAAGTCTTCCATATCGACATACCGCAAAGAGGACCGGAATTCGACGCGATCTCGAAGATCGCGATCGATGTTACGAAAGGCTAAACCGTGGGCCACAAAGTGCTCGTCACGCCGCGCTCGCTGACCGAAGCGCCGCATCCCGCAATCGAGGGCATGGCCCGCCAGGGCGTCGAGATCGTCTATGCGACATCCGGCAAGCTGCCAGATGAAGCGGAATTGCTGCGGCTGGTGCCTGATGTCACAGGCTGGCTTGCAGGTGTGGAGCCGGTGTCTCCGAAGGTGATCGCCGCTGCGTCGAGGCTTTGTGTCGTGAGCCGCAATGGCACTGGTCTCGACAACCTGCCGCTCGGCGAGTTGAAATCGCGCGGCATCGCAGTCCGCACGGCAGACGGCGCCAATGCGCGGGGGGTGGCGGAGCTCGCCATCGCGATGATCTTCTCGGCCATGCGCCATCTGCCCAATACGGACCAGGGACTGAAGGCCGGCAGTTGGCCGCGCCGACGCGGCATCGAATTCTTCGGCCGCACGATCGGCATCATAGGTTGCGGCGCGGTCGGCGGCACGGTTGCCCGGCTGGCGGCCGCAATGGGCGCACACGTGATGGCTTTCGATCCCGCCCGTCCCGACGTTGGCATCGATCCCGCACGTTTTCGCTGGGCAAAGCATGACGAGATTTTCCGGGAAGCCGATATCCTGACGCTGCATTGCCCACCGAGCAAGGACCGCGCGCTGGTCAATCGCGATATGCTGGCGGCGGTGAAGCCGGGCCTGATCCTGGTCAACACGGCCCGCTCCTCGCTGGTCGATGAGGCCGCGTTGATCGAGGCGCTCGACGCCAAGCAGTTGCGGAGCTATTGCGTCGACGTGTTCGATCCCGAGCCGCCCGCTTTTCCCGGCCTTGCCTCGCGGGCGGACGTCATCGCCAGTTCGCATATCGGGGGCTATACCGAGGAAAGTGTCAACCGCGCGACCGAGATGGCGGTCTTCAACCTGATGGAATCGCTCGGCCTGAAACAGCATGCCCTGACGGCCTGACCCATGATCACGCTTCGCACGATCCCCTTCGACGAACCGCTCGCGGCTAGGCTCGAGATGGGGCCGGGCGACGGCGTCTCGCTCTACTGGCTCGGACAGGCCGGTTTCGTGATCGATGCGGATGGCTGGCGCATCGTCATCGATCCCTATCTCTCGGATTCGCTTGCGGTCAAATATCGTGGTGCTGTTTTTTCGCATGAGAGGATGGCCCCTGCACCACTGACGCAGGATCAGCTCGGGCCGGTCGATCTTGTGCTGTGCACGCATCATCACACCGACCACATGGACGGCGAGACGCTGAGCTTGCTGGCAAAACGCCTGCCTGAGCTGAACTTCGTGGTGCCCTCTGCTTCGCGCGAGTTCGCCATGCAGCGGATCGGTCTCGATGCCAGCCGATTGATCGAGGTCGATGCCGGTGATCGTAAGACGATTGGAAGCCTGGAGCTCCATGTCATGCGTGCCGCGCACGAAACCCTGGAGCGCGACGAGGCAGGAAAACACCGGTTTCTCGGCTACGGCATGGGCTTCGGCAATGTGAGAATCTTCCACTCGGGCGATACGATACCATTCGATGGGCAGAGTGAGGAGATCAAGGCCTTTGCGCCCGATCTGGCACTTCTGCCGGTCAATGGCCGCTCGGAGGCGCTGAGAACGTCCGGCTTTGCAGGCAACCTGACGCTTACCGAAGCGATTACGCTTTCCGGTCGCTGCGCCATCGCCGCGCTAATCGCCCATCACTACGGCATGTTCGCATTCAACACAATCGCGCCCGATGAGATCGACAATGCGGCTGAGCAAGCACCCATCACGCTTCGTCGCGCCCGCTACGGCATCGAGTTTCGTCTTGACGGTGCGTAGTGCACGGTGGCAGGAAATCTCAGATGGCATATGAAGAGATATCCAGCCGCAATCCCGGGCAAAACATACTCGAAATCGTGCGGCAGGCACTGCCTGGTCTTCGCAAATCCGAGCGCAAGGTGGCCAACCGCGTGCTGGAGGATCCCAACCGCATTCTCAACGCCGCGCTGGCGGAGGCTGCGGCACTGTCCGATGTCAGCGAGCCGACGGTGATCCGCTTTTGCGTGGCGATCGGCTGCAGCGGCTACCAGGAATTCAAGCTCCGGCTTGCCCATAGCTTGGCGCTCGGTACGACCGCGACCCATTCCGTGCTTTCGAAGAATGACAGCACTGCGGAACTGGTCGAGAAGATCTTCGGCTATACGATGACCAGCCTCGATTGGGCGCGCAGCCATCTCGATACGCAGGCGCTGGGTGAAGCCATCGCCCTGCTTAGCGGGGCTCGGAGTATCGAGTTCTTCGGTCTCGGTGCCTCCGGCATCGTGGCGCTCGATGCGCAGCAAAAGTTTCCGCTGTTCGGCGTCCCTTGCGGCGCACAGGCCGACACCCACCAGCAATTGATGACGGCATCCATGATGCAGGCCGGCGACGTTGCGGTGATCTTCTCCAATACCGGGCACACGATCGCAATGATTGAGGTGGCCAAGGTGGCCAAGGATGGCGGCGCCAAAGTGATCGCGGTTTCCGGATCACGCTCGCCACTGCTCGACCATTGCGACGTGGCGATCCTGGTCGAGACGCTCGACAATACCGATATCTATACGCCGACGATCTCACGCATCGCGGCCCTCGTCGTCGTCGATATCCTCTGTTCGGCTGTCGGGTTGCGTCGAGATGCCGAACACGGCAAGCGCTTTGAAAACATGAAGCAATTGCTTAGAAACCAGCGGGTGAACGGCCCAGTGAAAACGTCGTAAGCGTACCGCGATCTCGTCTTGCCGTCTGATTGAGGGAACTTGCGAGGAACTCCGAATACGGCATCAACTTAAACGAAACACGGACATCGACATAAGATAACGGGTCATGACGAACCGTGATCCGCTTTATCGCCGCCACCGTTTTCCCGTCGAAATCATCGCCCCCGCTGTGTGGCTCTATTTCCGGTTCCCTCTCAGCCTGCGGATGGTAGAGAACTTGCTGAGCGTTTGTTCTGAAGCAGGGTGATGAAGGTGCCCCGGTGGCGGAGATCTGCCGGAGGGCGGGAATCAGCCAGGCGACCTACTTCAATTGGAAGAAGAAATATGCCGGCATGTTGCCGCCGGAGATGAAGAAGCTGAAGCAACTCGAGGACGAGAACGCACGGCTGAAGAAGATCGTCGCGGACCTGACACTCGACCGCGAGATGTGCAGGACGTCATTCGCCGAAAGCTCTAAGGCCTCGCAAGCGGGAGGTGGTGAAGGGCATGTGCCGCGATTGGGCGATCTCGATCCGGCGTGCTTGTGGGGCGCTGAATTTCGCGTTCAAGCGACCACTACACCTCTCGCCGTGCCGATCGGGCCGGCCTGGAACGTCGTATTCGCGAGATCTGCGAAACCTAAGTGATCTACGGCTATCGTCGGGTGCATGTGCTCTTAGAGCGTGAGGGGTGGGGCACCAACATCAAGAGAACCTATAACAGAGACTTGGGCCTTCAACTGCGGAACAAAACGCCAAAGCGCCGAGTCAAAGCCAAACTGCGGGAGGATCGGCGAATGGCGGTGGGACCGATGTCTGGGCCATGGACTTCGGTCACGACCAACTGGCGACCGGAAAGAAGTTGCGGGTGCTGACGGTGATCGAGACCTTCTCGCGCTATGTGCCGGTGCTTGATCCGCTCACAGCTATCGCGGTGAAGACGGCAGCTTGCCGTTCCGATCGGTGCTTTCGCGCGTTTTGACTTTAATACCGAGATCGACGATCTTTTCGCCGCTATTGTCGCCATCCAGCCGGCGACGGAGCCTCATGACAGCTTCGTAGCCGCATTCCCAGCGCGGCGTATACACGCTGGTGATCGCCGGATAGGCGGCCTCCATGACCTCGAAATCGTTGAACCCGGCGATCCCCATGTCCTGAGGTACGCGCCGACCGCGCTGCATGCATTCAAAGAGCGAACCGAGCGCCATTACGTCGTTGTTGCAGAAGACGGCATCAATTTCGGGCTCAGCCTCGATCATGTCCGCTAGCAGTCGGCGTGCGGCGAGCGGCGTGACAAAGCGGCGCGCTTCGGAACTTGCACCGCCACGTGGCTGATGGGTCGTGTCGATCGGTGTGATGAGACGAGGATTAAAAAGGCCGGCTTCGGTCAGCACGTCGCGAAGGCCGGAAAGGCGCGACAGCGATCGGCCATTCATCCAGCCGGCGACGAAGCCGATATTGCGATAGCCGGATTCGAGAAGATGCTCGGTGATCGCACGGCCGGCCTGATAGTGGGAGAAGCCGATGATCGTGTCGATCGGATCGTCGCTCAGATCCATGATCTGGATGACCGGACAGCCGGCCTCTTTCAGCATAAGTCGCGAGGCCTCGTTCTGGTCGACACCGGAGATGATCATGCCGGCCGGCTTCTGACGCAGCATCTGAGCGATCAGCCGCTCCTCCTCCTCCTGGTAGTAGCGGGTATTGCCGATCTGGACCTGGAGCTCGGTGCTTTCGACGCCGTCATAGATACCGCGCAACACGTCGGAAAAAATGTTCTGTGTAAGCGAGGGAACGAGCACGCCGATCACGTCCGTTCGGATCGAGGCAAGCGCGCGGGCGCTGAGATTGGGAATATAGTTCAACTGGCGGACCGCATTGTCGATGCTTTCCCGCAAGGATGCCGACACCAGCGACGGATCGCGCAGCGCACGCGAGACAGTGATCGCGCCGACGCCGGCCAGGCGTGCGACATCGGCGATCGTGGGACGTCCATCTGTCCGGCGGCTGCGCAAGATATCTCCCCCCGTGACGTGCAGTCGACGGCCTGATCGCTCCTTCCCAAGAAAGCCTGGCGGAGTCAACCGGAAGGGTAGGAGCAGCCCATACACTTTTCCGCATCGTGGAATTCTCGCCGAAGAACCGAGACGCGAGCCGGAAATTCTCTAACCTGTCGGCAGATCAATCGAAGAGAAAGCATTTATCGTATGGGATCGGAACCTTGGTACCGCACGGCCAGACGTTGGGGCCAGACCAACTTGGTGGAGATCGACCCGGCACGCTACGATGGCGACTGGTGGCGGGAACACTGGCGCCGCACGCGTATCAACGGCGTGATCGTCAATGCCGGCGGTATTGTCAGCTATTATCCGACGAAATTCCCGCTGCATCACCGTGCCGAGGCGCTCGGCGAACGCGACCTCTATGGCGAGATCGTCGCAGCGGCCCGCGAGGAGGGCCTGAATGTCATCGCCCGCATGGATTCCAATCGCGTGGCCGAGGATTTCTACCGCGCCCATCCGGACTGGATCTGCCTCGACATCGAGGGTAAGCCATATCGACAGGCCGACAAATACGTCACCTGCATAAACTCGCCATACTACAGCGAATATCTTCCGTTGATCATGGAAGAGATCATCGAGCGAAGCCGGCCAGATGGTTTCGCCGACAACAGCTGGGCGGGGATTCCGCGCAAGAACATCTGCTATTGCCGGTATTGCGAGGAGAAGTTCTTCACCTCATCGGGCGTTGATCTGCCGCGCCGCCACGACTGGGTCGACGAGAATTACCGGCTTTGGATCCGCTGGAACTTCCAGCGACGCACAGATCTCTGGGAGCTGAACAACCGGGTCACGACCAAGGCCGGCGGCAGGGACTGCCATTGGATGGGCATGATCAGCGGCGACGTGCTCAACAATTGCAATCGCTTCATCGACCTGCCGGCTATCCTCAGCCGCAGTCCGATCGTGATGCTCGACCATCAGCGCCGGAACGGCGTCGACGGCTTCGAAGGCAACACAGAAGCTGGCAAACGGCTCCACGAGGTCGGTGGTTGGGACAAACTCATCCCGGAAAGCACGCCGCAATATCAACTTGGTTCGCCTGCTTTCCGGCTTGCCAGCATGCCGGTTGCCGAAGTCAGGCTCTGGTCATCGGCAGCTTTTGCAGGTGGTATCCAGCCATGGTGGCACCATATCGGCTCTTCGCATGAAGATCGCCGGCAATACACGACCGCCGAACCGATCTTCACCTGGCACGAAGCGAACGAAGACGTTCTCTTCAACCGCCGGCCGGAAGCTGATGTCGGCGTCGTCTGGTCACAGACGAACCACGACTTCCACGGACGCGACCATGCCAACGACCGGACGATGAACCCCTATCGCGGCGCGTTGAGGGCACTCGACCGAGCCGGCATCCCTCATCTTCCGGTGCATGCCGACGACATTGCCAAGGCGGCCAGTCGCTTCCGCGTCTTGATCCTGCCCAATCTCGCCGCCATCTCAGACGAACAGGCCGATGCCATCAGGGCCTTTGCCGCGCAGGGCGGGTCGGTGATCGCTTCATCGGAAACCAGTCTCTACAACCAGTATGGCGACAAGCGCCCCGATTTTGCGCTTGGCGATCTGTTCGGCCTGCATAGCAAGGGCGCCAGCCTTGGCGGACAGGAACTGGCCAATGCCGATATCGAGACCAGCGCCCGTCATACCTATCTGCGGCTTTCACCTGAGCTTCGCGCCGGCGTGCACGGACCGAAAGACGAAACGGCGCCGAAGGCCTCAGGGGAGCGGCATCCGGTTCTCGCCGGTTTCGAGGAGACCGATACCCTGCCCTTCGGAGGCTTCCTGCCGGTCGTCGCTGCCGAAAGCGATGTTACGGTACTTGCAACCTTTATCCCGGATTTCCCGATCTATCCGCCGGAAACATCCTGGATGCGCAAGCCGCATACTGACCTGCCGGCGATCACCGTCCGAGAGGGTGCGAATGGAAGCAGTTTCGTCTGGTTCGTCGCCGATCTCGATCGGTGCTTCGCACGCGACGAGCAGTTCGAGCATGGCCGGTTGATTGCCACTGCAGTCAAGTGGATCCTGGCCGATCGCGCGTTTCTCGCGCTGGAGGGTGGCCATGGGTTCATCACAGCCGCGGCCTATCGGCAGGGTGAACGGCAGATTGTCCATCTCAACAACCGCATCCTCACCTCGCGTATCCCCGGCCGGCAGGCGGAACTCCTGCCTATCGGCCCGGTAACGCTGCGGCTACGGCGAAAGACGGCTTCGCGCGCGGCGCCCGAGGTCGCCCTGAGGGTCAGTGGTCTTCAGCCGAAGGTCAAGGTCGAAGGCGAGGAATTGGTGATCGAGATCAGCCAGGTGCTCGATCATGAGGTCATCGTCGTAGGCTGATCGCCGACGCGAAAGGATCGGCCCGTTTCGCCACCGGGGCGGGCGATGCGGGCCGTCCATCATCCGAAAGGGTAACGGCACCGAAGACGGTGTCACTCACTCGGCCGCAATGTGACCAGGCAGAATTCCACCGAGACCGAGCGTCAAGCGGCCGACGGCCTCGGCGACCAGCGACCCGAGCACTGCAATGCGATCCCCGGTGATCCGCGTGGCAAGACCCGAGACCGAAATGGCGCATAGTGCCTCTCCCTGGTGATCGTAGACGGTGGCGCCGACGCAACGCAATCCTAATTGGCACTCTTCATCGTCCACGGCGTGACCGTTCCGGCGGACCGCCTCAAGCTCTGCAACGAGGCCGGCACGGCGTGTGAGCGTATTTGCCGTCAGGCGCCGCAAGCCGTGGCACGCGAGGATCGCCGTGACGTCTTCGTCCGCATAGGTCGCGAGAATGGCTTTGCCCATGGCAGAAGCCGCCATCGGCACCCTGCCCCCGATATGGGCGGCGGCACGGGCGATCTCACGGCTTTCGATCTGGCTCACCACCAGCATCTCGCCTCGATCGGCAATGCCGAGATTGACGGTCTCGCGGCTCTGATCTCGCAGGCGGCGCAGAAACGGCAAAGCCGTGGCGGCAAGATTGCGCTGGCGCGCGAAGACGGAACCGACAGCGAAGGCCTGTCGGCCGATATGCCAGAGACGGCCGGCCGGATCGAACCGGATGAACTGGCGTTGCTCGAGCGTCGTCAGCAGGCGGTGAACCGTCGAAGGTGCCAGTCCGGTGCGGCTGGCAAGGTCGCTGAGGCGGTTGCCCTCCTCATCTTCGCCCAACACTTCGAGCAACATCATCGCGCGATCGACGGACTGGACGCGGCCATGAAAATCCTTCTCTTCCACGGGCTTCATTCTCCTGTGTCAGACCGAGCTCAAGGATTTGATGTCGTTACTAATAACGACGGCAAGCGGCGCATCCGCCGTCTCACGCCGGCACCGGAATCGGTTTGTGCCTGGCGAAATGGCAAGAGGCGAACTGGGCGGCAGCGACCTCGCGAAGCGGTGGGCGCTCGACCTTGCAGATATCCTGAGCAATCGGACAGCGAGTGTGGAAACTGCAGCCGGTTGGGATGCGCGTTGGGCTCGGCACATCCCCTTGGAGCACAATGCGGCTGGCCTTGCGATCCGGGTCGGGCTCGGGGGCTGCCGAAAGCAAGGCCTGCGTATAGGGATGTTGGGGAGCGTTGTAGACGGAGCGCTTCGGGCCGATCTCGACAATGCGACCGAGATACATGACGGCGACACGATCGGCGATATGACGCACCACGGCAAGATCATGGGCGATGAAGAGAAAGGAAAAGCCCTTCTTCTTCTGCAGATCCTGCATCAGGTTGATGATCTGCGCCTGCACGGAAACGTCGAGCGCGGAGACCGGCTCATCGGCGACGATGAAGCTTGGTTCAAGCGAGATTGCCCGGGCAATGCCGATCCGTTGGCGCTGGCCGCCGGAAAACTGGCGTGGATAGCGGTCCATGGCGCTCGGTGACAGACCGACCTGGTTCAGGAGGTCGGCGACGCGCTCCCGCTTCTCCCGCTTGGATCGGGTAAGACCGAAAGCATCGAGAGGCTCGCCGATGATATCGGCGACGCTGCGGCGGGGGCTGAGCGAGCCATAGGGGTCCTGAAAGATCATCTGCAGCTTCTGGCGCATCGCCCGCATCTTCTCATGCGAGAGCGTGGTGAGGTCGGTTCCGTCGAAAACGACACGTCCGGCGCTCGGCTCGATCAGCCGCAACAGCAGGCGGCCGAACGTGGATTTTCCGCAGCCGGATTCGCCGACGAGCGCCAACGTCTCGCCCTTCATCACTTCCAGGCTGACGTCGTCAACGGCCCTCACCTCTTGCTTCGGCTGTCCGAATGAAAGGCCTCCGCCACTCGAGAAGACCTTCTGGATATTTTCGGCGCGTAGGATAGCCGTCATCACATTTTCTCCCCGATCGCTTGCAACGGCGCCGCTGCTTCTCCGGTGACCCAGCAGGCGGCCTTGTGCGAGGCGCCGAAGGAAAACATCGGCGGCATCTCGCGCGAGCATTTCTCGACGCGAAGTGGGCAGCGCGTATAGAAAGGACACCCCACTTTCACCGAGCCGGCGGCCGGGACCGAGCCAGGAATCTGGTAGAGTTGGCCGCCGTCCTCGTCGCTCAGGCGCGGTATCGATCGCAGCAATCCCCGGGTATAGGGATGGCTGGGATAGGCGAAGATCGAACGGACGTCGCCGTCTTCAACGACATGACCGGCATACATGACGATTACCCGGTCGCAGACCTCGGCGATGACGCCGAGGTCGTGCGAGATCAGCAGCACGGCCGTGTTCAGTGTGCGGCGGATCTTCTGCATCAGGTCGAGCACCTGCGCCTGGATCGTGACGTCGAGAGCGGTGGTCGGCTCATCGGCGATCAGCAGCTTTGGATTGCAAGCGACTGCCATGGCGATCATCACCCGTTGGCGCATGCCGCCTGAAAACTGGTGCGGATAGGCACCGAGGCGACCTTCCGCGTCGGGTATGCCGACGAGTTTCAGGAGCTCAATCACGCGAGCGCGGCGCTGCTCCCGGCTGATGTTTTCGTGCAGCTTGATCGCTTCGCCAATCTGGTCGCCGATCGTCATGACCGGATTGAGCGAGCTCATCGGCTCCTGGAAGATCATGGCGATGTCGCGGCCGCGGATCTGCGGCATGCTGCGCGCAGGCAGCGTCAGGAGATTGGTGCCGTTGAACTCCACGCTGCCGGCGGAAATCCGGCAGATCTCCGGCAGCAGGCGCATGATGGCAAGCGAGGTGACCGACTTGCCCGACCCGGATTCGCCGACGATGCCGACCGCGCCACCAGCCTCGACTTCCAGGCTGACGCCGTTGACAACGCGAATGGGATTGGCCGGGGGACCGAAATCGACCGTCAAGTTTTGGATTTTCAGCAAGGGTGCGGTCATTGGGCGGTCTCCGGGTCCAGTACGTCCCGCACGGCATCGCCCAGCAGGTTGAAGGCTAGCACGACGCAGGTGATGGCGATGCCCGCACCGATGACCGGCCAGGAGGAGCCGAACAGGTTGTTGAGGCCATCACGGATGATATTGCCCCAGCTCGGGTTCGGGGGCTGTGTGCCTATGCCGAGAAAGCTCAGCGAGGCTTCGAGGCGGATGGCAGAGGCAACCCAGAGCGTCATCAGCACGACGATCGGCGCGGCAATATTTGGGATGATGTGACGGAAGATGATGACCGGCGTACGCACGCCGACGGCGATCGCGGCCTCGACATAGGGCTCCTGCTTGACAGCGAGCGTCGATGCGCGTGCCACGCGCGCAAAACCCGGAATGAAGGCGACGGTGATAACGGTGATGATGTTCCAGAAGCCGCCGCCGAGCACGGCCGCGATGATGATTGCGAGCAGCAATTCCGGAAAGGCAAGAAGCAGGTCGATGACGCGCGAGATGATGCGGTCTGTAATACCGCCGAAATAGCCCGCGACGACGCCGAGAATCGTGCCAAAAATCGCCGCCAGGATCGGCGAGGTGATGCCGAAGATCAGCGAATTTCGCGAACCGTAGATCATGCGAGAGAGTACGTCGCGGCCGAACTGGTCGGTGCCGAGCCAATGCTGCATGGACGGCGTCTTGTTGATCGCGAGGATGCTTTGGGCCAGCGGGTCGTAGGGCGCCAGCCACGGCGCAAAGACCGCCACGAAGATAAAGCAGACAACGATGACAAGAGCAAAGCTTGTGGAGATTCGGCCGTAGAGAATCCATTTTATGGCATCCGCCAGACGATGATCATCTGCAATGACAGGGGGAGTTGGTTCAAATGTCGTAGTCATCACTTCACCCGAATTCGCGGATCGACAACGATGTAGAGGAGGTCCATCAGCAGGTTGACCAGCACCACGAGCATTGCGAAGACCACCACGCCGCCTTGAATCACGGCATAGTCGCGCTCGGCGATGGCGCTGATGAGAAGCTTGCCGATGCCTGGGCGGTTGAAGACCAATTCGATGGCAACCGAGCCGGAGAGCGTCGCCAGCATGCTCAGTCCCATGCCTGTCGTCAGCGGCAGCAAGGCATTGCGCAAACCGTGGCGATAGATCACGCGCGTCTCGCGTGCACCCTTGGCACGGGCGGTACGCACGTAGTCGCGACCGAGCACCTCGAGCAGCGATGTTCGTGTCAGGCGGCCCATGAAGGCGGCTTTGACAAAGGCGAGCGTCAGTGCCGGCAGGAAGACATGGTGCATCCGATCGACGAAACCCGTGCCGCCGCCATTGATCGGGAACCAGCCGAGATTGAGCGAGAAGACGATCAAAAGCAGCGCGCCGAGATAGAAGTCCGGTATGGCATAGCCGACCAGCGAGAAGGCACGCATGGCCGAGTCCGGCGTCTTGTTGCGGTTCGTCGCGGCATAGACGCCGAAGGGAACGCCGACGGCAAGACCCATCACCATGGCGACGATTGTAAGCTCGATCGTATAGGGCAGATTGTAGGCGATCAGGCCGAGGACGCTCTGGCCCGTCATCAGCGACTTGCCAAGATCGAGCGTGAAGACCCCGATGACGAAGTTGATATATTGGTGCCAGAGGGGCACGTTGAGGCCCATCTTTTCGCGGAACAGAGCCAGCTGGTCGGCCGTCGCCATGTCGCCGAGCGCCGCAATCGCCGGGTCGCCCGGCAGGATGCGCATGGCAATGAAGACCAGCGTCAGCACCAGCAGTATCGTCGGGATGGCATCAGCCAGCCTGAGCAACAGGTATCGGGCCATGTAGAGCTCTCCTCCGTTTCCGCCGCGATCGGCGGCGTCATTTCGTTTTCTCCACGTCTGCTGCTTCAGGCTGTAGACGTGGAGAGGTGAAGGCGCGGCCACCTGGCCGCGAACCTCAGCTTTGCAGGACCGTGTAGTATGGCTCGTTGGCCAGCTTGCCATCGAGGCCAGGCGTCAGCACGGCCTGTCCGTTCTTTTTCGAGCTGACAAAATATTGCAGGTGGAACTCGGACTGGGTGTAGTCGCCGGAAATTGAGGCCGCGTAACCTTCGCCGGTTCGCGACATCGTCGTCGATTTCCACCGTTCGGCCTGATTGACGTGGCGGTAGTGCAGGATCGGTTCGCCGTCCATTTCGCCGCTGACGCGGACATCGAACCCGGCGCCGGCATTGAAGGACAAGGCCGCCTCGACTTCCAGACTGCCCGCGACGACGGCCCGGCGTGCCTTGATGGCATCGATAGCCGCTTGAACCGTCTCGTCGGCTTTGACGGATTCATACTTTCCGCCGCCGCGCAGCGATTCAAGATCGAGAAGCTCGGCCTGGATCTGCGGCAGACGCATGTGCCAGGAGCCGCGCAGCCAGGATTGTGGCCCATAGGTCAAATCGTCCTGGTACAAATCGCGCGAGATGTCGGCGACCCGTTCCCAGGCCATGACGGAGCGGCGCGCGTGATCGAGAAGCGGCTCCACCAGCGATGAGACCTTGGTGGCGACGAAGAGTTCCGCCCAGCAGGCAGCCCGGAACTTCTCGGCAAAGAAGCGAGCGAGCCCGCCGCAGATTTCGACATCGACAACGATGCGCTGCACGGCCGGGGTCGCGAAGCTGGCCGTCTTCTTGGCGTCGAGCACGGCCTGGTCGCAGCCTTCTGCAAGCTCTTCCAGCCAGTCGGCGATGTCGAGCGGCGTATAGCGGTGCGACGCCTTGCCGGCCAGGAGCAATTCCGCATATTCGCGCGCCGTCACGAAGAGGGCGGAATCGAAGGTCGGCGCATTGCCGAAACGAACCGGCCCGTCCATGTCGAAACCATAAGCGCGCTGCCCCGTACCCTCGATCAGCGGCAGGTTGGTATAGACCTCCGGCCAGTAGTGGTTGTTCGAGACCGAGGGGCCGTGGGTGAGGCTGACGAGCGGCAGCACCTTGCCGGCAAAAGACAGGCCCTTTTCGCAATATTCGGCCGCATCGCCGCATTCATGCGCGAGGTAGCGCATCCAGCTATCGCGCGGGGCTTCCGGATAATAAAGCAGGCGGCCCCAGACGCGGTACTGGTAGTCGTATTTCTGCCAGTCATAGCGCGTCGCCATGCCTTGTTTCTGGTAATTGAAACGGCCGCCGGGGATGCCGGTGCCCATACGGCCTTTGAAACTTTGCGGCTCGCACCACTCCACGCCATCGGAGCCGGCGAACATCGAGCTGCGGCCGTAACCCGCGGCAAGATCGGGATCGCCCCAGAGGAGCACGCGCTGCGTGCCGGCCCAGATGCGGTAGATGACCTTGTAGTCCTTGTCCTTGGTCAGGAGGTCGCCGTAGCTGTAGCGCAGGAACTTGCGGGAACCTTCGCTCAGCTTCTCGCGCTCGCTACGCGCCACTTCCGGCGGATATTCGCGGTCGCGGATAGCGGACTGGTGATAGGGCAGCCCCATATGCTCGGCCAGATATTTGGGCGAAGCGGCGAAAGGCATGCCGGTTTCGCGGGCAATCTGCAGCATCGTGTGGTCGAGGCCCTTGCCGTGCATGTCGATCTCGATCGGCCGCCCGGCGGCGGCAACACCCGCAAAGGCTTCCTTCCAGAAGCCATAGTCGCCTTCTGCAATGCCGCCTTCCACATGGACGCGAAAAGTCAGACCGGTGATCTCCGGAACCTCAGTCAGCAGCTGCGTCAGCGCCGCCCGGCAATACGGTGCCAGATTGGCGTCGGTCACGCCCGCCACGGTGTAGTTGGCGCGTGGCACATCGTCGAAGTCATACCGCTGGGTCCATAGCGCGAGCTGGAATTCCAGTCCGCGCTTCGCCGCCTCGCGGGCGATGAACTTCAGCATCTCCAGATTGGTGTCGCGCTCCTCTTCGGAAAGCTCGACGATCTCGACCTCGAAGCCCGGCACCTTCATGAGGAAGGGATAGGGGAAGTAGAAGTAGACGTCTGTGATCCACGGATTGTGATAGGGGTAGTTGTATCCCATGCCGAGCGTCAGCGAGAAGCGGTTGAAGCGGTTCGAAGCGAGCATGGTGAGATAGTCGCGCCATTGCTGCTTGTCGTAGAACCAGGCCTTGTCCTCCTCCTCGCTGCAAAAGAGACGTGCCATGCTGCGGATGCGCGCCGAGGGCCTTTCAACCAGTGGAAAGGTTCCCTCGAAAACGTCCTCGCCTTGCGCATAGCGGGCCCGGTCGGCGAGCTCCGTCAGAGCGAAGACGAGACCACGGTCATCGCGGCCCCAGGCGACAACATGCGCGCCCTCGCGATAGAGCGAAAAGGACTCTTCCTTCTCCGGCAATTCGACCGGCGACTTCAGCGACGGCCTGCCATTTCCGCTAACCACCTCGACCAGCGTGCCCCCATTGGTCGCGCTGCCTTCGGTCGAAGAAACGCCGCGGCGTTTCAGGACCGCCCTCAATTCCGAGGCGGCCCAGCGGACAGAATCTGATGCTCCTGTCGGGAGGGCGATGGTGACCGATGCATAAGTCATTGCCTGCAAATCCTTTGCGATTAGACCTGATGGAGGCCTGGCGCCTCCGTTCAATTCGAGCCGGCTTGACCCTCGGGCAAAGCCTCGCCCCCGCCGCGAGCGGGAGTGACACGACCACCCTCCCCCGGAACAAACAGCCCCGGGGATCTTTCAGAGCGGCGGATGAAAGGCGCGGATGACCGCTAGTCGCGTCTCAGACGAACTTTGCCTTGGTAAGGCGCCAATGCGCATAACCCGACTTCAGCTCGTAGCCGAGATCGACCGAAGGCGAACGAACGACCAGATAGCCGTTGTCCGAGATCGGCAGCAGCGGCATGTCGCTGAGGAACTTCACCTCGATCTCCTGCACCAGCTTGATGCGCTTACCGAGATCGGGCTCGTCCATGGCTTTGCCGAGAAGATCGTCAATGCCAAGGATCGCGACGCCGTAATGACTGAAGTTCGGGCCCCCTGATCCATCCGACTTGACCTCGGCATTGGCCGACAGCTGTTCGATGATCGCCTGAGTCGGAACCGGCGGATAGGCCGCCGAGCGCTGGTACATGGTATTGGTGCCCTTGCCCTGGTCGGCATGAAAGGCCGTGTGGTCCTTGATGTTCAGCTTCATGTCGATGCCGCCGGCGCGAAGCTGCTGCTGAATGATCAGCATCACCGAGGAATAGTCCTCGCGCTGAGAGGTGTCGGCCGTGAAGCTGAAGCCGTTCGGGAAGCCCGCTTCGCCGAGAAGCTGCTTGGCCTTCTCCGGATTGTAGTCGTAGCGAACTTCTTCGGGGATGCTGTCCTTGGTAAAGCCGCCCAGATAGGAGGGCGGATTGATGCCGTAGGTCCGCTGGCTGACCGGCGACATCGCAGCGGCGATTTCGTCGCGGTTGATGAGATAGGCGACGGCATGGCGGACACGGATATCGTCGAAGGGCTTTACCTGCAGGTTCATCTGGATGGTGAAGAAGCTTCCAGGCGATGCGACGTCGAAGAGAAGCGCGGAATTGCGCTGCTGCATGGAGGGAACCCAGCCCGGAGAGCGCACGCCCTCGATCATGTGGACGTCACCCGAAAGCAAGGCCAGTGTGCGCGCCGTCGTATCGGCGATATACATGACCTGCATGTTCGGGATGTTCGGCGCGCCGCCAAAATAATCCGCATTGGCCTTGAGCTTGACGCCCTGAGACGGGTCGCTCTCGACGCTTTCGAGCTGGTAAGGCCCCGTGCCGATCGGATCCTTCTCGATCGCTTCCTTGCCCTTTTCCTTGTAAGCCTTGGCCGAAATGACGCTGGCCGAATAGTGGCTGAGCGGCCCGATCGGGAATAGCGGATCCGGCTGCGATAGCGTGAAGGTTACCTTATACGGCCCGTCTGTCTTCACGTCGGCGATGTTGTCGAAAAGGACGCGGTTGGCGCTGATCTCCTTGGTATCGCGCAGCCGGTCAAACGTGAACTTCACGTCGTCGGCGGTCATCTCGCCATAGCCCTTGTGGAACTGGACGCCCTTGCGAAGCTGGAAGGTCCAGACCTTTGCATCGGGGGACATGGTCCAGCTTTCGGCAAGGCTCGGCTGAACCTCGCTGATGTTTTCAGGGAAATGGCCGAGCGGCAGCTCCACCAGCAGGTCGTGAATATGGATGATTGCCCATTCGTCGGCGCCCTGGATCGATTTCGCCGGGTCGATCGTCCTCACGCCGCGGGCGGCAAAAGCGAGCCTTAGCGTATCCTGGCTTTGCGCGAAGGCCTTTGTGCCCAGCGTCGTCATTAGGCCTGCGCCGACCATCGCGGCGGCGGAATTTCCAATGAATCTGCGTCTGCTAATCGCCATGCTTCGATCCTCCCTTATCGAGCCGCTTTGCCTATTCCAGCGTGCTCCCAAGATCCGGAACGGCTGGACATTGCCCAAAGATGGTAGCGCTACCACCTACCCTTGGTCAAGTTTTGGCAAGGCAGTTATTCGTGTGAAACTGGAACTTCACTTGTGCAAAAATTGATGCGGCAGCCCGCAAACTCAAAGGGCGGATAAGGCCAACCGCCAGCCGTTTTCCGTGCTGCCACAACGATTTCATCGCCTTTACGCCGTCTTCGCGGCACGATGGAACCGCCAGCGTGCATAGCCGCTCTGCACCTTGTAGCCGAGGTCGAGACGAGCGTTGCGCGCCACCGTGAAGGACAGGCTCGCCAAGCCGATCAGCGGCAGGTCGCGCAGGACCTGAAGCTCGATCTTCTTGCAATTGTCCACATAGGTGTTGAAGTCGGTCGACTGCAGCGCCTTGTCCAGGATGTCGTCAATGCCGGGTATCGCTACACCGTAATGGCTGTAGTTCAGGCCACCGGAACTATCAGATTTCACTTCGGACTTCACCGAAAGCTGCTGGAAATAGAGCTGCGTCGGGATCGGGGGATAGCTCGACGAATGCAGGGCAAGCGTATTCTTGTCCATCTTGTTGTCTGCGTGATAGGCCGTATGGTCGCCGATCTTCAGGTTCATCCGCATGCCCACGGCGCGCAGTTGCTCCTGCACGATCAGCATGATCGAGGAATAATCCTCGCGCTGGCTGCAATTGCTGTCGAAGTCGAAACCATCCGGGAATCCCGCCTCCGCCAAAAGCGCCTTCGCCTTCTCCGGATCCGGCTTGTATTGCAGTTCCGGTGGCAGGTCTTCGGTCTTGAACCCGGCCGGGAAGAAATCGGGCTGCAGTCCGGCTGTAAAACCGCCCATCGGCTTCAGCGCATCGGCGATCGCATGCCGGTCGATCGCATACATCAGCGCCTGGCGCACCTTCAGATTATCGAAAGGCTTGCGGTTCAGGTTGACATGCAGCGTGTTGAAGGAGCCCGGCGATGTCATGTCGATGATCAGGGTCGGATCACGCTGCAACATGGAATCCACCCACCCCGGCGCGCGTACAGCCTCGATCATGTCGACGTCACCGGACAGAAGCGCAAGCGTGCGCGACGTCGTGTCCGCCATATAGACGCATTCGACATTTGGCGTCTTTGCCTTGTCTCCCCAATAGGCTTCGTGGCGCTTCATCGCGGTCCCCCATTGGGGATCGAAACGTGTCAGCTCGTAGGGTCCGGTGCCGACGGCATCGGTCTGGAATTTTTCAGCGCCAATCGCATCGACGGCCTTCTTGGAAACGATCGAGGTGTTGTTGGAGAAGATGGTCGTGCCGAGCAAGTTCACATCGGCCGTCTTCAGCGAGACCGTCACACTATAGGGGCCGTCAGCGACGACGTCGGCGATATTGCTGAGGATCGCCATGTTGGTGCCGCCGCCGATCGCCCGCTTGTACGAGAAGACCACATCATCGGCGGTCATCTCGCCGTAACCCTTGTGAAACTGCACGCCTTCGCGCAGCTTGAAAGTCCAGCTCTTGGCGTCCGGAGACATCTTCCATTCGGTGGCGAGCGTCGGCAGGTACTGGTCGGGAGCCGTCGCGAAAGTGCCGTCAGCGGGACGAACGAGCTGCTCGTAAATCTGCTCCGTCGCCCAGTTGTCGCCGCCCTGGGTCGTCAGGTTCGGGTCGCTGGTGCGCGGTCCGCCGGCGGCGATGCCGATGCGGATTACACTGGAATCGCTGGCCGCGCGCGCGCCCTTAATGCCCGTCATCGTTAGCGCGGTGGAAGCCACCGCAACTTCAAGAAACTGGCGTCTCTTCAGGTTCATTTCCTTTTCCTCCCGGGGGTCGGCGTTACACGCGCCGTCTGTCAAGTTCAGCATCGATGACGGAAAGGCCGAGACCGGGGCCGGACGGCACCGTGAACTTGCCGTTTGACGGTTTCGGCGGATTGGCGAAGGCGACATGCATACGCGTTGACGGATCGGCAAATTCAGCCGGCTTCGTCATATGCATGATGGTCGCAAGCACATGCAGGTTGGCGGCATGGCCGATGGTCGGCTGCGTCTGGTGCGGCACCAGCTCGACACCGTGCGCGGAGCAGATCGCGGCGCATTGCATGAGGCCGGTGATGCCGCCCATCTTGATGATATCAGGCTGCACCATGCGCACGCCGGCATTGATCATGTCGACAACAGCCTGGGTTGTGTAGGACTGTTCGGCGGCCGAAACGGTGATATCCAGTCGTTGCGCCACCTCACCCATGGCCCGGACATTGTAATGCTGTACCGGCTCTTCGAACCAGATATAGCCCAAGTCTTCCAGCGCTCGTCCGACACGGATCGCGCCGCCAACCGAATATTGGTTGTTGGCGTCGAACGCGAGCGGGAAATCGTCGCCGACGAGCTCGCGCACGGCCCGTGCTTTGGCGATATCGCCGGGGATATCATAGTCTTGACAGGTGCGATCCCCATCCCAGCGGATTTTGATGGCTGCCGGCGTCTCGGCCTTTAGCCGCGCCTCGACAACCCGCACGGTCTCCTCGACGGTTCGGCCAAAATTGTTTCCGATCGAGGCGTAAAAAGGAATTTCGGTTCGCCACGCGCCGCCAAGCAGCTTGTAGATCGGCAGGTTGAAATACTTACCCTTGATGTCCCAAAGGGCAATGTCGAGCGCGGCGAGTGCGCCGGTTACAGCACCTTCCGGACCGAGCTTGACGTATTTGTGCAGAAGCCGGTCGTAGAGGATTGAATGATCGAGCGCATCGGAGCCGATTAGCGAAGGGGCGAAATCTCTGATCACACCCAGGGAGTGCTCGCCGCCCATCATTGGTGAAGCCTCGCCGTGGCCGACGATGCCGTCTTCGGTCACCACACGAATGAACGCCGTGCGCCGTCCCGGCGCATCGTTTGCTTCCCAGCTGACTTGAAAAGCTTCCACGGATTTTATGACGGTCGGCTTGGACACATTCACTCCTTGTCTTCTTGCATGCAGCAGCGGGCTGAGCGCCAACTACCGGCGGCTTTAACGCCGCGTCTTGCGAAGGACATGCGAAAGGGATCGGAGCCACGCCTCCGCGCAACATCTATCCTCGCGATATCCTCCCAACAGCCGCGGACAGACGTTCCTCGGGGCCGTTCGAGAGGAGATTACGCATTTTGCATCCGTATGCAACAGGAAATTTAAATATCTCTTTGTGGAGCGAATCTCTGACCTCAAACTGACGGCTGCGCGGAAGGTGGCTTCAAATTCACGCTATCTCACAGACTTTCCTGCACTTTTTGTCCGTCATTTCCCCGCTTTTTACACATCCTCACCATTCGATTGAATCATTGAAAAAAATGAATGCGCATGCAACATCATGGGTGAGACGTGGTCCGTTGAAATACCAGAACGGACAACTTACGGTCTCGGAAGGAAAGCGGTCAGGAGAGATGACACTGCGCAAGGCTGGATCGCCGGATGACGGTATGAAACGCAAGCCTATCACGGCGCGCGAGCTTGCTCGCATGATCGGCGTCAGTCAGTCCGCCGTTTCGCGCGCCTTCACGCCAGGCGCCAGCATCGCCGCGGATCTGCGGGAAAAAATTCTGCAGCACGCGGCCGAAATGGATTACCACCCGAATGCCATCGCCAGCATGCTTTCAAAGAGCAGGACGAATATCATCGGCATCGTCGTCTCCGATATGCAGAACCCCTTTTATCCGGCGCTCATCGAAAAGCTTTCACGCGCACTGCAGGAGATCGGGCAACAGAGCCTACTCTTCAACATCGCCAGAGGCTCCAATCTCGAGGATCAGCTTTCGGCGTTGCGCCGCTACAACGTAGACGCTGTCATCGTCATCTCGGCGACGATCCTCTCCGCCCAGACACTCCTCTGGGCGACGGAAGGCCGGGCGGCGATCCTGATCAACAGGATCATCGAAGATGTCGATCTGAGCTGCGTGGCCTGCGACAATGCCCAGGGCGCACGGGCTGTTGCCGACCATTTCCATGCGCTCGGACGCGGTCACGTCGCCTATGTCGCCGGTCTCAGCCATACCAGCACCAACAGCGAGCGCCGGAACGCCTTCATCACCCGCGTTGCCGAACTCGGCATGGTTCTTTCGACACAGATCGAAGGCAGCGAATATAGTTATGATGCTGGTCGCCGAGCGGCGATGAAGGTGGTCGAGAACGCGCCGAAGACCGATGCGATCTTCTTCGCGAACGACATTCTTGCCATCGGCGGCATCGACGCGCTGAAAGAACAGGCCGGGCGTCGTGTTCCCGAAGATATTGCCATTGCAGGCTTTGACGATATCGCCATTGCCGGCTGGCCTCACTATGACCTCACCACCTTCCGCCAGCCGGTCGATGAAATGGTCCGGGTCGTTGTCCAGATGGTCGAAGAGGGCTCCTGTGCGCCCGGCAAGCCACCTATCGTCAAGCGCCTGTCCGGCGAGCTTGTTATACGCGGATCGACCGCCCCAGCCCATCATGGCTGCTCTGCAATGCCCGGCTGAGCGTAGTGACGGAAACACCGAGATGTACGCGAGCGTGCGTAGCGTCGCTCTAGGCCGTTGTTGGTTCATTGGATGATATCGCGTTTGTTCGTGGTGACACCATTATCGGTTTTATGATCGCAGGGTTGATCTACGCTCGTCGGGGCCATCGGCGAGGCTCCGCCCATCAGGCTTGCACTCTTTTCATCGCGAAAAAACCACCGTAATTCGTGTCTCCTCCCAGCTCCGCCTGCCATCGCATACCAGGCGAAGGCGCGTCCGCGCCGGCGCCAGTTCGCGCACGGCTTGACCGGTTAAAAGGGTAGCCGCAGAGGGCTTAGCGGAGCGCCGCTCGCAACGAGCGGAACCCCGGGACCGACGTCGATGCCCCTCACCGCCTTCAGTTCGAAAGCCCGGTTCGGCAGGCCCTCGGTCCATTCCGGCGCAAAGCCGATGCCAAGGCCGGCCGAGACCAGCGACACCAGCGAATAGGTATCGTCGCAACTATAGGCGATATTGCGGGTCAGATCGTACTCCTCGAACTTCTCGTTGAAGTACCTCTGTGTAGGAGAGGTTCTGCGATTGAAGGCGATGATCTTCTCAGAGCGCAGGTCGTCGATGACAATCTCCGCCTGCTCCGCCAGTGGGTTTGTCCTCGCCACCGCCAGCAGATAGCGCTCACGGGCGATCGAGGAGAAGCGCAAGGAGCCGATGTTCAACCGGTCTGATGAAGCCGAGATTGATCTGGCCGTTTTCCAGGGCGCGGATGATGTCACCGGTATTGCCGCTTGAGATATGGATGCGGATATCCGGATACTTGCGGGCGATCTTTGGCCTTCTTATTCGCTGGCGTCGAAGGGTATGCAGCCAAGCTTGAAACCTTCACCCTACTCCAACTCAATCTTCTCCCAGTTTGGAAAGGCTCGGATTTCCAGGTAGTGCAAAACAAGCTCGTCGATCAAACCCTCAATTTAATCGCAAATCGCAGCGACTGTTTAGCCCGGCTTCAACTTTGGCTCGGAGCTGTGAACGATTTGACCCCGGATGTCGTAAAAGCGATTTATCGTCGCTCAGGGCGCTCCGGTCATCGACAGTGGTTCCGCGCAACCGACTAGCCCTTAGCGCGTAACGGAACTTGAGTTCGTCTGTTGATTTTCGGATCAATTTGAGCCGGTTTTCCAATTCGCCGTGATCCACTCAGACCGAAAAAAGTTCCTTGTGGACAGTTCACTACATCAGATTTCGTGGGCACGCCAAATGGAAAACTGGCTCAAATCCCGCTGAAACTTAACACACGAACAACTCGACTGGCAGCGCTTGCGGAATGAGCTTGTAGCCATCCTTCTCCAGGTCGACCGTCCGCCCCAGGACGGAGGGTAAGTCCCCATGGAGCTTTTTCGTTAATCGGATTGTCATGCATCCACACTTCGTGTGACGTCGCCCGCTAACGCGGCTCGCGTTCCTTTGTTTCCGGAATGGCCGTGCGTATCAGATAAGCCGCGCCTCCATCGGGATGTGCCGGGCAACGTGTCACGGCTGCGACCTTTGCCAACGAATGGCGCCCGGTATAGAAATAGGACGAGGCCCTTTCCGCCACCAGGCCCTGAAAGGATCAGGCGCAATCACATGATCATGAAACTCTTTTCCAATTCCAGCCGCTCCCGAGAGCGTTTTCTCGAAGCCATCCTCCAGAGCGCGATCGAGTATGCGATCATCTCGATGGATCTGAGTGGCCTGGTGACCACGTGGAATGAAGGTGCGCGACGGATCCTCGGATGGGATGAAACTGAGATTGTCGGCAAGCCCGCAGCAGTAATCTTCACGCAGGAAGACCTGCAGGCGGGAATTCTTGAGGGGGAGATGGCCGCCGCGTTGGCCGAAGGTCACGGCAACGATGAGCGCTGGCATGTTCGCAAGGATGGCTCGTTGTTCTGGGCCTCGGGCCAGATGATGGCATTGACCTCGGACGAGGGCGAAGTCGAGGGCTTCGTAAAGATACTCAGAGACCAGACCGACCAGAGAGAGAACGAGGAGCGACAGCGTGTTCTGATGCATGAACTCTCTCACCGCATCAAGAATACGCTCGCCGTCGTACAGGCCATCACCACTCAATCCTTCCGAAACGCCAGTTCCATGGAGGACGCAGAACAGGCGATTTCGGCCCGCATCAATGCCTATTCGAAAGCACATGACATTTTGCTGCAGCAGAATTGGCTGGGGACGACCATGGCGACGATTATCGAGGCGACAGCGATTAATCTCGGACTTGAGACGTCCGGACGTTTCAAAGCAAGTGGTCCCGCGGTTGAGCTGGGTCCTCAAGCGGCGCTCGCGTTCTCGCTCGTGCTGCACGAACTCGTCACCAACGCCAACAAGTATGGTGCACTGTCGCAAGATACCGGGACTATCAAAATCGAATGGTCCGTGCGCGAGGAGTCGGGCGACAAGCGCCTGAGCTTCAGTTGGCGGGAGGCGGGAGGCCCCGCGGTGGAAGCTCCAAGAAAGAAGGGGTTCGGGTGCCGGCTAATCAACTCCAGCCTCAGTTCGTTCGGAGAAATCGTTGTCGACTACGCACCGACAGGGCTCATCCTGAAGCTGGATGCGTCGCTCGAGAAGCTGCAATACAAAACCTATTCCGACGCTGAGGAATGACTGGAGCCAGTCGAGAACCCGCCCCCCGCCCAAAGCGCGGCGCCGCCGACCGCGCGCTGCGTATGGGTATCGGGGACAACCAGCGCAGACTACGCTGCGAAGCCGCTTATCTCCGCTCGCCTGAAGAGCCCTCGGGCCCCTTCCACCATCGAACGAAGATGGTCAGGGTCGCGGACGCCTTGCCGATAAAGTTCGACGACGATGGCAGCGATCCGGGCGGCTCTTCCGAATCTCTTGTCACCCCGGCTTCGCGTAGCAGAGTGTCGAAGACCGGCTGGCACGCGGCAAGATCGCGCCCGTCGAATGCTGGCGTTTCCGAATGTTGATCGTTTTATTGCGTCCAAGAGCCGGCGCCGCTCGACGGCGCCGGCCTTCCCATGCAGTAACCTTATGCCACCTGCTTGTCGCCCTCGATTTGCAGCGGCGACTGGCCGCTTGTCGAATTGCCGATGGCGATCTTGCGCGGCTTCATCGCTTCCGAGATCGCGCGCTTCAGATCAACTGTGAGAAGACCGTTCGTCAGCGAGGCGTTTTCAACCCGTACGTGGTCGGCAAGTTCGAACCGGCGTTCGAAGGAACGGCCAGCGATGCCGCGATGCAAATACTCGCCCTCCTTGTTCTCGTTTTTCTGTCCCTTGACAATCAGCACATTGCGTTCCTGGGTAATCTCGCTGGGATTTCGTCATGAGCAGGCCGGAGAGGCCGCGCAGCGCAATCCGCACTATGGTCGGATAGGGAGGACAGGATTATGCAGCAGAAGACTCTGCAATCGCCCTCCCCTTCCGAAGCCGACATTGTGAGGGACAGGCTCGTTCTTGCGTCGAGATACTCCGAGTGTCTTCGACGGCTTGCGCGAAGTGCTGAACAGGTCCGCCATTCGGACCTCGCAGCCAAACTTATCGAAGTCGCGCGTTTCATGGAGCGAATGAGCGACGATATTGCTTTGAGCGATGACGGGATCGAAGTCTTGAGGCGCGCAGCGCGCCTCATCGGCACGGTGGAACGACTTGTTGACCGCGAGGCGAAGACCTCCGTCTTGCACTGAGGCCATCCTTGGTGTCGGACCCGTGGTGCCGCAAGCTGCGGCGCCGTGGCTAGTGGGCTGATCGGTGCCCTCACCGACTCCGGCGTCTCGGAAGATGATGTTCACCTCTATGCGGAAGGTGTTCGCCGCGGTGGCAGCTTGGTAACAGCCAAGGTCGACGATGCGCGCGCCTCGAGGCGCAGGCTATCCTCCAGGGTTCTGCTGGGTCGACCCGGTCGAACGTCGGCGTGCCTATAACGAGCAGGGATGGACCCGGTTCGACCACACGCTCGATCCAAATGCCCCTGAGCAGATCGCGCAACAGCGCGATCGGTATCGGCCGACAGCCATCTATCCAGCCTTGAGTTCAACCCTCCTCGCACGTTGCGGGAGGGTTGAAGCCTTTCCGCTTCGGGGGATTCGAGCCTCCGTCCCCTGGAACCTATCTCTTTTTGGAACTCGGATTTCCGGTCTCTCGCGGCCGTGCGACCGGCCGATCATCCTTTCGCTAGGCGAGCAAGGAGACGGTCAGAAAAGCGCCGCCTTCGATGGGGGACGCACCGGGAACACTTTTACGGGATGGAAGTTGACTGCCCGAGATCAAGCCGATCTCTTACCGAGGAGTGTAACATGCCATCTACCAGTGGATCACAGTCAAAGGGAGGCTCGAAGTCGGGCGGCAGCAGCAAGAGCGCGTCGGAAAAGGCTTCGAGCTCCTCCGGCAAGCAGGGCGGTAGCCACGAGCAGCACGTAAAAGCTGGCGAGCAGAGCCACAAAAATACGAAGTAGACGAGTTCTGCCTTATGGGGCTCTCGTCCTTGTTGAGCAGGTGAACAGGCGCGGAGTCTTCCCGCGCCTGAATTGTGTTGAGGATGCTTGAATTCACCGTCCTGACGATCGGCGCCATCGCGCGAATACTCGGCGGTGGCCGCGCTCGCCACTGGTTGAAATCAGCTGCCATATACTCAGCGTGGGCAACGGGATGCGCCTGCAGTGGGCATACGAATACCCGTATCCATCACGTCGAGCGCCCAATCGTCGGCGACGTTACCGTCCGCACGACAATGCCGCTCGCTCGGGCGGTGGGAAAGACCGGCATAGACGGGAACATTTCTTCAAAGCCGATGTTGAAGCGCCATCGACGAACCGTGAGGAGGAAGATTAGTGAGAGCTCTGACGTGGCACGGCAAGCATGATATCCGCTGTGATAGCGTCCCCGATCCGAGGATCGAGGACGGGCGTGACGCCATCATCAAGGTAACCGCCTGCGCGATCTGTGGATCGGATCTGCATCTCTACGATGGCGTCATGCCGGAGATGCACAGTGGCGACATCATGGGCCATGAGACCATGGGCGAAGTGATGGAGGTCGGCAAGGACAACACCAAGCTCAAGGTAGGTGATCGAGTCGTCGTACCCTTCACCATTTCCTGCGGCGAATGTTTTTTCTGCAAGCGTGGCTTCTATTCCGGCTGCGAGCGCTCCAACCCCGATCGCTCGAAGGTCACGAAACTCTGGGGCAATTCACCGGCGGGACTTTTCGGGTATTCGCATCTTCTCGGCGGCTATGCCGGCGGACAGGCCGAATATTTGCGCGTGCCCTATGCCGATGTCGGGCCGATCAAGGTGCCGGACGGGCTTTCCGACGAGCAGGTGCTTTTCCTTTCGGATATTTTCCCGACCGGCTACATGGCGGCCGACTTCTGCAATATCCAGCCCCGCGACACGATAGCGATCTGGGGCTGCGGACCGGTCGGGCAAATGGCGATACGTTCGGCCTTCTTGCTCGGGGCGGAGCGAGTCATCGCCATCGACGCGGTGCCTGAGCGGATGGCACTTGCGCAAGCGGCCGGAGCCATTGCGCTCGATTTCATGGACAAGGATATCTACGATCAGATCATGGAATTGACGGATGGTCGTGGGGCCGATGCCTGCATCGACGCCGTGGGAACCGAAGCCGAAGCAGCTGCCAGCTGGGATTCGCGCCTCGACCGGATCAAGGTTGCGCTGTTCATGGGAACCGACCGACCACACGTGCTGCGCCAGGCCATCCACTGCTGCCGCAACTTCGGCACGGTCTCGATCGTCGGCGTCTATGGCGGTTTCCTCGACAAAGTCCCCATGGGTTCGGCGATCAATCGCGGCCTGACCTTCAAGATGGCCCAGACACCGGTCCAGCACTATCTGCCGATATTGATGGAGCGTATCCAGAACGGGGAAATCGACCCGTCCTTCGTCATCACCCATCGCGGTACGCTGGAAGATGGCCCGGCTCTCTACAAGACGTTCCGCGACAAGCAGGACGGATGCATCAAGGTCGTTCTGAAACCTTAAAGGAGAAGCATCATGGCCACCCATCAAACAGGTAAAGGCCTCGCCGTCGTCACCGGCGCATCCACCGGCATCGGCCTCGAACTGGCGAAATGCGCAGCGCAGGACGGCTATGACCTCATCATTGCCGCGGACGAGGAGCGCATCAACCTGGTAGCCACGAATCTCAAGGAGTTCGGCACGACAGTGGACGCTGTCGAAGCCGACCTATCAACGCTCGAAGGCGTGGATCGGCTCGTCGAGCGCATAACCGCCAGCGGCCGCTCGGTCGATCTGCTCATGGCCAATGCCGGCCGCGGCCTCGCCAAGGGCTTCCTCGACCAGAGTTTCGGCGAGGCGCGCAAGGTCATCGATACCAATGTCACAGGGACGATCTATCTGATCCATGAGATCGGTAACCAGATGCGCAGCCGCGGCGAAGGCCGCATTCTGCTCACAGGCTCGATCGCAGGTTTCATTCCAGGCTCCTACCAGGCCGTGTATAACGGCACTAAGGCTTTCATCAACAGCTTCTCCTTTGCGTTACGTGAGGAGTTGAAGGAATCAGGTGTGACCGTCAGCTGCCTCATGCCGGGGGCGACGGAGACCGAGTTCTTCAAGCGGGCCGATCTCATGGACACCGCGATCGGCCAGGCGAAGAAGGACGATGCCGCCGACGTCGCGCGGATCGGCTATGACGCGTTGATGGACGGCAAAGGCGACGTCGTCAGCGGCTGGAAGAACAAATTGCAGGCAGCCGTTGCCAATGTCACTCCGGCAAGTGTGCTCGCCCACCAGCATTCAAAGATGGCCGAGCCGGGTTCGGGCACCAAATAGAGGTCGCCTTCCAGGGGCCACGCGGCGATCGGATCGCCACCCTCGCGTCGAGCGGTCTAACTGCGCTCGACGAATTTGTTGAAGCGGCTCTTCTTTCCCTCTTGGTCTCGTCCTGGAAAAGAAAGGCAAGCTTGCTCTTGTCGAAAATCTTGAAGAATTCGTCCCAGCCGATCTCCTCGAATTCCTCTTCCTTTTCTCCGAAATCGATGCGCAGCACGCCGCCTTTGCCGCCAGTCCGAATAACCGCCGGCCTGCCGTCCCTTGCCTCTGCCCATTTCCGGATCGCCTGGTGGTCCGTCGTTGTCTCAGACCTGCTCATTGAAGCCTCCATCTCGGCTTACGCCTTCGCTTTGCTATCGCTCCGTGGCCAAAGCGGTCACAGCAGTAGTTGTCTTTGCTTCCAGTCACGATAAGGTGCGAGCAGGTCGCCGGGATAGCGCCGCTCGATCTCACTTTCGGTCAAAGCAATCCGGGGAAGAATCTCCTCTAATGTGTCCTCCTCGGCAGTGTCGCTGGCTTTTTCCAAAGCGCTCATAATCACGAACAACTCATCGTCAGTCATCGCCTCAAGTCGGGAGGCAAGGTCTTCGACCGGTTCGTTGACGACTGGGATCGTAGACATGGACATCTCAGGAAAACGATATCGCCGTGGCCCGCGGCAGGTGGCCCCATAGCTGGCTGCCGGACGGACGATTTCGCATGACTTTTCACGGCACCATCCCTCCAGGACAGCCGTCAACATAGCCAGATCATCAGGCCGGAGCGCGGGTTTCGTGATTCCCGAATGCTGGATCATCCACATTCCTCCCCTAAGCCGCCTGATCCTAAAACTCGGATTTCCAATTTCAATGCCTGGTGCGGAAGCGTACCCTCGGGAAAAGATGGCATCCGGTTGACAAGGAAACCAACCTTGCGCGCTCCGCTTCGGCAGGAAACACACTCGCGCGCGGTACTTGGACATGGTACGCACTGGCTAGCCGTGGGCAAACCTGATCGAATGGCTAGAAGAGCATGATCACCATCAAACCGGGAATCTAGGCGTCTGTCATGAATTTGCTCCGCCAGGTCGCCGGCAAAAAGATCCTAATTATCGGTGAGGCTGACTTCTTTCCCGACGACGCGAGAGATGCGCTTGCTGCGCTTAGTGCAGCGGTGATCGGGCCAGTCGTTGTCTCCAGCGCGATGGAGTGCTTGACGGGGGAGCAGTTGTTCGACGCCGTAATCATCGACATTACCATCCCCGACGAGGCGATGCTCTGGATGAACGAATGGCTGGAGACACGGCAAGTCCCTTTCATCTTTGCCCGTGACCGGCGGTCGGCAGCGCTGCCTGGGGGCTTTGTCCTCAGCGGACGTTCTTCCGATATGACCGCCATTGTCGCAACATTGTTCGGTCCGACCCTGCCCTATTTTCACTGAACTGTCCGCTTTCGAAGAGTTGGGAGAACAAAGATTGTACCGGGATAGGCTCTCACCAGGCCGGGGCTGGGATTTTTGCCATCGGTAAGAGCTCTCTCGACGAAACCTGAAAGCGACCAAACGACAAAGGGATTGCCAGGAAGGTTTCGGTCCGAAACACATCCGGCGGCCGGTGCTGCCAGCTGACCAACTGCCCCGCATGCGTAGGCGAATGGCTGCATACGCCAGAACAGATGTCGCAACGGCCTGAAGGTGAGCGCACGCTGAGCCCGCGCTGCCAATCATCTCGACGCGTCAGAAGTTGCCCAAGGATGGCGCAGACGCCTGAGATCCACGGACCGCTACGCTGTTTCGCAGCAAATTGGAAGGAGGCGAAAAACCGGTCGCTGCACCAGATTTCTCATCATCGCGGTAAGGGGAAAATGGGCTTTAGCCGTCATCGGCAAATCCCGGTGAGTGCTGCAACGACATCTTTTGCTAACCAGGCCGGACGCGGGAACCAAACGCGGATTTGCGAGTTGCGATGGCGAGCCGGGCTGTGGCGCGCCGCCCGGGTCGGAGTGCAGGATGGCACAAACAACCATACAGCCTAGCGAGAACCATCTTCTGGCCCTCTTGCCGCAGAACGAGTATGCGGCTGTCGCTTGCCATCTTGAACCCTGCGAGACTCCTCGTGGCTTCGTTATCGTCCAGGCTTGTGCGCCGATCGACCATGCGTATTTTCCCTGCTCTGGAGTGGGTTCGATCATCAACATTTCGCCTGACGGCAATCGTGTCGAAGGCGGATTGTTCGGACGCGACGGATTTGCACCGACGGCGGCGGCGATCGGTGCGGGCATCAGCATCACCCAGGTCGTCGTTCAGGTACCGGGTTTCGCCTACCGGCTTCCGCAAGGGAAATTGCTGGATCTGATGAAAACCCAGCCTGTTTTCGCCAGCCTGCTCCACAAGAGTGCGCATGTGCTGGCGATCCAAGCAGGGTTCACCGCACTTTCCAACGCGGTCCACGAGGTCGATGAGCGGCTGGCGCGCTGGATTTTGATGTGCCACGACAGGATCGACGGTGACAAGCTCGCCCTCACGCACGAGTTCATCTCCGTGATGCTGGCAGTAAGGCGGCCGAGCGTCACCACCGCCTTGCATGTGCTTGAGGGCAAACTTTTCATCCGCTCGGTCCGCGGCCTGTTGATTATCAGAGATCGCGCTGGCCTGGAGGAGTTTGCCGCCGATGCCTACGGCAAGGCCGAGGAAGAATATGAGCGGCTGATCGGACCTCTGAGGAAATCGAGGCTGTAGATCCGCGACAACCGGAACCTCCTACTGTAACCTGGCGCAAGGTCGAAGGTCAGAGCCAGTGAGCGACCGCGGCGATCCATCGAAGATCTCGATAAATGGGATGGGTTTGCCCGCGGAAAGGTGTGACTTTCGCACGTCATGGCTATGACGTCCTTGGGCCCTATAGAGCCTGGCAGGATACGATCAGTCGATGAAGCCGTTTCCTAACAATAGGGCCAACGACTGACGGGCGCGGCTGACACGGCTTTTCAACGTGCCCAGCTGGCAACCGCAAATTCTGGCCGCGTCTTCGTAACTCGTTCCGGCCGCCACCAGCGTCAGGGCTCGGCGCATGTCATCGGAAAGAAGCGTCAACGCCTGTTGCACTTCGCGCTCCCGGAGCGCCCATTCCTGGGCCGGCGCGATCGAAAGCTGTTCGATAGCAGCCTCCATTCCAACCGGCTCCCGTATCCGCCTGCGATAATTTGTGCAGAACGTGTTTCTGAGGATGGTGAACAGCCAGGATTTCAGGGAGGTGCCTGGTTGATAGAGGTGAAGCGAATTCAGCGCCTTCAGCAAGGTTTCCTGCACCAGATCGTCAATGTCGTCATCGCTGCGCAGGAACCTTCGGGCGAAAGCGCGCAACCTGGGTGTAAGTTCGACCATCTCGGCTTCCGTGGCAGCGTGGTCGGCAGACGTTTTTCGAGTTTCCGCCGCAGCGCGTTGTGCATATAAAGTTGTCATTTTTTCTTTCCTGAGATGTAAGGAAAGCTCATGCCATTCTATTCGTTGCTGTACGCTATCGAACGGACAGGCATTTTAGTCGATCGTCAGACAACGCTGGCCGCAAGAATGCGCAGCCGGGCGCCGCTGTTTCGATAAGCCTGCCGCCATCGGAGAGATGGCAATGGACGAGAAAGAGCGCATCTTGGATCGTTGAACGAGCCTCTGAAACCAGCGCGTCCAGTTCGCCATCCGCTCGACTGCACACTGACGGGTCACCCCAGATCTTAACCGCGACCGGCCCCTCTGGCTTGGATCGGCTGTTGAAGTCGGACCCGCCATTGCAAGCGTCGAGCTGGACAAGACAATCATCTCTCCTCGACTCACGGCGCGCCCGCAGACGAGGTGTTGGCCACGCATTCTAAACTTTGGGATTGCCAATTTTTTTGGGGAACAACTTCAGTACGCCGAGGTTGGCGGCTGTTACCATCAAAAAGGAGACTTCCGATGTTTATGCGTGTCGACCAATTGCAGGCGGAACTGCCGCCACCGATGGCCGCAGATCCTAACGCCGCCGCAGCATTGCAGGAACTGCTGGGCGGAAAATACGGCGAGATGTCCACGCTTGGAAACTATATGTTTCAGAGCTTCAATTTTCGCTCGAAGTCCAAACTGCGGCCCTTTTACAGCCTGGTCGCAAGCATCACGGCGGAGGAACTTGGACACGTTGAGCTCGTTAGCAACGGCGTCGCGATGCTGAACAACGGGCCCGACCTCCCAGACGGCGATGCAAGAGACGGCGGCGACATTTCCGTTGCACCGTTCGAAGACATGAAGGATATCCGGCTGGCGGCCAGCTTCCTGTCGGGCGGCGGCGGCGCCATGCCGGTTAACAGCAATGGCGTATCCTGGAACAACGACTTCATCACAACGACGGGCAACGTCGTGCTAGACCTGCTGCACAACTTTCACCTCGAATGTGGCGCCCGGCTCCACAAGTTGCGCGTCTACGAGACGGTGACCGATCCAACCGGACGTGCGGTGTGCGGCTATCTGTTGGTTCGCGGCTCCGTCCATGCCCATGCCTACGCCCTTGCGCTGAAAAAGATCACGGGCGTCGAGATCGAAAGGTTCCTGCCTTGCCCGAACATTCCGCTCGTAAACATTCCGGAATGCCAGCAATACCTCGATGAAGGTTCGCATCGCCGGCTCTACACCTGGAGCCCGAACGACTACAAGGAAATCGCAGGCATATGGAGCAACGACGAGGTCGCCCTTCCAGGGGATCCTCCGGGTGAGCTCGAAGTCGTCGACGGCATGCCGGACGGCGGTAAGATCCAACAGCTCGTCGGCGTCCCCTCGGCATTCACGCCGGACTATGCGCCGGAGGAAATGTTCGAGATCGCAGAGAAGCTCTACAAGAAGTCTCGCTGACGGATGCAGACGGGCCTAACGATATCGGCTTTCGAACCTCAAATACCCGATAAGGTTTCCTGTTGGTCTTACACCGTACAGAGCCGACTGGAACGCCTTTCAGACGAGGGCTGCTCTGCCCCCGCCGGCGGATTATCGAGTCGCGTTTCTCAGGCGATAAGCTTCAACAGCTCCAGCCGCGATGCGGGTTTTGAGATAAAGGAAACTCCCGTTTCAAGGTCGTCGTGAGACAGCGCGATAAGGCCGGAAGTGACAATGACCTTGGTAGACGGCCAATCAGCTCTGACCCTTTTGACAAGGCCTAGGCCATCCATCGAACCTGGCATATCGATGTCCGTGAACAGCGTGTCGATGTCGTTCCGCCTGAGGAAGACCATAGCCTCGTCCGCGTTTGCAGCCTCGAGAACCCGGTGCCCAGCCCGTTCGAGAAAATCGACCGTATCGTAGCGAAGTATAGGTTCGTCCTCAACGACCAGAATGTTTGAACTGCTTTGGGCCCTCAACGGGTCGGCCCGCGTGCGCTCAATCACTTCCTGGCCGTCGGTAGAGGCCTTGGTCTCCTCCAGGAGGCGCCGCTCCAGCACGGCCTGCTGCCAGTGCATTTCATCCGCCCCGAATGGGCGGCCCGCCAGTTCCCACAAGGCATAAGCCCGCGTTGCGATCCATTCGGTAGCGTTGTCGGTCATCGTCCCTAGTCCTCTCATCACAGTGCTTCCAGCGAGACATGATTTGCAAAAGCACATGCCGGTTTCTGCGGTCTCACCAACGGCGCTCGCACCAAACCTCGAAAGACTTGAACGGGTTCCTCGCTCTGCGAAACATTTTGAGGGTCGACAGCAACCGGACTCGGCGGCGGCCTCAGTGCTGGCGAATGAAAACTCGCCGCGTGGATCGTAGGAGGCGGCGTGCGGGCTGAGAGCTTGCAAGACCAGTCGGGGCGAGCCGCAGCGCGCGGAGACGGATATACCGTCCGTGTCGAAACTGATTAGCGAAATCGAGTGCCCTGGTAGCAGCCTGGCGACCCCGTCCCTGTCATACTTTGGGTCCCCCTTCCGACCCAGCTGACGGCATGATCGGTCTAAGCATAGCGCTGGTGCTGATGCCATCGGCTGATCGCCGTATAGCGGAAATACAGGCTTCGCGGGCTCAGGAAGCCCTTCTGCGATAAATGCGCCAATCGGCGGTCTCTCGCACCATCTCATAGTGGCGGGCTATATAGTGGGCATAAAGATCGCGCAGTCCGTTGCCCGTCCAGATCTCGATGGGCCACTTCGGATCCAGGATGAAGTCGACCTCGGCGAACATCTCTTCCGCAGCCGGATGATAGTCCGGCCCAAGGGTCCGTCCCCAGTGATACCAGACACTGTCACCAACGGGCGGCGTGAGCCCGAGGCCGGCGGAGAAGGGATTGACGAAGTCCAGTACCGCGACGCGCTCGTCTCCGGTTCGAATTTGCGAGAGCGCCGCAGCAGCGTCGACCAGCGTCCTGTTGTAGTCCTCGAAATATTCGTACTGGCCGGCGCTCCACATCTGGACGAGCCGGATTTCGGAAAAGGCCGGCAGCGGGATAGGCTTGCCTCGGCTACCGACCGCGTAATAGGAGTGGATCAGAAGCGATCCAGCGTTGCCGACCGCGCCTGGGAGAAGCAAAAAGGCCAGGAGCAGCGGCAAGGCGAGGCGCGCTTTTCCGTATTGAGAGTGAAGCTCCGCACGAAAAACGCTTTCCGTCATGACGGCCGCGCCCGCACCCAGTGTCAGAATACCCACAATCTGGAAGTTCTGCTCGATCAGCAGGATTCCGGTTGCGCCGCAAAAACCCGTGAAGAGCAGATGCCGAAAGCTTGGCGTCAGGATAAGAAGAACGACCGCGATCGTCAGGTAGGCGAGAAGGTCAGCGAGGTTGTTGCGTGTGACGTGACTGAGGGCGGTCAATGTCGGAAGGCCGCCGCTGTTTATGCTGGCAAGGCTGAGGTCAGCAAGGTAGTTGGCCCCACCGCGCCAGGCGATTTCGATCACTGAGATGCCGGCGGCGATAATGCCAAAAGCGGGCGCCGCCCACGCCACCTGACGACGGTCGAAAAGCATGAAAAACAGGAATGCGAGTGCCACGACGCCATACGTGATCTTCGTATAGAGCGTCAGCACCACGAGGAAGCTGGCGCATGCCGCGTCCACCCCTCTGCTACCCCCAGCGCCCGGAAGGCGAGGCAGATACATCACCTGCAGAAGGCCGAGCGCTGCCCATCCCACCCGGTTGTAGAACATGGCAAAGGTTAGTTCCCCCACCCTCTCACCTGGATTTGCAGGAGCCGCGGCAATCAGGAGCAGGAACATTGCGAGCGGCAGGCCGACTAGCCAATGCATCCGGCGACCGACGATCTCCGCGGCAACAACCGCAAGCAGGAGGACCAATATCGCCATCCCCACCGGCATAGCGCCGCCCATATTGCCCGACAAGCCATAGCCGGCCGCGGGAAGATAGAATGTCAGCGGTCCGAGCGACGAATGGAAATCCACGTTCGGTACCTGGCCGTGCGCGATACGATGAGCACCATCCAGGAAAACGAAGAGGTCGTTGACGTACTTTGTCGTGGCCGTTCGGCCGGGCAGAGCGAGAAGGCCGGCGAGAACGCAACCCATGCCGACGATGAGAGCCCGCGACCAAATCAGCTGTAGTACCGGGGCCGACGCGCTTTCCGCTAACACCGACCTACCTGTTTCCGTCACGGCACCTCGCTTTGCGCCTTCCCCTGACGCCATTGGTAGATCGTCCACTCTGGTGTCTTCTGAACGACCTCGAAGCGTGCCGAAAGAAATGGGCCGTAGAGCTCCTGCAACGGCAGGCTGTTGATGCCTGTTTTCGGCACCATGACGATCTTGACATCGGCAAAAAGCACCTCCGGTTGGATGTAGACTTTCTCGTTGATATTGCGGTTCCAATGAAACCAGGCGGCGTCGCCGGTAGGAGGGCGAATGCCGAGGCCGGCAGAAAAAGGGTTGACGAAATCAAGCACGAAAACGCGTTCCGGCGGCACCGGCAATGCCTGCAGCAGTGCTCCGCCGGTTACAATGTCGTCGAGATAGCGCCTTATGAAGTCAGGCTCGCCGCCGGGCGGATCGACCTCCCGAACATCGTCAAAATGCGGCAGCCCCAGAGATTGCCCGGCTTTGTCCACTGCAAGCGATGCATGCAGAATGAGAGCTGCGGTGTGGTGCACGATCGGCGGCGACAGGAATAACGTCGTGAGCAGCGACAAGACGCCGGCGGGAAGAGCCTGGCGTCCTGCCCTTCCTCCATTGACTGGCTGAAGCCAGGCGGATTTCTGCGCCAGGACGGCTGCCCCGCAATAGAGCGTGATGATGCCCCAGCTGTGGGCGTTCTGATTGATGATCGCCAGGCCGGCGCCCATGCAGAACCCACAGAAGACAAGGTCTCGCAGGCTGCGGCTTTGCCAGATAGCAAGCGAAGCGAAGGCCGCAAACACGGTGAGGTCTGATAGATTTTCCCGTACATTTTTCAGAACACTTGGAAGATCATGACCCCCACTGACGCGTGCCGCCGCCCGCAGATCCTCTACGTGCTCCACCGTGCCGCGCCAGAAGAACTCTATCGCGATCATTGCCGCTCCCGTCAGGAGGAGGGCCGCCATGATCCAGCGGCGCTGCTGACGGTCTGAAAGCATGAAAATGAGAAAGCCGGCCCCGGCCAAACCGTAGGTCGCCTTCGTGTAAAACGAGACAAGCAGAAGAAAGACGGCTGCGAGAGCATCGGCGATGTCATTGCGCCTGTTCGGGGACTGCGGCGCCAGATATGTCGCCACCAACAGGCCGAGAGCGACCCAACCGATGCGGTTGTAAAACATCGCGAAAGAGGGATATCGGATGGAACTGCCGAGATTGATCGGAGCTGCGAGAATGAGAATGAGGAATATGCCGAGCGCAACAGCCAATAAAGGGCTGAAGCGCGACAGAAGAATTCGGATCATCGCAGGGAGGAAGGCGACGATGACAATCGCCATTCCCACGGGTATTGCTGCGCCGAAATTCCCTGTCAGCAGGTATCCCCCAGCCGGAATATAAAAGACAAGCGGCCCGAGCGCCGTGTGAAAATCGCGATTTGGTACCTGACCGAACGTGATACGGTGCACGCCGTCGATGAAGATTAGCACGTCATTGATGAAAGCAGCGTTGATGGTCCTCCCGGGCAGCGCAAGCATGGCCGCGCAGACCAACGCGACCAGCATGAGTGCGCCTTCTGCTGACAGCCGGCGCCATATCCCGACCGCCGGTCGCTTGTGCTCACCAGCGCTCGTTCCGATGGCCGCGCCGGCGGCTTGGTTGCCTGGTTCCATCACAGCCGCAACCTCTTGAAGATCGGCTCGGGAATCGACCGGATTACCGTCATGAGCGGTCGCCATATTCCCCTGACGTAGACGACGTCTCCGCCCTTGCCGCCCTCGGCGGCAGCAAAGATTTTCTGTGCGACCTCCTGGGGTTCGGCGGTGAGAAGCGGCGGAAGCTTCATGCCATCCGTCATGCGTGTTCGGACGAAACCCGGCTTCACGGTCAGCACGCGCACCCCGGATCCGGACAGCCTGTTCCTCAGACCGGACAAGAAGGCGGTCAGGCCGGCTTTGGCGGCACCATAGACATAGTTCGACGCGCGTCCGCGATCGCCGGCGACGGAGCTTATGCCGACGATGGTACCTGATCCTCTCTCCGCGAAACGTTCGGCCAGAAGACCGAGAAGCAAAGCTGGTCCTTCAAAATTTGTCCGCATGACCGTGGCGGCGTGCTCGAGTTCCTGTTCGGCCCGAGACTGCTGCCCCAGTTCGCCGACGACGCAGACCGCCGTGTCAGGCAGTGGCGAAACGATACCGATGAACTCTTCGAAACGGTTTGTAGCGAGGATATCAAGCTCATGAACCAAGACACTAGCGCCGGTCCGAACGCTGATGTCGTCGGCTTCGCGTTGCACGGCGGCGCGCCTTCGTCCGACGAGAAGCACGTTCCACCCCGCCTCGGCATAAATCAGCGCGGTCGCACGACCGATATCCGAGGTCGCGCCGATCAGGAGCAGTGTCTTGCCGATCCCCTTCATATGCCGAGCCTCATTGCCAAGCGGGATTCAAAGTGACGATCGGCGCCAGTTACCTTGCGCAGCTCTTTGAAAGCATTCAATCGTGGGTAACCGGCTTCGAATGTGTGGCGTGACTGTCGCGCATCCTTGGCGAGATAGAGCCGCCCTCCTGCCTTGACAACCAGTTCGTCGATTTCGTCGAGCAGCCGAAACACACCCTGCGTGACCGGGAGGTCGAGTGCGAGCGTATAACCCGGCATCGGAAAAGACAGCATTCCACTGCTTGCTCCGAGCTTCTTCAAAACGGCAAGAAAGGAACCTTTGCCCGAGCGCGCGAAGCGTTCCAGGATGCCGCTCAAGACTGGCAGCGCGTCCCGGGCTGGAACCACGCACTGATGCTGCAGAAAACCTCGCCTTCCATAAAGCCGGTTCCATTCAAGAATGCCGTCGAGAGGAAAGAAGTATTTATCCCAGTGGACGAGCGACGTCTGAGCCGACTTTCGCGTTCCCGCCCTGAAATAAAGCTCGTTGAAGGCTGCTATGCTCGTCCTGTTGAGCGCCCACTGTGGCAGATCGAATGGCAGTGAAATCTTTGCCGCGTTCCTTACAGAAAAGCGATCGGCTTCGGGCATTCCACCGACCTGGTCCAGCGTCGCATGTTCGCCTGCGAAGATCAGCGAGCGTCCAAGCGAAGCGCCTTGCGAAAGGCAATCGATCCAGGCGACCGAATAGGTGGCACCCTCGGTCTGCTGCAGCGCCTTCAAGGCGTCGCCAAGGTTTTCCGTGGCAATCGTCCTTTGGGCGATCCAGCCGGATTCGATCGATCTCAAGGCGAAGGTCGCTTCGGCAATGATGCCCGTCATGCCCATGCCACCGACCGTCGCGAAGAAAAGCTCGGGATTGCTCGTGCGGCTACAGGTGAGTATTTCCCCGCCGGCGACCACCAATTTCAACTCGCTGACGTGATCCCCGAACCCGCCGTCGCGATGATGGTTCTTGCCGTGAACGTCTGATGCGACCATCCCGCCGATCGTGACAAACTTCGTTCCAGGAACCACGGGCGGAAAATAGCCTCTGGGGACGAAAGCGCGCAGAACGTCAGAGAGCAAAACGCCGGCCTCTACGGTAAGGGAGCGATCGATGGAGTGAAAGCTCGTCATCCGGTTCAATCCACTGCACATCAAGGTGGAACGCTCGCCGATCGCCGCATCGCCGTAAGATCGGCCATTGCCCCGCGCGATCAGCCCTGCGCGGGATGCGACGCTCTCCGACAGCTTTTCCGGCAGCCGGCAGTCCATCACCTCGCTGTCATGGCGCGGATAGCGTCCCCAGCCCTCCATTGGCTCGTCATGCCCCCTCTGGTTTGAATACGAACTTCCGGTCGAGAGCGTATTTGGCGATATAGCCGAGGGCCAAGCCGATCGCTCCGCCGGTGTATTTGGCAAATTCGGTCTTCCATATCGTCCAGAAGGCAATTTCGAAACCCCAGAAGATGAGCGTCGTCAGCACGCTGAACAGGCCGTAAAGCGCCACCTTGAGCATCTCGTCGCCGTGCGACGCGTAGCGGTCGAAGAAGATCCATCTTTTGTCGAGGAAATATTTCAGGCCGAAGCCGGCAGCGGTGCCCGTGAGGATTGAAGGCATGAGGCTCGTTGAAGGCGCCATCTGAATGACGGTAGCCTGGGCCGCAAAATTGGCGGCAGTGGAGAGCATCGCAAAGGCGCAGTAGCGAGTTGCGACGCCAGCGCCGGTGCCCTGCTGCGAAGACTTGAAGCCCATTTCGGCACCTCACATCGCGGCAACGACAAATGCGCCGGCGGCGCCAAGGGTGGCGAGGCTGACTTTGTCCTTAATGGCGAAGATCACAGGATCGTCGTGCATCTGTCCCCGGTTCGCGAGCATGAGGATGCGGGCGATCCAGCAGGCGAGGATTGGCCCCACCAGCCACAGCATTCCTGGCCGGCTGTAAAGAACTTGGGCGCTGTCGCTTGCCGCATAAAGGGCAAATAACGTAAGTGCGTTCATCCCAGCGCCCGCTGCCAACGCGCCCACCATGCCGATATCCACCTTCCGGTAGTCTCTGCTCTTCAAGTCCGGCAGGTGCGCGGCGCGGCGTGAAATCAATTCGGTGTAACGCTTGACCAAGGCGAGCGAAAGGAACCAGCTCATCATGAAGGCAAGCAGCCAGGGGGACGGCCACACCGCGATGGCAGCTGCCCCTCCGATCACTCGCGCGGTATAGAGAGAAGCCAAAGCCACCACATCCAGTATCATCTTCCGTTTGAGAAAAAACGAGTAGGCAGTGGTCAGGGCAAAATATCCAGCAAGTACCGCCGCGAAGGCGGGCGACACCATGAAGGCGACGGCAAGCGAAAGCAAAAGCAGGATCGGGATTGCCAAGACGGCGTGCGACAGCGGGATGTCGCCGCAGGCAAGAGGTCTGCGACATTTGGTTCGATGGCGGCGGTCGTCCTGAAGATCGACCAAGTCATTGAGTAAATAGACACCCGAGGCACAAAGCGAAAAGGCAACCAAAGCCAAGCCGGTGCTTACAAGGCTAGTGATGTCAAACATCTTATTCGTCAGGAGTGGTATAAAGACCAGCCCGTTCTTGACGTATTGATGCACCCGCAGCGAGCGCGCCCAAATCCGCCAAGTCGGCTTTTCGTGAGTGAGATGCTCGACGTCGTCGCATTGGCGCGAAAGCTCTCGTGCAACTGCGGCCGATGTCCTGACCGCGTAAGACTTCGCGGCGTGGCGCCAGACCGGCAGGTCGGCCTCGTCATTGCCGATGTAGTCGAAGCCACCCTCGCCGAAGGCGGCCACAAGTTTTTTCGCCTTCACCTCGGCCGCGCAGTTCGTCGTCTCACTGGTCGCAAACCACCCGGTAAAAAGGCCGAGGTGTTCGGCAACCGCGCGAACGAGGCGCTCGTGGGTTGCAGACGCGAGATAAACCGAGTGTCCTTTTTCCCGCGCGGCCTTAATTACGTTCAGCACTTCGGCATCATAAGGAAGGATAGACGGATCGAAATCCGCAGGCTGGGAAAGGCGGTGCTTCAGACACGCTTTTCCGCCGTATAGCGCCCTGGTGAGATCAACGATGGAATAAGGCCGGCGGCTGAGCTCCGAGAAGGCCGTTTCGATCAGAAGATCCGATCGCACGAGGGTGCCATCAAGATCGACCACTAGCGGGCAAGCTGACAGCGGCTCCAGCGGTTTTGATGAACCGGCTTCCGACATTCTCGCTGGCCCGGGCGCGTACCACTCCCGGGTTCTCGGCAAAAAGTCTCGTCGCAGCGGGAATTCACGATGCAGCTCGCTCAAAGGATTTCCCTTTTGCTTGAAACCGTGGGAGCTCGCACAACCACGGCTGAGCGATTTAGTTCCATCACTAAAACGGGTTAGCTCCGCCGTGGATGATATGATCCTGATTTGACCGGGAACGGCCTGAGCAAAACGCCTGCGTTATTTGAGCGAAAGGGAGACTGACGGCGCATCAATGAACCGGGCAGCGGTCGGCTGCCGCGGAACGTCTGAACGGTAGAACTCAATCGGCCGAGCACGAACTCTGACTTTCTCGCATTTGCCCAGGACGGTTATGCACCCCAGTCCGCCTTGGGCCATCCAGATGCCGCGTTGATTGAGGCGTCGGCGCGCGCGGCAGCGATGCGCTTGTGTCATTCGGGGTACCCCCGCTTCGCTCAATAGTATGAAAGGCGCGCCGACTGACTTCGGAATCCGCAATTACTTGTTTTCGGAAGCAAGTTCGGCCGGTTTGGAGCTTTCACCCGAGCCGCCGCCTTCGGCAGTTGACTCCGAACTCGTTTCGCCCGGGACGGTCGTGGCGCTGTGATGAGACGGAGACGACGTCTGCGGAAGCTCGCTATCTCCCGCTTGTTCGCGCTCCGCCTGCTGCCAATGCCGCTCGTGCTCGCCTTCCGGCTTGCCTTCGGCTTCCCATATTTCCTGCGCCCGGCGCCTGATCTGTTCTATGTCCATGGCATTCTCCTTCAGTAATGCGAGGTGCTCAAACCCGATCGAGAGCTACTTGTTCCAACCGAGCGCGATTTTCATAATTCGATGGCCGGGCCAATCATCGGTTTCTGCGCGATGGAAGCTTTGACACGAAAGTGCTCGCTGGGCCTTTGGAGACTACGGCGTCATTCTGGGTGCCCTGTCGAGTCACATCAATGTTCTTGAGATCAAGGGACTCCTCGCTTGATTTGTCCTGCACGACAGCGGGATTCGGAAAAGACGGTTTCAATCCATGACCTTCGCTCGACATTTCTCATTTCTCCTTTTGCGGGCCTCTGACCGGCTAAGGCCACTGGTGGTAAAAGGGGCCGAGCAAAGCCCGGCCCCTGGATCGTATACGCCAGGAACAGGCTAATTAGCGATTGCCACCACTGGAGTTTTCGCCACCCTTTTTGCCGGCTTCGGAAGCGCGCTCCGGATCGTTCTTGAAGTTGCCGCCTGATGACTGGCCGCCTTTGCTGGCAATCTCCTTCTGCTTTTCATCATCCATCGACGCGAAGCCGCGCTTGGACGTATCGCCGCCGGAGCGGCTTCCACTTTGATTTGCCATTCTATTTCTCCTTACTCAGGGGTCATTCCCTGGCAAGCGAACCTCAAATACCCGATAAGGTTTCCTGTTGGTCTTACACCGTACAGAGCCCGACTGGAACGCCTTTCAGACGAGGGCTGCTCTGCCCCCGCCGGCGGATTATCGAGTCGCGTTTCTCAGGCGATAAGCCTCAACAGCTCCAACCGCGATGCGGGTTTTCGAGATAAAGGAAACTCCCGTTTCAAGGTCGTGGTGAAACAGCGTGTCGATGTCGTTCCGCCTGAGGAAGACCACCGTTCGCAGCCTCGACAAACCTCGAAAGACTTGAACTGGTTCCTCGCGCTACGAACGATTTGAGCGTCGACACCACCAACTCGGCGGCAGCGGCCTCTGTGCTGGCGAATGAAAATTCGGCGGAGCGAGATCCTAGCGACGTCGCTCAAGGCACTTTTTGCAGAGGAATTATGGGGACTGGGTGCAAGATTTTTTTCTTTTGGCGACCGCGGTTGTTTGAATCTTTTGGCGATCTCCTGCCATCCAACTTCACCCGCGCGGCCAGCACCGGAAAGGAACAGCTCAGCGGCAATAAGCGGGTGCCTTCTTATCAAACGAGCCGTCATCCTCGCCAACCCCGCAATCGCGGCCTTTTCCACGCCCGTCCGCGCCAGCCGCTCGACCGCGTAGCGCTCGAAGTAGCTTCCGGTTTTTGCCTCTTCAGTAGAGGGCGCGGCGCCTAGTGAACCGCGCCCCTCCGCGGGTGGTCATCGGCGTCTTTCCGCAATTTTTTAGGAAGGGCGTCGTTCGCGGTGCTTCTGACGACGTCCATCGCGGCGTGCGCGGCTTCGCTCATCGCGGCGCCTGCGATGCTCATGGCCCGCTTACCCTTCCGCGCTCCCTTCCCGGTCGCATCGGCCACCTCTCCACCTTCGGCCGCTAGGACCGTGGCGGCTGCGCCGGCGGCGCAGCAAATGCCTCTCACCGCGATCGAGATCGCTGGAGAGTTCAGCGAGCCGAAGCTTGTCGGCCCACAAATTCAGGATGTCCTAATATCTCTGAACCGTCTCGGCGACGTTGAGAGCTTTGATAACGGCCGCAGTTTTATCCGCATTGCGGGATGAAAATTCCGGCATTGCCCCGCATCATCAAGGCCTTGCCCCATACGCTTTGATTCTCCTTGGCAAATGCGCCGAGACCTCCAAATAAGCCGCACTCGAAGCGATAAACTGATTTTTAAAGCTCCGGTCCTATTTCCGCTCGCGCTCGGCGCTGAGGCCGAGAGAAACGGAATGAGCATGCCCACACACGATCTTTCTTCACGTCATTTTCAGCGAAAAATTTCAGAGTTCTGCGAGGTACGCATTGCACCGATATTCTCAAAGCGAGTGCTGGAGAATGTCCGCCCATATCTGATCAGCCTGATCATTTGCCGCAAACGGCCGCCGATCCTGAACGGCCGTCTCGACTGGACCGCGATCGGAGAGGCCTGCGGGATCGAAAGCGAAATGACAGCTGAACTCAGGAAGCACCTGCGGCCCACTGGATGCGATCATCCGCTGGCTGAAGGCGCCACCCGTCGCTGAAGACGTTACGCCGGCAAAGCAGTCTGTCCGTGGAATCAAGGGTTAAAAAGACAGCGCCAGTTTCCTCGACAAGAAAACCGCAGCGCGCCGGGACTGACGGAGTTTTTGCCCGGAACACATCTGCGCAACGCGGTCCGGCGCCAAAGCCAATCAGCCCATTTCCGGATCCGTTATTCGAGGCGACCGACGATCCGGCGAGCTTCCAGGATGCGCTCATCTACCATATGCGCCGGTTTGGCGACAGCTACTGGCAGCTTTATCGCGCTGTGGTTCGTTTGACAGAGACCTTCGACAGCAAGACGCTTCTCTCCTGGATCCAGGGCGAGCGTGTCCCGCGGTCGGTTGCCAGTTTCGACATCCTGCGCCGGATCGAGCAGCGGTATCGGTTGTCAGAGGGCTACTTTAAGGCAAAGCTACCGCGTCAGGCGCGTTCGCTCTACGGTCATGATCTCGGCGACATCAGCCCGGCCGAGCGACGGCGGATTTCCTTGCATCTGCCGGATGATTTCATCAGCCTGCCCTTCACCAAGCGAGAGGAGATCCTCGACTGGGTGCGCCGGATGATCATCTCCGGCTCGACAGAGTATCGCCGCTATCAGGCGGCGGCCAGCAAGCAGCGTTATGCGATCCGCTTTCCTGGCGTTACCTATGGCGGCGGTTCACTTTCGCCCCGCACGCTGGCATCTGCAGCCAATGCCAACCAGAATATCGCCGAGGAGCTAGATGATCCGGATCTGCTTTCCGGTGTCGTCGCCGCACCGCCGCGTCTCGCTATGGAGATGGCAGATCTGATCCGGTTCAAAACCTCAACGCTGACGGCAATCGGGCTGCAGCGCAACGGGGTATGGAGTGAAGAGACCGCCTCTCAAAAGATCGAACATCTCGGCCTGATGTGCGGCGCACTGGCCGCCTCCCCATCGGGCATCGTCAAAGGTCGGGGTGTGCCGCTCAGTCAGTTGAGCTTCGGCCTGCTGGTCTTCCCCGGCGTCTGGGACTGGTATCTGCAATGGCGCGAGCAGCGGCGTGGCTTCTACACAAAGTGGGAAGAAGACATGCTGATGGTCGCGCAGGCTCTTACCCGGGCAGAGGTAAGTTGGACCCGACAGCACCCGGAATTGCTGAAGAATGTCAGGCCGATCGAAGTGCTTGCGATACATTTCACCGGCATGCTGCCAACCGGTCGAAAGAAATCCAGCGGGTCATGCGCGTCCACCGCGATCCATTCGAGCCGATCATGTGCATCCTTGAGGCCGACAGCCCGCTGGCCGAGTACCGCAAGATCACCGACGAGATCCTGAAACGCATGCCCGACGAGGATCGCTATCCACGACCGGCGGCCGAAGCCGTGCGATCGTTTCTGCTGTTGCGGCTCGGTCTTCATCTCGGCCTTCGCCAAAAGAACTTGCGGCAGCTGCGTGTCTGCCCACGCGGGCATTTCCCGACGTCGGAGCGCCGACTCGAAGATATGAAATGCGGTGAATTGCGCTGGAGCGATCGTGATGGCGGCTGGGAAGTTCTCATCCCTTCGGTCGCGTTCAAGAATTCCGGGTCATCGTTCTTCGGCCAGAAGCCATTCCGCTTGATCCTGCCAGACCTGCTCGATCTCTACAAATATCTTGACGCCTATATCGACAGGCATCGCGGCGTGCTACTTGGCAGTGCCAAGGATCCAGGCATGCTGTTCGTCAAGACGGTGAAGACGACGAGCCTCGACGCGGCATACAACTCGGTCACGTTCTACGAGGCTTGGCAAACGGTCATCCAGCGATACGGAATCTACAACCCCTACACCGGTAACGGCGCCATCAAGGGCTTGTTGCCGCATGGACCACATAACCTGCGGGATATCCTTGCGACCCATATCCTCAAGCAGACTGGGTCCTATGAGCAGGCGAGCTATGCGATCCAGGACACGCCGGATGTGGTGCAGCAGCACTACGTTCGCTTCTTGCCGCAAGACAAAGCCGCACTCGCGGCCAAGATCTTGAATCAGGTTTGGGAAGCGGCCGCTTAGCCGTCAAATTTAAGGAGCTGATGAAGCGGCGCAATTTCAAGATGATATAAACCGCCTACTGCCCTGACATCTAAGCCATTGTTTCTAATGAGAACCACTCCTCACGCTTGCTTAGATTCGGATATAACAGGGATAAAAGCTGAAGTTCTGGCTCATCTCGCCTACTCCTTATGGAGTCAAAGCCATCCGGCTGCGGTGCCAGGGCGATCTGCTGCGGTTGGTGGCCGCTCAGCGCACGGTGTACTTGGGGCAGTTCAGCTTACGCTTGTCCGGGCGTGAAGAATGCCAAATACGCCAACGCTAATATCATCGCGACAACGAAGATTGTCAGCACGAATTTGATCATGCCTTTCGTGGCTTTTTTCTCTGTGTTGCTCATGCCACCCCAACATCAATGAAGTAGTGAAGTTCCCGCCGTTCGGCAAACTAGCCGGTTAGCTGCTTAACGACATCATCGATCGTTTCTCTGACTGGATAATAACTCGGCGAGGCATCTTTCCCCAACACGCAGACATAGATGTGGGTGCTGCTGGTAAACGCCCTAACGGCGCCACATGCTCCGGATTGCTGAAGACGATTGGATCGTTGTGGCCTGCGTAGTGGAATGGCACCAGCCTCATCTCATCCTCCCAAGTTGGCTATCCCCGCAGTGAACTAGAAAAGTCGCCGTCGGTTGCAAGATACCTGGAGCTGACTGCGCGTCCGCCTCAACAAGGAAAACTCTAATGGACCCTTCGATTGCTCCGGCCTCCCGGCCAGATCCGGGAAGAGATCAAGGGGCTAAAGGGAACCGTGGAGAGTAACCATGAAGCGGTCCAGCCAACCCTTGAGGAGTGGAAGCGGCTCAAGACTGTCGGCTATGGCATCTCAGGGCTCATTGCCTTCGCCGGCCTGACGATCGGCGGCATCATTGCCTATGCAAGCGAGGGCGCGGTAGCGGCACTTCGGCATTTGCTGAAGATACATTGATTGCTCGCGATTTTGCGCTTGGGATAAAAAGAGCCCCGCCGAAACGGGGCAGTTTCTGGAAAGAACGGACCGCACAGGAAAGGAAGGGAAGCGGACACCCCAGCGTGGGGCGCCTGTGCGATCCTCGCCGCCTAACGTGAGATTGCCAAAAAAGTTCCTGGGTTCCGGACCACTAATCGCTCCTAACGGACAGGAGAGCGGATCGCGAAGATAGCAAGGGGTTGCTGCTGGAGACAGGAGACTCCACTGCGCGATCCGCTCCGGCCCAAGTAACACTTTTGCGTGACAATAGTTCCGATACGATACTGCGCAGTAAGAGTATTATCGACGTCAAGCGACCATCCATCCTGCGGATCAATTGTGTGGCAACTGAGAAAGGGAAGTATACACAATCACACCGGTCGTTCTGTCGCTTCGGCTATTTCAGGTTGTTCTTTGCTGGAGTCGGTGTAGACGACGGCTTACGTCACGTATCCGCATTGGGCTGAGGCACACTAGAGCTGAGCGGGGAGCGTCAATAGTCCCCGCGCCTCCTTCTGATCTCCCGGAGCATTCGCAGGTTTTCTCTGGCCTGCGCCGCATTAATGAGCGCTTTCTCCAACCAGTCGGCAATCCCTCGACGGCATCACGCGCTTCAACCGCGTATAAAACCGCGACATCCGTCAGGCCCATCGTTACTGGGATCGATCTGTTCGATAACACCCGCGCTGCCCGTCGATGGGTTGGCCCAAGCAAGCGCAGTTGCACCGACAGCACTGCGGCCGCGCAGCCGAATTTCTCCGCTTCGCTGACATAGCCGGTCGCGGCGACGAATTCCGCAAATCGGGCAACCGTCACCGTTTCCGCTTCGAGGAAGAAGTCGCTGACAGACTGCCCGTCTGGGGATAGTTGGAAACTCAGCGGGCAATAGGAGTAGCGCTAAACGTCCGGTCGATCGGGTGTGGAATAGATCAGGCGATCTTCGGCCTGAGGCGAAGCTGCCGACTTACTAAGGTGAATCTGGTGCTGCTTTGGCGGCACCAGAGTCCTCTACGGCAAGCGGCCAGATCAAGGACACAGATCATGAGTTTCACACTTCAGTTCGAACCCGTGTTTGCTGAAACCGACCTGATCCTCAACGGGATCAAGCTGACCATCCTGCTTTCCGCAGGTGCGATCATTCTGGGAATGGCGCTGGCTATTCTGCTTGTCGGGCTGCGCAGTCTGGCTGGACGCACAATGGGAAGCCTCGGCTTCGCTGGCGCTGACGCGCACCCAGCAATATCGCTATATCATCCTGCCGCAGGCGCTGCGGATATCCTTGCCGCCAACGGTCGGGTTTCTCGTTCAGCTGATCAAGAACACGTCCATCGTCTCAGTGGTCGGTTTCATAGAACTGTCGCGGGCGTTATGGGGCGCTGGAAGTTCTCAAGGGCGTCTCGATGCGCGTGGAAACCGGGCAGGTCGTCGCCCTCATAGGCCGCAGCGGCTCCGGGAAAAGTACCCTTTTGCGCTGTATCAATGGGCTGGAGGCGTTTCAGTCTGGAAGCATCCATGCTGCTGGTCACAATGTGGAGCAGGATCAGGCCAAGCTACGGGCATTGCGCTAGGACGTCGGTATCGTCTTTCAGAGCTACAACCTGTTTCCACATCTGACTGTTGGCGAAAACATCATGCTGTCGCCACGTATCACTCAAGGGGTGACGAAGGCGGATGCCGAAATTCTGGCCCGAAAGGCGCTGGAACGCGTTGGCCTAGCTGATAAATTCTCGGTCTATCCGGAAATGCTGTCTGGCGGCCAGCAGCAGCGGGTGGCCATTGCGCGGTCGCTGGCCATGCGACCCAAAGTGATGCTGTTCGACGAGGTCACATCGGCCCTCGACCCTGAACTGACCGGCGAAGTTCTTCTCGTTATCGAAGAACTGGCCCGTGAAGGCATGACCATGCTGCTGGTGACGCACGAAATGAATTTCGCCCGCAGCGTCGCGAATATCACGGTCTTCATGCATCAGGGCACGATTTGGGAGGCAGGTCCGTCAGCCGATCTCTTCTCAGATCCACAGACGCCAGAGCTTCAGGCATTTCTATCGAACGGTGTGAAGTAAAGCGTAAATTCCGACTCGGAATTGAGCCCTCCACGCTTTTGGCTCTGAGCAAAAGATGCTGAGCTTACCAAATCGTGACAAAATGCAGGGGTTCAGATCACATGGAAGAAACAAGATCGAGGGATTTTGAACGTGGCCAAGCGGTTTGCCTGGTCGCGGCTCGTGTCCGCGCTACTGGATATCGGAACGGCTTTGGCTAAGATAAATGCATGAATCGCCGCGACCACGCCAGCAACTGTCCAGCCTGTCGCCAGGGGCGACTGTTTCTGTTTCGCAATCTCACAACAGATGACATTTACGCGCACTGCGAAGAATGCGAATGGGGATACCTCACTCCGGCGCAGATCGAGACGAAGGGCGGATTTCTCACTCTCCTGGAAGACTTCGACGCCGACTACGCTGAGAGCGAGGCGATCTCCCGGAGCGTCTGGGCCAATTACATAGTCGTGGCGGTTGATGACCAGGATGAAACATGAGACGGCGGCTGGGGCCAAAAAGGCCAATGCGGTCGACTCCGATCTTCTAAACCGCCGCAGCAGCAGGACTAATGCATGGCACATTCAAAGCCAGGAGCACCGTGATGATCGCAACCTATATCGATGAATTCATCATGCTCTGCGCCGGTTTGTGGATGACATTCGTGGGCTTCGGCTACCTGTCCTTGTCACGAAACCCGGCGCACAAGTCGCCAGTGGTTCGTCACTTCAGATGGATGGGGCCATTGCTGCTGTTCATTGCTATTATCCTGGCAGTCGCGTCATGATCTCATGATTAGAAGCAATGCGCGGGGGTTAAAAGATTGGTGCATCGATGCCGGCGATATAACAGCTGATCGCCACCATATTCAGTTCGTCCTTACCCCACGATGTTGAGTTTCAGCAGGATTTGATCCGTTTTTTCGTTTAGTGTTAGTCCACCAGACTCGGGATGAAGAATTGTCCGCAAACAACTTGAAATCAGCTGGAGCGGATAACTGCGAAATGGAAATCCGGATCAATCTCATATAAAAATTGACAACCCACGTCCGCCTGCCGCGAAAGGAGTTGCGCGAGACCGGGGCGCTTTCGCCAACGCTACGCGGCGGCTACACATGTTCCAGCTCGAAGTGGTTTTCGATAGCGGCAGGTAGGTCCCTGAAAGTGTGGCCCGTGGGAAAGAAGAATTCGGGAAGATAAAGATGAGCGGATGCTGTTCGGCGGTCAGCCGAAACAATGGAACTGAAGGACCGGGCGAAATTGCAAAGACAATCTCGCGCGGACGAGCAGGCGCGGTGGTCGCGGTCAAGGGCGGCGAGACGTTTGTCGGGACCCATGAACCGGTCCTGGTCGTCGATGGCGAGGGGCCGGAGCGCAAAGTCACTGGAGAAAAAGAACTTTGCTTCGACCGTGGTCTCGCCACGCGCCTTCATCCCAGCGTTGGATTGGGCTTCGGGGCTGGCAACGGCCTTGACCTGATGCGAGAACAAAGCCTGCACGTGCCGAGCTCATGGAAATAGACGGCGTGATTGGCGATGGCCCCGCCGGCCGCGCCTTGAACGGGTTCCGGCATGCGCGAATAGAAGAAGCCCGAGTTATCCGGAGCCCAGTTGATACGCGTGAACCTGGCCCAGTCAACGACATCCTGAAGCTCCTTCCCGCTCTCGACATCGAGCACACGGATGGTCCGCCAGTCGGTACCGCCCTTCTGCACGCTGAACGCCAGGTGGCGACCGTCGTCCGAGACGCTCCATTCGCCGACCGCGTCGGCATTGTCGTCCGACCAGGAATTGGGATCGATCAACAGACGGACTTCGCCGAAGGGGCCATGGCGGACATATAAAGACGGCTGGTTTTCAAGGCCCTTGTTGAGGGTGAAGAAATATCGATCACCACGCTTCCGAGGGACCGTATAGCGTTCGTACTCGAACAGGGCCTTCATGCGCTTTTCGAAGATGTCGCGGCCGGGAAGCGTGTCGAGATGGCCTCGCGTCACCTTGTTCTGCGCCTCGATCCAAGCGGCCACGGCCTGATCGCTGGGTGCCTCGTTTTCCAGCCAGCGGTAGGAATCCACGACGGTCTGGCCGAAGTGCTGCTCGGGCACGTCGAAGCGCTCGGTATTCGGATAGGTGATCTTTGACATTCCATCCTCCAAGGGTTGGGCCGACACGCTGTTGACCTGGACAACAAGCGAAATGGCGATGGCGGTGGATCTCTTCATCAATGTCTCCTCGCAAATGATGATGCCAGAACCCGCATCCTCGGCACGAAAAGAGCAATAATGGCACTTAGTGTCATTATAGTGACTGGGAAAAACTCCATCATCTCAACGAATTATGCCTAATTATCTTCACAAAATGGCACTCATTGACATATACAAGGGTTTGGTAAGCTGGAGATCGCGATGAGCAGGACCGTTCGGGAAGGCGCACATATCGACGTGGCGCGAAGCGCCGCGCGTCTTTTTCTCGAAAAAGGTGTTACAGGCACCAGCGGCGACGAAATCGCCGAGGCGGCAGGCATCTCAAAGCGGACTCTCTGGCGCTACTTCCGCACCAAGAAGAGCTGCATCGAGCCGTTGTTCGCTCTGACGTCGCAGCGCCTTGCCGAAAAGCTGAAAAACTGGCCCCTCGATATTTCCGTCGAGCGGTTCCTGGAGCTCGCCTATGACTTCAGCAAGATCGACGCCCAGGAAATCGAGGACAGCAGACTTGCCGTGCACCTCATCGCTCGGTTGGAGGAAGAGCCCGCGCTGCTTGAACCGTTTTTTATGGCGACAAGAATGACGGAAATCACGATGGCGGGCGTGATTGCTTCGCGGCTTGATCTTTCGCCGACGGATTTCGAGGTGCGATTGTGCGCCGCCACCGTTGTCGCAGCCATGCGGATCATCGACGAGTCCATCAGCAGGGCAGCAGTAAAATACGGACAGATCCCCACTGTTGCGGAGACCAACGACCGGCTCGCGCAGGCGATCCGCCGCGCCAGCACCTTGCCGTTCTGCGATCCGATTACACCGCGACCGCGTTGATCGGTATGGCCGTCGCACACTTTGCAGAAGTTTAATCGCTTTTCATGACGCGATGGCACGCATGGCGACGTTGTGGCTGACGTAGAGCACAGGTCCGACTCTATTCGGGCGGGCTTGAAGGGACACGAACGGCCGACTTCGCTATTCCACAATCGTGCTCTTGAAGGGATTGGAACCGACGACCACCTTATTTCTAAGCCAAAGGCCTAGATAGGACGTGAACCTGAGCTTCAGGTTGAAAAGATGTTACAGCGCACTTCTCTCTAATTTCACACACACGAAAACATGATGAATGGTAGCGCGCAGCAAACATGGCCCCGATCCACATTCCCGCTTAGCTGTAGCCGATGTCGCCCAGTACGCGACATCGGCAGATGCTATTTCAATCGGGCCAGTAGCTCTCTGGCGACGGCCGGGGCGGAGGCCGGGTTCTGGCCAGTAATCAGTTCCCGATCGGTCACTATATGTGCCGAGAAAGACACGTGTGCCTGACTGAATTGGGCGCCTGCCTGAGTGAGTGCATCCTGCGGATAGAACTTCATCTCGCCGCCACCCAGCAGTCCCTTGGCCATTTCCTCTTCCTGGTTACTGAAGACGGTGAACCTGTAGCCGCCATAGACCCAGCCCGCTTGCGCCTTTGCCGTTCCCGCCGTTTCGAACTGGGTCACGAAACCCTGTGCGTCCGGCAGTGTAGAAAGCAGCGCGATCGGGCCATGGCAGGCCAACGCGGTCGTTCTGCCATTCTCATGAAACCAGGTGAGCAGCTTGCCGAGTTCTGAACTGACCAGAAGATCTTGCATGGGTGCGTGACCGCCCGGCACATAGACCGCGTCGAAATGCTCGTAACCGATCTGCTCGACCCGCGCGAGGCTGATGACAGGCGACCTGTCGCTCGACATCAGGCCCAGTTTCTCATGGCCGGCATCGAGCAGCGCCTGCACCGGCTGCATCAGTTCATTGAGGTAGAAACCGGTCTTGAACACCTTGCCGTCCTTGAGGTCGAGGCGGTCGGAATCGGAAAGCACGATCAGGACGTTTCCGGCATGGGCGCTCAGAGTGCTGGTGCCGAGTGCAAGAGCGATGGCGAGGCCTCGCAGAAGATTCATGGGTTTAGCTCCAAAAGTTTGGGAAGGGAAAGGCAGTTGCTTCTCAGCCAGCGAGCTTGGTCAGCCGGTACAGGGCGAAGTCGGCGAAATAGTCACCCACGCCGCTCGCCTGAAAACGCTGCATGGCGGCATCCTGCATATGAGCGCGCCATTGGGCTTCACTTTGCCAGGTTTCGACGAAGATGCGGACCCGCCCATCATCGAGCGACTGATGCAACTCGTAACGAAGGCAGCCATCGCCAAGGTCTCGGCAACGAGCTTTTCCTGAGCGGCGCCAAGCGCCGCTTCCTTACCGGGCCTTGCCGTGGTGATGGCGATGATGGTCAGCGGTGTGTTTGGCATGGCCGATATCCTTCAGGCGATGGTGTTGACGAGACCGCCTTCGGCACGAAGGGCTGCGCCGTTCGTGGCGGATGAGCGGGGGCTGGCGAGATAGGCAACAAGGTTTGCCACCTCTTCCGCTTCCACCATGCGCTGGAGGATCGACGCCGAGCGAGCGGTGGCGAAGAATTCGGCCTCGATTTCTTTGATCGGCGCGGAAGGGTCGCTTGCCTGGCTGCGCAGGAAGGCCTCGATGCCCTCCGAGCGGGTCGGCCCCGGCAGCACGGAATTGACGGTGACATTGGTGCCGCGGGTTAGTTGCGCCAAGCCGCGTGAGACCGAAAGCTGTGCCGTCTTGGTCGTTGCGTAGTGGATCATATCCTGCGGAATGGCGAGGCCTGACTCACTGGAGATAAAGACGATACGGCCCCAGTTGCGATCCAGCATACCGGGAAGATAGGTTCGGGACAGGCGCACGCCGCTCATGACATTGACGTCGAACAGATGGCTCCAGTCGGCGTCGGTGATGTCGCCAAAAGCCTTGCTCTCGTAGATGCCGAGATTGTTGACGAGGATATCGACCGAAGGTTCGGCCTTTGTGATGATCGCGGCGCCTTGGGCGCTGGCAGCGTCTGCCAGAACGCCAGTGATACCCGATCCACCGGATGCCTTGACGGAAGCGATTGCGCTGTCGAGCTTGGCGCGGTCGCGGCCCGTGACGACAACCCGCGCGCCTTCCGTGGCGAGAGAGCGGGCGATTTCGAGACCTATGCCGGCGGTGGCGCCGGTCACAAGCGCGGTCTTTCCGTTGAGTTGCAAATCCATGTCGTGTCTCCAGATTGATGCTGAAGACAATTTATGATTTGAAAGCCGGAGGTACTATTGCCCACAGAAGACATGCACCTGTGAATGAGGATCATTAATGCCGCGCATTCTGATGGAACGTTCGGGAGAAATGGAAGTGTTTGCCCGCGTCGTTCAGGACGGAGGATTCTCCGCAGCAGCTCGCAACCTCGACATCACGCCATCGGCGGTCAGCAAGCTGATCGCACGCCTCGAAACAAGGCTCGGGACTCGCCTGCTGGTGCGAACCACCCGTGCCCTGACACTCACGCAAGAAGGCGAGGCCTATCATCATGCGGCGCTTCGGATTTTGCAGGAACTGAACGAGGCGGATCAGGAGGCCGCGGGTGGCGCGGTGCGCGGGCGACTGCGGATCAATACAACGATACCGTTCGGCACGATGTTCGTCGCGCCGGCCATGCCGGGGTTCGTTGCACGCAATCCCGATCTGATCGTGGATCTCTCGTTCACGGATGGGATCGTCGATCTGGTTGCGGAGAACACCGACGTCGCCATTCGCATGGGCAATCTGCCAGACAGCGGGCTGATCGCCCGCAAGCTGGGGCAGAGCCGGCGCGTGGTCTGCGCTTCACCCGATTATCTGGCGCGCAGGGGTTCGCCTGAAACGCCGGCGGATCTTGCGTATCACGACTGCCTGACGTTCAATTTCCGGCGCGCACGGCCGTCATGGCCGTTTCGTGACCATGACCGTGACATCGCGCAACCAGTCAAAGGCAGTATCGTCGTTAACAACGGCGAGACAATGAAGCAGATGGCGCTGGCGGGTGCTGGCATTGCCCGCGTGGGTCTGTTCCATGTGGCGGACGAGATTGAGGCGGGGCGGTTGATGCCTCTGCTCGAAGACTACAATCCCGCCGACCTCGAACTTGTTCATGCCGTCTATGTCGGCGGCGGTCCCCTGCCCCATCGTGTCCGCGCCTTCATCGAGCATATGGTTGTCACATTGGCTGATCAGCCGTTGCTGAATGGGACGACCTGACCTGAGGATTATGGGCAAAGGTGGTTTCGAAACGCCTCACCTTTCCTATCCGATCAGTCTCGATAGTCCGGCGCCTGCCGGTCGAGCACCCGACGGATACTTTCCAGATGCATCCTGGCACTTTCCGGGTCCCCCTCCCGCATCTGCCGCGCCGCACCAGCCGCGACAGCAGGCAAGACCGGTAGGAGTTTGCGGCCCGAGCCCATCGCCTTCAACTGAACTTCGGCGGCCCGCTCGAGGTAGTAGAGATCGTCCCAGGCTTCGGCGATGTTGGGTGCACAGACCATGACGCCATGGTTTTTCATGAACAGGATATCCTTCTCGCCAAGGACGGAGGCGATCCTGTCGCCTTCGCTTTCGTCAAGGGCGAGGCCGTTATAGGCCTCATCCACCGCGACACGGCCGTAGAACTTGAGTGCCGTCTGTCCTGCCCAGACCAGCGGCTCGCCTTCTACCATGCTGAGCGCCGTCGCGTTCGGCATATGGGTATGAAAGGCAGCTCCTACTCGAGGCGCCATCTTGTGCAGACGCGCATGGATGAAGAAGGCGGTCGCTTCCGGCACACCGTCGCCGGCAACCACATTGCCCTCGAAATCGCATATCAGTAATGATGAGGCAGTCGCCTCCTGGAAGGCCCAGCCAAGCCGGTTGACGATAAAGAGGTCGGGATGGCCAGGTACGATGGCGGAGAAATGATTGCAAATCCCCTCTTCAAGGCCAAGACGGGCCGCCATGCGAAGGCAGGCGGCCAGATCGACTCGCGCCTGCCAGATCTCTTCGCTATCCCATGGGAGATTGTGATGGGGATGATTGTTCGTCTGCGAAATCTTCAATTCATGCGCCATGTCTGTCTCCTTGGATTACATCCAGCCAGCCGCAGCCAGGATGGCCGGCACCTCGTCGAGCGTCGGAACGACGGCGTTTGGCTGGTAATTAGAGAGTGGTTCGCGGCCCGTACCACGGTCAACCCAGATGGTGCGAAATCCAAGCTCACGCGCTGCGACAAGATCGAGATGCGGACTGGCGCAGATGTGCAGCAAATCTTCCATTCCAATGCCAAGGGTTCTCCAGGCGTGATGGAACGTCTGGCTGGAAGGCTTGTAGGAACCGGCCTGCTCAGCAGTGATAACGCGGTCGATTGAACCACCCAACTGAGCCACATTTCCGGCGATGATGGCATCGTCTGTGTTCGAGATGATCGCCAGGCGAAAACCGGCATCCTTCAACATCTTTAGCGTTGCAACAACCTCCGGAAACGGCGGCATCTTGCCGATGGAGGAGGTCAGGATTTCGGCATCCGCCGCCTCGAACGGAAGGCCGAATTCAACCATGGCCTGTTCCAGAGCAAAAGCGCTAACCTCGGCAAATGTTCGGTGAGGACGCTCCACTTCCAGTGCATGTTCGTGTCGGTCGTAAACCCGAATGAAGCTCTTCTGATCAATGTTTCCGCCTTTTGCGGACAGGATCCGATCCATCGCAGCCAGCAGCCCTTCGTCCCATTGGATAAGGGTGCCGTAGCAATCAAAGGTCAACCATGTTGATTTGGGGCCTGGCAATGTCATGTCTCGTCTCCTGCATTTTCTGCAGATTGACAAACACACCGCTCATTGCAAAATTAAATCTCAAAATGCCATCAATCGAGAAATCAAATGAGCTTCGGTTTCGATCTGGATCTTCTGAAAACCTTTGCTGCCGTCGTCGATTGCGGCGGCTTCACTAAGGCTGCCGAAAGGGTGCATCTGACGCAATCGACGGTGAGCCAGCAGGTCAAGAAGCTTGAGCAAAACATCGACTCCGTGCTGTTGCTGCGGGACAAATCGTCCGGAACCGTAGAGACGACTGAGGCCGGGGAAAGACTGTTGAGCTACGCCCGCAGAATCCTTGCGACCGCAGAGGAAGCCAGCGAAGCAATGCGGAGACCCTCGGCACCCCGAACCGTGCGCCTCGGGGTGCCGGAGGATTTTGCCGGCCGGCGCCTGATCGACCTCCTCTCGGGATTTTCTGCCGCATCGCCCCACATCAGGCTCGACACTGTCAGCGGCTGGAGCACAGAGCTCCGACGTCAACTGGACGCTGGCGAAATCGATCTCGCTCTGATCAAACGTGAGCCCGGCACTGGAGCAAGTCTCGCCAGCTGGAAGGAAAAGCTGGTTTGGGTGAAAGGCGCCGCCGGTTCCCTAGAGGCCGACCCCGTGCCGCTTGCGGTGTTTCCGGTCGGATGCATCTACCGGGATCGTGCGATCCGCGCGATCGAGCAAAGCGGTCGCCGATGGCGGATCGCCTATACGAGCCAGGGTCTGATGGGTGTGCAGGCGGCAGTCGCCTCCGGCCTCGGAATCAGCCTGTTGCCATCCGACGCGGTGCTTCCCGAACATCGGCAACTTGGGCCCGACGATGGATTCGAGGAACAACCGCTGTCGGAATTGGCACTGGTGAAAGGTCGGGCAAGCCTGTCCAACGAAGCGAAGTTCCTCGGGCGTTTCCTCGCGAATAGCTTGGGGTAGCACCTGCCACGATACTGGTCCAGATCTCACCGACGACCACAGTTTCGAAAATCCCGCCTTGAACCAATTCGAACTTTCGACGCGTGATTAAGCGGACCGCATGCTCAGTCCTGCCGACCAGCTTAGCTGGGAAAAAATATAGCTAACTGCGGAGTCCCGTGAGGCTATCCGCAGCCTCCGACACTCCACGACGCGTTTGCCCAGCTTCATCGTGGCTCACGAAGGCGCTTGGGAAACAGCTAATCAGACTGGCATGCGGTTGGTTCGCCGGGCCCATACCGCGCTCCAGCGACATAGTATCGGAGTGAGTGGCAACCGGGCCATTACTTCATTCTCCCGCATGTACCGCTGCTTGACAGCCCAGCATTTTTATTATTGGATACAATTATGATTTCGGATACGGACAAGACCCAGTCGGAAGCGGCGACCGACAAGATTAGGACGCTTATCCTGAGTGGGACATATCGTCCCGGTCAGCCACTTAGGCAGGAAGCCTTGTCGGGACAACTGAGTATCAGTCGCACCCCTCTGCGGCACGCGCTTCAGTCACTCGCCGAGGAAGGGTTAGTCGAGGCGGTCGGCTTCAAGGGAGCACGTGTTGCACAACCTGATCCGGAAATGGTGCGCGATCTGTTTGATATGCGCCTTCTGCTGGAACCGCTTGCACTCAAGTCTGCGCTTGAGCACCACACAAAGCTTGATTTCGCCAGGGCAGAGATGGCGCTCGATGCAGCTGACGCAGAACGCGACCTCTACAAGCTCTCCCAGTTGAATTGGGAATTCCATCATGCGCTCTACCATCCCTCAGGCCGGCGAACGCTCATGCGGACCATCGAGCATCTCAACAGGGCATCTGCTTTTGCGGAAACGATTGCGAAGTCCATCGTTGTCAGATTGGAGAAATCGGCTGCCGAGCATCGCGAACTGCTGCAGGCCTGCCGCAACGCGGATGCGGACGGCGCAATTGACCGCCTGACGGAGCATCTCCAGCTAGCCTATCGCGACATTCAGAACACGGAGTACTGACTGTGCCGGTCATCAACAGGATCGCAGAATTCCATGACGAGATGAGCAAGTGGCGGCGTCATCTTCATGCCAATCCAGAACTTTCCTACCAAGAGCATCAAACAGCAAAGTTCGTCGCTGACAAACTTCGGTCCTTCGGGATCGAGGTCAGCGAAGGCATTGGCGGAACCGGCGTCGTTGGCGTCCTGTACGGGGGTCGAAGAGGCGAACGCTCCATCGGTCTTCGCGCCGACATGGACGCGCTCGCTATCGGGGAGCGCAACGATTTTGGACACCGTTCGAGGAACGGCGGGGTCATGCACGCTTGCGGGCACGATGGGCATACAGCCATGCTGCTGGGTGCCGCGCGCTATCTTGCCGAAACCCGCAATTTTTCGGGCCGCGTTGTTTTCATCTTCCAGCCCGCAGAGGAAATGGGCGGCGCGGATGGCGGGGCGGCTCGAATGATCCGCGAAGGATTGTTCGAAACCTTTCGATGCGACGAGATATACGGCTTGCATAATTGGCCGGGAATGGACGTCGGAACCTTCGCGGTTAAGGCCGGCCCGATGATGGCGTCGGGCGATAGCTTTGAGATAGAGGTGTCGTCCAAGGGCATGCACGCAGCGCAACCACACAAGGGCGCTGATGTTGTTCTGACGGCCGGCCATATCCTCGTCGCGCTTCAGCAAATTGCCGCGCGAAACACTGATCCACTCGACGCCCTTGTCGTTAGCGCGACGCAGATCCATGGTGGGGACGCTTACAACGTCTTGCCGAACTCAGTCACCATTCGAGGCACGGTGAGAGCTTTCTCTCCCCGAGCACGCGCGGCAGCGGAACCGGCGCTTCGCCGCGTCGTCGAAGGTATAGCGTTGTCGACAGGTGCCCACTTCAAGGTGTCGTACGCTCAGCAATATCCGACCCTCGTTAACTCCGAGCCGGCGGCGCAAGCGGCCGAAGCTGCAGGCTTGTCGGTATTCACTAAAGTCGAGACAAACCCGCCGCAGACGATGATTGTCGAGGACTTCGCATTCATGCTTGAAGACCGCCCCGGGTGCTATGGATGGATTGGTAATGGGCCCGATGACAATGGCCGCATCCTTCACAGCGCGTGGTTTGACTTCAATGACGAGGCCCTGCCATTTGGGGCATCCTATTTCGCCGCAGTCGTTGAACAGCAACTGCAACGATAACCCGCGTTCGCGCCCTCTCCTAAGCGTCCTGAAAGCTGCCCCAAGCCGCCGCCATGACAGGCGCTCGGAGAGAAGTGCGTCGCTGAGCAGTTCCAGATGCGAGGATCTTCATGCGAACAGTCAAAACTAAAACACTCGAAATTGCTTATTTTGAACACGGCTCGCCCGACGGTTGGCCCGTGGTGCTGAGCCATGGATTCCCGTACGACATCCACGCCTATGATGAGGTTGCCCCTCGCCTGGCGGAAGTGGGAGCCCGGGTGATCGTCCCGTACCTGCGCGGCTTTGGTCCAACGCGCTTCCGGTCCAGCTCCACCATGCGCAGCGGTCAGCAGGCCGCTCTCGGCAAGGATGTCATCGACTTGCTCGACGCTCTTGGTATCGAGAAGGCCATTCTCGCCGGCTATGACTGGGGCGGCCTTGCTTCATGCGTTGCATCGGCACTGTGGCCCGATCGAGTGGCCGGCCTGGTCTCCTATGCGGGCTACGACGTTATCGACGTGAACCGGCTCGGCCGCGCCTACCAGCCCAGCCTGGAACAGGCTGTCTGGTACCAACATTTGTTTCAGCACGAGCGCGGCCGCGAGTGCTTGGCTCTCCACCGCCGCGATTTGTGCAGGATCCTCTGGAAGCAGTGGTCGCCGACCTGGGCGTTTGACGACGCGACGTTTGACCGGACAGCGGCCTCTTTCGACAATCCGGACTTCGTCGATGTCGTCATCCACTCCTATCGCTTCGACTTCGGGAACGCAGCGGGAGATCCCGCTCTGGCTGATCTGGAAACGCGGTTGGCCGAAAAGCCACCCATAACCGTCCCCGCGATCACTATCGACGGGACCCAAGATCCGTTAAAGCCCGGCGGAACGGCTGATCATGCCCCGATGTTCAAAGCACGACACGAGCATCGAGCGGTCGGGTGCGGACATAATCTGCCCTGGGAGGCGCCACATGAATTCGCCGATGCTATAACAACAGTTCAAGGTTGGTGCGGTTTCGCGTCCTAGAGGCCGCAATCGGTTCGTCGGACTCGCAGCCGCACCGATTGCCGATCCGTGGGCGTGGCGCTCCTGTCGTATCCGTCTAGAGGCCGGGCCACATTCCTCCGTCAGGCCGCAGATTCGCCCCGGTGATATAGCTCGCACGCGGGCTCGCGAGGAAGGCGACAGCATCGGCAATTTCTTCCACTGTGCCAACCCGCCCAATTGGCACTTGCGCGAACATTGGCAGTGCGACCCTTTCGACTTCGGGCCATGGTGCATCTGGCGCAAGCCCTTGCGTAAGGGCCGCCTTGCGGAACGCTTCATCAAGACTGGCGCTGTGAATCGTTCCGGGCGAAACAGTATTCGCCGTAATGCCTTCACGTGCGACGGCCTTTGCCAACGAAGCGGTCATCGCAATCATCGCCGCCTTTGCTGCTGCGTAGTCCGGTTTTTTGGACGGGGGCATCATACCCGCGAGGCTTGAGATGTTTATAATCCTTCCCCACTTCGCAGCCCGCATGTTGGGCAGCAAATAAGATGTCACCCTCACGGCAGCAAGCACATTCCGGTCATATGCGCTCGCCCATGTCTCGGTTCGCGTCGTCGACCAGTCCTCCAATTGACCGGAGCCACCGGCATTGTTGATGAGGATTTCTACAGGTCCAACGAGAGCCTGCGCTTCATTGACAAGGTGCTCAACCTCGTCGTCTTTCGTCAGATCACCGACAACCGCAACGGCGCGCCCACCTTGGGTACGGATGTTGTGAGCAACCTCTTCGGCTTTATCTTTGTTGCGGCCATGAATGATCACGATTGCCCCTTCGCGAGCAAGCGCTTCAGCAATTCCTTCGCCGATGCCCTTGCTGCTGCCGGTCACCAAGGCCACCTTACCGTCGAGTTTTAGATCCATCACGACCTCCCTTCTCACGAGGACGCAACTAAAGGACAGCACCGTGAATGAGGCAATTACGTACTTAAAAGTGCCTATAGAATTGGAAGACGATCGAAACGTCTGCCTCGGGCCTGACGGTTCCGTCGCTCACGTGACGAGAACGCTCAATATGGTCGAGGGCCGATGGAAGCTTCCAATCTTGTTCCGTCTTTTTGAAAGAGCGTCGATGCGAACGTCGCAGCTATTGCGGGATATTCCGGGTGTTTCGCAGAAAATGCTAACGCAACATCTTCGAGAGCTCGAAGACGATGGCCTCGTGAGGAGACACGATTACGAAGAGCAGCCTCCGCATGTTGAGTATGAACTTGCAGCTTCCGGCCGTGACCTGATGCCGGTTCTCACCGCAATGAGGGACTTTTCGCGCCGACATCCTAAAGGCTAGGGAAGAGGCCGAACCAGGGGAAGCCGAATGCGCCGTTGCCCAAGTTCATTCAGGGAAGTTACGCCGCCCCGGAAGGCAATGATTTGGCGAAGACCACACGGGGCGAGCCCTTCGTGACCGCCGAGGTCGACCTGGAGTGTCGCCGGTGTTCTGATTGAGCGCCCTCATGCGGGTACCGACAAACACGGAAGCCGGCAAACATCATGCCCGCGCGACCGGTTGGAAATGTTTCACCGCGATCAGCACCATCGCCTCGAACATAAACAGGAAATCCAGTCCGAATCTGCAAAACCCTGGCTGAATCTGCGCGCGGCTCGCTCTTTACCCCTCTAGATCGATTGCTCTCCAGGAAGTCAGGGGGCGGCTTTGGCCGCCGATAGGAAACCATGCCCAGCAATTATCCATTGGCCCGCACCGCAGAAGAATTTTACCCGGTGATGAAGGTCCGACTGAACTCGCTTGATGTCGAAACAGCGCTTGGCGTGTTTGATTCAGCCTGCATCATGATTGACGCTGCCGGCGCCATTCACCGGGGTTTGGAAGCGATCGGAGGCGAACTGGAAAAGTACTTCTCTCTCGGGCTCCAGATGGACATGGCGAAGCGCCATCTGTTTACTACTGGCGATACCGCGCTTCTGATTTGCGATTGGTCGTACGATGGCATTGCTCGCGATGGCACGACAGTTAACATGAAGGGAACGGCATCAGATGTTATACGGCGCGGCGACGATGGGATTTGGCGCTACATCATCGACAATCCCTTCGGAACGCAGCGCCGCGACGCATTGTGAGGGCGGCTGCAATACCGTTTGAAGGATCTGATTTTCGTCAGACCGTAGCGCGCGAGGGTTTTGGCGCATGAATAATTTTCTGTCCGAGCCAAAACGTCATGTTCTTTTTTCCAGTGCCGGGAGAAACTGGAATTCGCTTGAAGCGGACCTCGTCCAGATCCCCGCCGGCCAAGCGCAGGCGCAGAGTGGGGAACTGCACGTTCTCGGTATGCACTTCGGACCGCCCGTTAATGCAGACTGTCTGGTGGGCGGCTCGCGGAGACGGGGGGTGCAGAAACCCGGCGACATTGATTTCATCCCCGCCGGGGTGGACGGCGTTTGGGAGGATGATGCAACCTGCCAGGTCCTGCGACTGACGTTGCGGCCAACACTGATCGATCAAGTGGCGCAGGGGCTTGGGCGAAATGCGGATGAAATCGATCTCGTCCCCCGGCTTCAACTGCGTGACACCCGTATCGAAGCGATCGGCTGGGCGATAAAAGCCGATCTTGAAGCAGATACGCCCTCTGATCCGCTTTACATCGATCTTCTGGCGAACGCATTGGCTGTTCGTTTGATCGAGATCGCCACATTAGGGGAAGCACGGACCCACGCCGAAATCGGACCCAAAATGTCTACGCGGCAGTTGAGGATACTCATTGAGTTCATCGAAACCAATCTCGATCAGAAGCTCCATCTTGCCGATCTGGCTTCCGTGGCCGGGGTCAGTTCCACGCGGCTCAAGTCTCTGTTCCGCAACAGCACCGGAACGCCCGTGCACCAGTACGTTATCCGCCGCAGGGTCGAATATGCACGGGCGCTGATCGCCACCACGACGATGCCTGCCAGTCAGATTGCACTTGCTGCTGGTTTTGCTCATCAGAGCCACATGGCGACGACAATGCGTCGCCTTCTCGGTCAGACTCCTGGTGAAATCGCGCGCCCAACCGCTTGATCCCCCCGCTTCTTGATCCGCAGGGCGTCGGGATCGTAAAATTTGACCGAAACTGCAAAGGTCGGTCTGAATCTGTGCGATCCCGGTTCTCTGTTTCCTTAGTTCGTGGCCGACGCAACTGAGGAACAGAGAATGTTTTCTATCACACGCAATACCATCTTGATCACGGGCGGCGGCAGTGGGATCGGCCGCGCCCTTGCCGAGGCGTTCCATGCCAAGGGCAATAAAGTCATCATCACTGGCCGAAACGCCAGCAAGCTGAGCGCTGTCGAAAAAGCAAATCCGGGCATTGTCAGCCGTGAGCTTGACGTTGACGATCCCGCCAGGATCAAGGCTTTCGCGCAGGAGATCGTCGCGGAGTTCCCGGACCTCAATGTGGTCATCAACAACGCTGGCATTATGCGCGCGGAAGACCTGAAGTCCGGCGAGACCGACACGGCAAAAGCGACCATTACCACCAACTTTCTAGGCCCGATCTGGCTGAACGCTGCTCTTCTGCCCCACCTGACGGCAAAACCGTCCGCTGCGATCTTCATGGTTTCCTCTGGCCTCGCCTATGTGCCCCTGGCCCTCACGCCCACCTATTGCGCGACCAAGGCGGCTATTCACTCCTATTCCCAGACCCTGCGCGCCCAACTGAAGGGCAGCAGCGTCCAGCTTACCGAGCTGGTTCCGCCTTACGTGCAAACGGAGCTAATGGGCGCGGCGCAGGCCGTTGATCCCAACGCAATGCCGCTTGCGGACTACATCTCGGAAACCATGAGATTGCTGGAAGCTGAGCCCGGTTCCGACAGGGTTCTCGTCGAGCGAGCCCTGTTCTTCGTTCAGGCCGAGCGCGAAGACCGTTACGCGTCGACCTTCGCCATCATCAACCACTGACCAATTTGGCGCTGGAGAACGGCTGTTTGCCGTTCTCTCTATTCAACATCCGAACAGTCTCGGATTCTCTTACCAAAGTCATATGGCGACGAGGCTGCGCCGGGTTCTCGGCTGACGCCTGATAAAATTAACTGAACACGCACAAAATCTGACTGAATTTGCAAACCCCCGGCTGATTATGTGCGAAGCATGACCGCCGGTTTCTTAAGGCTGGTGTCTCACATTAAGGAGACCAGCATGTTCGCAATTATCGGAGCCGCGGGCAACGTCGGCTATTCAACTTCAAAAGCGCTGCGTGACGCGGGCGTCCCTGTCAGGGCGATCCTTCACGATGCGGCAAAGGCTGCACGGCTCAGTGAGATCGGATGTGAGGTCGCTGCGGCGGACCTTCAGGACTCCGCAGCGCTCGCCAGCGCGATCGGCGACGCAGACGCCGTGCAGGTCATCCTGCCCTTACGGCCCCAAGTGGCAGACCCTGCCGAAGATATGTGCCGATCGGCCGAAAGCCTTGTCGCGGCTCTTTCTCAGACGCGCACTAAGCAAGTTCTGGCGATTTCTGACTATGGCGCTCACGTCGCCGACGACATCGGCATGCCGAGTGTCTTTCATGAGTTCGAGGCGGGGCTACGCGGGCTTCAAAGCCATATACTGATCCTGCGATCAGCCGAGCATATGCACAACTGGGCACGCAGCATCCCCGATGCCATCCAATCGGGCGTGCTGCCGTCGTTCCAGGACCCGGTTGGCATGGAACAGCCGACGATCTCCGCGCGGGACCTCGGCGTGATCGCCGCAAATCTGTTGCTGTTACCGGAATGGGAGAAACCGCTGGTGATTATCCATGCGGAGGGGCCACGCCGATATAGCGCTGCTGACGTGGCAACGGCGCTGAGCGAGCTGTCGGGCAAGACAGTCCGCGCGCGGCCTGTTCCTCGGTCGCAGTGGGAAGGAATCTTCGCGAAGGGTATGCCTGCGAGTTTGGCGGACCTTCTCATCAAATCGAACGACGCCAAGAACAAGGGCGGGCTAGTTGACATTGAGCCAAACGCCGGGGAGGTTCGCCACGGATCTACGGAATTGGTGGACGCTCTCCGGCCATTCATTCCGAAAGCATGATCGCGTCGCCCGGGCAGGGGTGGACAGCGATCGCCTCTGGCCACCCGCTTCAGGGACAAGATCATGACGGGGTCAGAACAAGATAAGTGTGAAATCGTAGGTTTAGCCGAGGAAGTGACGTTCGAGATCGATATTCGTTCCCAAAACTGGATCATAAAAGCATTTCACCTTAAAATTTCATATTCAGTACAGGCGACAAACTACGGAAAATATAGACGAATTTGATTGGCGTACGATTTCGCACTTATCTTGTTCTGCCTCCGGGTAAGCGTGCAACTTTGCGCAAGGCCTCAAGTGCGGTCCGTTCACACTCACTCAATAGATCTCCGACCAGGGACGAAGGTCGGTCTCCTGTGTCCAGGCGGAGCGCTTCTGCTGGTGCACAAGGAAGGCGGTGTCGGCGATATGGTCTGGCAGGAGTAGGCCGTCCTCACCCCGCTCCCCGCGCAAATTCGGCATTGACCGCAGCAGCCGATCGCCATTGATCCCGCCATCGATGATCAGATGCGCCACATGGATGCCTTTGGGGCCGACCTCGCGTGCCAGGCTCTGGGAGAGCGCTCGCACCCCTGCCTTAGCGGCGGCGAACGCGGCGAACAGTGCTTTGCCACGCAACGAGCCGGTTGCGCCCGTGAACAAGATGGTTCCTTGGCCACGGGGGACCATCCGTCGCGCAGCTTCGCGCCCGGTCAAGAAAGCGCCGAGTGTATGTTCACGCCAAAGCTGCTCAAGATTTGCAACCTCAAGCTCAAGGAACGAATCACGCCGGTTTGTCCCAGCGTTGTGCACAGCCACTTCCAAGGGCGCCCAATCCTCGGCTGCAGATGCGAATTTAATCGCGTCTGCCTCGATGCTGGCATCGCCGATGATCGAACGAGCCTGTCCACCGCGGCTGCGAATGTCTTCCGCTGCCGTTTCGACCTTGTCAGGAGATCGGCCGGCGAGAAGGACACGATATCCAGCCATGGCAAAGCGTCTCCCATAGGCGGCTCCGAGCCCGGCAACCGCTCCGACACCGACCACTAATGCACTCTTCTGCAGGTCAATCACCTAAGCCTCCATCGATAGAGTTACATGGCTGGAAGGTCGCCAGCCGGCTTAGGCTGCGTCGATAGCGAGGATGTCGATCGCGACAGCGACGCGGCCCAGGATCGGTCGATTGTCCGCCCCAGCGGTGTAGACGCGCCGTTTTGTCGGAAAGACGAGGCCATCGAACGCCTGGTAATCACTTGCGTAGTTGGCGCTGGTCGTCCCCCCCATGATCTCGACACTGTAGTCCTGACGACGCAGCAGCCCACTGTTGTCAAAATAGAAAGTTTGCTCGGTGGAATGGCTGGGTACGTTCGCTGGGAACGTCACCTTTAACCGGCGCCAGGTCTCGCCATCCTCGTCCCAAGGCTCGACTTCTTCCGTCTTGAAACCAGGGAGTTTAAAGAGAAAAGGCGTCGTCAAATAGGTCCACATCGCATAGCCAGTGAAGTAGATCAGATGCTGCTGATCCCATGGCGTCGGTATCGTATGCCCCCCGAAGAACGACCTGGGCGAGACGCGCTCTTCGACCACCTCTCCGCTGTCAACGACGATCACAGTGCGGTTCGGCTCCCATACGCATCGTTGACCAGCCTTTAAGAAGGGGCTGAATTCCGTATGCGGTCGACGCGTCGACGCGGAGGCATGAATGTCGGCGTAGACGTCCGGCCACCCCTTCACATGCCAGATAGCACCACCCACCCGGATATGCGCGTTCAACTCGCTGATCTGCTCCCAACGCTCCCAGCCGCCGTGCGCCGCGATTGCCTGGTCCAATAAATCACTCATTCAATGTCTCCCAACCTAGCCGGCAAGGCCTGCCGAACGGTTTAACTTTGCAACCTATCGACTCATAAACCGTTTTGGTTTAACTTTGCAACTGATATTGAAGCCTTCGGAGATTTTAAGTGAGAGGCAAGCGGACAGACCTGAGAAATGCGAATTGCGGAATTGCGCGGTCGCTGGGCGTAATCGGCGACTGGTGGTCGCTTCTGATCGTGCGCGACGCCTTTCACGGCCTCGAACGGTTCGGCGAGTTTCAGAAGAACCTGGGCCTGGCGAAGAATATCCTCTCGACCCGTCTCAAGAAGCTCACGGAAGACGGTATATTCACCATCGAGCCGGACCCCGCCTCGACCCTCAGCCACCGCTATGTCTTGACGCCAAAAGGCGAACGGCTGGCGACGATTGTTGTAGCTCTGTGGCAGTGGGGGGAGGAAAACTGCTTCGAAGCCGGCGAGTTGAAGTTCGACATGGTGGACAGAGAAAATGGCCACACTCTGGCCCGCTTACAGCTTACCGCACAGGACGGCCGCACTCTCGGGCCGCGTGACTTTCAGGTGAGGAGCATCCATGACTGAGTCGATCTGCCAGCGCGACGTTCTGGCCGCGCGGCCACAAGGTCGGCCGAAGCTCAGCGATCTTCGCCTCGAGAAGGTGGAGCTCCGTGCAATCCAGGAAGGGGAGATCGGGCGGGGCGGAGCTCCGCGCTGGCCGCAGCGTCAAGTCGAGTGGAGGATGCTCTCAGTCCTGAGCACTCCAATGCGCCGCCTTATCGGTTGAGGCTCGCTAGGAAGAGGCTACCAATCCATAAGGCGAGCGCCATCCCACTTAAGCGGCATTAGCAAGGGCGTGTTGTCGACACGACTGCGTCACCTTGTGTCACGAGGCATATTCGACACCGCGCCAGCCTCCGATGGAACGGCTTATCGAGAATATCTTCTGACGGAGAAAGGGCGAGACTTATTCCCTGTCATCGCCGCCCTCAGGCAATGGGGGGAAGACCACCTATTCGGTGGCGGTGAAAAGCGTTCTTCCTTGGTGGATCGAGAGAACGGTGCGCCAGTCGCCAGGCTCGAAATCCGATCGGCAGACGGCCGATCCCTCGCCTGGAATAACACGCGGGTCACCGCCTGATTATAGTAAAGGTCGGCTTGCAGCGCAGTAACTGATTGATCGCCTGTGGGGCAGCAGCGTATCGCGTATCCATGCCTCAGCCGATGATTTCGACGCAGAAATCGATGAAGGCGCGGACCTTGGCCGGCACATGATGGCGGGAGGGATAAAAGCAGTGCAGCGGGAAGGTCTCGTCCGGCCAGTCCGGATAAAGGTCGACCAGCTGCCCGCTGTCGAGATAGGGCGTCATGCCGAGCGAGAAGACTTGGGCTATGCCGATCCCGGCAAGGCAGGTGGCGAGCGTCGTGCCGGCATCATTGACAAGGACGCGGGCCCCGAGTCTCGATCGGCACCACCTTCTTACCGCGCCGCAGCTCCCATTCGAAGGGCTTTCCAGTCAGCGGATCCTGATACTGGATGCAGGTGTGGTCAGCGAGGTCCGCGGGCAGCTTCGGCGTGCCATGTTTCTCGAGATAGGAGGGCGCTGCGACCGTGATGACCCGCGTGCGAAAAAGTTGCCGGGCAATCAGCGAGCTCTTCGCCGGGATCTCCCCGAAGCGCACCGCCACATCCATGCCGTCCGCAACGAGATCACCGATGTCGTTGCGTGTCACTATCTCGATTTTCAAGTTCGGATAGCGGTCGAGAAAGATGCCGAGCTTCGGCCCCAGGATCAGCCGGGAAAAATAAGGATCGACATTGACTCGCAGCCGCCCGCGCACCGCCTGCGTCGTTCCGGCGACATAGGCGGCCGCTTCCTCGATCCCGCCAAGCAGCGGCACCACCTGCTCGTAGAAACGCGCACCGCCATCGGTCAGCCGCAGTGATCGCGTTGTCCGGTCGAGTCGAACATGTTTGCTGTAACCGGAATAACAGGCCAGGTCGGCGCAGTGGTCGGCGCGAAATTGCTGGAGCGCGGATTGCCCTTTCGAGCCGTCATGCGAAATGAGGAAAAAGCAGGAAGCTGGCGTGAACGCGGCGCAGAGATCGCCATTGCCGAGATGACGGATGCAGCGGCGCTTGCTGCCGGTTTTGCAGACGTGGAAGCTGTTTTCCTGCTGATCCCTCCGACCTTCGATCCCGCTCCTGGTTTTCCGCAGGTGAAGCTTGTCATCGAAGCCTTGAAGAGGGCCCTGGTGAAAGCGGCGCCGAGGAAGGTAGTCTGCCTTTCGACGATCGGCGCTCAGGCAAAGGAAGAAAATCTACTGACACAACTAGGGCTCGTCGAGCAGGCTCTGTCCGAGCTATCAATGCCTGTTACCTTTCTTCGCGCCTGGTTCATGGAGAACTCGGCGTGGGACGTCGCCGCAGCGCGAGATGGTGTGATGCCAAGCTTCCTGCAGCCGCTCGACAAGCCCGTTCCAATGGTGGCTGTTCGTGATGTGGGCACGGTCGCTGCCGAAATGTTGCAGGAGAAATGGACTGGCAAGCGCATCGTTGAACTCGAAGGTCCCTACCGCATCACGCCGCTGCAGATGGCCGAAGCCTTTTCCACGGTGCTTAGCCGTCCTGTGCGTGCAGAGAAGATCGAACGGGATGCGTGGGAGGGCATGTTCCGCAGCCAGGGCATGCAGAACCCTAGACCTCGGATGCGTATGCTCGATGGTTTCAACGAAGGCTGGATCGAGTTTGAGGCAGGCGAGGCCGCATCCCTCAAGGGCGAGACCACCTTCAAAACCGCTATCTGTGCGCTGGTCGACCGCAGTTGATGAAAAGGCCGCAGTTGTCGGACCTCTCCTGAAACCTGCTATCGTCTTCTACCGCAGGACGGGGTAGCGGTTGCGGCAAAGATCCTCAATCAGGTTTGGGAGTTGCCTAGCCGGTCGGACGGAATAGCTCATCCACATCTTCCAGGCAGATGCGCAAACCGTGTACTCATCTGCCTGGATGTCAGTCGTATCCGCCTTGAAAGGACTCGAACCGCCCGTTCAGGTGGCTTATACCTGCATTGAATTTTCCAATGCTCCGCCTCGCAAACTAGCCTACGGCAATTCGCAGGTCGTATGTGTCGTCGACGAAAGAAGCACAAGTCAATGAAATCTGCTCTCCGTGCTACGCCTATTCTTGTCTCCCTCAGCACCGTTTTGGCCTTGGTGGGTTGCTCCGCAGGCTCTGAGGTTCCCCAAGGTCGGTGCGATCCAGTAGCCACACGGGCGCTGGTCGGGCAACCAAAGCCGAGCGACGAGGAAGCTAAGCAACGCACCGGAGCGACCATCGTCCGCCAAATTGCACCCGGTCAGGCCGTCACCCATGATCTCCGAGATACCAGGGTGACTCTCGAGACCAATCCGACCTCCGGCCGCGTGGTGGCGGCGACCTGCGGTTAAGAATGTGGAAGATCTTGGGGCGCTCCTATGGAGAATGGCCGGGCGCCTGGTCAAGAGGCCGGCCGTTTGGTTTCATTGCTGGGGCAATCAGGGAAGGCCCTCTGAGAGTGGTTCGCGGGTGCGCTTTAACGTCGACGGCACGGCAGACTTGTAGCCTTGTCGCTGTCGAACTGCGTCTGCTCGGCCTGCTCCTCGGCACCATTCGGCTGCTTGCCGCGCCTTCGTAAGTGCGAGGGTTGAACTAATTCACCGAGGCAGGAAACCGCTTGACGGCGTTCGCCATCTTCCGCCTCAAGCTGTCGGTACTCACACGACGCTGGCCATCTCGGGGTCTTTGGGCGTCGCGTGGAAAAAGGTGCAGTGACTCAAGTGTTCCTTCGAGCAGAGGACAGCTCATGGTGGGAGCAAACATTGACACCCTCGCGCAATGCAGAACCGGACCATCGGCACGTGCTTCGGTTCTCTATGCAGGCCCACAAGCGGAAGACGTCGATATCAGCGCTCGTAATTCTGGAAGGTCCGAGCCGCATCCAGCGTGTCGCGGGCTTGACCCGGTGTCTCGGATATCGGAGTTAGATCAGGCTGTGTAGGCATTCATGCTTCCGACAGCGTGATGGGTGCCAATGCGGGGGCTGGATTGACACAGAGTAACGCATGGTTGAAAGCGATTTTTGCCCAGACGACGGGCGGCATCGCCCTGACCGATCTCGATGGCAGTTTCGTCACCGTCAATCAAAGATATTGCGAGATCGTCGGGTACTCGGAGCCAGAACTCCTCAAGATGCGCATGCAGGATATCACGCATCCGGAAGACCTACCCGGGAACCTCGCGCAGTTCCATCGGATGGTGGAGACCGGCAGTAGCTTCGACATCGAGAAACGATACATCCGACGGGATGGCACTCTTGTATGGGTGTCCAACTCGGTCTCCGTTATACGGAGCGACAGCGGCAAGATAACACAGGCCGTGACGGTCACTATCGATGTGACGGAACGGAAGCGAGCCCAGGAGGAGGTGCGTCAGCTTGCAGCGATCATTGCTTCCTCCGATGATGCGATCATCAGCATAGACCTTGGCATGAACATACGCAGCTGGAACCGGGGCGCCGAAAAGCTCTATGGATACTCTGCCGAGGAGGCTATCGGAAGCCCGGCCACAATTATCCTCCCGACTGACATCGTTGATGAAGAAAATATCATCATCGACAGCATCAAAGCCGGCGGGCACGTACAGCCGCACGAGACGAGGCGACGACACAAAAACGGCACGGAGGTACATGTCTCGCTGAGGGTATCGCCGGTTTACGACGAGAATGGATATGTCGTCGGCGCCTCCAAGATTGCACGAGACATCAGCGAACGAAAGGAGGCAGAGCGGCTGCAGAACCTTTTGGTCGGTGAGCTGACACATCGCGTGAAGAATGTGCTTGCAACGGTCAACGCGGTGGTTCGCCAGACGCTAGGTCCGGTGGTCCCGGACAGTCAGGAGGCGGTGCTTCAGGCCAGATTAGAAGCATTGGCCAGGGCGTACGATCTCCTGACGATCTCCAACTGGGAAAACGCGAGCTTGCATGACATCGTCCGCAAAGCGATGTCTCCCTATCGCGAAGACAGCGTCCAGATTGAAGGCGACCCGGTCTGCGTCAGTGCCCGCGCGGTCCTTCCGTTGAGTCTGATCCTCCACGAGCTTGGGACCAACGCGGCCAAATACGGAGCCCTGTCCGTGGATGGCGGTCAGGTATTTCTTCGATGGTTTGTCGCCAACAGCAGTGAAACTGCCAAGCCCGTGCTCAAACTGCTATGGGAGGAGCGCGGCGGCCCTGCGGTTACGGTTCCATCGCGCCAGGGCTTCGGATCTCGCCTTATAAAGGCGGTAACGACGTCAGAACTGGGAGGATGTGTTGTAGCGGACTATGCCCATACCGGGTTTGTCTGTGATTTTGAAATAGCCTTGTCGTCGCTCACGCTTAATCACGGCTTCGGGCCAGCGAAGGGGTCGCCTATCGTCGATGTTTGTCAATGAGGTCTAGGCCGCTGATAACCGTTTTCGCGACGAGCGGGTTGCATGCTCTTGAAGGGATCAGAACTGGCGACCCCCCTTTTTGACCACGCGATAACAACGATTTGTCGGTCTTGCGCTCAGGTAATCTCGCCTCCGTCCAAACATCATTCGTTCAGACGATCAACCAAACGCTTCATGAGATCCATTCGTTCATGAAGAATCGCCACGATGAGGGCGGGCGCATCCTCTCGAGGCAGACAAAAGACGTAGTGGTGTTGGCATCGCGCCATTCGTAACGCCGGATAAAGCGCGCTCATATCCTTGAAAGGACCTTTGCCCTCGGCAAGGTTTGCGATACCTCGCTCCAAACCCGAGACGTAGCGGCGTACCTGGGCAGCACCCCATTGCGCACGTGTATAGCGGATTACCGAACGTAGATCCGATTCCGCCTCCGCGGTAAGAATGTAGGCCGTCAAGCACGACCCTCGGCAATCTCCTCGTCGAGGATCTCACCTACGGTTTTGGTCGACAGTCTTCCGGCGAGCCCCTCATTGACGCGCGTGTTCATCAACGTCTTCAACTCCTCCCAGGCTCGTTCTCCATCTGTGTCACCGGGAAAGAGGCGCTCAAGTGCATACTGCTTGATTGTCTTGCCCTGCAAAGCGGCCAGCGCCTTTAGGCTTTGATGTTGTTGGTCCGTTATGTCGATCGTCAATCGGCTCATCTAACGTGCTCCTGAACTGGGAAACCCACATTAACACATATGTGGGTATGTGGCCATCGCCGATACCTCTGATCCGATGTCGCTTGGAGGGATCTGCTTGTTCTCGTCAGCCGCTTGGGTCGTCACAGTTGCACTTAATTTGAGATTCTCGGCCGATAGAATCTCAAATTAAGTGCCAAATGGGAAAACAACGACCGCAATCTCACGGTTAACTGCCAAACGACACCATGGTAACTGCAGGGTCGACCGCCTGCTGCAAAATGGCGTTTTCCATGACATCACCTCATTGCACGCGGGGATCGCGGTCGCGTCGCATGCGAGAGGCAGCAATCGCTGACGTTTCGGGAGCCATCAAATCATGCTTCGCCGCAAATGCTGCGAAGAGGCCGCGCGCCGTTTCTGCTTCGATCTCGCCACGAAGTGCCGCCTGGCATGCTTTCAGGGCAACCGAATGCGCCGCGTCTCTGAACGATACCGGCCATTCGACCAGGTGTCGGTATGCATCTAGTACGCCGCAGACCTCCGCAGGGAAGCCCATACCGACGAGGATGGTGACCGGTTCTCTAAACATGTCGGGTTTCATCGCTCTCTCCTTCCCAACCCGGAATGCTGACGGGCGCCACTGCAATGGCGCCCCTGACTCACTGGATGAACTTAACGATCAAGCCGCCTTCTGCGCTTCGATCTGAGCCGGAGCGACCGATGTTAAGGCAGGAGTGCTCTGGATCGAAATCTTCCTCGGTTTCAGGGCCTCCGGGATCTCCCGGAGTAGATCGATCGACAGAAGACCATTGCTCAGATCCGCGCCGTTCACCCGCACATGGTCGGCAAGCTCGAACCGGTGCTCGAACGGGCGCCCGGCGATGCCGCGATGCAGGTAGGCATCGACAGAGGCCTCCTGCTTCTTGCCGGTGACAGTCAGCAGGTTGGACTGGAAGGTGATGTCGAGGTCGTCCTGGGTGAAGCCCGCCACAGCAATGGAAATTCTATAGCTGTCATCGCCTATCTTGACGATGTCATAGGGCGGCCAGTCGCTGATCGAGCGGGCGCGCTGCGCGTTTTCGAGAAGATTAAAGACCCGATCGAAGCCGACGCTCGAGCGGAACAGCGGTGCATAGTCGTAAGATGTTGCCATAGCCATATCCTCCGTGAAGCAACATGGATACCGAAGCGCCGAAATACGGCGCTTCCAGCAAGGCCAGCTCTATCTTCAGCAACTGGCGAAAAACGATTTGGTTTTTGAAAATTTTGGATTCAAGATCCGTGGCGCGAAAAATTTCGTCCCCAGTAAGATCGGACGATTTTCGACTTCATCCGCTCGCATTTTTGCAGGTGAAACGCCCCAGCCTATCTACGCGCCGACAAGTCTGCCTCATCGCCCCGTCAGTGGACAGATCGACTGATAACCCGGTGAGGATATGCAGCCTTGAACTGCGCCATCATCGCGCTGGCCTGCTGCAGCACACGTTCGGTCTTTTCAGGATTATCGCGAGCAAGCTCGTCGGCATTGACCTGCATTGCTTCTGCCATGCGGGCGGACATCATTGCGAACTTTCCTTCTCCGTAGACCAGCGCTTCTTTTGAGGCGGTCTCGAGCCACCGGGCAAAGTCGACGATGATCTCTTCGCGTTCATCGATGCCAACGCTCTTGATGATGTCGATATTCTCTTCCATGCAGGTGTCACTCCATACACAAACGGCGCACACACCGAGTTTAACGTCTCGGGCGGTCGATGAGCTAGGAAGCGGAAAAATCAAATTCAAGAGTTCAGTGAAGCTTGAACTCGCCCTCAACACGTCGCAATTCGTTCGGTCCGATCAGACGCTGGTGTGTATAGCGGACGGAGTGCAGCGGTCCGTCGAGGCTGTCGCGCCAGAAGTCCAGGAACTTGCGCATTTCGGGAAAATCAGGAGCGAGATCGTAGTCCTGCCAAACGTATGTTTGCAGGACGGATTCGAAATCGGGAATCCGGTAGAGGATATGCGCTGTGGTGAGACCGTAGCCGTTGAGCTGACACTCCAGATTCGATGAGAATTGCATGCTTCATCTCCGTTTCATGACACTGCCAAAGGTGGCGCAAAATCATGCAGGCAGCAACGATTTTCTAAACCATTCGATGCCGTTTATTGTTCCTTTCCAGCATGTTAGCAGCCAACGGCATCGAGTGCTAATTTTTTCTCCCGCCTCTCTTGAAATCAAAAAATCCCGAAAATAAATTTTCCCCGCGAACGCTCGAGTGAGGTTTCGCACCGTCCGGATTGGTCGCCCGGTCCGGTAGGGGATTTTGCGTCATCTTTTTTGTCCAATGGAGGAAAACATGTCGTTCCGACCGCTTCATGATCGTATTCTTGTCCGCCGGGTCGAATCCGAAGAAAAGACCAAGGGCGGGATCATCATCCCTGACACTGCCAAGGAAAAGCCGCAGGAAGGCGAAGTCGTCGCCGTCGGCCCTGGCGCCCGCAACGAGGCCGGCCAGATCCAGGCGCTCGACGTCAAGGCTGGCGACCGCATTCTGTTCGGCAAATGGTCCGGCACCGAAATCAAGATCAACGGCGAAGACCTGCTGATCATGAAGGAAAGCGACATCTTGGGCATTATCGAAGCTCAGGCCGAGCAGAAGCGGGCCGCGTAATCACGCATTACCGCGCATCAGTCAAAAAGCTGCCTATTGAAGGAGTGAACAAATGGCTGCGAAAGAAGTCAAATTCAACACCGATGCCCGTGAACGCATGCTGCGTGGGGTCGATGTCCTTGCCAACGCCGTGAAGGTCACGCTCGGCCCAAAGGGCCGCAACGTTGTCATCGACAAGTCCTACGGCGCGCCGCGCATTACCAAGGACGGTGTTTCGGTCGCCAAGGAAATCGAACTGGAAGACAAGTTCGAAAACATGGGCGCACAGATGCTGCGCGAAGTGGCATCGAAGACCAACGATCTTGCCGGCGACGGTACCACCACCGCAACTGTTCTCGCCCAGGCAATCGTAAAGGAGGGCGCCAAGGCCGTTGCATCGGGCATGAACCCGATGGACCTCAAGCGCGGCATCGATATTGCCGTCGACGCTGTCGTCAAAGAATTGAAGACCAACGCGCGCAAGATCACCAGCAATTCCGAAATCGCCCAGGTCGGCACTGTCTCGGCCAACGGCGACGAGGAGATCGGCAAGTATCTCGCTGAAGCGATGGAAAAGGTCGGCAACGAAGGCGTCATCACCGTCGAGGAAGCCAAGACCGCCGAGACCGAGCTCGAAGTCGTCGAAGGCATGCAATTCGACCGCGGATATCTCAGCCCCTACTTCGTCACCAACCAGGACAAGATGCGAGTCGAGTTCGAGGACCCCTATATCCTCATTCACGAAAAGAAGCTGTCGAACCTGCAGTCCCTGCTGCCGGTCCTCGAAGCGGTTGTTCAGTCGAGCAAGCCGCTCCTCATTATCGCTGAAGATGTCGAAGGCGAGGCGCTGGCGACGCTGGTCGTCAACAAGCTGCGCGGTGGTCTGAAGATCGCTGCCGTCAAGGCGCCGGGTTTCGGCGACCGCCGCAAGGCGATGCTCGAAGACATTGCCATCCTGACCGGCGGCACTGTCATCTCCGAGGACGTCGGCATCAAACTGGAGAATGTCACGCTCAACATGCTTGGCCGCGCCAAGAAGGTGGCGATCGAGAAGGAAAACACGACGATCATCGATGGCGTTGGTTCCAAGGCCGAGATCGACGGCCGTGTTGCCCAGATCCGGGCGCAGATCGAGGAGACCACCTCCGACTACGACCGCGAAAAGCTGCAGGAGCGGCTTGCCAAGCTCGCCGGCGGTGTCGCCGTTATCCGCGTCGGCGGCTCGACGGAAGTCGAGGTCAAGGAAAAGAAAGATCGCGTTGATGACGCCCTTCATGCAACCCGCGCGGCCGTCGAAGAGGGTATCCTGCCGGGCGGTGGCGTTGCCCTTCTGCGCGCCGTCAAGGCACTCGACAATCTTGCAACCGCCAACCAGGACCAGAAGGTCGGCATCGAGATCGTCCGGCGCGCTATCGAAGCCCCCGTGCGCCAGATCGCCGAAAACGCCGGTGCCGAAGGCTCCGTCATCGTCGGCAAGCTGCGTGAGAAAGCCGATTTCTCCTATGGCTGGAACGCCCAGACCGGCGACTATGGTGATCTCTATGCTCAGGGCGTCATCGATCCGGCCAAGGTCGTGCGGACCGCACTCCAGGATGCGGCCTCGGTCGCCGGTCTGCTGGTGACGACCGAGGCGATGATCGCCGAAAAGCCCAAGAAGGATGCCGCTCCCGCCCTGCCGGCTGGTGCCGGCATGGATTTCTAAAAAAGCAATCGGCAAGGCTCGCCCCAACCGCCATGGGGCGAGCCAATTGTGGAGTGTGTATGAGCTTGCCATCGAAAGAAGACGCACGCCTTTGCGCCGGCGTCGTCAAAGAGATTGCCCGAGCCAAAAGGATAACGGGTGACCCGGCCTCCGTCGGAGCGCTGACGACAACAGTCGCCAGATTGTTCAACAGGGGACTGCGAGACCGCGACGTCCTTCTGTCAGAGGCAATGACGATCGCCGACATACCGGCATCCCGTGGAGAGCGGGACGTGCTTTCCGGTGAGCTGCGGAACATCAACCCAGGTGCCATCGATTTATCCATGGAGCCAGAAAATGAGAGAGGACATCAACAGCAGTAACAGCCAGAACGGGGCCGTAGCAGCAATCAGCGCCGCTCATCTGCTGCATCCGGGCAAACATTTTGGTCATCCGCGCGACGTTCTTGCGGCCGACGAAATCGGCAGGGACGAGAAACGCGCCATTCTTGCGTCGTGGGCATCCGACATCTTCGCCATCGAATCTATTCCGGCCCTTCGCCTTTATCCCGGTACGGACAAGGCCGTCTCCTATGACGAGATCATCGAAGCGCTGAAGACGTTGGACCGGTCTGATAGGCTACCCGGAAAGCAGGACACATCCAGTAACCAAGACAATCACAGGTGCCGTCGTCGCCGAGTTCAATCGCATCGGTTTGGCGGCCTTGGTCTGTGCAGCTATCGGAAGGAGCCCGTCGCCAACAACCATTCGAGATATAGACGACTTCGCACCTGCCGCGTGCCTCTGGAGGACGCGAACATGATTTTTACCGTCGACTCTTTGCTCAACTGAGGAGGTTTTGCCGATGAAGATCGCTCAGATCGCACCGCTCGCCGAAAGCGTTCCGCCCAAGCTTTATGGTGGAACCGAGCGCATTGTTTCCTATCTCACCGACGCACTCGTCGCCCAAGGTCACGACGTCACACTTTTTGCCAGCGGAGATTCGATCACCGCGGCGAAGCTCGTGTCGTGCTCAGATGTGGCGCTCCGTCTTAATCCTGCCGTCAAAGATCACCTGCCGCATCAGGTTGTGATGCTGGATGAAATTCGCCGGCGGGCGCACAAATTCGATGTGCTGCACTTCCACATCGATCTATTGCATTTCCCGCTGATCCGGGAGTTTGCCGACCGGACGGTCACGACGCTGCACGGCCGTCTTGACCTGCCGGACCTCAAGCCCTTCTACTCCGCTTTTCCCGATATCCCGCTGGTGTCGATCTCCAATGATCAGCGCCGCCCAATGCCGCCGGTCAACTGGTCGGGGACGGTCTATCATGGCCTCCCTCTCGACCTGCTGCCATTCACGGAAAAGCCCAAGGGCAACTATCTTGCTTTCCTTGGACGGATATCACCGGAAAAGCGGCCGGATCGTGCGATCGAAATCGCAACCAAGGTCGGGATGCCGCTGAAGATGGCCGCCAAGGTCGACAATGCCGACAGGGCCTACTGGGAGACGGTGATCGAGCCGATGGTGAGGCGCCATCCGAATGTCGAATTCATCGGTGAGATCAACGAGCATCAGAAGGCCGATTTCCTCGGCAACGCCGGCGCCTTGCTCTTCCCGATCGACTGGCCCGAGCCGTTCGGACTGGTGATGATCGAAGCGATGGCCTGTGGCACGCCCGTCATCGCGTTCGGATGCGGCTCTGTGCCGGAGGTCATCGACAACGGTGTCTCTGGAGTCCTCGTCGATAGCGTGGCCGACGCGGCCGAGAACGTCGAATGGGCGCTCAAGATGGATCGAAAGAAAGTTCGCGCGACATTCGAGGCGCGTTTCAGCGCCGCGCGGATGGCACGGGACTATCTGGACATCTACCGCAATCTTCCTGGCGTTCGTACCAAGGCTGCCCCGCTGCGCCGTGCCAACGGGCAGGACCTTGATCTGCAGGTCGTGGCATAATCCGGAGGCCATCAGCATGTCGATCGCTTCTGTACACGACGCTTCCGCGCCTGCAGGCGGCCAGGCGCCGATCGCGCAGTTTTTTATTCCGGCCACAGCATCGCTGCAGGAGCGACGGCCGCGCACCCTGAAGCACGGCGACACATTCGCCGTCTTCGACCACAATGGTGACGCGCTTTCCGGGCCCGGCAGCCCGGAAGGCATTTTCCATCGGGACACGCGGTACCTCTCCCATCTCCATCTGACGATCAATGGTAAGCGCCCGATGCTTCTCTCGTCGACGCTGCGCGACGACAATGCGACGCTGACCTGCGATCTCACCAATCCCGACCTCTTTGATGAGACGGGGAAGCTCACACTTGAGCATGATCTCATTCATATGCGCAGGACACGCTTTCTGTGGAATGCCGGTTGTTACGAGCGCTTGGCCGTAAGGAACTACGACGAGCGACGACAACAAGTGCGTATCGAAATTTCGTTCGGGGCGGACTTCGCCGATCTGTTCGAGGTTCGCGGAACCGTCAGGGCGAGGAGGGGCCGCCATCTTCCGTCCGTGATGGAACAGGATCGCGTTCTTCTCTCCTATATCGGCCTCGACGATCAGAAGCGCGTCACGCAGTTGTCCTTCGATCCCCGCCCAGACGAACTTGGGAGTGGTCATGTCATTTATGATCTTGATCTGGCTCCACATGAAACGCGGTCGCTGTTCATCCAGATCTGCTGCGACCAGGCCAACGACCGGCCTCTCGGCTACCAGTCTTTTTTTCTGGGCCTGCGGGATGCGCGCCGTGCATTGCGCTCCTCTTCCTCGCGCGCAGCATCGATCGTCACCTCCAACGAAATATTCAACGAAGCGGCGCGGCGCAGCGTCTCTGACCTCTACATGCTGATGACCGACAAGCCCGAAGGCCCGTACCCGTACGCTGGCATCCCCTGGTTTAGCACCGTTTTTGGCCGCGACGCGCTGATCACCGCGCTCGAAACCTTGTGGCTCGACCCACAGATCGCACGCGGTGTCCTTGGCCATCTGGCGGCAAACCAGGCGACGGAAGTCGATCCGGCTGCAGATGCCGAGCCTGGCAAGATCCTGCACGAAGTGCGCTATGGCGAAATGGCCAAATTGGGCGAGGTTCCCTTCCGCCGTTATTACGGCAGCATCGACTCCACGCCATTGTTTATACTGCTTGCAGGCGAGTACCTGAAGCGTACAGGCGACCTTGCCACAATCAATCGCCTTCTACCGAATATCGAGGCAGCCCTCACCTGGATCGACGAGCACGGCGATCGCGACGGTGATGGTTTCGTCGAATACGGGCGGCTGACGCAAGAAGGCTTAATCAATCAGGCCTGGAAGGACAGTCACGACTCGGTATTCCACGTCGATGGTTCGCTCGCCAAAGGCCCGATCGCTATCGCCGAGGTTCAGGCCTACGTCTACGGCGCCTGGCAGTCCGCAGCCGAGATATTCCGCTGGCTGGGTAGGCCAGAGCGTGCAGCGAAATTTCTGGCAAGGGCGGAAGGCCTTCGTCGGGCCTTCGATACGAGTTTCTTCGATGAGGAACTCGGTACCTTTGTGCTTGCGCTCGATGGGAACAAGCGGCCTTGCAGGGTCCGCTCTTCCAATGCCGGTCATGCCCTGTGCACCGGTATCGCCTATCCAGAGCGAGCCGCCCAGGTTGCCAGGACACTGATGAGCGCCTCGTCCTTCTGCGGTTGGGGCATCCGCACCATCGCCTCCACCGAGGCACGCTACAATCCGATGAGCTATCACAATGGATCTGTTTGGCCACATGACAATGCAATGATCGCCAGCGGTCTCGCCCGCTATGGCTACCGGGCTGAGGCGGCGCGCATTTTTGAAGGGCTCTTTGCCTCTTCGACATATATCGACTTGCGTCGTCTTCCCGAACTATTCTGCGGCCTGCCACGCCAGCGGGCTCAGGGACCGACCTTCTATCCTGTATCCTGCTCTCCGCAGGCGTGGGCGGCTGCAGCCCCCCTCTTTCTGCTGCAATCCTGTCTCGGCCTCGACTTCGAGCCGAATGTCCGGGTCATCAGCTTCAACGAGCCGCAATTGCCCTCGTTCCTGGATGAGGTGATCCTGCGACACCTGCAGGTCGGAAACGGCTGGGCCGACGTTGCCTTACGCCGCTCGGGACGCAGCGTCGTGGTAGACACCCTCGGTCGACGGGGCGAGGTTCGCGTATTGACCACCGCTTAGGCAAGCCGCTTCCAGACAGGCGTCTTGCCTAGTCCAGTTCCTCGTCGTCTGAGACCAGAAGATCAACCAACAAGGCGATTCTGCCCGTGGGTGGCGGCCGTCGTTCATTCATCAACGCTTCGTCATTGTTGACCCATGCGAAAGCTTCCGCCAGGTCAGCCTGACTGGCACCAGTCGCCACCACTTCAGCTATCAAAGTTTCGTCGACAGGTCCGAGGATGTCGATGACGTCTTCGGAGGTCATTGTCATACCCATTGCTCCTTTTGTTTCATCGCAGGAATCTGGTGGCCCAAACAAAAAAATCAATTTTTCCACCGGTCAAATCCAAAGTTCTTGAAACTGCAAGCGACTGAATTATATCACGATTGTCCGATCGCCCAATCGGGATCGAACAAGTCCAGGAGGCGCCATGTGCTCTTGGCGCCTCCTTGTATCCATGTTGCTTACAAGGAGGATATGGCTATGAGGACAAACCTCGATTTCTCTACCCTGTTCCGGTCGAGCATCGGCTTCGACCGAATGCTGAACGTGCTCGAGGCTGCAAGCCGCGCCGACACGGTCGACAACTGGCCGCCCTACGACATCGTCAAGTCCGGTGAGGACGCGTATCGCATTGCCATGGCTGTGGCGGGCTTCACGCAGGACGAACTGACGATCACGCAGGAGCAGAACATCCTCTTCGTGTCGGGCCAGAAGGCAAATGCTGACGATGTTCAGTATCTGCATCGCGGCATCGCTGGCCGCTCGTTCCAGCGCCGGTTCGAAATTGCCGACCACGTCAAGGTCGTCGGTGCTGGCCTCGTCAACGGTCTGCTGACCATCGATCTCAAGCGCGAAATCCCCGAAGAGATGAAACCGCGACAGATCGCGATCAGCACCGGCGAGGCGCTGCCCACGACTGAGACCAAGCAGATCGAAGCCAGCAAGGAAGCGGCTTAAGCCTTCACCGTCAGTGCGAATGCCCGCCAAGGGCGCCGGGGATGCTCGGCGCCAGCAGCGAGGCTTTGCCGCCTGAACCACAAGATAAGGAGAAGAAACATGAGTGTTCGTGATTTGATTCCCTGGGGCCGGAGCAATGGCAATCAGGTTCCGGGTCTTCCGCGCGATGACGACCGTGATCCCTTCCTGTCGCTGCATCGCGAGGTAAACCGCCTGTTCGACGATGTCTTCCGCGGCTTCGGCTCCGGGTTGCCGTCGTTTGCGGGCCCCTCTGGCCTCAGTTCCGGCTGGCCGAGCGTCGAGATCTCCGACACTGACAAGGAGATCAGGATTACGGCGGAAGTACCCGGCCTCGAAGAGAAGGACATCGAGGTCCTGCTGAATGACGGCGTGCTAACCTTGAAGGGTGAGAAGCGCTCGGAGGCAGAAGACAAGGATCGCCAGTTCACTGAGCGCTACTACGGTCGTTTCGAGCGCCGCATTCCGCTCGGCGTCGAAGTCAAGGAAGACGAGGTCGATGCACGCTTCCGAAACGGTGTACTGACCGTAACCTTGCCCAAGGACGAGAAGGCGCAATCACAGGTCAAGCGCATCGCGATCAGACATTGAGAAAAAAGTCGGAGGAAGCCCTCCGGCTTTTTTTCTGCGTCAGTCTGTTAGAAACGAAGGAAGAACCATGTCTGCGTTCGTAAGGCTCATCAGGCCATTGATCATCGTCTTTACCGTCTCCCTGCTCATTGGCGGCTTTCCCGCGCAGGCGCAGTTCGTTCCCGGGATCGGCGGCAGCGTGCCGACGCTTGCTCCGATGCTGGAGAAGGTAACGCCGGCAGTCGTCAACATCTCGGTTGTCTCACAGGCGCCCGAAGAGGATAACCCGCTGTACAGTGACCCCTATTTTCGACGCTACTTCAACCTTCCGGATAAGCCTCAGGCGGAACCTCGTCTGAGCGCCGGATCGGGGGTTATTGTCGATGCGACGCGGGGCTACGTGTTGACGAACCACCATGTCGTCGCCACTGCCCGTAAGATCCTCGTGACGCTCAAGGATGGAAGGCGGCTGGATGCAAAGCTTGTCGGCTCCGACAAGGGTACCGATATCGCAGTGCTCCAGATACCGGCTCGCAATCTGACAGCGTTGCCTTTTGGGGATTCAGACGCATTGCGCGTCGGCGATTATGTAGTGGCGATCGGCAATCCGTTCGGCCTCGGGCAGACTGTTACATCGGGCATCGTCAGCGCGCTTGGCCGAAGCGGTCTCAACCGCGAAGGTTATGAGGATTTTATCCAGACGGACGCTTCAATCAATCCAGGCAACTCGGGTGGCGCATTGGTAACATTTGACGGAAGGCTTGCGGGGATCAACTCAGCGATCCTCAGCCCGGCTGGCGGCAACATCGGTATCGGCTTTGCCGTACCGAGCAAGATCGCCCGAGCTGTCATGGCGCAGCTTGTCGAGCATGGCGAAGTGAAACGGGGGAGGCTCGGCGTCGCAATCCAAGATCTTGATCCAGACATCGCGGCTTCACTTGGCCTGGGTGATGTTCGAGGCGCACTAATTGCAGCAGTCGAGGCTGGATCACCGGCCGCCGCGGCTGGCCTAAAACCGGGCGACGTCGTCGCAGCCGTTAACGGTCGGCCTGTGCAAGGAGCGGCGGATCTTCGCAACTTTATCGGCCTAGCAGCAGCAGGCACCCAGATCCAGCTTACTGTGAAGACTCCCAGTTCAGAGAAGACAGTCAAAGCACGCGTTGCGGGATCGTGATGGAAAGTTGCAGCTCGGGCGACGACCGAGGAGGATGCAGGCATCGGCGCTCGGACGGGCTGGAGGAGCTTTCTGTCGCTGCCGTCCTTCGCGTCGCCTCCATCAGAGAGTTACCGCTGAAAGAGCGCCCAGGGTGGTGGGCGTCTCCCCTTGTTATCGCGTTCAAGGGGCTGAAGTTCGCATCTCCAACCTTTTGTTTCTTTTAGGGCGTGATGTGTCTGCAGTCGGATTGAACGAAACCATGTGTGCGGGAATAGCGCATATGATCGAGCGCGGGCTTTGGGACGACTCCATCCTGGGACCGCCGTCCGAGTGGCCCGCTTGTCTGAAGTCCGCCGTGGACATCATGCTTCCTTCGCATGCCCAGATCGTCATGTTCTGGGGGGACCAGTATGTGGCTCTTTATAACGACGCTTACGCGCCGACGATCGGCCTTAGGCATCCGCGTGCATTCGGACGACCGGCAAGGGAAAACTGGAGCGAGCTTTGGGATGACCTCCAGCCTTTGTTAGATCGCGTCCTTCATGCTGGCGAAACCGTTTCCGCCAAGGATCGACCATTCTACATCGAGCGCCATGGACATCCGGAGACCGTTTACTTCGATATTTCCTATTCGCCGATCAACGACGAAACCGGTCGCGTCCGCGGCGTCTTTTGTATCGTCAGCGAAACCACAGAAAGGGTTCGTTCGCAGCAAGCGCTCAGGGAAAGCGAGGAACGTCTGCGCGCGTTATTTTCGCAATCCGCTGCGGGTATCGGGCAGACCAACCTCGATGGCCGGATGACCCTCGTCAACCAGCGCTTCTGCGAGATGCTCGGTTACCACAGAGAGGAGCTTGCGGGCATCCTGTTCCAGGATTTGACGTTTCCGGACGACCGCCCGGAGGCCGAGCGGCTTTTCCGAAACCTTGTCGAAACGGGCGAACCCTTCGACATGGAAAAGCGATGCTTGCGGAAGGACGGAAGTATCGTATGGACGTCGGTCTCGGTCTCGGCCCTTAAAGATGACAATGGATCAATACTGCAGGTTGGTTTTATCGCCATTGATATCTCGGCAAGGAAGAGCGCCCAGGAAGCGGAACGTCTGCTTGCATCCATCATCGCTTCTTCGAATGATGCCATCCTCGGGATCGATCTGAACATGACGATCACCAGCTGGAATGCAGCCGCCGAAAGGCTTTACGGATACTCGTGCGACGAGGCCGTGGGAAAGTCGGTTCTGATGCTCGTCCCGGAGGAACGTCGCGACGAGGAGCCGGAAATTATTCGGAAGGTTAGCGCGGGAAAAGTCGTGGAGCCTTACGAGACGCAGCGTCGAAGGAAGGATGGCCGCCTGGCGACGTACATCTCAGCGTTTCCCCGATTTACGATAGTACTGGAAAAACGGTCGGCGCTTCCAAGATGTCCCAGGACATCACGGCCCGAAAGGAGGCCGAACGTCTGCAGGCAGTGCTGACCAGCGAGCTCAGTCACCGCGTCAAGAATGCGTTCTCCACTGTCATTGCTATTGCTAGACAGACCCTGGATCAGGAGGGAACAGGTCGAGACCAGGTGAATGCCTTCCAGGATCGCCTTATTTCGATGGCGAAGGCGCACGATTTGTTTACGCATCGGGACTGGCAGCGTGCTGATCTGAGAGAATTGGTCATTCAAGTGCTGGAGCCCTATCCGCCTGAACGCTTCGAGATCGAGGGCTGCGCTGTGCTATTGCCTCAGAAGGCTGTCGTTTCGTTCTCTCTCGCCATCCACGAACTTGCGACAAACGCCGCGAAATATGGTGCGTTGTCCGTCGTTCAAGGGAAAGTCGCGATATCGTGGAGCTTCGAGGAGCCGGTCGGGAGGCTGCGGTTCAAATGGATCGAACGGGACGGCCCGACGGTACAACCGCCGACGCGGAAGGGATTCGGCTCGCGTTGGTTGAGAGGCTTCTGGCAGCCGAGCTAAACGGCCGCTCGACGATCAGCTATGATCCCACCGGCGTCAAGTGCGAGATCGAGGCGGTCCTGGATCCGGGCGGGGAACTGGTAAGGCTAGGGCCGGACCGGCGATAGCCGAGCAATGTTCGCGCTCGACTCATTCACGACGTCGCCCACCTTGCTTCAAAAGCTCCAGTTTTATGCATCGGCGCTTGCTGTGCAAATCCTTGAAGGAGCGACTTCCCGTCCTACTTTTTCGTGCGTTTCCATGGCCGGATTAGCAGTCGGAAAATGACCGCTGTCTCCCAGGGACGAGCGGGAACTCGAAGAACCGCCGTGCATTACGTCGATGACTAGAAATCACCAGGTCACCATGCAGGAAAAAGACCAAAAACGAGCAGAAGCGCAAGATGCCGGGGAACGCCTGGTTGCCCGACATGTTCGCGAAGACCCCTTTGCCGCGGCCTTCAAAGCCACCCGGATGCCGATGATCGTCACGGATCCGAACCAGGCAGACAATCCCATCATATTCTGCAATGCCGCCTTTGAGAAACTGACCGGCTACTCAAGTAGCGAGGCAGTCGGTCGCAACTGCCGCTTCCTGCAAGGTCCCGAAACCAACCCAGCAACGGTGGCAGGATTCGGGCGGCGGTCAGCGCCGGTTCGGATATCGCCATCGACATCTTGAACTACAAGAAGGATGGCGAGCCGTTCTGGAATGCTTTGTTCCTATCTCCGGTGCGCGACCAAACCGATAAGATCGTTTACTTCTTCGCGTCCCAGCTCGACTTCACCAATGTAAGATCCCGAGAGGCCGATCTTGCGGCGGCACGGCATCGTGCCGAAGAGGAAGTCGCCGCCAACACTGAGAAACTCGAGACGGCGCTGAAAGCACGATCGCTGCTCGTCCACGAGGTCGATCACCGCGTCAAGAACAACCTGTTGACCATGGCCTCGATCGTAAAACTCCAGACCCGCATCACCAGGGATGAAGGCCAGAAACGCGCTTTGAGGTCCGTGCTCAACCGCGTGGAGGCGTTAAGCACGGTTCAAAGGAAGTTGTTCACGCTAGAGGACGTCTCGCGGTTCGATGTCGCGGACTTCACGAAAGAACTCGTCACCGATCTGGTCGAAGCCGTTGGGCGCGAGGATATCCGACTGACGCTCGATCTATATCCGCTCTACGTACCGGCCGTGAAGGCGACCCCGCTGGCGCTGATCGTCAACGAGCTTGTCGGCGACGCCGTCCGGCGCGGCTTGAGCGACGGCGGGGGCGATATCCACGTGGTGGTGAAGCGATTGAACGGCCATTTCCTCATCAGAGTGGAGGACACCTCCATACCGGTCGAAGTCGATGAAGACGTGGCCGAGATCGGCCGTATTCTTCTTGAAACCTCCGCCAAGCAGGTTGACGCTAAAATCGAGAAGCGGATCGAAGGGCATCGCACGACCGTCGATGTCACACTGATGGTCGACGCACAGGAGAGCGCGCATTGAAGGTGATGATTGTCGAGGACGAGATGCTGCTCGCCATGGAGCTCGAAAGCGAGGTCGAGATGGCCGGTCACGAGGTGGTTGGGACCGCGATGAACCGCGAACAAGCGAGTGGCCTCGTAAAAGGGCACCGCCCGGATTTTGCTTTCGTCGATATTCATCTGCAGGACGGTCCAACAGGCATCGACGTCGGCCGCGATCTGGCAGCGAAAGACATTCCATACGTATTCGTCAGCGGTAACATCAAGAAAATCCCACCGGACTTCGCAGGCGCCCTCGGCGCCATTGAAAAGCCCTACACAACGAACGGCATGAAGAACGCGCTCGCTTATATCTCGGCAATCCTGGTGGGTGAAGAAGATATCGCTCCGCCCGCAAGCCTTGTTCTCGCCGAAGACGTTCAGCCCCGGGTGTACTCCAGGCAACTATAACCTCGAGTAGCCTGGGCAGTCGTCAGGCGAACGGTGGGCGAGCTGTTTATGAACCGTGGGCAGAGTTTTAACTGGCTTTGCCTGTGTCCGCACCATCGAAAGCTCAAGCGATCGACGATGGCAATAAACCGGGTGGCTTTCGGGAACGAGGGGTAACAATATGTTTGCACGTTGCTCGAAACTGAAACGCGAAGAAGAGTTGCTCTTGATGGGATCGGAAACGGCGACACACATATTCGATTAGCTCACGAACCGCCTAAGGTGCTGACAAATCTCAGCTTTTGAGGCGTAACGCCAATTTATGGAACTATGATGCCAATGTACTTTCGGCGGCGGCCCCAGTCTTCAAACCGGCTGAAGGCAACGCGAAAGGGTCTTCCTCAATTATCTTCTGCCTGTTTTGATAACGACCTGCCTTCCTGCGGCGCGACGGACTGGTCGCCGGGGTACGCAGTTGGCAGCCTAACGGCTTCGACGGGCTAAGACCGCATGACAGATGACCACGGTGACGTGGAACTCTTCATCGTAGGCGCTCAGAAGCCGTGAGAATCCGCTGGGTGGAGCGGCGGCATCGCTTAGCAGTCCTCAACAGGAATGCCACCGGCTGCGACAATCGCCTCCCCGGTATCGACATCGGTTAGCGCCGCAGTTCCTATCTCGACCTCAATCACCTGCAGCCCCGATGTTCTGATCAGGTCACGGGCACCGATATCGCCCCTCAAGCGGAGAACGCTGTCGTTAAGGGACCGTGGCAAGATTACCGGGTTGCCTCGCATACCCTCAGAAGCGGCGCAAACGATTGCGGCGCCGTCCGCGACTTGGAACGCGTCAATCAGCTGATTCAGATTGTCTGTAGAAATGCCTGGCATATCGGCAAGGAAGATCAGAACACCATCGGCGCCGTCGGCTACAGCAGCAGCAAATCCGGCCGCCAGTGAACTCGACATGCCCGCTCCGTAGTCTGGATTGACGATAATATGCAGGGGCAGGCCGGTGAGAACGTCGCGGATATCGTCTTGCCGATGGCCGACGACGACGACGATGGAAAGGGCGGTACTGGCCTTGGCGACCAAAGCCGAGCGACGCACGAGCGGCATCCTGTCAAACATAGCCAAAAGCTTGTGCCCGCCATTCGAGCCGATGCGCGTTGCCAAGCCAGCCGCCAGCACGACGATTGATACCTTCGGCTCTGCTCCCATCTATTTCCCGATCCCACCAGCGCCGCAGCGTCCTCCGTCGACAAGCTCCAAGTTGCGAGGTCGCGAATGTGCAGCGGCTTTTACATCGGCAGCAATGCGTCTTCGAAACAACGCCTTGCAGCAGCTTAGCGTCCAGGCAAGCTATTTTCCATCTGCGTCATCGTCAGAGGGTGAGCCCCTCCGTAGGCGCTACGCAGGCATCGTCTGGCGGCTGCTCGTGCGAAGCGCTTTGATGACCTGAGCAAGGATCGCTACGGAGATCTCAGCTGGATTGGATGCGCCGATGTCGAGCCCGATCGGCGCGTGGATCGTTGAAAGCGCATCGGCACCGAAGCCGTGTGCAGCAAGGCGGCTTGTCCGCGCTGCGTGGGTCTTTCGGCTGCCGAGCGCGCCGATATAGAAGCAGCCGGTGCGCAATGCCTCGGCCAGGGGAAAATCATCGATCTTGGGATCGTGGGTGAGTGCGACTAAGGCGGTATAGCGGTCGAGTGGATCCGCCATCAATGCATCAACGGGCCAATCGGTGCACATCTGCACATCGGGAAAGCGATCACGCGTCGCAAAGGCTGTGCGCGGATCGATGATGCGCACATCGAAGCCGGCCAACCTTGCCATCGGCGTCAGATACTGGCTGATATGGACGGCGCCGATGACGGCGATGCGCGGGGCAGGTATGTAGACATTGAGGAAGCCGCTGGCATCTATCGTGTCGAAAGCCATCGAGCGGCCAGACCGAAAGGCGCCTTCGACGAGCGCGGCAAATGGCGGCTCGACCGGATCCCCTTCCAGGAAGATATGCTCTTCTCCCCGAAAATCTGTCAGCAGCACGACGGCGAGACGTTTCCGGCGCGCGGCATTCAAACGCTGCAGGCTGTCGCGGAGCATCAGCCGAGCCTCTCGACAAAGACACGGATGCGCCCGCCGCACGACAGCCCGACGCGCCAGGCGGTCTCGTCCGCAACGCCGAATTCCAGCATCTGCGCCTTGCCGGCGGCAATCACCTCGGCAGCGGCGGCAACCACCGCACCCTCGACGCAGCCACCGGAAACCGAACCCTCGAAGTTGCCATCACCATCGACCACCAGCTGACTGCCAACCGGACGCGGCGCCGAACCCCACGTCTCGATCACCGTCGCAATCGCAACGGCTCGGCCCGCTTCCATCCAGTGCTCGGCCGTCAGCAGCGGGTCGGTCAGGTTCGTCTGGATGGTCATTCCTGCGGGCCTCAATCTAGTGTTGGTTTAGTTCTGAAAAGACTTCGGCAATATCCGCCTCTTTGACACAGTCTCCGACATACCAGCTCAAAGTGTCGTAGAAGCCGAGAAAGGAGCCCTTTGTCTTGGCAAGAAGGGCCATGGCTTCGGCAGCGGAGATCGAAAGCCTGCTGACGAAGAAACGAACGAGAGCGGCCTCGGCGTTCGGGTGGGCAAAGACAAGCGCTGTCGGAGAATTGGCCGAAATCGTCGGCAGGGCCGCAGCCTCCGACCTGCATGGCAAGGTGATCGACAAGCGGATATCTCTGGAGGATGCAGCCGCTTCGATTACAAAAGCCTCAGCGTCAAGAACCCAAGCCGAACGCGACGTGTCGAAATACTGGAAATCGCGCTGCGCCAGCCCAAGCGTTACCGTCTTCGCTTCTCCTGGCGCCAGATGAAGCTTGGTGAAGCACTTAAGCTCACGGACGGGTCGTTTGAGACCCGGCTTAATCGGCCGGACATAGAGTTGCACGATTTCCTTACCGGCAACCGTACCTGTGTTGCGGATGGTAAGGGCGGCGGTGCAGCCGGCGCCGGGCGTGATCTCCTGCGTATCGAGCCTGAGATCCTCATAGGCGAACGTGGTGTAGCTGAGCCCATGTCCGAACGGAAAGGCTGGCGTCATCGCCTTCAGATCGTAGAACCGGTAACCAACGAAAATGCCCTCGCTATAGACATGCCGGCCATGCTCGCCCGGATAGGTGTGCCAGCCCGGAATATCCTGCATGCGAACCGGCATGCTGGCGGAGAGCTTGCCGCACGGGTTCTGCTCGCCAAACAGGATGCGGGCCAGTGCTTCGCCACCTCCCTGCCCGGCATAGAAACTGGCCAGGACGGCGTCGACATTTCCGATCCATGGCATCTCGACCGTGTCTGGCATCGAGAGCACGACGACGAGCTTGCGACCTGTCGCCGCCAACGCCGTGATGAGTGCATCGTGGCTGGCGGCGAGTTTCAGTGTGTCGCGGTCGTTGCCCTCGCCGTGACGGCTCTTCTCGTTTTCCGCAAACACGACAACTACATCGGCACGCTCCGCGGCTTCGACGATCACCTCGATCGACGCCGTCACGTCGGGCTGCGCGACCGGCGAGAAGGGCAGATGCCGGACCTTCAGGCTGTCTCCTGCCCGCGCAGCGATCCGAACGAATGGACTGTCGACGCGATAGGGATTGGTAGTCGCCGAACCGGAGCCCTGGATTACAGGGGTGACGGCGCCGTCGCCGACAATGAGAAGCTCACCCGCCCGGTCGGGATCGAGCGGCAGCGCCTGGTCTTGGTTGCGCAGCAGCACGATCGATTCCGCCGCTATGTCGCGCGCCAGCGCATGATGCGCCTCGAGACCCGCCGGCGTGCCGCGCCGCTCGCCCAACTTGCACTTGCGCACGAACGCCAGAACTCTCGCGCAGGCGGCATCGATCACCTCGGGCGCCACGTCGCCGGCGTTGATCGATGCATGGAGACGCGCCTTGCGGGGCTTGCTTTCCGGCATGTCCAGTTCGGTGCCGGCATCGAGTGCTGCGCCACGATCCTTGATCGCATGCCAATCGGACACGACAAGCCCGTCAAAGCCCCATTCCTCGCGCAGCACCGTGCGCAGCAGCCAATGATGTTCGGCGGCCTGGATGCCGTTCAGCGGATTATAAGCGCTCATCACGGTCCACGGCGCGCTCTTTTCGATGGCCCGCTCGAAGCCTGCCAAGTATACTTCGCGCAGGGCGCGCTCATCGACATCGGAACTGGTGGTGGTTCGCTCGATTTCGGAATTGTTGCAGGCGAAATGCTTGAGCGACGCCCCGACGCCGTTATCCTGCAATCCGCAGATGACGGCTGATGCCATGTCGCCGCTAATAACAGGATCCTCGGAGTAATACTCGTAGGCCCGCCCGGCCAGCGGCGTGCGCCTTATGTTGATGCCGGGGCCTAAAAGCAGATGAACCCCGAAATCCTGGCACTCCGCCGCCAGCGCAGCGCCCATGCGATAGGCAAGATCAATATCCCAGGAACAGCCCAGCAGATTGCCGTTGGGAAAGCACGTGGCTGGACGGGTGGCACCGAACATGCCGCCCGATCCGTCGCCCTGTTGCCCGACGAGATCGAGGAACGCCCGCAGACTGTCTTCGTCGTTGTCGCCGGCGTCGATCTGGGTGGTCGAATAGCGCACCCCATAGGCCCCATCGGTCATGACGATCGAAGGAACATCGAGCCTGCTGATCGATGCCGTCTTCCACAGGCCACGCCCGCTCAGGAGTTCGACCTTTTCGGTCACCGTCATCTGATCGACAAGCGTTCGAATGTCGGCGTCGCTCGGCTGGAACATGATTGGTCTCCGGTACTGCGGATCAGGCGTGTGTCAACAGATCTTCTGAAGGAGTTCCATCAGCATCATCCGCTCGGCAAGCGTCAGCGTGCTCAGCGTTTCCTGCGAGATCTGCAGTGCGACCGACAGGTTGCGGTCCACTGTCGCCTCGCCTTCCGGCGTCAACGTCAGCACCAGCCGGCGCGCGTCGGTGGCGTCGGGTGCGGTGTGCACCAGCCCACGTTTTACCAGACGGTCGACGACGCCCTTGATGGTCGCCATATCCATGGCGGTCTCGCGGCCGAGATTGCCCTGTGAACAGGGCTGCAGGTCCTTCAGCCTGACGAGCGCCGCCCATTGGGTGGTGGTCAGCTTCTCCGCCATCAGGCTCGCAAAGATCGCCACGTGCCGCTGGTTGGCCTGGCGCAGATAGAAGCCGATCTGCTCGCCAAGCGCATACTGTGCCTGCTGGCCGGGCGCCTCGGTCGCTGCGGTCTTTTGTCGGCCGCCTTTTTCTTTGAACGGAACGTCCATAGGATCTCTCAAATCTGCCTGTTCGTCGTGGTGACCGGCAATGGCGCTGCCGAATTTACTCTCGCCATAATTTCAGAATGGCTTCTGTCGTTAGAATTTCAATCTGCTCCGAAAGCCTTGGCGCCAGGATCTCGATGACCATGGCGTGCGCCTTCAAGTCGCCGCTTGCCAGTGCGTCCTCGGCGAGGATGACCCGGTAGCCGGCGTCGACCGCATCAAGAACGCTGGCGTAGACGCAGACGTCGGTCTCGACGCCCGAGAAAATCAGCGTGTCGGTTGCCGATCCTTGCAAGCGCGCAGTAAACCCGGGCGAGCCAAAGACCGAGTAGGTCTTTTTGTCGACGATGGAGCCTGGAGCGGCTATCGCTGTAAGCGGCGCGACCAGATCCAGCATGGCGATATCGAGCTCATCCAGCGTCACCGATGACCAGCGACGATAGTAGGTCTTCCAGCGGCCCATTGCACCTTCGGCATTTTGGGGCACCATGAAGCGAGCAAAGACAGTCTCAGCGGGCCGCGCTTTGCTGAGCGCCACCACATTGGGCAGGATGCCTTCGATCGCTGGCGTATACCACGCCGTTTGCTCAGCGAAGAGGCGTTGCATGTCGATGACGACATGCAGCGCATTCCTGGAGAGTGGCGCGGGTGCCATCATCAGTCGGCCACCGGGACGGTGTGTTCCGCGGCCCAGGTCAGGGTGATGGTGTCGCCATCGCTCAGGACTTTGCCATCACGATTCTGTGCAAGCAGCTTCAGCGGCAGACCATCTGCGGTTTCCAGCAGATAGGACAGCACGGGACCTGCATAGATGACGGTGGTGATGCGCGCCGTCAGGCTGTTGCCATCCGTCGGACCCGATGCGATCGACATCTTCTCGGGACGTACGGCGAGCGTGACGTTCGAGCCGCTTGATGGCAACGTCCCGGTGCTCTGAATTACCGTCCCATCGGCGAGACGCACAGCGCCGTTCTCCACGGTGCCGGTGAGGAAGTTGGAGTCGCCGAGGAATTCGGCGGCAAAGCGCGTCAGCGGTCGCTCATAGACGGTTTCCGGCTCGCCGATCTGGACGATGCGGCCCTTGTCGAGGATCGCTACGTTATCGGACAGCGTCAGCGCCTCTTCCTGGTCGTGGGTGACGAAGATCGTCGTCAGGCCGCTTTCGCGCTGGATGCGCAGCAGTTCGACCTGCATTTCCTGGCGCAGGCGCCGATCGAGCGCCGACAGCGGCTCGTCGAGGAGCAGCACGCTCGGCTTGATGACCATGGCGCGGGCCAGCGCAACGCGCTGCTGCTGGCCCCCGGACAGCTGCTTGGGCATGCGATCGGCAAATCCAGGCAGATGCACCATTTCCAGCGCGCGGTCGACTTCCTTGCGGGCGGCAGCACCCTTGATGCCCCGGCGTTCGAGACCGAAGGCGACGTTCTGGGCAATCGTCATATGCGGGAACAGCGCGTAGGACTGGAACATCATGCCGATGTTACGGCCCCAGACCGGAATGTCGGTGACATCATTGTTGCCGATCGTGACGACGCCCTGGTCGGGCTTGATAAAGCCCGCGATGATGCGCAGCAGTGTGGTCTTGCCGGAGCCGGATGGGCCGAGAAGGCTGGTGAAAGAGCCTTCAGGGAACTCGGTGGTGATATCGGACAGGACCGGTGTGGTGCCGTAGGTCTTGGCGACGGAATTGACTTTAACGTTTGTCACTTGTGTCTCCGGGCTTGGCGAAGCGCGCAAAAATCAGGATGATCGTCATCGAGCCGAGCAGAAGCACGGTGGAGATCGCGTTGATTTCAGGGGTGAAGCCCTTGCGGATCGAGGAGTAGATCTGCACCGGCAGGGTGGTGTATCCGGGCGTTGCGAGGAAGTAGGAAATCACGAACTGGTCGAGCGACACGGCGAAGGCGAAGAGCGCAGCGCCAAGGATGCTCGGATAAAGCAGCGGTAGCGTCACCGAGAAGAAGGCGTGAACCGGTGTCGAACCAAGGCTCATCGCGGCTTCTTCAAGGTCGGCACGGATTGTCTTGAAGCCCGTGCCGACGACCAGAACAACGTAGGGGATGGCAAGCGCGACGTGACCGATCAAAAGGGCATGCATGCCGCGCCCGATACCGGTCCAATAGAAGAAGATCAGCATGGCCGTGCCGGTGATCAGCCAGGGAATGGCAATCGGCGGCAGCAGCATCAGTTGCAGGAGACTTCTGCCGCGAAAGGTCCGGCGCGACAGCGCAACGGACGCCATGGTACCCAAAGCCGTCGCCAGAACCGCGGTGATACTCGCGATCACCAGACTGTTCAGACCCGCCGTCAGAAGGATGCTGTTGTCCCAGAGCGCGTCGTACCATTGCAGCGAGAAATGGAATGGCAGTTCGTAAAGTGGCGAAGCGTTGAATCCCATCGCCATCATCACGAGAATGGGTGTGTAGAGGAAGATGAGGATGGCGATGAGATAGATTGGACCGAGCGTTTTCATGATCCCTTCCTCAAGCGGCCGTTCCGCGGCGCAGGACACCGGAGAAGGTTGCGAAAATTGCGAGCACGACAGCCAGCAGCGTAAAGGACAACGATGCACCCAAGGGCCAGTTGAAGGCCTGGGTGAACTGATCCTCGATCACCGTTCCCATGGTCACGCCGACACGACCGCCCAGAATGCGCGGTTCCATGAATGAACCGATGACCGGAATGAAGATCAAAACGGCGCCGGAGATCAGTCCGGGAGCCGCAAGCGGCATCAAGATCTTGAACAGGATGGTCCACCAGCGCGCGCCGAGGCTTGAAGCAGCCTCAATGATCGCGTCGTCGATGGCCACCAGCGCTATGTAGCAGGTCAGGATCATGTACGGCAGGTAGCCGTGAACAAGACCAACCACTACGGCATAGCGCGTGTAGAGAAAGCCGATGGAACCCGCGTCCGGAGCAATCATATGCAGCAGACTGTCGAGAAAGCCGTTTTCGCGCAGGACCATGGTCCACGAAAAGACGCGCACAAGACCGTTGGTCCAGAATGGCAGGAGAATGAGGATCAACAACATCTCGCGCGTCTTGCCGAAGGTCGAGCGGACCAGCGCCACGGCCGCCAGGAAACCAAGCACGGCGCAGGACAGCGTCGTCCAGAAGCCGATCAGCAGCGACGTAATGCCGATCCCGACCAGATAGGGTTGATCGATAAACGCGCGGTACTGCTTCAGCGTAAAGACGATCGGGGTCTTGCCCATCGGTGTCGCCGACATGAAGCTGAACACGAACATGGTCAGCAGCGGCAGAAAGACGGCAAGTGTCAGCCACCCATAGGTCGGCAGCAGCAGCGCCGTCGTCGAAACCCATGGCGGGAGCGGGCGCCGGCTGCGCGGACCCGAAGGTCCGCGCTCTGACGCTGATGTCAGACGATCATTCTGCATAGAAGGCTTTCACTTCCTGCCAGATATTGTTGAAGGCTTCGCGCCGGTCGTCGGGAATGCCCGAGACAAAGGACGTCGTCTTCAAATATTCGGTCTTGTGTACCAGGCGGGTGAGATCGTCGGCAGGAAGTGCTGAAAGGGCTGCCGAATTTGAAGAAGCAGGGGCCCCAATCTTGGTTGCCCATTCGACATAGAATGTCGGATCGATCATCCAGTTGACGAAGGCAAGAGCACCTTCTGGATTCGGAGCCGATGTCGGAACACCGAGACCATCGACCCAACCGACGCCGCCTTCCTTAGGCACTACGAACTGAACCGGGAGTTTGGAAACGCGCTTGGATCGCACCGAGCCGCCCGACCAGAACAGCGACAGGTCGAATTCCTTGGCGGCGAACGACTTGTTCCACTGATCTTCCGTCGACCACAGCAACTTGACGTTCGGCTTGATCGATTTCAGCGCGGCCGTAACAGCAGCCAGATCCTTGGGATCGTTGATGTCCTGCCCGCTCATCAGCGCGCCAACGCCGACATTGATGATGGCGTCGTCGTCCATGGCAACGCGGCCCTTATAGGCCGGGTCGGCGAGCACCGCGTAACTGTCGGGAACGGTCATGCCTTCACGGATGGCAAGCGAGGTCATGCCCCAGACCCACGGAACGGCGTAACCCTTGCCATCCTTGCTGAAGTTCGGGTTGGCGCGCAGGGTCTCGTCGACTGTTGACGCGTTTGGAACCTTGCTGAAATCGATCGGCTGCAGCAGGTCTTCGGCAACCGCCTGGGCGCAGCGCGCGGCGTTGAGGATAACAAGATCGTAGGCGCCCGGATTCGTGCGCATCTTGGTCAGCATTTCCGATTCCGAGCTGTAGTAGTCATGGACGACTTTGATGCCCGTCTTTTCGGTGAAAGCCTTCAGCGACCAGGCTTCGTCGGTGCCGTAGCCCTGCCAGTTGAGGACCGTGATGGATCCGGCCGAAAAGGCTTTGCGCGGCAAGGTGGAGATGCTGACGCCAGCAATCAGTGCTGCGGACATCAACTTCATTGTGTTGCGTCTGGTGAGTTCAGTCATTGTGGCACCCCTCTTGAAGATACACAGTTATGGACCATCATGACCCGCGGTCATCGACCTCAACGGATCGGCTAGCTTGAAAACAAACAACGTGCCAAAGCACGCTTAATCGTTTGCATGCATACTAAAAGCAGATGAGCATTGTACGTGAAGCACTGACGTCTCGGCGAAATGAAGCGCGCGCCACGACGCAGCGGCACACCACTTCTCGAAGAAGAGCACATCACTTCATTGAGCGGCCGGCATGAATCCAAGGATCTCCTGCAAGCTGTTCGTTCAACCCTCTGACTTTAGCATCAGTCTTTTATTTTATTTGTATACAAACTATCGGTTAGGAATCGAGACCTGTCAAGCACTGCCTTGCTTTAGTGAGCGCTTGACGATGAAAAATAGACGTCCAGCCGGCGATCCTCAGCGTGTCCAGCAATCATGACACGTATTCCGTCGCCGCCCGACACATAGTTGATGTCCTGCCCGTTGATACGGGCGGCAAGAACATCGCCCAATGCCAAGCCTGGCAACTCGATGAAACCAGCCTCGGAGACCGGAGCAATCGTGCAGGCCACCCGCCCGGCGGCGAAGACGATGCGCGACAGCGTAGTGTGCAGATCTGTCTTCAGCGCTGCGTGACCGTTCAATGTCATCACCAGGGTCCCGGACTTGACGACCAGCTCGAGCGTTCCCGACGGCGAGACCATAGGTCCGAGCACCACATCCCGGCCGGCATGGCGCACCGTCCATCCGGTCCACGGATCGAAGTCAACGATCTCACTGGCAGCCATCAGCGGCAGCATGGCGGCCCAGATGTAGAACGGATCGGTATCGCCCTGATCCATTGCTTCGCCGGTCACCGCGTTGTAATTTTCGGCGGCGATGCGATCGTAACGCCAGTTCTTCATGAACAGGTCGTAGCTCTGGCTTGCCAGCTTGCTCGCCTTCGCCACGAAACCGTAGCGCCGCAGGCCAAGCCAGACCATATAGTTGACGTTCGGCCAGATGCGGCCGCGCCAATAGACGTTGTCGGCGAAGGCCGGATCGTCTCGCGTTGCGTTCGGCAGCACGAAATCGCCGCCGAAGGTCGTCTCATCGCTCAGATGCTCGAGCAGACGCGCCGCCTGCGCCGGCGTCGCGGCGCCGCACAGCAGCGGGTAGAAGCTGGTCGGCGACAGCGAGCGCACGAAACCGCCGCGCCGCTGGCGATTGGCGAAGATGCCGCGGCTCTCATCCCAGAGCGTCTGCGAGATCAGCGTCCGCTGACGTTCGGCCAAGGCGGCGAATTCGCGGGCATCGTCATCCTTGCCGAGCACGGCGGCCATTTTCGCGAGCATCTCGGCATCGAGAGCGGCCGCGCAGTTGAGGCCGAGATCGAAGGTCGACAGCGTCCGGGTGACGGGATCGTAGATCGCCTCGTCATGGGTCGCGGAATTGTCCATGCCGGTCTCGTTGCGCGCGGCAAAGGCCGTCCCCTTGTAGAGGCCCTCGCCCACATCGGAGGTGCCGCAGGACAGCAGGCCCAAACCGTCCGGATCACGGTTGTCCTGCCACCAGCGCCGATTGCGCACCAGCGCCTCGTAACTTGCCTGGATCATCGACCGCTCGCCCGTCCGCTGGTAGAGCTGCCAGACGACCAGCGCGCCGAACGGCAGTTGGCTGCGATCGACCCATGCATCGTTGGAGGTGACGATGCAGGCGATATTGCCCTGCGGCGTCGCACCCGCCATTGCCGTTGCCATGTTTTCGCGCGCCAGATCGGCGTCGAACACGCCCGCAAGAAGGGCGGCGAAAATCTGGTCGTTGAACCATACGGCGAATTTCCCGAGGTTCCAGATGCGGGTGACCGCGGTGTAGGAACGCGCGTTGGTTTCGTCCCAGATGGTGTTCCAGGCAACGACGTCACGCATCGCGTCGAGCGCGCCCTCGAACACACCGGTCTGCGCATTGGCGATCTCTGCCGGCGCGCCGGCGGCAAGGCAGGCCTGCGCCTTGGCAATCGCTAGCTCCGCGCTGTCGGCGACGGCTGCAGCATAGGCCCCCTTGCGCATCATCTCGAGATTGAAGCGCAAGGCGATCACCGGTGCCTCGTTCTGGCGGGTGGCGGTGTAGAAGTAGCCGTTTTCCTCGAAGTCCGCCCGCAGCGCGTCAATCGTGTCGTGACCGGTCACGTGCACCGGCGCCTCGGCTGTCGCGACCGCCACGAATCGCGTGCCAACCTTCAACAGCGTGATGTTGCGGCCCGTATCATGGATCGCCACTTCGCCGCCCTCGGACGAGATCGCCAGCGTCAACCAGAAGCGCAGCCCCCACTCGGCCGATACCTTGCCGTTCCAGCTGCCGCGTATGGCGAAGGGGTCTGTCTTCGTCGTCGAAAAGGCGACCGTCGTACCGCTGTGGTCGGTCTCCAGCTCGATCAGCGAGCCGTCGATGGCGTGACGGCCAAGGCGAACCATATCGCGCCGCGGCTCGATCGCGGAGGTCGTCTTGCTGCGGGTCGAATAGAGAACCGGTGTGATCCGCACGCCGAGCGGCAGGAAGACCATTTCGGCCGGCCGGTTGGACCAGCTATTCCAGGCACGCATCAGGGGTATCGTCGAATGTTGTAGCATGGGTCTGTAACTTCCGGTCAGTTTGCCAGCTGGATGAGCTTCGGTGCGACGGACAAGCCGCTCTTGTCGGCGGTGTCACCGAGATAAGGCGTGTTGATGTAGTAGCGATTTGCGGCCGTGTTGGCGACGCGAAGTTCCAGCGAATGGACGCTTGGAAGCAGCCGCCCCAGAGCAAAGCGGTAGGGGCGCCAGCCTCTTCGATCGATCTGCCGGCCATCGAGCAGCGCCGCGACCACCGTGTGGACCTCGGGCAATTCGAGGACCCATTCGGCCTCATCGCCGATTTCGAGCGCCAGCCGATAAATGCCGGTACCGGAGAAACCGGCAAAACCCTGCGTTTCCCACCCTGCAACCACCGAGATCGGCACGAATCCCGCGTCAGGGCCGGGCGCGAAGCTCCAGCCGTCGACAAGCGATATGGCACGAGCCGCGGCAAGCAGCGGCTGGTGCTCGAGATGGCCTTGCACAGTGGTCTTCTGCGTCGTCTCGCCCAGTCGAATGCATTGCACCTCCTGGGGCGCGAGCGCGACTGTCAAGTGGCTGAAGGCGGTTGCCTTTCCCACGTCTCCCGTCGTCGCGGACCAGACCTCGCACGCGAAACCGTCGCCGCAGGAAATCTCACTGATGAGGTGCGATGCGCCATCGTTGAACAGCACAACCCGCCACCAACCAGCGGCCTCATACCCCACCCATTGCCAGGGTCTGCCCGCGGAATGACAGGCAAGATCTGGACCCGATGACCGAAGCGACTGCAACAGAGCGGTGATGTCGCCTTTGCCGGGCATTCCTTCGAGATGGATCGACGTGCCGACGGCACGCCCCGCTGCGCCATCGCAGACGGTGGAGAGCCGCTCGCCTGAAGACCAGACAGCGCCACCCGCCGCCTTGAAGACGGCGAGCGTGTGCAAGGTCTTCGTCGCCTCGAGCACGGTGACGGACGGCAGAACGACAGCATCGAAAACAAGGCCGGACGTGCGCAGGCGGCCGTTCTCGATCGTAGCGGTCGCCAAATCGGCCTCGCTGACGAACATGAAGTCGCAGCCGTCTGCCAAGAGCCCTTCGCACCAGGCGCCGATATGGGTTGCATGGCTGTGGCGAGGCCCTTCTGCGAAGCCTGTATGAAGAGGATAAAGGATCGCAACCGGCGTGCGGGGCGTGGCCCCCTCGATGAAGGCGGAAATCCGTGCCGTCTCCTCGGCAAACAGATCGTGGTAGCTCCACCACGGCTCGAAATTGATGCCCGGCCCGAAATCGAAACGTGGATTGGAAAACGGCGTCGGATCGTTGTCGCGCCCGTCCGTCTGGTAGACGCCGTGCCAGAGGAACTGTCGGGTCCCGAGGCAGTGAAGCCGGATGGCCTGCGCCCGCATCGTTTCCAGGGTCAGTTCCCATTGCCCGGCAGCGCGAACGGGCGTTCGCTCGGCGCTGGCGTAGGTTTCGACGACGCATCGGCTGCGACCATTCGAACGGGCAACGGAGTCGCCGAGCTTCGGCGCCAGCTGCGCCACGAAATTGTTGGAATCAACGGCCGTCTCATGCCGGTAGGCATCGATGCCGAAGAAATCCACGGCAAGCGCCACCCTGGGGTCGATGCTGGTAAAACCGCCGTTCAGCGACCAGGAACTGACGTGCGGCAGGATCTCGTGCCCGGTGAGGACGATCCCCCTGCCCTCGGCCCATCGGCGCAACGTGCCGGAGAAGGCCTCGTTCATCAGGGCCGAATAGGCGGCGTAGAATTGGGCGCGCAGCCGCAGGGTTTCAGGCCCGACGCCACGCACCAGCGCCAGCAGGGCCCTGGCGAAGGTTTCGCTTGTGCCGCGCGACACGACGTCCGGCAGCGTCGGCGCATAGAGCAGGCTGTTGCCGAGGTCACCGGAGATCTGGCTCCACTTGTAGAAACCCGCCGCCGGCTGGTCGTAGAATACGAAGCCGACGGGGTCTGGCACGAGATCGCCTAGCGCCTCGATCAGCGGATCGAGTCCGACTTCGATGAACCGCTCCGCAGCCTCCGGCAGGAGATAATTGATCAACCGCGAGGTCGTCGACCGGGCGCTGACGAACACCGTGAGTATTTGCCCCTCGGCGGGTACACCGTCGAACACATGGGTGCAGGATATTCCGTCGCTTTCGATGATGGATGTCCGCGCCGTGACATCGACCACCTGATCGAGGCTGTCGATGCCGACCGACGGATGCAGCAGCGCTGCCTCGACGGTCCATTCGCACCACTCGACGATGCCCCCCTCATAATGCCACGCGACGATATCGGCGCCCATCTTGCGGGTGAACGGCGGATGGACGCCGCTGATCTCGCCCTGCGCCTCTCCCGAGGACGACCAGAACAGGTGGCGCTCGCGCAGGTCGTCGCGGTCCACGACCGTCCGGCCGCCGGCGTGACCGCTGATCCAGTTGTAATCGTCGTAGATTCCGAGCTTCAGGCCCAGCTTGCCGGCAATCCCAGCCGCAACACGATAGGCGTCCAGATAGGCCGGCGACAGGTAGTCATCGCGCGACATTGCGAGACGGGCCTGGATCAGGATCGTGCCGATCCCCTTCAACTTGAAATCGGCGAGCTGCGCGTGGCAAACGTCCTCTGCCGGGATCGAATGCCAGAACCAGTAGGCCGACGGGCGAAACGCTGCTGTCGGGTTCTCGAACAAGTCGCGGCCGCCGATATCCTGTCCGGTTCGGATCTGCTCCAACTCGTCTCTCCCTAGTGGCTTGCTGCCGTTACGCGTTGCATGGCTTTGGTCGTTTCCGTCCAGGCCGGCTTGTCGGGGGCGAAGCGCGCTCTCAGATAATCGGCGAGATCCTTGATCTGGCCGTCGTTCAGCGTCTGGCGGAAAGCCGGCATCGACATCACTTCAGGGGCTTGGCGACCGGTCGTCTGCGCCAGGATTGCCGGCGCCTCGACACCCTTCAGGATTGCCTGGATGAGATTGTCCGGGGTCGCCGCATGAAGATTGCTGTTGAGCGCCAGCGACGACAGGATCGTGTTTCCAGTGTGGCATGTGGCGCAGGCGCCACTAAACAGCCGCTCGCCCTTCGGCGATATGCGCGCGGCGGAAGCCTTGGCCGCTTCGCTCGCGGCAAGGGCCGCCTGGCTCTGCGCCTTGCTATCGGCGGGGGCCTCGTTGAGGCTTGCGAGATATGTGGCCATTGCGCGGATATCACTGTCCGGCAGCGGCTGCATGACCTCGACGACATGCGCCATCGGGCCGGCCGCACTGCCGTGATCGCGCGAATGTCCGGTGCGCAGATAGTCATAGAAGGCGTCTGCAGTCCAGCCGACCGGGCCGTTGGCGAACGCATTCAGGGCGGGCGCCTCCCAGCCATCGGCAAAGCCGCCGGCAAGCCGGGCGCTGCCGCTCTTTTCCGCGCCGAGCACATTGCGCTCGGTGTGGCAGGCCGAACAGTGGCCCAGGGTCTCGACGAGATAGGCCCCCCTGTTCCACTGCGCGTCGCGGGTCTCGACATATTTGAACGGCTGCGCCTTCAGGAACAGCGCGTTCCAGCCCGCCATCATTGCGCGGATGCTGTAGGGGAATTTGAGCTTCGTCTCCGGCGCTTTTTCGGCGACCGGCGCCTGCGTCATCATGTAGGCGTAGAGCGCCTGAAGATCGGCATCCTCGGCGCCGGCGAACGAGGTGTAGGGGTGCGCGGGATAGAGGTGATGGCCGTCGCGGCTGATGCCCTCGCGCATGGCACGTTCGAAGGCCGGGTAGGACCAGGCGCCGATGCCGCTTTGGACATCTGGCGTGATGTTGGTGGCATAAACTGCGCCGAATGGCGTGTCGAAGCGCCGGCCACCGGCAAAGGGTGTCCCGTCGTTTCCGACATGGCAGACATTGCAGGCGCCGGCCGCGGCCGCCAGCCGGCCGCGCTCGATGGTGGCGGCGCTGTAGACATTGGCGTCCGGCTGCTGGATGGTGCCGATCGCCGGGCGCCATGGCGATGCCATGGTCACGATACCGGACAGAGCGGCGACGGCACCGATCGCCGAGAGGCCGACGTTCCACCACCTCCGCTTTTCCGCAAGCGGGGTGGCCGGCGTTTCGTTCGTCTTGCCGTTCAGCGCGACAAGGACCAGTTCCGGCGTCAGCGGCAGTTCGCGGAAACGAATGCCGGTGGCATCGTAGACGGCATTGGCGATGGCCGAGGCGCTGGGAACGGAGGCGGACTCTCCGACGCCGAGCGGCGGCTCGTCCTGGCGCGGAAGCATCAGCACGTCGATATCAGGCACCTCGGGGAAGGTGATCAGCGGGTAGCCGCCCCATTCCTTCGACTGCACGGCGGTCGAGGAGAATTCGACCTTTTCCTTCAGAACCCGGCTGGTGGACTGAATGATGTTGCCGTGGATCTGGTGGCGCACGCCGTCGGGATTGATCATCATTCCCGAGTCCTGTGCGCAGGTCACCTTGGTAACCGCGATCTCGCCGGTCTTCTTGTTGACGGCGACATCGGCAACCCATGCCGCCCAGGCGGCGGCCTTGCCCGGAAACGGCCCGTGGACGTAGACGGCATAGGCAAATCCACGGCCGTAGAGCAGATCGCCTTCGCCGCCAAGCGTGCCCCATGTCGTATGCGGCACCCACTTCGCCCGTTCGGCAAGCGCGTGCACCAGGTCGACGGCGCGTGGGTCGTGGAGATAACGGAGCCGGTACTCGACCGGATCGACGCCGGCGGCGGCGGCCAGCTCGTCGACGTAGCATTCGTGGGCGAATGTATTCGGCATCGCCGACACGCCACGGAACCAGGAGGCGCGTGCGATCGGCGGCATGTCGTGCACGGTTACGCGCAGGTTGCCGTAGGCATAGGGTGGGATGGCGGTACGATCGCCCATCTGCACGACGTCGGAAACGGGCGGCAGCTTGCCGGTGAGGATCAGGGGAAGGGTTGGCGCCAGATTGGAGGGATAGCGCGTTTCGAAATCATAGGCGGACGGACCTCCCTCCAGGTCGAGACCGCCGCGCACATCCATGATCTGGGCGGCGCCCTTCGGCTCCCAGGCATGTTCCTGTTCGCGCGTCAGCTGGACCCGGACGGGTGCCTTGACGGCCCGCGACAGCAGCGCCGCGTCGGCTGTTACGTCATCGGCGCAGGTGCGGCCGTAACAGCCGGCCGCCTCCAGCCGCTCGACCCTAATCTGCTCTTCCGGCATGTCGAGCAGCAGCGCCAGATCGCGGCGCATGGGATAAGGGTTCTGGGTTCCCGACCAGACGGTCAGCCCGGTGTCATTGTAATCGGCCACCGCGCATGACGGACCGATCGAACCGTGCATCTGGTAAGGCCAGACATAGGTGCGGTTCATCGGCTGGGCGCTGTCGGCCAATGCCATGTCGACATTGCCGCGATCGGCAAGCTTGCGTGGCGTCGACGGATTGGCGCGCAGCGCCTTCTCCGGCATGTTCAAATCCGGCCACTCGGGCGGCGCGCGCCACACGACCTGCAGGCTTTTCGCCGCCTCAATAGCGATTTCCTCACGGGTCGCGACAACACCGACGAAATCACCGATGGCGACGACGCCGACCAGCCCGTCGATATGCGCGACCGTGGTCTCGTCGATCGAGATCAAGCTGTTTCCGACATGCTCACCGTGATCGAATCCGGCATATGGCGGGCGAATAACGCGGCCATGCAGCATGCCAGGCACGCGCACATCGTGGACATAGGTCCAGCGCCCGGTTGCCTTCTCGGGAATATCGACGCGCGGGCGCGACGAGCCAACCAGTTTATAGTCCGAAGCCGGCTTCAGCGCCGCATTGCTGTCGATCGACAGCCTGACATGGGTGCCGACGACAACATCGCCGAAGTTCAGCTGCCAGTTCTCGCCGCCGTCGGCACGGATGACGCCTTCCTCCAGCCGCAGCCGCTCAATCGGCAGGCCGACCTTCTCGGCGGCCTTGACGAGCAGATGGTGGCGGGCGGTGGCGGCGGCCTGGCGCAGCGGTATCGCGGTGATCTGGATGGTTTCGCTGGCAATGGTCGCTCCCTGATTGGGCGCGGCGGTCGTCGTGCCGAGCACCATGTCCACCTGTTCGAACGGCACGCTGAGCTCTTCGGCGACGATTTGCGCCAGCGACGTGCGGATGCCTGTCCCGAGATCGACGTGGCCGTTGAACGCTGTCACCCGGCTATCGGCCCCTACAGCGATATAAAGCTCGGCGGCGTCGCCCATCGACGCGTCATTGACAATGAGAAGCGTGCTCGCGGCTGCCATGTAGGCGGACTTGGGTACTTCGCGGTGGTTCATCGCAAAACCTCCGTCATGTCGTCGGTCATCGAGTCGACTGGCCGGCCGGCTTTGGTAAGGGTTACGGCGCGCCGCACAGCGGCCAGTATCTCAACATGCGTTCCGCACCGGCAGAGATGGTGCCGCAGAGCATCGCGAATATCACCCTCGTCGGGATCCGTATTTCGCTGAAGCAGTCCAACCGTGGCGATGATCATGCCGTTTAGGCAATACCCGCATTGCGCCGCCGCCTCGTCGATGAAAGCCTGCTGTACCGGGTGCAGAAGGCCATCCACGGCCAGCCCCTCGAGCGTGATCACGCGTCGTTTGCCGATCGCGCCAAGCGGCACAGTACAAGACCGCACCGGACGGCCGTCAACCAGAACCGCGCAGGCGCCGCATTCGCCCAGGCCACAGCCATATTTCGGTCCATTCAGGCACAGGTCGTTACGCAAGATGTAAAGAAGCGGTGTTTCCGGTTTCGCGCTAACGCGCCAAAGAGCGTCGTTGACATTCAGTGAAACGGAAACGGGAGGCTTCACGGGAACTCCTCCAGCATCGCGCAAATAGCCAGGCCTTTTGCTACTGGACGGATCGTTATACGGCGGGCGCCTTGGCGGCGCGTGCGCATCATAACGATGCGACTGTCACCGACATTACGCATCTACTGCCCTCATTTTTATATAAATAGCGTATACGCTTCATATGGAGCACTGGCAAGTCGAATTTCGTTGTTGCAAACGTCGAAAAACGCGTTACGCTTGGGTATCCAATGAAACCAGCCGCCACGAAATGCTTGCTCTCTGTTGCATTTTAAAGCGTATACGCTATAAGTAAGCCAATTCGCCTATCGCCAGAGCGATACGTTGAAAAACGGAAAAAGGGGTCGCCATGTCCACGGGAAATGAAAAGATCGCGATCATCGGTGCCGGCCTCGGCGGCGCGGCGGCGGGGGCGCTGCTCCAGCATGCCGGCTTCAACGTCCAGATCTTTGAACAGGCCCCGAGCTTTTCCCGCCTCGGCGCCGGCATCCACATGGGACCGAATGTCCTGAAGATCTTCCAGCGCATCGGCATGGACCAGAAGCTGATCGATATCAGCAGCACGCCGGCCTATTGGTTCAGCCGGGATGGCCTGACGGGAGACTATCTCTCCCGCATTCCGCTCGAAGGTTATGGCGCGACCTATTGTACCGTCCATCGCGGCGATCTCTCTGCCTTGCAGATGGACACCATGACTCCCGGCACCGTCCAGTTCAACAAGCGATTGACCCGCCTCGAAGACAATGGCTCGGATGTCTACCTCGAATTCCAGGACGGCACCTCGGCGCGCGCCACGATCGTGATCGGTGCCGACGGCATCAATTCGCGCGTCCGGGAGACATTGCTGGGCGCCGAAAAGCCGCACTATAGCGGCTGGGTCGGTCATCGCGCGATGATCTCGGCGCAAAAGCTGAAGAAGTTCGACCTGACCTTCGAGGATTGCGTCAAGTGGTGGGGGCCGGATCGCCACATGATGGTCTATTACACCACCAGCCGCCGCGACGAATATTACTACGTGACCGGCGTCCCGCACCCCGCCTGGGAATTCGACGGCGCTTTCGTGCAGAGCAGCCGCGAAGAAATGTCGGAAGCCTTTGCCGGATACCATCCGGTCATCCAGGCGCTGATCGAAGCGACCGACGACGTCACCAAGTGGCCGCTGTTCAACCGTAACCCGCTACCGCTCTGGAGCCAGGGCCGCATGGTCCTGCTCGGCGATGCCTGCCACCCGATGAAACCGCATATGGCTCAGGGTGCCGCCATGGCGATCGAGGATGCGGCCATGCTGGCGCGATGCCTGGAGGAAACCGGATCGCAGGATTACGCGACCGCCTTCCGCCTCTATGAGGCCAGCCGACGCGATCGCGCGACGCAGGTTCAGACCGTGTCCAACGCCAATACGTTCCTGCAGACGCAGGAAGATCCTTCATGGGTCTACGGCTACGACGTCTATGCCGAGCCTATCCTCGACAAGAGCGTCGCATGAGCGCGGCCCTTCTGTACGGCGCGAATGTCTCTGCCAACGGCATTCGCCAGCATTACCTCCGCTATGGCGGCAAGGGTCGGCCGGTCATCCTCATTCCCGGCATCACCAGCCCGGCGATCACCTGGGGCTTCGTTGCCGAGCGCCTTGCCGAACGCCATGACGTCTACGTTCTCGATGTCAGGGGCCGCGGCCTGTCCTCGACCGGTCCGGATCTCGACTACGGTCTCGATGCCATGGCCGCCGACGTCATCGGCCTTGCCCAGGCGCTCGGTGTTGGCGCTCCTGCACTGCTTGGCCATTCGATGGGTGCGCGCATCGCCATGCGGGCGGCAAATACCGGCGGCGAGTTCTCCCGCCTCGCCCTTATCGATCCCCCAGTCTCCGGGCCGGGCCGCCGGCCTTATCCGAGCAAGCTGCCCTGGTATGTCGATAGCATTAGCCTCGCGCTGGCAGGCATCGATGCCGAGGGCATGAAGGCGTTTTGCCCGACATGGACGGAAAGCCAGCTTCAGTTGCGTGCCGAATGGCTGCACACCTGCTTCGAGCCTGCCATCGTCACCGCCTTCAAGGACTTCCACCAGGACGACATCTTCCCGGATTTCGCCACGCTGAAGCAGCCGTCGATGCTGATGGTCGCGGGACGTGGTGGCGTGATTGCGCCGGAAGATGTAGCGGAAATCCATGGGCTCAATCCCGCTATCGAGATCAGCCGCGTCCCGAATGCCGGCCACATGATCCCTTGGGACGATCTCGACGGCTTCTTCGAGGCGCTTGGAGATTTCCTCTCCCGATAAACGCCAATGGCGAGTCTTTGGCCCGCCATTTTTATTGCCGCAGCGAGAGCGCCCAATGTGCGCCCGCTCACTCATCAAAGGAGCCGTCCGTGCAGAAACCCTATCGTATCGGCCAGATCGTGCCGAGTTCCAACACAACGATGGAGACGGAAATTCCGGCGATGCTGATGGCTCGCCAGCTGATCCGCCCGGAGCGCTTCACCTTCCATTCCAGCCGCATGCGCATGAAGAAGGTGGTCAAGGAAGAACTGGCCGCCATGGACGCCGAATCCGATCGGTGCGCCATCGAACTGTCCGATGCCCGCGTCGACGTGCTGGGATATGCCTGCCTCGTCGCCATCATGGCGATGGGCCTCGGCTACCATCGCCAGTCGGAAAAGCGACTGACCGGCCGCACGCAGGAAAACGACACGAACATCCCGGTCGTTACCAGCGCCGGCGCGCTGATCGAGGGCCTGAAGGTGATGAAGGCGAAGAAGATCGCCGTCGTCGCGCCCTATATGAAGCCGCTGACCGAACTCGTCGTGAACTATATTCGCGAGGAAGGCTTCGAAGTGATGGATTGGCGGGCGCTTGAAATTCCCGACAATCTGGATGTTGCCCGCCACGATCCGGAAAACCTGCCAGCCATCGTCCAGACGCTCGATCTTTCCGATGTCGATGTCATCGTGCTTTCGGCCTGCGTGCAGATGCCGTCGCTGTCCGCCATCGCCAAGGTCGAGGCCATGACCGGCAAACCGGTGCTCACCGCCGCCGTGGCGACCACCTATTGCATGCTGAAATCACTGGGACTGGAAGCCGTCGTGCCGGGTGCCGGCGCGCTCCTGTCCGGCGCTTATTGAACCTGAATTTGTCGTTTCCGGCCGCATTGCGGCGGAGGAAAACAAGGAGTGCCCCATGCAGAGTGCTGAAACCAACTATCAGGGCGTTTGGGGCAACCGCATCGGTTTCGGCCGGCGGCCGGCCCTTCTGGTGATCGACTTCCTGAAGGCCTACACGGTGGAAGGTGCGCCGCTCTATGCGCCGGGTGTCGTCGATGCCGCCGCACAAACACCAGCACTTCTGGCTGTGGCGCGCGCCGCAGGCATTCCCGTCATCCACACCCGCATTCTCTATCTCGCCGAGAACTGCGCCGATGGCGGCATGTGGGTGAAGAAGGCTCCGGTCATGAAGGCCATGGTCGAGGGCAACGTGCTGGCCGAATTCTGCGATGGCGTCGAGCCGGAAAAGGGCGAGCTGGTCATCGTCAAGCAATATGCCAGCGCCTTTTTCGGCACCAGCCTTGCCTCTCTGCTTCACACGCAGGGTATCGATACCGTCATTCTTGCCGGATGCTCGACAAGCGGCTGCATTCGCGCAAGTGCGGTGGATGCCGTCCAGCACGGGTTCCGGACCATCGTCGTGCGCGATTGCGTCGGCGACCGGCACCCCGATCCGCACAATGCCAACCTCTTCGATATCGACAGCAAGTATGGCGATGTCGTTTCGAGGGAGGATGCCATCGCCGAAGTCGCCAAGATCACGTCCGACTGTCCGTAACTTTGCAAAAACAGCCAAGCCTTCACGTAAGATAGGGGAACGAGCATGGATCAATTCAGCTTCACCGAAATCTGCCTGCATCAGTTGAAGATGTCGGGCGTCCACGAGGGCGAAAAACTCATCGTCCTGACCCAGGGCAACGAGCGCCTCGATTATGCCGACGCCTTCATGGCGGCGGGCATGCGTCTTGGGGCCAAGATGTATCACATGCGTTTGCCGCCGGTGCCATCGGCGGGTGCATGGGCAGTGGGCCAGACAGGGCTCGCGGCAATGCCTGACGCGGTCGAGGCCCTGAAGGCCGCCGACATGCTGATCGATTGCATCTTCCTGCTCTTCAGCCCGGAACAGATGGCGATCCAGGCGGCCGGAACGCGCATCCTGACCGCCGTCGAACCGCCGGAAATTCTTGCCCGCATGTTGCCGACAAAGGAACTGCGCGAGCGCGTGGAATTTGCCGGAGACCTGCTCTCCAAGGCGAAGGTGATGCGGATCACCTCGGACCATGGCACGGATGTCACCTACAAACTCAACACCTATCCGGCCGTCACGGAATATGCGTGCACCGATGAGCCGGGCCGCTGGGATCATTGGCCATCCGGCTTTGTCTTCACCGGTGGTGACGATGACGGCGTCGACGGTACGATCGTCGTTGCTCCGGGCGATATTCTGCTGCCGCAGAACATCTACGTGCGCGATCCGATCTACTACACCATTGAAAACGGTTGGATCACCGACATTCGCGGCGGTCTCGACGCCGAGCTGGTCAAATCCTACATGGACGGTTTCAACGATCCGCGTGGCATGGGCATGAGCCATGTCGGCTGGGGTCTTAATCAGAACGCCAAGTGGCATCGCATGGTGCCCGGCGAATTTCCGGGCGGCATGGGCATGGAGGCCCGCTCGTTCTACGGCAATGTCATGTTCTCGACCGGCCCGAACAATGAACTGGGCGGCCCGAACGACACGGCCTGCCATCTCGATATCCCGATGCGCAATTGCTCGCTCTTTCTCGACGATGAGCCGATGGTCCTGAACGGTGATATCGCCGTCAAGGAAATGCAGCACACCGTCAAATCGTGATCGCAACCGGCCAGCTTGGCGTGAAAACACGCCAAGCTGGTCGAGCCTCGTATACCTTGACCGGTGAAACACGCTGTGGTGTTTCCTGCATTGGACGCACTAGACGCCGCAACCGATGGACCCGCTAACATGATTGTCAAAGACACCGAACGCCCACGTGAAGCCGCGGTGTCAGAAACCGTCTATGATGTTACCGAGCAGGTGGGTCACTTGCTGCGCAAAGCCTATCAGCGGCATCTCTCGATCTTCCAGGCCAACGCCAGTGACCCAGACCTGACATCGGTCCAGTTCGTCACGCTCTGCGCGCTACACGATCTCGGCCCGAGCTCGCAGGTCGAATTGGTGAAGGCCACCTCGGTCGATCAGGCGACCATCCGCGGGATCGTCGAGCGTCTGAAAGCACGTGGATTGATCGATCTGTCCAAAGACAAAGCCGACGCCCGCAAGGTCGTGATTTCTCTCCTGCCGAAGGGTGAGGCGCTGCTTCAGGACATGTATCCTCGTGCATATCTCATCAGCGAGAAAACCGTCTCTCCCCTCAATCCGGCGGAGAGAATTGCGCTGCTGTATCTTCTTCGCAAAATCGCGGACGATGAGGTTGGAGAGCGGTGACGAGATTGGCGCCCTGCCATGATGGCGTGTCGTGGTATCGACCTCATGGCCGGCATCGTCGTGGTAGGATCTGGTGCGACTTCGAAAGCGGGACGCAGATGAAATCGCCGAGGAGTTGAACGGTTGCGAGCGTCGCGGGGCTGCCAGTCCCTTGCTCTAAGAGACCGTCATCGGATTGCCGCGAGTATTGTCTTCGGTCGGACACATTTCGTCGTACCGTCAACCAACCCATTTAAGCATTGGCGCCATCATCCCGTCATAGATGCCAAGCGCCCACCGAATGATGAAGACTGCAGTGAGTGCCAATGCCCAATTCGATCTCGCGCCGCTCTTCGGAGCGGGATGATGCTGGCCTTGGTAGCAGGTGTCTCTTAGTGATCTGCCCAACCCTTTGACAACGGGGGCGGGTCCGGTGTCCACAAATCAGGGGGTGGGGTTATAAAGTGTGGAATCGAGAAGCTTTGGTTAGCGCGTTGCGCAGTAAATCGAGAGCATTGTTGCGGGGCGAGAAATGCCCCTGTTCACGTCGCCATCGCTTGCTGCCTCCGACGCAGCCTGGGCCATAGGATCAACCAGCTCACCAAAGCAAGGTTGACGCAGTTCCAAAGGAAGCCATGCAGGAAGGCCAGGCGGTAAGAGCCGGTGGCGTCGAAAATGTAACCAGCGGCTAAGCCCCCACAAGCCATGCCAAGTACGGTCGCCATCAACACCAGGCTAATCCGGATACCTGCCTCACGTGGCGGCAAATATTTTCGAATAATCACGGCATACATCGGAACTATGCCGCCTTGGAATAGCCCGAACAGGCCGGAGATCACGTAAAGCGACGACTTGCTGTTGAAAGACAGATATAGCAGCAGCGCTGCCGCCTGCATTGAGGAACCGAGGATCAACATCGGCCCGGCACCGATCCGGTCGGCGACTGCCCCGGATGCCAATCGGCTGACCACACCCAATCCAAGCATCAAGGCGATGATCTGCGTGCCCACCGCCACACCGTAGCCGAGATCCCCGCAATAGGCGACGATATGGACCTGCGGCATTGACATTGCCATGCAGCACGCAAAGCCCGCGACGACGAGGACGACCTGCAACGCGTTCGGGCTTAGGCCCAGTTCGTTGCGTGCTGCTTCGGTTACCGCCTCGGCCTGGACATAGGTTAGGGTCTGTAGACGCCGCTTCAACAACAGACCGATGGGCACCATCACCAGTGGGATGAAAATGCCGATTCCGACATGGGTTGCACGCCAGCCCTGGGTCGTCTGGAAATGCTCGATAGCCATCGGCCAAACCGCCCCGGAAAGATAGCTGCCCGAGGCCGCAAAGGCGACTGCGAGCGCCCGGTGCCTGCTAAACCAAAGAGAGAGGTCGGATATCAGCGGCGCGAAGCCGGCAGCAGATCCAAGGCCGATTACCAGCGAGAAGGCTGCGAACTGCCAGATATTGGTGGTAAGGGCAGCCAGGATGTAGCCAACGCAAAGCAGGAACGCGCCGATCAGCACTGGCACGACGATGCCGACCCGATCGGCCAGACGCCCCATTACAACCCCGCCAAAGGCAAAGCCAAGCATCGTGCAGGTATAGGGAAGCGAGGCACCGCCACGCACCGTGTCGAACTCGACTTGCAGGGTTGGAAGAAGCACCACGACGGACCAATTGCCGACGCAGGCAACGGTGCCGAGGATCAACGTGAGTACCAGCCGCCACCAGGCATACCCAGAGTCGACGTCGCCAGAACCGGATCCACCTGCCGCAGTCATCCGCTTTTCAAACATGGCCACGGCGAGAGCTCCTCAGGATCCGATTATGAACTGAAGGCTCTCGACTAACGCCAAGTGCATCCGTCTCGTATGACGAGCTTCGGCCCTTTGAATACCTGTTTGACAGGCCCATCCTCAAGCCCCCACCATTATCTGTCTACCATCGGACCAAAGTCCGACTCACTCGCAATAATTCGTCGATGTCAGCGCTGGTGCTTGTCCGGCGGATCAGCCGCCGGTAGCCGTCGGCCTTGATGTGGAAGACGCCGTGCTCGCCTGCGATGTCGATGATCTGCCCCGGCTTCTTCGCCCAACGGTACCTAAAACCACATGATGTTCATGGGAGCCAGGGGTTAATCACTTTCAACCCAACGGCCTCAAAAGGGATTGTGTCGCGAGTTGCGACGGCAAGGCCGTTCGCTATGGCGGTGGCTGCAATATATCCATCCGCCTTGCTGATCGCCTTCCCGGATACTCGAGCGCGCGCCATCAGTTCCGAGTAGAATTGGCTGGCGGCAAGACCGAAAGGCAGGATGCGTTCGGCAAAATGCGGAAGCACTTCGTCCTCCAGGCGATCGCGAAGGATAGTTTGCCGTTTGCCTGAGGGCATAGCAGCGATCCCAAAACGAAGTTCAGCAATTGTTATTGCGGAAACGAAGAGAGTTTCGATGGCTTGGGCGTCCAACCAAGCGACCACTGCTCCATCAGGAACCGGTTTCCACGGCTCCGATATCACGTTGGTGTCCAACAGGATCATTCGAAAGTCATGGGTTCAGCAGGCGCCTTATCGCGATTTTGCTGCAAGGCTTCAACGTCGCTATTGGAGAGCTCAGCGTCACGACCGATGGCCGCAAGTAAAGAGCCGAGCTTCACGCGTTCAGACGGGCGAACGGCGGCCTCGATAATGTCACGGATTTCGGCCTCTGTGCTTCTGCCATGATGAGCTGCTCGCACCCGTAGGGCGCGATGTGTTTCATCAGACAGATTGCGAATGGTGACCGCCGGCATTGATGTCAACCTAACAAAAACGATGTCGCTGACATCAACATATGCACAATGATATCAATCGTCAAGATTGATACGCGGCTTGCGGGCGATCTTTGAAAGGAACGCCGGCAGCACGCCGGTTGTGGCCCGATAGACGGTGCCGATCCTGATCTGCCGGATGGTCTTGCCGGCCACCGCCCGTGTGATCTCGGCACTAAGATCGACCTCGCTCAAGATCCCCGACGAAGCGGCCGTAGAAGGTCTCCGGTTGAAAGTCTTGGCTCATCGACCACCGACTTGCTCTTGGGCCTGGTGATTAATGTTCACAAAATGAAGAAGAGGTGATAGTTTTGCGCAAGTTGTGAAGGATTTTCAGAGGTGACGCTCTTCGCCTGAATGGAGCTTCAACGAGCCCCCTGCGCGCTTGCAGTTAAAGCCAATCTGGCCAATCCGATCGCGTCACGGCTGAAGCCGGCAAGGTAAATCCGAGTATCGAGTCCTTTGGGCGATTGTTTCAGCAGCCGGAATTCCGTTTGACTTCCTTTTTGAGGATGAATCCTCAAACAGACGGCGGCGCCTTCGGGAAGTTACCGATCAAGCTCGGTCGCATCGCACCGGCTGATCCGGATCAAGGCCACCCATGCCCATGAACCTGGGTGCGCGGTCCAGGCAGCTGTCGCAAGCGGTGCCCTGGGCGTCGATCGCCTCGAACGCTGGCGGAGCCTGCTTGCCGAAATCAGCGACCGAACACCGGTCGTGAGCGGACCCCGCAGCAACAAGATCGTTCGCAAGAAGAAATATTGAAAGTGTTGAATGTCTGCGACGGTGCTCATCGGCGTCAGCCACAATCCGCCACCTGAATCGGCTGGGCTGGGGGATGGCGTGAGCGCTCAATGATTGGGATTGCGGTCAAGAAGAAGACCCTGCAAGCGGCCGCTCCCGCTTGTGAGGGATATGTCTTTGAACAACCGCGATATGAGGCGCGGTCGCAATCCTTGCCTCTCATCGATGAGGAGGAATGACATCCTCTTTATCTCGATCGTGATCACGCCTGCATTGTCATGCCGAGCGCGGAGCATCACGCTAGAAGGTAATCCTCGCGAAGTCAGTACAGACCGAGTGCTTCAGCAATCAGCAAGCATAGCACAGTCAGATTGGAGCTATCGTATGGCTTCTTCTGTGGCCAGCGCGACCGAAAGCAAATGCTCGTCGCCATTCGGCAAGCCGGAAAGGAGCAGACCGACAGGCATGCCGGCGTCGCCGGCGCCACAGGGGATCGAGACACCGCAGCCGTCGAGGAAGTTGCCGATCAGCGTGTTGCGCAACGTCTTGGCATTGGTTTTCACGAAAAGCTCGTCGTTGGTCAAAAGCGGTGCGGTCAGGGGCGCGACATGCGGCAAGGTCGGCGACACGACCAGTTCGCCCGGTCCGATGCTTGACGCAAATTCCGCCATCAGATGCTCACGGGCGGCCAACGTCTCGATATAGCCTGTCATGGTGATCTTCTCGCCCAGCCGCGTGCGAGCAACCACGCGAGGGTCCATTCCCTCGGCCTCCGGTCCCGCCAAACGTTCCCGGTGCAGCACGAAGGCTTCGGCCGTCACCAGCGGGCCGTATTTCGCCATCAGCTCAAAGATTGCGGCATAGGCCGGAAACGCCTGCCGCCGAATTTTTGCCCCGGACTTTTCCAGCAGCTTCAAGGCCACCTCGAAGGCCGACACCACGCCCGCTTCCGCATCATCGAAAACGATGGTTTCGGGAACGACGAGCGAAAGACCCTCGACCGAGCTACGGCGAACATCGGGTGTGCCGAGGCCGCGCATCGCCGCATCGATCCACACCGCATCCTGCACGGTATGGCAGAGCGGCCCGAGCGAATCGAGGCTTTTCGACAGCGGGAAAACACCCCGCATGGAATAGCGGCCGCGGGTTGCCTTGTAGCCGACGATGCCGTTGAAGGCTGCCGGAATGCGAACCGATCCGCCCGTGTCCGTCCCGATCGAAACCGGCACCAGTCCGGATGCCACCGCAACGCCGGAGCCGGACGAAGAACCGCCGGGCAACCGTGCACCATCGGTCGAGGCCGGGTTCTGCGGCGTTCCGTAGTGAGGATTTATGCCGAGCCCTGAAAAGGCAAACTCGCTCATATTGACCCGGCCGATGCTGACCATGCCGGCCCCGGCAAGCGCCGCAACGACATCGGCGTCCCGAGTTGCGGGTACCGATGTTTTGAGCACGGTGGAGCCGGCCGTTGTTGCAAGCCCCTCGATATCGAAAAGATCCTTCCAGGCGACCGGAATGCCGTCGAGCAGGCCAAGCGAACGACCATCCCTGATGCGCTTGGACGAAGCGGCGGCTTCAGCCCTCGCCCGCTGTTCCAGCAGGTTGACGAAGATCGACTGGTCCTTGCAGCTGTCAATGGCGATAAACGTTTCCTCAGCGAGCGCCACCGGATCAAGCGCGCCGTTCTGGATCAGCACGGAAAGCTGGGCGACTGTTTTTCCACCGTGAGACGGCATCATCCATTTCCTCTTCTACCGTCCGACAAGCTGCATCCACCGGCGGACGAGATAATTGTGTTCATCCATCGTCGTGTTCCAAACGGCGATGCAGTTTGCCCTTTGCCAGTATGACCCGCCGGCCCTTATACTGCCCTTGCGAATTCGCACCGATCCATCCGGGCCGGGAAGATCGGTGGCGGCAGGGAGCCCCTCGTACCAGTAATCCCACTCTGCCGGCATCATGAACTGCCGGGAACGTTGCGGCGTCGAGATGTAATAACCCTGACGCGCGACGACGGCACCGGGCCAGCCTGATATCCACCAGTTCAGATATTCGTAGGCGACATCAAGCATCCGGCCACTCAGATCCTTTGACAGGCACAGACCGCCATGCCAGGCTCGGTAGCCCTCGACGGGGACCGCCTGCTCGACGGGAATGCCCTGCCCATTCAGAATGTTAATCCCCGTCGACCACATGCTCTGTACATCGGTTTCACCGTCGACCATCAAGCGAGCGGCATCCTCTGCCGTTCGCCAGAACTCCCGGAAGAAACCGTCCTTCTTGCGTGCTTTCAGTAGATCGATCAGCCGGTCGATTTCGGCCACCGTCATATTGCCGATATTGTTGAACGACATCAGTCCTGCCGCCTGCGCGGCCAGCGCCGCATCGAAAATGCCGATGGCCGGCTCATCGACCAAGGAGACGCGGCCCGCCCATTTCTCGTTCAGCAGCGACGCCCAGGAATTCATCTCGATGGTATGCTTCACCACGTCAGTACGGTAGGCGAAACTGTCGAAATTGTGCGTCGTCGGCAACATCGAAATGCGCGGCGATGGCGTATCGCCAAGCGCGAGGTTCGGCTGTACGAACAGCTTCTTGGCCGGTACATCGCCCTGTCCCAGCCGCGCATTCGGGCCGATGTGCCCGGTCTTGGTGAGATCGTTGATCTCAGACCAGAGCTTGATCCGGCTGGTATCAATCGGTTGCACCGCGCGCCAGTACCAGACGATATCCAGATTGTGGAAACACTGGTCGTAAATATCGTAGCTACCCGGCTCCTGCGCCGCCTTATGCTGCGTCGTCAGGAAGTCGTTATTGTCGAAGGTGACGTCGATGCCGAGATCCTGCTCGGCCTGCAGACGTAGTTCCTCCAGCAGGGAAATCGCCGTGCCGAGTACGCGCAGCTTCGGCCTGCCCTGAAGATGGAGTGCAGGCGTGGCAGGTGGTTGCGGCTTTGGCTGATGCTTGTTCATCAAGAGGTCTGGACGTCCTGTCGTGCTGACGGTGCTCCCCCGGCCAGGGAGGGCACCGGTCCTGCGAGGGTGAAGGCCTCGAAGGACCGTTTCAGCAGACTGGCATCGAGTCCGTCAACAATAAACACGAGATGCGAGCGGCGATCGTCCGAGGGCCAGGCAGCCATATGCGTGGGCGGGTGAACAAGATGCTGCACGCCATGGATGGCCACGGGCCGGGCCTCGCCCTCAAGATTGAGGATGCCCTTCACCCGCAGCACCCGTTCGCCGTGCCGGTGGAGTAACATGGTCAGCCAGACGCCGAACGCAGTCCAGTCTATGGCGCCCTCGACGCTCATGACGAAGGAGGTGACAGCCGCCCGATGGGTGCCGCCGTCGGCCGTCTTCAGCATGGCCGGCGTTTCGCAATAAAAGCCGCTCGGCGATTGAGCGATGCTGCCACGTGTGGCAACAGCCTCGTCAAACAGCCCCGCGACATCCAGCTCCTTATCGGCCGTCGATAGCAGAGCGGCATCGGGGTTGATCCGCCGCAGCCGCTCCCGAAGAAGGTCCAGACCGTCTTCATCGGCAATGTCCGTCTTCGTCAACATCAGCCGGTCGGCGATCGCCGCTTGCCGGTTGGATTCGATATAGGTATCGAGCTGGCGCATGCCGTTCACGGCATCGACCGTCGCGATGACGTTGCCCGGCCGGAGGTGATGCCGCAGCACCGGGTCGGCCTTCAGCGTCGACAGCACGGGAAAGGGATCGGCAAGGCCGGTGCTTTCGATCACCACGCGCTTGAAATTCGGAATGAGCCCACGCTCGCGCCTGGAATGCAGGTCGCGCAGCGCATCAGCCAGTTCACCGCGAACCGTGCAGCAGAGGCATCCCGATTGCAGCAACACCATCGTCTCATCGATCCGCTCGAGAAGATAATGATCGAGACCGATTTCACCGAATTCGTTGATGAGCACGGCCGTATCAGCCAGCGCCGGGTCGGTCAGCAGGCGTTTCAGCAAGGTCGTCTTGCCGGAGCCGAGGAAGCCGGTGAGGAGGTTGACGGGGGTAAAGGCAGGGCTATCAATCATGACGCCCGGCCTCCATCCGCTCGATGATGTCGATGTTCAGCGGATCGCAGATCCGGCCTGAAAGCCGCTCGGCAGCCGGCCAGAGGTGCCCGAGATCCTCGATGATTTCGCTTTTGCCGGTACGCGTCGCCAGCACGAAGGACGCCCCCTGCCAGTCCGACAACGTCATGCCGAAGCCCGCCAGCACCTGGTTTGCCACCCGCACCCGGTTGGCACGCTCGCGACGCCGATCGATCCGCTCGACATTGCGCGTAAAAACGCCGGGCCGCGCCACCGCATCGGCCCAGTGTTCATTTCCTCCGAGAACCCCGCACAGCGAGCACATAGTATTTCCTTGAAATATGTGAAAGGAGCGGACACCGCCCGCTCCTCGTCTTGCCGTTTACTTTTTGCGCGGAAAGCGCTTGGCAAAGTCGTCGGCGATTTCATTCATGGTCACGAACTTGACGCCCGGATGCTTGCTCATATGCGCAAAAAGCCGCTCCAGCATCATCAGCACCTGCGGACGGCCGGCGACATCCGGATGGATGGTGATCGGGAAGACGGCATAATCCATTTCGCGATAGACCCAGTCGAACTGGTCGCGCCACATCTGCTCGATATCGTGCGGATTGACGAAACCGTGGCTGTTCGGCGCCTTCTTGATGAACATCATCGGCGGCAAGTCGTCGAGATACCAGGAAGCCGGAATTTCGATCAGGTCGGTTTCCTGGCCGCGCTTCAGCGGCACCATCCAGTCGGACGGCTTCTTCGAATAGTCGATCTTGGTCCAGCTGTCGCCGACACGCACGTAATAGGGCGTGAAGTCGTTGTGCATCAGCGAGTGGTCGTACTTGATGCCGCGCTCAAGAAGCAATTCATTGGTGACGTTGGAAAACTCCCACCACGGCGCGACATAGCCGGTCGGCCGCTTGCCGGAAAGCTTGGTGACGAGATCGATGCACTTGTCGAGAATTTCGGTTTCCTGCTCGCGGGTCATCGCGATCGGGTTTTCATGGGTATAGCCATGAATGCCGATCTCGTGGCCGGCATCAGCCACCGCCTGCATCTGCTCCGGAAAGGTCTCGATCGAGTGACCGGGGATGAACCAGGTCGTCTTGATACCGAAACGCTCGAACAGCTTCAGCAGGCGTGGGCTGCCCACCTCGCCGGCAAAAAGCCCGCGCGAAATGTCGTCCGGCGAATCCTCGCCGCCATACGATCCGAGCCAGCCTGCAACGGCATCGACGTCGACGCCGAAGCTGCAAAAGATTTCCTTCGCCATGGGTTATGTCTCCTTTTAGTTTCTTGTCAGAGAGTGTCGTTTCAGTGGGGAATGACGGTTGCTTCCGCCGGACTCCACGACAGAAGAACGCCGGCGCCGACCGGAAAGGTCTCCGGCTGGTATTTATCGATATGGGCCTCGAGCGCGACGGAACGCCCGTCCGGCAGGCTGGCCGTCAGGTGCGAGACGTGGCCGACCACGGCGAAATGCTCGATCCGCGCATCGACGACATTGCCGCCGATCTTGCCGACAAGACGCTCGCGCAACTGGGTGTCTGCCGCATGCACCTCGATCGCTTCAGCGGGAATGACCAGATTGACTTTGGCCTTGCCGGGCACGGCACCATTGGCGCGCCCCGACAGCATGCCGACAGGGGTGGACACGACGGTGTTTTCCCCGTCGCCGCCCTGCACCTCGCCCTGAAAGATCGTGTTGCGGCCGATGAACTGCGCCACGAACGGCGTGTTCGGCCTTGTATAGAGCTGATGCGGCGGGCTGATCTGCTCGATGCGGCCCTGATTCATGACGACGATGCGGTCGGACAACGCCAGTGCTTCCGACTGCGCGTGGGTGACGAAGATGAAGGTGATGCCTAGTGTCTTCTGTAGCAATTTCAATTCGTTCTGGATCGCCTTGCGCAGATTGGCGTCGAGCGCGCCGAGCGGCTCATCGAGCAACAGTATATCCGGCTCCACGACGAGACCACGCGCCAGCGCGATGCGCTGGCGCTGGCCACCCGACAACTTGTCCGGCTTGCGATCGGCGATATCCTCCAGGCCGAGTGTCGCAAGGATGCGATCGACCTTGGCATCACGCTCCGCCCTTGCCATGCCCTTGACCTCCAGACCGTAGCCGACATTGCGGCGCACGGTCATGTGCGGAAACAACGCATAACTCTGGAAGATCATCGAGGTCGGCCGCCCCTGCGGTGACACGTCGTTCATCCGCATGCCCTTGATCATCATGTCGCCGGAGGAAATCCCCTCGAAGCCGGCGATCATCCGTAGCGTCGTCGTCTTGCCGCAGCCGGACGGTCCGAGAAACGCGATAAACTCGCCCTTGGTGACCGAAAGGTTGAAATCGATGACGGCCGGTGTGCCGTTGTCGTAGACCTTGCCAACATTTCTGAGTTCGAGGTCGTAGATCATGGGGTTGCTCCGGACGGTGTGGGATACGTCTGATTGTGTACCCTCCCCTTGAGAGGGGGAGGGTAGAAAGAAGCTTATGCGCTGAGGAACTCATCCCACTTCTGGATGAGGTGGTCGTATTCATCCGGCCACTGGTGCCAATAGGCGACATTAGCCGCGCGCTCCTCAAGCGAACCACCGTCCCGAAGATCGCCTTCCTTGATGCCGCGCTCTTCCGCGCCGACCCAGGGCTTGCCCTCATACCAGAAGGCATATTTCTCCGGCGCCATGACATCCTTGATGTTCGTCGAAGGCGAATAGTAGCCCTGCTCGGAAACCGCGATGCCCGGCTCGCCGGAAAGCCAGTAGTCGGCATAGGCGATAACGGCTTCCTTGTTGGTCGTACCGGCAATCATCGTTGGGCCGATCGCCCAGCCGCGATAACCTTCCTTCGGCACCGCGTACTTGCAGGGCTTGCCCTGCGCTTTGACGGCCATGACCGCCGGCTGCCAGGCGTCGCAGACGACCATTTCGCCCGATGCCATCAAGTTGACGAGCTCGCCGAAATCACCCCACAGCGCGCGGAACTGACCTTCCTTCTTCTTCGAAATCAGGAATGCGGCCGCCTCGTCGATTTCCGCCGCCGTCGCATTGCCGGGGTTCTTGACATCGGAAAGGCCCAGCGTGTTCATCGCCATGATGGCCTGGCCGAAAGCGATCAGCGGGTCGGTGTTGAGGCCGGACTTGCCCTTCCACTTCGGATCGAAGATCGCCGCCCAGGTGTTGGCTTCCTCGGCGCTGACGACATCGGGATTGTAGCCGATCGAATCGTAGTTATAGACGGCAGGCACCATGTTGAGCGTGGTCTGCGCCTCGTCGGCCCAGATCTGGCCGGTGATCTGCGATTTCACATCCCACTTGTCGCTCGGCTTGGTGAACACCTCGCGAATGTTCGCCCAGTTCTTCAACGATGCGGCCGGGATGACCTCGACATTGTCGGTCATGACGATCGACGGCAGGCGCTCGGCGATGATTTCCCAGCAATCGTAATCCTTCGAACCGGACAGGATCTTGGTCTGTGCATCCGGGAAGGTCGCCGCCGTGCCGGACGTGCTGCCGACGCCGGACGCCTTCTTGAACTCTTCCAGAATACGCTCCTGAACCGTCACCGAAAGACCGATGGTGCGCAGGCTTTGGCCGGCAAGATCGGCAGCCTGGGCATAGGCTGCGCGAGACGACAGAAGATGCGTGCCGCCGCCCATGGCGAGCGCCATCATGCCTGCGGACCGCTTCAGAAGGGAGCGGCGATTGATTTCCATGTTGGACATGTCTCTTCTCCAGTTGATTGTTGTTCCCCGAACCCCGTTTGATCGCGGCCCATTCTTCAGTCTCCGCAGGCCGCAGGCGGCGATAACGCTCGCCATGCAGCCTTGACGGTTCAGTAGCGCCCCACCAAGAGGCCCCCATCCACGACCAGCACCTGGCCGGTCATGTATCTCGCGTCGTTCGACGCCAGAAATGCGATGACATCCGCTATATCCTCGGGCGTGCCGAGCCGCCCCATCGGGATGAATTCGGCGGCTTTTTCAGCGCCCGCCGGACCCAGAGAATTTTCTTCCGACAGAAGCTGCGCCGTGCGGATGTATCCGGGCGCGATGCCGTTGACCCGCACGCCGTCTCGCGCCAATTCCACGGCCAGACCGCGCACGAGGCCGATGACGCCGGACTTGGCCGCCGAATAATGCACATGCTCGTCCCAGCCATAGGCAATTCCCATGATCGAGGAGAGCGCGACGATGCTGCCGGATTTGCGCGAACGCATGCCGGGAGCCGCCGCCCGCGCCAGCCGGAAAATGCCCTTGAGATCGATATCGAAGGTCAGGTCCCACTTTTCGTCGGTGAGATCTGCCAGCGGCGTGCGGTGTGCGATCCCCGCATTGGCGACGACCACATCGATACCGCCGTGGCGGGTTTCTACGTCTGCCACCAGCGCCTCGGCGGCCTCGGTCGATCGCACGTCGTAAAGCGCGAATTCCGCCGATCCGCCAGCCGACAGAATGGCCTGCGCTGTCTCCATTCCCTGCTTTTCCAGAATGTCGGTGACGATGACGTGGTCGCCCCGCGCGGCAAGCGCCTTGGCCGTCGCCTGCCCGATGCCGATCCCGGCGCCGGTGACGATGGCAATACGTTTCGATGGTCCAGTCATGGTTTTGTCCCTCACAGCATCACATCGCCGGAATTCGGCCCGAGCGTCTGGCCGACGAACAGACTCGCTGCCGGCGATGCGAGGAAGGCGACCGTTTCGGCCACTTCCTCAGGCTCGCCGAAACGCCCAAGTGGTAGTTCGGCCTTCTTGGCGGTGCGCCAGTCGTCGGACAGCGCCATCACCAGCGGTGTGTTGATCGGCCCCGGCGCCACGGCGTTCACCCGCACGCCGCGCTTGGAAACCTCGCGGGCCAGCGCCTTGGTCATCCCGATGATGGCCGCCTTGGCGCTGGAATAATGCACAAGCTCGACGCCGCCGATCTGGCCGAGTTGCGAGGCGACATTGACGACGACCCCCTCGCCGCGGTCCAGCATCGCCGGCAGCACCGCCTTGGTCATCAGGAAGGTGCCGCGCACATGCACGGCGAACATCCGGTCGAAATCCTTGACCTCGAGATGTTCGAACAGCGCCTGATGGGCGATGCCGGCATTGTTGACGAGGAGGTGCGTCTTGCCATGCGCCGTCACCGCAGCGGCGTGGACGGCAGCCACGTCGTCTTCGGATGACACGTCCCCGGCAATGGCGGCAGCCGTTCCGCCTGCCGCCTGAATTTCACCGGCGACCGCATCGGCCCGGACCAGCGACAGATCGTTGACCATCACCGCGTAGCCCACGGCCGCCAGCTTGTGGGCGATGGCCCGGCCGATACCGGAGCCGGCACCCGTGACGATCGCCGAGCGCTTTTGCGTCACCATCACGCCTCCTCCTGGATTGCCATCTGCTTGGCGCGGCGCACCGACAGCGTCATCAGCACGGCGTAGGTGCCCAGCAGCGCAAAGGAGAACAGTGTGGTCAGCACCCCGAAGGCGAAGACATTCGGATGCACTTCCACCGAGAAAGTGCCGTAGATGGCCAGCGGCAGCGTCAGGTCACGGCCGGAGGCAAACAGCGTGCGCGAGAACTCGTCGTAAGACAGCGTGAAGGCGAACAGCATGGCCGACAGCACGCCCGGAAAGATCAGCGGAAAGGTGATCTTGCGGAAGGTGCGCGCCGGAGAGACCCCGAGCGACCAGGCCGCCTCCTCGACGCTGGGATCGAAGCGGTTGAAAATGGCCAGCATAACCAGAAAGGCGAAGGGGAAAGTGTAGACGACGTGCAGCACGAAGGCCGTGCCCCACCAATGGCGGTCGATCCCGAGCGAGTTGGCAACCAGCGCCATGCCGAGGCCGACGAGCACGCCGGGCACCATCATGCCAAGCACGATCAGATAGAACACAAAGCCCGAGCCCTTGAACTTGCGGCGGAACGCCTGCGCTGCCGAAACACCGAGAACCGTCGAGACGATCATCGTCATCACCGCCAGCCCCATCGACCGGACGAGTGCCTGCTCGATCGGCAACGGTGCGATGCGCGAGGGCGGCGTCAGACCGAAGAGATGCTTGTACCAGTAGGTCGACCATTCGATGATTGGAAACTGCGGTCCGCCTTCCGGCCCTGTCTGGAACGACAGGATCGCCAGAACCACGAGCGGCCCGTACAGGAAGACAAGGAAGAGCGCGGTATAGGTGCCGAGACCGAATTTGATGCCGGTTGCGTTCATGATCAGAGCTCCTTCCTGAGATCGACGATCCTGAGCAGGGCAGCGACCACGGCGCCCATGAGGATCGTCAGCACCACGCCGGCCACCGCCGCGAAGGCCCATTTAAGCGACCCGACCTGGGTAACGATGATGTTGCCGAGCAGGTTGACCTTGCGGCCCGAAAGTGCGGCCGAGGTGGCGAATTCGCCAAGAACCATAACCGAGACGAAGATGCCGCCGACGACCACGCCCGGCATGGACAGCGGCAGGATGATGGTGCGGAAGATGCGGCCGAAGCTGGCACCCAGATCCTGTGCAGCCTCGATCACCGATGGATCGATACGGCCGAGCATGAAAGCGATCGGACCGACCATGAAGACGCAGTAGATCTGCGTCATGCCGATAATGACCGACAGTTCCGAAAACAGCAGGATCTCGATCGGCTGCTGGACGACACCGATCTTCATCAGGATCAGGTTGATCGCACCTTCCTTGCCGAGCATCGGCCGCCAAGCCAAGACGCGGATAAGGAACGAGGTCCAGAAGGGAATGACGCAGAGGACCAGAAGAACGGTCTGGATCGTCTTGTTCCTGACGAACAGACCGACAAAAAGGGCGGCCGGATAGCCGACCAGCACCGTCGAGACCAGCACGATCAGCCAGATGCGCACCGTCGTCCAGAGCGCACCCAGATAGGTCTCGCTGCTGAAGAAGGTGATCCAGCTCTTCAGCGTCAGGATCGGTTCGATCTTGAAGGTCGTCTGCGTCCAGAACGAGACATAGACCATCATCAGGATCGGCAGCACCAGAAACAGCACCATCCAGATCACGCCGGGCGCCAGCAGCCAGAGCGCGGGACCGGAGAGCTTCCGTTTGCTGGTCGTTTCGACCTGCGCTTCATCGCCAATCGCGACCATCGTCATCTCTCATTCTCCAGAACAGGCAAGGGCGTTTGCGACCGGACTTTTTCAGGCAGGGCGTTTTCAGGCAAAGACAAGAGCGTCCTCCCGCTTCCAGACCAGCGCGTAGCGGCCTTTCTCGACATAGGTTTGCGGTGCGGAGCGGCTGAGGTGCGTTTCCACCTCGAACACTCGGCCGTCATCGAGCGCAAAGAAGGAATTGATTGCCGCCCCGGAATATTCGCTGGCGACGAAATTGCCCTCTAGACGCACCTCCCCCTGAAGGACCGGCGCATTCTGCTCGCGGATATCGACCCGGTCGTAGCGGATCGCATAGGCAGGCTGCGATGCCGGCTGGCGAAAGCCCCCCAGCGCAAATCGTCCGGTCGGACTGACGAAAACATCACCGGCAACACTGCCGGAAAACAGATTGTAGCAATTGAGAAAGCGCGCGACGGCAGGCGATGCCGGGCGGTTGTACAGGAGATCGGAGTGAGCGGACTGGGCGATGTGCCCACGGTCAAGCACCAGCACCGTATCGCCCATGGCGAGCGCCTCGCTTTCGCTGCCGGTCACATGCAGGAAGGTGACGCCGCAGCGCTCGCGGATAGCACGCAGTTCGGTGCGCATCCGGGAGCGCAGATTGGCGTCGAGCGCACCGAGCGGCTCGTCGAGCAGAACCATCTTCGGCTCGGTCACCAGCGTGCGGGCCAGAGCGACGCGCTGGCGCTGGCCACCGGAAATCTGCGTCACGGCCCGGTCTTCAAGGCCGGTCAGTCCGACCAGCGAAATGATGTCACGCACCCTGGCCTTGACGCTGGCGGCATCGGTGACCGGGTTGAGCTCGCGGTTGACAAGGCCGAAGGCGATGTTTTCCGAGACCGAAAGATGCGGAAACAGGGCGAAATTCTGGAAGACGAAACCGATACCGCGATTGTGCGGCGCGATGCCGTCGATCCGCTTGCCGCCGAACAGGATCGCGCCCTGTTCCGGCTCCTCGAAACCGGCAATCACCCGCAGAAGCGTGGTCTTGCCGGACCCGCTCGGGCCGAGAAGCGAGATATAGGCATCATCGGGCAAGGCCAGTTCGACCCTGTCCAGCGCCTTGAGGTCGCCGTAGGATTTCGAGACGTTCATGAGTTGAAGAGCTGCCGACATCGCTATTCTGCCAGTTCCAAAGGCAAGGAACATTCTACCGGCAAAGCTTCGCCCATACCCGAACCGCTGATAGGTCCCGGCAGGCAAGCAAAAGCCGTTCGCGCAAAACATCACGCGCGTCAAGAGATGTTCCTTGGCGTTTTAAGAAGTTCCACCTGTTACGCTTCTTGCGAGCGCCTGCATTACAAAAACTATGACACGAATGGTTTTTGTATTCAATAGGCTTTTACAAAATCAAGACATGTCGGCTCGGCGCACCCCGAAGACACAGTGGTCACCCCTTAAAAGCCAGCGCACCTTTTCGTGCCGCAAACGTTCTACGCAAGTCAAAACACACTTTGCAGTCTCATAAGAGAACTATTCCCAAGAAAACTGGCAATAAACCGGAGCAGCTCATCAAGCGGCAGAATGCGGGTGCCTTTATCATGTCGATCTCAGCCCGAGGTCGCTACCCATTCATTCACTCTCTCGACAAAATGAATTTTATCGTGACATTGTATTCAATAATCATTTTATTTTTGCCTGTCCTTGCTCCCTGCAAATGCGTAAAACTGAATTTAGGACATGGGCCAGAGGGAAAGCGCCGGATTTCATGACCGAAGATCGAACCAGGTCGACCGCGCAGAAGCGATACGAAATCGCCGAGGATATTCTGCGCAGTAACATTATCGACGGCGTTCTGCCGGAGGGTCTGGTGCTGCTCGAAGGTCCCATTGCGGACATCCTGCAAATTTCCCGCGCGCCCGTTCAACGTGCGCTGCAAACCCTTGAAATCGAGGGGCTTCTGCATCGCTTCAGCGGCCGGGGCTATCTCGTCGGAGCGCCGAATCGAGGCATCGAGCCCAACCGCACCGATATCAAGACGCTTGGACTGCACATTACAAGCCATGCCGACGAGGCACTCCAGAGCCGGTCGTCCTGGGAGCGCATCTACAATACCGTCGAGGCGGATGTGGCCGGATGCGTCGTGTTCGGCCAGTACCGCATCGTCGAGATCGAGCTTGCAAACCATTTCAACGTCAGCCGCACCGTCGTGCGCGACGTGCTGACCCGGCTGCGCGAGCGCGGGCTCGTGCGCAAGAACCAGAGTTCGCATTGGATCGCCGGTCCGCTGACGGCCCAGATCGTCAAGGATCACTTCGTTCTGCGGCGCATGCTGGAGCCACAGGCTATCGTTGTCGGAGCAGGGCATATCGACCACGCCGTCCTGACCGATCTGTTTACCCGCCTCTCCACGCTCGAGCAGCAACAGCCGAAAGATTATCTCGGTGCGGTCGAGGCCATCCAGTCCAACTTCATCGAAACCTGCGTTCTGGCGACACCGAACGAACGGCTGAAGGATCTGATCCGCAACAATCTTCTGCCGGTGACGGCGACCGAGCGGCTGCTTCGCCGCCTTGGCCTTCCCGGCGATCCGGCGATCATCACCGAGCTTCGGCTGATCGCCGAGCTGCTGATGCGTGGCGCGGCGACGGCCGCTGCCGCTATGATGGAGAGCCACCTCGATGCCTCCGTCAACCGCACGATCGCCCAGATGAAGATCGTTGCGATCATTCCAGGCCCGAGCGTCACGGCCGATTATCTGACGCGGGTGATGGAATAGCGGCAGCACCGACTTGTCTTTCCCGCTGCCACAGTCGCCATGTCGCAAAGCCCGCATCGGATCACCCCTTCCTTAGGCCACTGCCCTGCGAAGGCTGGTCAACAGGGCTTGCCGGTCCGCCCGCGCCTTAAGCGCCTCGTCCATCGTCACCTTGACGAAGCGGGTGGGCGTATGAGGCTGGAGCTGGCCGATAAGATCCATGTCGGCGGAGATGACCGTTCCAACCATGAAGTAGCCGCCACCCGAGACGGCGTCCCGGTGCAGGATGATCGGTTCGTTGCCGCCCGGGACCTGAATGGAGCCATAGGGATAGCAGCTGTCGACGATGTTCGACGGATCGGAACCGGCGCCAAAAGGTTGCTCGCGCTCAACGAAATCGAGCTTGCGTCCGCCCTTGAAGCGATAACCCATGCGGTCGGCCTCGTTGGCGACTTTCCATTCGTCGGCGAAGAAGTTTTGCTGCGATTCTTCCGTGACGCGGTGCCAGTAGAGGCCCGGCAAAACGCGAAGCTCCGCCAGCATGCCCGGCTTACGGCGCAAATCATCGGGGACCGTCCGACCCTCGGTCGCAAGGCTAGCAGTGCCGACCGGAAGCTCGTCGCCGGCTGCGATCGCCCGGCCCTTGTAGCCGCCGAGTGCGCCGATCGGATAGGTCGAGCGGCTGCCAAGTGCTTCCGGCACATCGATACCGCCCGAGACAGCGATGCAGATACGTGCGCCGGATTTGAGGTAGTCGAAGGTCAGGGTCTGCCCGGCCTTGACCTTGAAGGCGGTCCAGCCGGGTTGCGCGACGCCGTCGACGTTGGCCGGCATCTCGGCGCCGGTGACGGCAACCAGTACATCCTTGGTGAATTCGAGCTTCGGCCCGATGAAGACGGCTTCAAGCCCGGCAGCACCCTCGTCATTGCCGACGAGCAGGTTTGCCGCCCGCAGCGCGTAACGGTCCATCGCACCGCCGACGGGTATGCCGAGGTGGAAATAGCCGGGCCGGCCGAGATCCTGGACGGTGGTGGCGAGACCATGATGAAGAACCTTAATGGCCATTGAGCATGCCCTCCAGCGTGGCGTTGTAGCCGTCGATGTCCTTCTGGAACTCCCTGAGATCGAAGCTGACCTCGCGGATCGGCGGAGCAAACCGGCCCTTGTCGACATCCTCGACCGCCTGGTCGTAGGCATCGCGGCCGATCGGCTTGAACTTGACGATGTCGCCGGGGCGGAAGAACACCATGAAGTCTCGGAGATAGCTGGTGGTCTGGGTCGGATCGAAGATCGGCATGGGGGTGATGCCGAACATCTGGTAACCGCCCGCACCGCGCACGGAGTAGATGCAGCCGAAGCAACCGCCATGGCCGACGGTCAGTCTCGGGGTATCGGTGCGCGGGCGAAGATATTTCGGAACCTGGATCTGCCTTTGGCGCTCGACCATCTGGTACATGAACGGCAGTCCGGCCACGAAACCGACCATGGAGACGAACCAGGGCGAACCGGAATGGGCGGCGACGAAATCATCGACCGAACCGAAATTGTTGATGCGGGCGGCGTAGTCGAGATCGGTACCCGCGGGATCCTGGTGGCGCTCGCGGAAGCGCATCAGCGTTTCGTGCGTCCAGGGATCATTGTAGAACACCGGAATTTCGACGATCCGGGTCTTGATCACCGGTTCGGCCTTGCTGGCGGCTCCTTCGATCGACTTTACCTCCCGTAGAATATCGTTGGGGTGGATGATGTCGGGATTGAACTTGATCTGGAATGATGCGTTGGCCGGGCAGATTTCGGACACGCCCTTGATGCCGCTTTCGCGCACCCCGGTTGCCATTGACAGACTGGTGAAGAAGGCTTCGAGCGACATCTCCTCACTGCATTCGATGAACAGATGCTCATCGCCCCCGAACGAATATCGTATGCTCATCAGGCAACCTCCGCGGTCTTGCCGGAAAGACCGGCGAATTCGGTTTCAAGCCATGTTTCGAGGAAGCGAGTGTGGAACGCGCCGCGGCGGACGCTCTCGTCGCTGGCAAGCGCCAGATGCAGCGGCACCGTCGTTGGAATGCCGGTAATCGTCAGGCCCTCGAGCGCGCTCTTCAGCCGCTCAAGGCATGCGTCGCGGCTTTCGGCCCAGACGATCAACTTGCCGACGAGCGAATCGTAGAACGGCGGGATGGAATAACCTTCGTAGAGCATAGTGTCGAAGCGGATGCCTTTGCCCTCGGGAACTTTCAGCGTCTCGATCCGCCCAGGTGCCGGCATGAAGTTGCGGGACGGATCCTCGGCATTGATGCGGCATTCGATGGCGTGGCCGCGCGCGACGATATCCTTCTGGGCGATCGACAGCTGGGCGCCGCCGCAGACCTTGATCATCTCCTGCACGAGGTCGATGCCGGTGATCATCTCGGTCACCGGATGCTCGACCTGGATGCGGGTGTTGACCTCGATGAAGTAGAATTCGCGGGCGATCTCGTCGTAGAGATATTCGACAGTGCCGGCGCCGCGATAGCCAACCTCCCTGGCAAGCGCGACGGCGCTAGCGCACAGCTTTTCACGCACGGCCGCTGGCAGCAGGAAAGAAGGCGCTTCTTCCCAGACCTTCTGGCGACGGCGCTGCAGTGAGCATTCGCGCTCAAAGCAATGAACGAAATTCTCGCCGTCGCCAAGAATCTGAACCTCAACATGACGGGCCGTGGTGACAACCTTCTCGAGATAGAGCCCGCCATCGCCGAAGGCGGCAGCGGCCTCCGCCGAAGCCTGCGGGAAATGCCGTTCCAGGTCCGCCATGTTGTCGGCGATGCGAATGCCGCGCCCGCCGCCGCCGGCAGCGGCCTTGATCATGATCGGAAAGCCGGTGTTGTTCGCGATGACGCGGGCCTCGTCGAGGCTGGCGATCCGTCCGGCACTGCCGGGAACGGTCGGCACGCCGGCGCGGGCGGCCACCGCGCGGGCGGCGACCTTGTCGCCGAGCAGGCGGATCGCGTCACCCTTCGGACCGATGAAGATCAAGCCGGTAGCTTCGACCGCCTCGGCGAAATCGGCGTTTTCGGAGAGGAAGCCATAGCCCGGGTGCACCGCATCGACGCCGGTCGCCTTGGCGGCGGAAACAACGGCATTGATATTGAGGTAGGATTTGGCGGCAGATGGCGGGCCGATATTCACGGCCTCGTCGGCCAGCTTCACCGCCAGCATGTCGGCATCCGCTGCACTGTGGACCTGTACGGTGCGGATGCCGAGCGCCTTTGCCGCCTTGATGATACGCACCGCGATCTCGCCGCGGTTAGCAACGAGGAGCGAGCGGATGGTCATGCTTCTACCTCTGCGATCACCTGGCCGGCCATCACCGGCTCTTCATTGTCGACAAGGAAGCGGATGGCCGTGCCGTCGATGCCCGCCGGGATTTCCTGGAATGTCTTCATCACCTCGATCATGCCGATGGTGTCGGCACTTGCGACCGCGTCGCCGTCCGCCTTGAACGGGGTCGCGTCCGGCGCCGGCGTCCGGTAAAACGTGCCCGGCAAGGGCGATCTGATTTCCAGCTTGCTCATGTCTCTCTCCGCTTAAAGTCTCAGTGGCCTGCGATTTCCGAAACCGGCGCGATGCGGATGCCTTCGGCATTCAGCGCCTCGCGCATCTGGCGCACGATATCGAGCGCGCCAAGCGTATCGGAATGGAAGCAGATGGATTCAAAGGCGATGTCGACATCACTGCCGGTGACCGTCCTGACCTTGCCTTCCCTGCAGGCGCGCACGACCTTTCGGGCAATCGCGGCGGGATCCGGACGCCCGGCATCGCGGGTAAAGACGATTGAGCCGGTGTCGTCATAATCGCGGTCCGCGTAGAACTCGCGCACGACCGGCTGCCCGGCTTCCTTTGCGACCCGGTAGGTTTCCGAACCGCCCATGCAGAAGATGTAGGCATTGGGCTCGACGGTGCGCATGTATTGCATGAAGATCTGCGAGAGTTCGGCGTCGACAGCCATTTCCATATAGAGAGCGCCGTGCGGCTTCACATGCTGCAGGCGGGCGCCGTGGCGACGGGCGAACTCCCGCAGCGCGCCGACCTGATAGACCATGTCGTTGACCAGTTCCTTGGCCGTTCCGGCAATCTTGCGGCGGCCGAAACCCTGAAGATCGTTATAACCTGGATGCGCGCCGATGCCGACGCCATGCTCCGTCGCGAGACGAACCGTCTGGTCCATGAGGTTGGGATCGCCGGCGTGAAAACCGGCGGCGATATTGGCCGAACTGATCAAACCCATCAGCGTTGTGTCGTCGGTATCGCCGACGCGCCACCGGCCGAAGGCTTCTCCCATGTCGCAATTGATGTCTACTGCATCGATCAACGTACTGTTCCTCGCCTGCCTGCAATGGGGCCACGTTTCCGTCCGCCGCTTTTTTGACGAAATCAGGCTAGGACGAATTAATTCATTTGAAAAATTCAATTTTTATATGCTTAGTATCTGAAAATCAGAATGCAGTGCTCAAATTTGGCGCACCCAAGAAACACGTAATTTCAATCAGTTGAGACGAGTGTGCACCTTTGCGTGCTGATATATGCTGCTTTTTGGGTCGGCTCTTCTGATTTTCCGATGGCATGTTTTGGTTTATTGAATAGGAAGGCATCGTCATGGCGCTCAGTCTCCGGCAGCTTCGTTATTTTGTCGCGACCGCGGAACTCGGCCAGATATCGCAGGCTGCGGTAGATCTTTCCATTTCGCAGTCCGCCGTGACGACGGCGATCAAGGAACTGGAGCAGACCGTCGGCGCCAGCCTGTTCATCCGTGCCCCACACGGCATGGACCTGACGGCGGCCGGACGCCAGTTCCTGTCGCATGCCTATGACATCCTGAAAAAGGTGGATGAGGCAACGCACCTGAACGTCGTCAACAACGACGTCGAGGGTACCCTGACGGTGGCGGCAACCTATACCGTCATCGGTTATTTTCTGCCCCTGCACATCGAACGGCTGCGGCGCCTCTTCCCCAAGCTCGATATCCAGCTCTTCGAATTGACACGGGAATCGATCGAGGAAGGTCTTCTGACCAACCGCTATGATATGTCGGTGCTACTCACCTCCAACATCCTCAACCCATCGCTTGTGACGGAGAAGGTGTTGAGTTCGACCCGCCGCCTGTGGGTGCCGGCACAGCATCACCTGCTACAGGCAGATTCGGTGGGTTTGGAGGAAATCGCCGAGGAACCTTACATCATGCTGACCGTCGACGAGGCCGCCCATTCGTCGCTGAAATACTGGAGTGCCTCGCCCTACCAGCCCCAGGTGATCCTGCGCACATCGTCTGTCGAGGCGGTGCGATCCCTCGTCGCCAACGGCCAAGGCGTGGCTATCCTCTCCGACATGGTGCACCGGCCTTGGTCACTGGAGGGTCGGCGGATTGAAACCATCAATGTTCGCGACCCGGTGCCGGCCATGGATGTTGGTCTTGCATGGCGTAAGAACATCGAACTTTCACCGCCGATGCTCGCCTTCCGATCCTATTTCCAGCAGGCATTCCACCTGCCAGGGAATGCGCGCTGAGACTATAGTTTCGTATTGCTCGCCTTGAAAGGGTTCGAACCACCGGCGCGTTCATTGGAGATTGATGCTGTTCTATGGTAGAGGGCATTGCATGCAATAATTCAGCCAAAGCTTAGAAGCATTTCGCTACGCAACGCGTGATGGGGTGGTCCGTTTTGAGATCAGATTGCGCCCCAAAACGAACCGAATGCATCAAAGCCCGCCCAGGCTCAGATACTTGATGTTGAGATAGTCCTCGATGCCGTGGGAGGAGCCTTCTCGGCCGATCCCACTGTCCTTGACCCCACCAAACGGTGCTCGGCGTCGTGATCACCCCGGCATTGATACCAATCATGCCGCTCTCGATCGCGCGGGCAACGCGGAAGGTACGTGCCAGATCACGGGTGAAGAAGTAGGCGGCTAGGCCGAACTCGGTGGCATTGGCAGCATCTATGCCTTCCTGCTCGTCCTTGAACCGGAACAGCGCCGCGACGGGACCGAATGTCTCTTCGTGGGCAATAAGCATGTCTGAGGTGGCGTCGGCGATCACCGTCGGCTCGAAGAACGTCGCACCGAGCGCATGCCTCTGGCCGCCCGTTAGCACGCGCCCGCCCTTGGCCCTGGCATCCTCAACATGCGCTTCGACTTTTTTGACCGCCGCTTGGTTGATGAGCGGCCCTTGCTCAACACCTACCTCGAAACCGTTGCCGACCTTCATCTTCTTGACGCGCTCGGTGAATCTCCGGGCAAACTCGTCATAGATGCCGTCCTGCACATAGAAACGGTTGGTGCAGACGCAGGTTTGGCCACTGTTGCGGAACTTGCCGGCGATAGCCTGTTCGACGGCGAGATCGAGATCCGCATCGTCGAAGACGATGGTCGGCGCATTGCCGCCCAGTTCCATGGACAGCTTCTTCATGGTGTCTGCCGATTGCCTATAAAGCAACTTTCCGACGCGTGTGGAACCGGTGAAGGTGATCTTGCGAACATTCGCGTTGCTGGTGAGTTCACCGCCGACCGCTGCGCCATCGCCGGTCACGACATTGACCACACCGGCCGGCACGCCGGCCTTTTCTGCCAGGATCCCATAGAGCAAGCCGCAAAACGGGGTGAACTCGGAAGGCTTGATGACGATGGTGCAACCGGCAGCCAGCGCCGGTGCCACCTTGCGAGAGAGCATCGAGAAGGGGAAATTCCACGGCGAGATCGCGCCGACGACACCGACCGGCTCGCGGGTCACCAGGATCTGGCGATCCTTCCATGGGGACGGCACGATCTCGCCGTCGATGCGCCGGGCTTCTTCGGCAAACCACTGGATATAGTCCGCAGTGCCGCAAGGCTGGAGATATTGACGACCCTTCCCCATTTTGCAGCCCGCATGCTTGGAAGAAGACGCGAGGTGACCCGAACGGCCGCAAGGACGTTGCGATCATATCCCGCCGCCCATGTCTCGGAACGCGTCGTGGTCCAATCCTCGGTTTCTCCGGAACCGCCCGCATTGTTGATAACGATCTCGACGGGGGTGACGAAAGCCTGCGCTTCGTCAACAAGGCGCTGGACCTCGTCTTCGTTGGTCAGGTCGCCGATGACGACATAGGCTCGACCGCCCTCAACGGAGATATCGTGAGCGACCTCCTCGGCCTTGATCCTGTTGCGGCCATGGATGATGACGATGGTACCCTCGCGTGCCAGTCCTCTGGCCACACCTTCGCCGATGCCCTTGCTGCTGCCGGTCACCAGAGCAACCTTGCCGTCGAGTTTCAGATCCATCGTACAATTCCCATGTTAAAGTCTGGGTGAGATAAGAGGACACGACGATGAATGAGGCAATTACGCACTTAAAGGTGCCTGTCAAACCCGAGGAAAAAGATGTTTGCCTCGGCCCTGACGGTTCGGTCGCACATGTCACCAGAGCGCTTCGCATGATCAGCGGACGATGGAAGCTGCCGATCCTGTTCCGTCTTTTTGCTGATCCGTCGATGCGAACGTCACAGTTGTTGCGGGACATACCAGGCATCTCGCAGAAAATGCTGACGCAGCATCTAAGAGAGCTGGAGAACGACGGACTCGTGCTGAAGATCGATTTTCAGAGACAGCCGCCACACGTCGAGTACAGACTTACCGATGCTGGTCATGGCCTCTTGCCGATCCTGATTTCGGTGAGGGAATTTTCTCGTCGACATGGAGACATTTGACGGCGGACCTCACGCTCTTGAAGGGAATCGAACCAAAGTCCACCGCCTCCGATACACTAAGCTGCTGTATCTTTTATGCTCAGCGTGGAAAGGTTCGTTCGCGACACATAGGTTCCATCATCGCTTTACGGCAACACATTTCACCTCAGCGAGGAGTCCCTGGTGCGCGAGCTCAGAGACACCTATCCGGGTCCACGCATAGGTTCCATTCGGAAACACCTCGTTTTTGACAGTCCGGAACACGTCCATGTGCTTGGACATTTCGACGTGATAGCTTGTCATTTCCACGATGTCATCGAACGTGCAATGAGCGGCTTCGAGGACAATCCGTAAATTGTCCCACATAGCTCTGAATTGCTCTAAAGGATCGTGAATAATCTTGAGATCCTTGGGCCGCCCGACTTGGCCGACGACGTAAATTGTGTCTCCAACTTTAACCGCGGGAGCATAGCCTGCTCGGCTGACGATCTCCTGCATCTCGTCGGGTATAATGATCTCTCGATCCATAGTGGTCCTCGCAGTCTTTGCTGGTTGCTAGCGGCACTGATACAAGCGTCGCGAATTTTTAAGGGCCGCTGAATGAAAAAGCTGGAACGGCCAGCGATGTCGGACAGTCCTTCACTTCGCCCGCCGGAGTGGCATCTGTACAAGGCGTCGGGCCAACTCAGCCGATGACGCTCTTCATCGTTGAGCCAGAGACGGCTGCGTCCCAGACGTGACGCAGCTAGCAAGTTCCTCGAGACAGGCGCATTATGCAGAATGCATGCCGCCGCTACTTGGAAGCTTTGGCTGCTTCCTCGATAACCTTTGCGACTGCAGCAGCCTGCGAGATGTAGATAGCGTGGCTGCCCTCTACCTCTGTCACCGTTGAACCGGCACGGTTGTACATCCAGCGCTCCAAGTCGGGGTTTATCGTCATATCGTCCTTCGCTACAATTGCGTAGCTAGGCTTCACGTGCCACGCTGCGACCGAAACCTGCGCATTGGTGGCGACGACGGCAACAGGCATTTGAGACCGGGCCATGAACTCGGCTTGATCCTTCGGCAGATCTGCCCCGAAATCCGCAGCGAACTTTGCCCGGTCGATAAGAAGAAACCCATCCTTCGACGGCTTAATATCCTTGGTGGGTGACGGCATAGACTGGAGCAATTGTGCTGTGCTTTCACCCTTTTCAGGCTGGAGCGCAGCGACATAAACAAGTGCCTTGACCTTGGGATCGTTACCAGCTGCCGTGATTATCGTGCCCCCGTAGCTGTGACCGACGAGAACAACATCTCCGTCCTGCTGATCGACCACGCTCATCGTGGCTGCAATGTCCTGGTCCAGGCTTGTCAGTGGCTGCTGGACAATGCTGACATTGTAGCCGTCGCGGGTCAGGATGTCATAAACGCCGCGCCAGCCCGAACCATCCACGAGCGCGCCATGGACAAGCACGATGTTGCGCGCGCCCGCTGAGGCTGGGGCTGTTAGGGCAGCAGAAGACAAAAGCGCGGCAACAAGGCCAACGGCCGATTTACTGAAGTTCGACATGGTCGGTAGTTCCTTGAGTTTTGTGAGTGGATTAACTGAGGCTCTGAAATCGCCTGAAGGACATGTCTCTCCTCTATCCAAGGAGAGACGGTCGTGATCGCTTGCGCTTACTGCTTGACGACAATTGGCGCCTCGATCGGCACCCGTTCATAGAGGTCGATAATGTCCTGGTTGGGCAGGCGCACACAGCCGGACGAAACGGCCTTGCCAATCGAGCGCCATTGCGGATTGCCGTGCAGACGATAGAGCGTGTCCCGGCCGCCGGAGAAGATGTAGAGCGCTCGCGCACCGAGCGGATTTTTCAGGCCCGGCTCCATGCCTCCGTTCGCGATCGAATATTTGGCGAGCTCCGGCTGACGCGCGACCATTTCGTTCGGCGGTTTCCAACGCGGCCATTTCTGACGCCACTGAATGACGCCGTTGCCCTGCCAGGCAAAGCCGTCGCGCCCAATGCCGACCCCATAGCGCATTGCGGTTCCTCCCGGCTGAATCAGATAGAGGAAGCGCGAGGGGGTATCGACAACGATCGTGCCGGGCGCCTCGCCAGTCGGGTCGAGGACCTGCTGGCGATAGTAGCGCGGATCGATCTGCTTGTAGGGAACCGCCGGGATCAGAAAGCCGCCATCCTCGATAGGACCGTACATGACGGCCAATTCGGAATCTGTCGGTGCAGGTGCGATGTGGACAGGGCCGATCGGATCCTGGAGAGGCGTCGACTGTCGCCCCACCATCCGGCCCGTGCCAGCGGTGGAGGCGCACCCCGCCAGGGCCGAGGCCGCAGCGATCGCCGAAAGCGACAGGAGGCTGCGGCGGGGATAACGAGGTATCAAAGCTCACGCTCAATCCTCGTCCTGCCACCTGCGCAGATCCGTCTGGTCATGATAGGCCATGCGATCAGGCGTGGTGATAAACTCAATCATCGTGCCCCACGGCGTGCGGCAATAGCAGACCTTGTTTCCAGGACCTTGTTCGGTTGCGTAGGGAATAGCGCGTGGCGCCGTAAGGGCTGTTCCGCCGGCCTTCTCAAAGCGCTCAACCGACGCGTCGATGTCGTGGGTATAGACACCGAAATGCGTAATGCCGAAGTCGCTCGGTGTAACCGGCTGCGCTTGTTTGGGGCCGTGCATTTCGAAGAGCTCAATATCTGGGCCGGTTCCGATCTTAACCATCGCCTGTGCACGGATAACCGTTGCAGGGAATGCGCCCGTGGCCCGTTCGAATTCGGGTCCCTGCCGCGGAGGATCCTGAGGTCCGAAGGACTGATAGATCACCTGGCCACCAAAAGCTTCCACAAGGAACGATTTTGCCGCTTCGATGTCGGGCACCGTGATGCCGATATGGTTGACGCCGCGAATTTGGGGTGCGGTCATTGTAGTTTTCCTTTCTTGTTGAATCGATGAACGCGATCGGGCTCAATTTGCCCGGATCGCAGAGTTCACTTGGCCTTGAGGAAATCGATGAGAGCAGCGGCCACCTCATCCGGGCGCTCGTCCGCCACATAGTGACTGCAGCGGGCAATCGAGCCGCCCGTAACATCTGTGGCGAACTCCTTGAGCATCGGGACCATTTGAGCACCGAAACGCTGCTCCCCGCCGAGACCTAAAACGGGTATCTCAAGCGGTCGTTTCTTGTACTCGAGCGCGGCCGCATGGTCGGCGGTCAGTGTGCGGTACCATTCCATGCCACCGCGCGTGCGGCCAGGGAGGGCCATGGCTTTCGCATAGATCTCGATGTCTTCAGGATTAAAGGTGCTGTGATCGTAAAACCGCTCCGCCATGAAGGCCGAAACATAGTCAAATTCGCGGCCATAAATCAGGCGTTCCGGCAGATCCCGATCAGCATGGAACGCGAAGTGCCAGATCTTTGCCGTCGTCGCCTCCCACTGGCTCCAGCCAGGAAGCGGAACATCGAGGACAGCGAGGTGAGTAACCGAATCTCGATAGATAGCCGCCTGCGGCAATGCGACCATTCCGCCAATGTCATGGCCACACACGGCATAGCGATTATGCCCAAGGGCGAGCATTACTTCGTGCGCGTCGCGCGCCATCGTCGCCTTGCCATAGCCGTCAAGCGGGCAGTCAGAAAAACCCGCACCGCGCAGATCAATCGCCACCACGCTAAAATGTTCGGCCAGCAGCGGCATGACGTGGTGCCATTCCCACCAGGTTTCGGGCCAACCGTGAAGCAGAAGGATCGGCGGGCCGGAGCCCCCCGTGACGGCATTGATCTTGATGCCATTGACCGGCACCAGCTGCTGGGCAAACCCTTCCAATGTTGGGATCATAACTCTTTCCCATCGATGTTGATGTTAAACAGAGCTAACGACCAGCTCAGGGCTGATCGAAATCGGTCGCGATCGAGATGTCGCGCCAGGTGTCGATATCACGGCGAAACGAAGCCAACTTCCGCTCAGCGATCGAATGCGCAGCGGGACCGAGCGGCAGATGAAGCGGAGCGTCATCCGTATCGACTGCCTGCAGGATCACCGCGATCGCCTTATCGGGATCGCCCGCCTGATTGCCGTCGTTGGTTTCGCGATAGTGCCTGCGCGAACTCGCGGCGTATTCGCGCATCTCCTTGGCCGCCATCGTGATCGAACGTCCAAGGAAGTCGGTCCGAAATGGCCCAGGCTCGACGATCAGCACGCGGATGCCGAACGGCTTCAGCTCGCCGGAGAGTGCTTCGGAAACCCCTTCAACCGCAAACTTGGCTGCATTGTAATATGCTGCGCCGCCGCTGCCCGCGATCCCTGCGCCAGAAGACATGTTGACGATCACTCCGCCCGAACGTCGCAGTGCAGGCAAGGCTGCCCTGGTGGTTTCGATAAGACCGAAAACGTTCACCTCGAACATCGGTCGATATTCTTCGGGCGTGCCCTCCTCGAGCGCCCCAAACAGTCCGTAGCCGGCATTGTTCACCAGCACGTCAAAACCCCCAAATGTCTCGACGGCCTTTGCGACCGCGGTATTGGCCGCCGCCGCATCTGTCACGTCGAGCGGCAAGGTGATCAGGCGCCCCTCGAATGGCTGAGCCATTTCTTCGATCGAGTTGACGTTGCGGGCAGTAGCGACAACCTGATCGCCCCGCTGTGCTGCAGCGATCGCGAGCCGTTGTCCGAAGCCGCTCGAGCAGCCTGTGATGAACCAAGTTCTCATGACGTTTCTCCGCATGTTTTCGAAATATGACTTGAATCTAGATGTTTAGATTTGTACTTGAAGTGACAGTTTTGTATTTTCAATGTTCATTTTTGTAAGGGCTTGGCCGTGGAATGGAGTGACGTAAAAATCTTCCTTGCGATTGCGCGATCCGGCACGCTCGGCGGCGCTGCGCGTGCTCTTCATACAAGCCATCCGACCGTCGGCAGACGGCTGCGTGCCCTTGAGGAGGCGATCGGCCACACGCTCTTCCAGCGGACCGCGGACGGTCTCGTGCTTACCGAGGAGGGCCATGGGATCATCACTCTGGCAGAGCAGATGGAAGAAGGCGCGCTGGCCATGGAGCGCCGGCTCGCCGGGCAGGAGCAAAACCTCAAAGGCAATCTGCGCATCTCATCAGCAGACTGGTTCGGGGCCTATGTCCTGCCTCCCATCCTGGCAGATTTCTCGAAAGCCTACCCCAATGTAGACGTCGAAATCCTGACCGGCACTCGCCTGTTCAACCTCGCCCAAAGGGAGGCCGACGTCGCCTTTCGCATCGTTCCGTTCGACACTGCAGATGTCATTCAACGGCGGCTCTTCAGGCTCGAATACGGCGTCTACATCGCCGACGAGTCGCCTGACCCCGAATTTGGCGACGGGACAGGTTTCCGGCTGATCACCCACGATACTTCGACAGGGCAATTCCCCGACATAGCCTGGCTCGCCGAGAGTTTCCCGAACGCGAGACCCGTGCTGCGATCAAACAACCGAAACGTCCAGGCACGAATGTGCAAGCAGGGCGTTGGGATCGCCGTCCTGCCCCGCGTCGTGGGCAATCAGATCCCGGGTATCCGCAGACTGGAACTACCTAAGCCCCCGCCGGCGCGAGACATCTGGATGGGATATCACCGGGACCTGCGACGTCTTCAGCGTCTTCGGGCGTTTATCGCGACCGTCTCGGACCACCTCACAAATACCGCTGCATGGTAAGCCGCCCGAAGAAGATCGATTTTCCCCGCCGATCCACGGCTGCGGCAGCACACGCGCGACAGACAACTTACTTCTTGGCCGCAATCTCCCTATGCCGCTCCACCACAGCACCCACGATCATTGTCATCAGCCCTTCGACAAAGTGCCCACTGAGGCCAACATCATTGGCGATGCTCATCAGTCGATCCAATTGGCGTCGCTCTCGCTCATTATCGATCGCCGGCAACGCCTGCTTAGCTTTCAAGTGGCCGACTTGCTCGGTACAGCGAAAGCGTTCGGCCAGGATATAGAGGAGAGCTGAATCCAGGTTGTCGATGGTCCTCCGATAGGAAGCAAGTTGCCCTGCCGCATCATCTGTCATCATTTGAATATCTTCCAAGCGGTTTCATTGGCGCGAGGTAGCGCTTATGAGATGGGATGCATACTGCGACGCGACAGGGCGACCGTCAGCCAAATTGCCGAAACCAGGAAGTAGAATGCCCCGACGCCAGCGTAGCCCGCAACCGTGGAGATGGAAGGCTCCTGCGGCATTTGCGCTTGAAAGATGAAGAGAGCACCGGCCACAGAGGATTGGCCACCGCTCAAAATCATCGCCCACTGACCTCCACTCGTTCTCCAACGCCGCACGGCAGTTCCAAGCTGCAACAGCCCCGAAAAGATCGCCCATAGACCGAAAGCGCCGAGAACCCAGTTCATGTTCATTGTCAACGCCAGGATCACGGCTATCGTCATAACCGAGCTCGCTGCGACGTTGATCGCTTGGCTCCGGTTGGCGGCAAGACCACCGCTCCTCGCGGCATCGATAACGTTCGCGATTGCATCCCAAGCGGGATAGATGATCAGCAGTGCGGCAGCCACCGCAAAGGAATGCCGTCCGGCAGTCAATGCAGCCGCGACCCACAGCACTGAGAAGGCCGCTCTGGTAAAGTAATACTGCTTGAGCCACTGGTCGTTGCCGCGCGGGGCACGGGAGGTCTGGTTGTTCGACATTGTTTTCTTCCATTTCTGCATTGGTTGATGGATGGTTCGCGCTAGCGGGGTCAGATGAAGCCGACATGCTTGCCGAAGAGGGTGTTCTCGTCCCATTCAGTACGGCCGATCCGATCGCTTTCGCCGGAGAGTGTCCCGGCTGGCATTTCGGAACTATCGAGGTCATGCGGGCCACCGTGAGAGGAAACCTTTGCCCCGCCGCCTTGGGCACCCTTGATGCGCATGCTTTTCTCGAAGGCATCGCTGATCGCCTCCTGCCGCCTGGCCGCCCATCGGCCGTCAGGATCGGAGAGGATCGAGTTGGTCTGGCCGATCTCAATCGGTGGAGAAGAAACGTTCGCTGAGATAAGCATTACTTTTTGAACTTGGCGTCTGCTCATGAGCTGTAATCCTGTGGCTTACTGTTTGATTCCCTCAGATGCCGGCGTACCATTCGTATCCACGGTCTTCCCAATAGCCACCGTTCCCGCCCCACAGGCCGGCGAAACTATCCACCAGTTCAATGCGCATGATGTACTTGGCCTGTTTATACCCCAGTTGCCGCTCGACCCTCAGCCGCAACGGGGCGCCATGACCGACGCTGAGGTCCTGGCCGTTCATCTGATAGGCGAGGATGGTTTGGGGATGAATCGCATCGATGAGATCGATGCTCTCGTAATAACGGCCACTCCCATCGAGTGTCTTTTCAAGTTCATCAGCACAATGCAGCACAACATAACGCGCTGTCGGCTTGAGCCCTGTCAGACGCAGCAGGCTGGCGAGCGGAACGCCCGTCCATTTGCCGATGGCGCTCCAGCCCTCGACACAGTCATGGCGGGTGACCTGCGTGCGGGCCGGGAGTGCCTTCAAATCGGCAAGCGAAAACTCTCGCGGACGCTCAACAAGGCCGTCGATTTTCAATCGCCAGTTCGCGAACTTGCCTTCCAGCAGTTCCGCATATTCATCGCTGTCGGGGGCATTCGTTCCATTTACCCGGAAGGACGGCGAAATGTCCTTTTCGTCAAACTCGCGCGCCAGCGCATTGCGCCCCTGAAGCAGTCTCTGCGCCTTCATGGTCAGGTGCTCGGCTGTACGGAGGACATTAGCGACGTTCGCGTTTTGGTCCAGCAGGTCACATCCGGAGAGAGTCAAGGCGCTAGCGCCAAGTGTGCCGCCAATCAGAAAGCGGCGTCGAGTAAGGAGCTTGCTCATGATTTCGGGCCTTTTTCCTGGATCGCATACCGTCCGGTGATCATCGAGCGAATGTTGTTCCAGGTCCCGGATAGGACGACCATCGCCACATGGACGATGACGAAGACGACAAGCGCCGACGCTGTGATGAAGTGGATGGTGCGCGCGGACTGACGTCCGCCAAAGATATCGACCAAGGCAGGAAGAGCGGCGTCGACCCCGGGTGACATGGTCAGACCTGTCAGGACCATCAAAGGCAGCAGAATTACAATTACCGCAAGATAGGTGAGCTTTTGAAGCGCATTGTAATGTTTGGCCTCCTCTCCTTCAGGAAAGCGGAGCCGAGCGTGGTCGAGGACTTCGCGGCCGAGATGGCTCGGCGAGAGCTCATGGGCCTTCGGTGCCAGGTCCCGCTTGAAATGCCCGCTCAGCAGGCTGAAGCTGAGGTAAAGAATGCCATTGATTACAAAAAGCCAGGCAAAAAAGAAGTGCCAGCGACGGCCAGATGCGAGATCCTGGAACGACGGGATGGTTGCCCAGGACGGGAAAGCTCGCGCGGTTGGTTCCCCATCAACATTGGAAACGCCAAGGACCCCGGTCGTTGGTATCTGTAGCCCCGCGACATGCACGAAGCCACTTGGCTTGCCGCCTTCGTCCTTAGAGCCGATCGTCAGCACCGCAGGATCGCCGTCCGCGCCATAATGGCCCCAGTAGAGCTCGGGGTGGGCATTGAAGATCTGCAGTCCGCTCAAGAGAAGGAAGCTCAGGCAGAGCACGTTCAGCCAGTGCGTGAGCCGGGTCACGACGGAGTGTCGGCGGATGAAGACCGTCCGAGGATATTGAACATTGTGATTGGAGGCGTTTTCGCTCATCTCAGCGTCTCTCGTCTGTGACATCTCACGGCTGCAGATCAAGCAGCATCGATCTTGATTTGCTGGCCGAAGCAGTGGGGCGGCTGCTCCGGCCAGTGGCGACGTGGCTTACATGGGGGGAACCACGCCATTCTTGCCGACGACGACCTGATGGGCGATGGGGCCGGTTGCAGCCTTTTCGGCAGTGATGAAGACAACGGCACCCGGTACGAGATCATCCTTGGTGGCCGCAGCAATGGTCACGACAGGTGTCTCATCCGGAATGGCGATTTTCTTTTCCTTGCCGTGATAGGTCACGGTGACAGTCCGACCATCGACGCCTTTGACAGCATCCGCGACCGTCGCATTGGTCATGCTGCTGTCGGGCTTCAGATCCCAACCGTAGCTCCCCTCGCCTGTGCCTTTCATTGCGGGCGGGAAAATGAGGACCTCAAGCGCGCCATCGCCGCCGTCGGCCTTTGGCAATGATGCGATACCCACAAAATCGCCCGGCTTGATGTCGGTGACCTTTGCGTTGGCAACGCCGGCGACTTTCCAGTTGTCGGAAAGCGCGACATCGATTGTCTCGCCTTCGCGGGTCTTCACTTTGAGCGTTGACCCCTGGTAGTCGACGATGCTGCCGCGGACATGGATCGGCGCGGCTTTCTTATCCTCGGCAGATGCGGGTGCCGAAAGGAGAGTTACGGAAAGGATGCTGGTCAGCCCGAGGGCCAAGGCTGGGAAAACATTTCTCATTTTTATCTTCCTACTAGTTGGTAGTTTCTATGGACGCATTTGACCCGAGTAGCCTTGCCACGCAGGATTAGTGAGAGACTGTCGGCGTGAGACGATTGAGGGCAGGTTCGAGTATCATTGAGAACACTTCCGGCTTCCCATAGGCTCTCGCCGAAAGCATTGCCCCGTATACGGTTGCCAGAAATGTTTCGGCTTCAACATGCGGCGCACTGGTAAGACTCAGTTCGCCCTGCTTGGAACCGCGCTCCATGACCGAAGCCAGCCACGAGGAGATGAAGCGGAAAAAGTTCGTCACCTCGGTTGCGACTTCCGTGGGGAGGGAAGGCAGTTCACTGGCAAGCATAGCACAGACACAGTAGGGTCTGCTGGAATCCTCAATGCATGCAGCCCAGTGGTTTGCATAAGCCTTGAGGATGTCCAGAGCATTCGGAACCTTCTGCTCAAGGACTGTCACGCTTGCCTGGCCATCCTCCCGATAACGCTTGACCAGCTCACGCACCAGATCGACCTTGCTAGGAAAATGATGATGAATGCTTGCCTTGCGGATACCAACAATCTCCGAGATATCGGCGTAGCTGAAGCCATTGTAGCCGCCGCTTATCAGAAGGTTTCGAGTGGACGCCAGAATGTCGTCCGAGGTGGTCGAGAGATTGCTCATGCGGCTTATCTACCTTCTAGTAGGCAGGCCGTCAATAGCGAATATTTGCGTCAACCGTCTGTGGAGACAGTCACTCCTTTCCAAGCTTCGATTTCCTCAGACAGGGGTCAGAACAAGAGCAGTTCGAAATCGTACGCGGCCTTAGCGCCGGATGCGACGAGTTCGTCCAGGTGAAAGATGGCAAGGGGCTCTCCGTGCTGTGCTTCCGCCAGGACATGCTCCTGGCCGTGGAATCAATTAACAGGCCAGCTGACCACATGGCCGCGCGCCGTCTGCTGGCTTCCGCCGGTCGTCGCCCGACACCCTCAGAAGCGACCCTCGACGGGTTCTCCCTAAAACGCTTCACTGTGGATACGGCGGCGTAATGACAGGTTCTTTCGGTCCAACCCTTTGCGCTGGCACGGCCGACGCAAGCAATAATGAAATTGCTGCGATTATCGACGCGCCGGCCGTCTATGTCACGGTGGCGGAAAGCTCACGAGTTAGTTTCCGCTACTTTGCGAGGACGCAAAGAGCGCATGCGCTGGGTCTGTTGAGTTGTACCGCCGCTTGCATGCGCGGCGATTGGAACGATGCAATGAAAATGCAAAGGCAGCATCTCTGGCCTTTCAACGAGGGCTTTCGCACGGTATCGTTTAGTTAAATGGGTAAAGGTAGCGCTAAACGCACAGGGGTATGGCGTTGGTGACCCCATCCGCCGCGGGAACCATTGGACCCAGTTGCGGTGGAAGCTGTGCTAGAAGCACTAAAGGCTTCATAAGTATCCGGATGTGAGAGGGCCCGCCCTCCGAGTACATTTAGTGTGATGTGCCACCGTCGAAGGAAAGGAGCGATTAACGCCTTTGTTATCCTGCACAAGCTAGGCCGGTGAGGTCGGAACCACTTTCGCAACATTGGCAGAAGAAGGGTTGAGCGCGGCGTACCGCAAATGCATTGTCTTTCGCCTGTCCGCGTCGGATGAAACAACATAGTCGCAGCACCGACCATCCGCGTTAAACACGATCTTTTTCGGGTGTCCCCACCAATCTGGCAGCGGCCTTGTTAGCCTTCTGAAGTGCATCTGTCATCGCTCTTCCGGAGGCAATTTCTGCCGCAAGCACCCCGATAAACTCGTCTCCGGCCCCATGCGTACTTTCAACTTTCACCTTCACAGCCGCAATGACGGTCTCCTCTCCATCACGATTTGCGTAGGCGACGCCGGCACCACCTGCTGTGACGACCACCCCGGGGAAGATCCGCACAAGTTTTCGTGCGGCATCAAGCGCGCCATCGAGTGTCTCAACGACGGGAACCCCTGCCAGCAATTCAGCTTCGATTGCGTTGACAACGATGATATCGATGAGTGGCTGAAGATCGGCCGATAGCGGTCGCGCCGGCGCTGCATTGATCAGGACACGCCCTCCGGCCTGTTTCACGGCTCTCGCCGCTGCGACATTGGCGGCATCCGGGATTTCGCTCTGCAGAACGAGCAGCGTCGTCTTTGTTAAGAGGTCCTGAGCCGCCGCGACATCGGTGTCGCCAAGTGTGAGATTGCTCCCGGATACGATGACTGCGCCATAATCGCCCTCGGCATCGAAGATCGCGACGCTCATCCCCGTAGATGTCGAGGCATCGCGGCGAACGAACGTGTGATCAACGTTTTTTCGGTCAAGGTTCGAGATAAGAAAACGTCCGAAATCGTCGTCGGCGACCGCCCCTATCATCGATGTGGCAATACCCGTGCGTGCCGACGAAACGGCCTGGTTGCCGCCCTTGCCGCCGCTTTTCGGATGCCATGATGTCCCCGTCACTGTTTCACCCTTGCGCGGCCGGGCCGGTCCCATCACGGCGATGTCGTAGTGGAGGCTGCCAAAGACGGTAACGAGGGGGGCAGTTGTCATGGGAGCCGATCTTTTCGTTTGGACGTGACGGCGGACATGGTCCGCTCGAGATTGCGTTCGGCAGCTTTGTAGTCACGCTGGGCAACGGCAACGAACACCGCGTCAAGGATGTTGAGCTGCGCAATGCGCGCGGCGGCATTTTCCCCCATCAAAGGAGAACCTTGCGCGGTAGAACAAAGCACCACGTCGGCCGCCTGCGCCAACGCGGACGAGTTGTAGTTGGTGATGGCGATCGTGCGAGCGCCGTTTCGCCGGGCAAGCTGGATCGCCTCGATCACCGCAGTGGTATTGCCTGAATGGGAAAAGCCGATCGCAATGTCTCCGTCGGCCAACAGCGACGCCGACATCAGCATCATGTGTGAGTCATCGAAGACGCTCGCCCGAACGCCGATCCTCAGAAATTTGTGCGACACATCCCGTGCAATCTGCGCGGAGCCGCCGACACCATAGAAATCGCGCTGTTTGGCGCGGTGAATCAGGTCCGCCGCCCTGTCGAACGCCTCCATGTCGAGTATCGACAACGTTTCTTCCAGGGCATTGATCGAGGTACGAAAGACCTTTTGCACGATCTCCTGCGAGGTATCGTCGACCGAGAGTTCCTGATGCATTTCGGCCGTGGGCTGGCGGTTATACTGGCTGACCGCCGCACGAAAATCCCGATATCCAGCAAAGCCGAGTTTCTTGGTGATCTTCACCACCATCGCTTCCGAAACGCCGGCATCGTCCGCGATCTGTTTCAGAGACGTGTCGTCGCTGAAACCGCGCAGCGCAAAAACCGTATCGACAACCTTTGCTTCAAGTGGCGTCAGCAAAGGCATCATCATGCGGATACGAGGGCCGACGGCCTTCGTGTCGAAGTTTTCGGAATTCATTCTCGTCCCCTTGTCGCGCGATCGATCATCATCGCGACGAGGATTATAAGACCGGTCGCCAGCAGTTGATAGAAGGCCTGGACGTTCATCAACGTAAGACCATTGCGCATCGTGCCGAGGATGATAGCGCCCAGGATCGTCCCGAGAATGCTGCCCTTGCCGCCCATAAGCGAGGCCCCACCGATGGCCGCAGCGGCAATCGCGTCAAGTTCCCACAGGTTGCCGAGGATTGGTTCGGCGGCGCCCAGTCGTCCGATCAGGATCAGGGAGGCAAGCGCTGCGAGTCCACCGGAGATCACGTAAGCCGTAATCTTAGTCCGGGCGATCGGGACGCCGGCGACGTAGGCCGCTTCCTCGTTACCGCCGACGGCCAGGAGATACTCGCCGATTGGGGTTTTCTTGAGCAGGACCCAGGCGGCCAACGCCACGACAGCGACGATGATCACTGGCGTCGGAATGCCCAACAGGTTTCCATTGAAGAGCGATCGGAAACCCGTCGGAATGCCAAGAACAGGATTGCCGCCCGTATAGATCAGCGCCAGCGCGCGATACGTGCTCAGCGTTCCGAGCGTGACGATGAAAGGCTGCAGACCGACATAGGCGACCAGGACTCCGTTTATGAAACCGCATGCCATGCCGATCCCGAGGCCTGCCAGGATCGCAAGCGGAATCGGAGTTCCGGAGAGAAGCAGGGTCGCCGTGATGACGGCCGAAATTGCCGCCGTCGGTCCGACGGACAGATCGATACCGCCTGATATGATCACCAATGTCATGCCGAGCGCCAGGCATGCGTTGATGCTGGATTGCTGCAGGATATTGACAAGGTTGCGCTCGGACAGGAAACCGGGCACCAATGTCGCAAACACCGCCATGATGACGACGAGGCCGATCAGTGTGCCGGCATCTCTCAACGAAAACGAGAAACGGCCAAAAACCGGCGAAAGTTTCGTGTCGGCGGCGGCCGGTGAGTTGCTCATAACGTGTTCCTTCATTTCTGCCGCGCCTACGCGGCCGGAGCTGGCGCGCGTCCGGTATTGGCACCGGGAATGGCATGCGCCACGATGGCACTTTCGGTGAGGTCAGCGCGTGCGATTTCCGCGGCAATCTGCCCGTCCCGCATGACAAGGACCCTATCGGAAAGCCGGATGACTTCCGGCAGTTCGGACGAGACCACCACGATGGAATGTCCATCGGCGGCCAGCGCCTCGATGAGGTGATAGATTTCCGCCTTGGCACCGACATCGATGCCGCGGGTCGGCTCATCGAATAGGAGAATCTGCGATTTGCTTGCCAGCCAGCGGGCGATGATCGCTTTCTGTTGATTGCCGCCGCTGAAGAGCCGGATCGGTCTGTCCAACTGGAAGGGCCTGAGGTTGACCCGGCGCAGCAGGTCCTGAGCCGTGTTGCGCAGCTTGCCGCCCTGAATGATGCCTCCTTTGGAGAAGCTTTCGAGCGAGGCAAGTGCCATGTTGATGGTGACCGAGCGGACGGGGATGATCCCCTCCCGCTTGCGCTCTTCAGGAACGAGACCAATGCCGGCAGAGATGGCGTCGCGGGGATTACGCAGGTTCACCGTCTTGCCGTCTATGTCGATCGTGCCTGCCGTCAGTCTGTCAGCTCCCGCCAGGAGGCGCAGGAGCTCCGTCCGGCCGGATCCGACAAGCCCGGCAATGCCAAGAACCTCGCCGCGGTGAAGCTTGAACGATGCGTCCCTGATTTTCGTCAGCGACGAGAGTCCCCGTGCCTCGAGTTTCACCGTCGCGGTCGCGTGTGAGACATGCTGCTCCTGCATCAGCTCACGGCCGACCATCATTGTGATGACATCCTGATGGGAAGCCGCCTGCACGTCCACCGCACCGACAAGCTTGCCGTCGCGCATGACACTGGCGCGCTGGCAGATGCGGAACACTTCATCCATCTTGTGCGAGACATAGATGATCGACACGCCACTGGCCGATAGCTTCGTTATGACCTCGGCCAGCCGTTCGAACTCACTGGGTGTCAGACTGGATGTCGGTTCATCCATGGCGATGATCCTGGCGCGGTCGAGCAATGCCCGGGCAATCTCGACGATCTGGCGCTGCGCCACCTTGAGCGAAGAGATCGGCGCCGCAGGATCTATGCCGGGTTCGATCATCGATAATGCTTCGGCAGCCCGCCGCTCCTGCTCTCGTCTCGAGACGAACAGCCCTCCCACAGTCGTCAGCGGATGGCCGAGGAACATGTTTTGCGCGACGCTCAGATGCGGTACCTGCTGCAGTTCCTGGTGGATCATGGCGATGCCGGCACCACGCGCATCCATCGGTTTGCGAAAGGAGACATTTTCGCCATCGACAAACATGGACCCGGAAGTTGGACGAAAGACGCCGGACAGAATCCGCAACAGCGTCGACTTCCCCGCGCCGTTTTCACCGAGAAGCCCATGGATTTCGCCGGGAGCGACGTCAAAGGACACGTCCGACAATGCGTTCACGCCCGGGAAGCTCTTGGATATCGCTTCGAATCTCAGTCTCGGTGTCATTGCGTAAGCCTTCCCAATTCGCAAGAGATGCCGGCCAGGATGACCGGCATCCTTGTCAGTTGGCGATCACTTCGCCGCAGCCGCGTCTTCCATCAGCACTGCACGGACATCGACGCCCTCGCCCTGGTAGCGAGCGACATTGTCCTTGGTGATAAGCGCCTGCGGCGTAGCGACGACACGGGGCAGTTTCTGGCCGGCAACAAGACGCAAGGCGGCTTCAAGTGCAACCTCGCCGGTCAGCACCGGGAAGCTGTCGACGGTGCCCGTCAACTCGCCGGCCTTGATCGAAGCATAGGCATCGGAGATGCCGTCCGTGCCGAAAACTGCAACCTTGTCCTGAAGGCCGGCCGCCTTGACCGCCTCGACGATACCGAGCGCCATGCCGTCATTGTTGGCATAGAAGCCGATCAGGTCGGGATGCTGCTGCAGGATGTTGGTGGCGGCGTCATAGGACGTCTGGCGATCCCAATTGCCAGGAACGCTGGCGACGACTTCGAACTTTCCGCTTTCGCTGATCGTCGACTTGAACCCATCCGTGCGCTGGACGGCGGCGTAGACACCGGCCTGGCCTTCGATGATCGCCACCTTGCCGCCTTCCGGCCGATTCTTGATGAACCATTTCGCCACGCGCACGCCATTGTCGCGCTGGACGTTGCCGACATAGTGCTCGGCCTGCGGAATGACGGCATCGTTGACGTTGACGACCGGAACGCCCGCCTTCTTCGCCTGCTCGATCACCGGCTGAAGGTTGGCGTCGGTCTGCGGCGAGACAAGAAGAACATTGTACCCCTGGGTGATCAGGCCTTCCGCGATCGTCAGCTGACCGAGTTGGTCGCCTTCGCTTTGTGCTGCCTGATAGACCACGGGCACGCCGACCTTGTCGCCGAACTTCTTGTAGCCCTCACCCAGCGAGCGCCAGTATTCGTTGGTCAGTGTCTTAGAAACGGCGCCAGCCTTCGTGCCTTCCGGCAGCTTCGGGAAGGCACCAAGCTTGGCTTCCAATTCAGACCAGTCCATGCGGTCTTTTTCGCTGTCGGAGTTGAGCGGTGCAAGTTCCTGCGCGACGGCCGCGCTAAACAGGAAACTGGCAGCTAGGCCTGCCGCAACGGTCGTCTTCAAAAATGTCTTCATCGGTTCCTCCCGAGTGTGAAATTCACACGCCGTCTGGCGTGCTGCGGTGTTGGAGTTCAAGCCCTCGCGCCAAGCATCACTTCTTGAATGATGGACTGGGCGGAGACGGCATCCTGACGGTCAATCGCACCAGACAGGCGATTGTCCTGCTCAAGGCGGTCCACGACATCAAGCATTCGCTTGACGGTCTGGATGTTCACCTCGCATTCGTGGACCGGATCGAGACCGGTCATATCCGGGAATGTGTCGAAATAGATCGCGCCGTCATAACCGTCCTTGCGGATCTGGCGCAGCAGTTCGATCGTCTGTTGTGTATGAACGGCGCCGACCATCAGCCCATCGTCACGCTTGGCGTAGCCGTCGTTGAGATGAACGCCGAGCACCCGGCTGTAGCGCGCTATCAGCGCCGCCGCGAAGGCCGGCTGCTCATCGGCATAGAGAACATGGGCGAAGTCCAACGTCACGCCGAGATTGGGCAGGCCGACTTCCTTGATGGCCAGCAGCGTCGTGGCGCAGTCAGGCATCAGGCTGTAGGAACGCGGCTCGTTCGGTTTGTATTCGATGCTGATCTGGCAATCGGGATCATGCTCGCAAACTTCACGAATTCCTGAAATCTCGTGTTGCCACAAGGCTGCATAGTCAGCCTGGAAAGCGTAATCGAAGCCATCCTGCCCGAGCCAGATGGTCATCAGATTGCTGCCGGCCTCACGGGTCGCGTCGATGCCCTTCTTCGTGAGGTCGATGGCTTCACGGCGAACCGCTGCATCAGGGTTGGTGAAGGCACCAATCTTGAAAGCGGGATTGGTGTAGTAACGCATCGCAAAACCGTTGATCGCAAGGCCTCTATCCCCGATCTGCCGTGCCAATTCGCGCGGATCCGCGGAGACGTGATCGGGATAATTGAGATCGAGATCCGTCAATCCGTCGACCTTTGCAGCACGAGCGACCATTTGCGCGACACTCGGCTTCCCGGAAAGATCAGGCCATTCGGCTTGCGGCCGGGAGGCAAAAGAGTTGAGGCGAGTGGCGAATTTCAATGGGGTCACTGGACTGGGCTCACATCGTTTAGTGTTTCGTTGACTTCACATAATAATGTAATTTTGTAAAGTTATGAAATGTTGTGCGCTGCACCAATTCGAGCAAACTTGCCCGTCTTCAGCCGGCGCGGGAGAGGTCTCGCTATTTCACCGCGCCCGCCGTCAGGCCCTTAACGATGTAGCGCTCGAGGAATATGCCGATGAGCACGAGCGGCAGGATGGCGGCACTCGCGATCGCTGCCATCGACCACCAGTTGATGCCCTGCGATCCGGTCTGGCTTGCGACCATCACCGGCAATGTCTTGGCATCGGTGCTGGTCAGAAGCGCCGCGAAAAAGTACTCGTTCCAGCAGAGAATAACGGACAGGATGAAGGCTGCGACCATGCCGGGCAACGCAATGGGCAGCACGATCCGCAGGAACGCGCCCCAGATCGAGCAGCCATCGACAAGCGCCGCCTGCTCCAGCTCCAGAGGGATCGTGTCGAACTGGTCGCGCATGATCCAGATGACGATCGGCAGCACCATCAGTGTGTAGACCAGGATGAGGCCGACAAGCGAGTCCAGCAGCATCAGTTGCTTGTAGAGAACCAGGAAAGGCATCGCGAGCACGACCGGTGGCAGGATGAGCTGCGACAGGAAGAAGAAGGAGATGTCCTTGTTGCGCATCCAGAGGAATTTGTAGGAGAACCGGCTGAGGCCGTAGGCCGCGAGCGCCCCGATGACGACGGCGAGAAGCGAGGCGCCCGCCGACGCGACGATGCTGTTGAAGAACCGGCGGATGAACTCGTCGCGCACGGTCGATTGCGCAAAGATCGTGTCCGGCGACAGGCCAAGCGAACGCCAGCCTTTCCAGTCCGGCGTGAAATCCACGAAGGGAATGAGGTGGCCCTGGGTCACGTTCACGGCGGTCTTGAACGACGTCGTCACCGTCCAGTAAATCGGAAACAGGGAAACAAAGGCCCAAAAGACCAGGGCGGCATAGATCAACATGCTGCGCGTCATGAAGCGGGGCAGCGCAAAGCTGCGAAGCGCGGGCGTTTCTGGACGTATTGCCCCATGTGCTGTCGACATCCTGTCAGCCCTCAGTTTGTTTTTTGCATCCACCGGCTCGCCGATTTCAGGATGAGCGCGACGAAAACGACGATGATGACGAGATAGACTTCGGCGAGCATGGTGCCGTAGCCAACATTGGAACGGTCCCGGTATTCCCGGAAGATGAAACTCGATACCGTGTCCGTGGCCCCACCCGGACCGCCCGCCGTGATGTTAATGACGATGTCGGCGAGTTTCAGCTCGAATATGATGCGCAGGATCAAGGCGGTCATGCTCACCGGCAGCATCAGCGGAAAGGTAATCTCCTTGAAGGATTGCCAGCCGGTGGCGCCATCGACCCGTGCCGCCTCCTTGATTTCCGCAGGCAATGCCTGCAGGCCCGCCAGCAGTAGAATCATGATGAAGGGAATGGAGACCCACGCATCCATGGCCATGATAGACAATCGCGCCAGCCAGGGGGTGGAAAAGAAGGCGGGATTGTCCCAGCCCAGATAGCGCGCCAGCGTCGCCGCGGGACCGAAACGGTACTCCATCAGCGACTTGCCGATCATCCAGCTGACGGCGACCGGGCTTAGCATCAACGGCAATAGGAACGCAACGCGGAAGAACTTGCGTGCCTTGATCTCGGCGTTGAGCAGAAGAGCCAGGCCGAAGGCGATGGCATATTGAACGAGAACCGCCAGAACATAGTAGACCATGTTCAAGAGCGCATTCCAGAAATAGGTATCCGCCAAAAGCGTGCGCAGATTGTCGAGACCGTTGAAGTGTCGTCCCGCGACCGCACTGAGGTTCCAATCGGTAAACGCGATGTAGAGGCCGAAGATGGTCGGAAAGATCACCATGGCGACGGTAAAAAGAACCGCTGGAAGGACGAAGGCCGCGCGCTCGCCCGCCTCACCGCGTATCATCACCTGGGAAATGCCGAAGACCACCGCCCAGATGAGATAGACATAGAGCAAAGGGCGCCAGCTTTGAAAGCCGAGCGTGGCGACACCCATGACGTCGAGCGACTGAAGCGCCAGGACTGCGAGGAAGGCGACGGTCGCAAATGCCAGTAGAGCCCTGCCGAGCAGGACATGCTTTCCGGCAGGAGCAGCACGGCGCGCTGCAAACGGTTCGTTCGTGACCAGCGTCATTGACTGAGACATGGCAGCAGACCCTCACGGCCGAAGTTTGGAATTGTCTCTGCGGCTCCGGCGACATGGGAGAATTATGCCGCCGGAACCCCGCAAGTGAGCCTTTTGAGGCGATTGGCCTCAGGCTCAGACGCCGAGCGACGCCTTGTAGAGCGCGATCTGCTTGTCGCGGCCCAGCTGATCGGTGATCTTTTCCCAGGCAACGGCGATTGCATCCGCCCCCTCCTGGGCTGTCATCTTGCCGGCAAACACCTTGGCCAACTCGTCTTCCGCGACGCTGTAATACTGGAAGATGCCGGGGATGCGCGGCTCGATGGCAGCATTGGGGTGATTGTACGAGTTCGACTGCGAGGCGAGGTAGTTCGAGATGAAGGCTTCGTCGTAGCCAGCCTCGACCCATTCCCTGGTTTCGAACTGGCTCTTGCGATAGCACTGGAAGCCGGACGGATATGCCGCCATCCACAGAGCCAGGTCCTTGCCGCCGAGATGGGCGGCGGCGCTCCAGGCTGCCTTCTTCTTTTTTTCGTCGCTGTCGACCCGGGCCATGACGTAGACACCCCATCCGAGGTAGGCCATGTTCGGGGCATGGTTCGGACCACTCGGCAGCTTGTCCCACTGACCGGTCTTCGAATTGTAGACGTCGTCAGAACCAGGCAGGATGTCAAACGCGACAGTATCACCTACCACGGAACTGTCGCTGGTGCGCGCGCCCGAACCAACATCGCCCCACCAGGAAACCATGGAGCCGGTACCAGCCAGGAACTGCTGGAACGCGGTGGTGCCAGGGTCGGCATTGAGCTGATCTCCAGACTCCGACGGCAACGCGTCGATCACGTCCTGAATGGCCCGAACCCAGGCCGGGTTGTTGATCCGCGGCTTCATCGTATCAACGTCGAAGAGCCAGGCCTTGTCGTCCGGATGCTTGGCATAGGCGGTGGCGCGGCTGCCGAGAAAATAGAAGCCGAAGCCACCCCAGGCTTTCGGCGCATCGAGATAGCCGATCGCTTCCATGCCGCCGATCGTCTTGCCCTTGAGAAACTTGGTAACTTCCTGAACCTTCTGCCAGGTCCTGGGCACACCCCACTCGCCCTCGTGCCCCTCGTCCTTCCAGGCCTTTGCCAGATCGGCATCGGTAAAGTAGTCGGCGCGGTAGTTGAAGTTGTGGCAATCGCCATCGACCGAGATGCGATACGTCTTGCCGTCCCAGGTTCCGACCGGCGCCTTGAGGTAGTCGACATAGTCGTCCATGTCGATCTGGGTCTTGACCCAGTCCGGCATCTCCGACGCCAGGCCCTTGCCGCAGACGTCGCCTTCGAAAGGCGCGCCCATTTCGAGTATGTCGAAATCCACCGTCCCGGTGGCGATGGCCTGCTGCAGGCGCGGATTATAGTCTGCCTGCGCCAGATCGATCCAGGAAATCTTGGCGCCGGTGTAGTCTTCCCAGGACTTCAGGAAGCCACGGAAGATCACATTGTGAAGATTCTGGTTGTTGAGACCCATGAAAGACAGTTCGACGCCGGCAAATTCGCCCTGCTTCACGCTGCTCTTGGTGGCGCCGAGGCACAGTTCCCCGACCTTCTGCCAATCCGCATCGGTCGGCGACCCCTTGCCGACGCCGGGAATCTGCAGGATCTGGCTACGCAAGGACGCGTCCTGCGCGCTGGCGCTGCCGACAGCACCGAGAATGGTGCCGGCGGCGGCAAGAGCCCCCAGACTGGCGCCGGTCCTCAAAATGGCGCGACGGCTCAGGCCGATCGCCATCATTCTTTCGAAGTCACTGACCTTCATAATTCACTCCTCCCGTTGAACAAATCACCACACGTGATGGGTATCGACCGAGCCCCTGCGTCGCGGAGCATCGGCGAAGCGGCTCTCAATCGAGCCGCAATCCCGTTTTCAGATCAAAAAGATGCACGGATGCCGGGTTTGGCGTCATCGCCATCGGCTGGCAGGATTGATCCTCCACCCGGTCGCGAAAGACGCCGATGACCTTCTGGTTGCCGATCCGGGCAAAGACCTGCGTCTCCGATCCCGTCGTTTCCACAACAGTCACGTTGGCTGTCACTTCGCCGCCAAGTGCGAAATGCTCCGGCCGGATGCCGTAAAAGGCGGGTCGGCCGTCGGAGCCTTCCGGTGCGCGAATAAGCGGCAGCGGGATACCGTCGTCGGTCTCGAAAAAAGGTGCCCCGGACGTCCGGATGTGGCCTTTGAGCAGGTTCATCGACGGCGAGCCTATGAAACCGGCAACGAAAGTGTTGGCCGGCTTGTCATAGAGTTCGAGCGGTGAACCAATCTGTTCGACGCGTCCGTCCCGCAGGACAACGATGCGATCCGCCATCGTCATCGCCTCGACCTGGTCATGGGTGACATAGATCATCGTGGTCGCAAGCCGCCGCTGCAATTCCTTGATCTCCGCGCGCATCTGCACTCGCAGCTTCGCATCCAGATTGGAAAGCGGTTCGTCGAACAGAAAAACCTTGGGATCGCGCACGATCGCCCGTCCCATGGCGACACGTTGTCGCTGGCCCCCGGAGAGTTGACGTGGATAGCGTGCGAGATAAGGAACCAGATCGAGAATCTCGGCTGCTTTCTTCACACGGTCATCGATATCCGCTTTCGGCTCTCCGCGCATTTTCAGTGCGAAGCCCATGTTCTCGGCGACGGTCTTGTGGGGATAGAGCGCGTAGCTCTGGAACACCATGGCGATGTCGCGATCTTTGGGCGGCAGATCGCTCACCTCCTGTCCGTCGATGTGGATTTCGCCGAATGTGATCGGCTCCAGGCCCGCGACCATGCGCAGAAGCGTGGATTTGCCGCAGCCCGAAGGGCCGACCAGGACCACGAACTCGCCATCGGGAATTTCCACCGAAACCCCGTGGATAACGGTCAGGCTTCCGTAGGCTTTGCCGACGTTCACGATATCCATGGATGCCAATGCAATTCCTCCCGGTGCGTCGCGCTCCTCACGACGTTTGATCGTCCCTCCAGAAGGAGGCGGCGGCAGTCGCATCCAGCAACAACCGCCGCCGTCCGGTCTACCCTGGGAGGGTCGCCATCCGGGCAGATACTTCACATAATAACATATTCTTGTAAAGTAGTTTATCTGCAGGTTCGGAATTATTTTATCCTACCCCCACCTTCCGTGCCCTTCCCCACATAAGGCCCAGATTATCGGCGCCACCGCCCTACACCATCAAAGGAAAGCACTGCGTATCGCTTAAAGCAGGGTTTGCAAACATCACGCCACACATATACTCTGTGAAGACAACGCCTGCATCTAGGGGAGGTACCAAGGTGCTAAAAGGAATCGATCAGGTCATCAACGCTGAACTGATACATGCGTTGATGCTGATGGGACACGGGGACCAATTGGTCTTGTGCGATGTCAATCATCCCGCGCAGACCATCGCACGGCAGACAACCTACGGCCGCCTCATAGACGTGTCGGGTTGTGGTCTTGAGCGTGCGGCGGAAGCAATCCTCAAGCTTTTTCCACTCGACACATTCGTCGATGCACCCGTGAAACGGATGCAGGTTGTCGGCGATCCGGAAAGCCAAATGCCGATATTTTCCGCGATACAGACTGTGATAGATCGCGCTGAGGAGCGACCGGTCAAGATGGAGTCATTGGAACGCTTCGCATTTTACGAGGCGGCTAAAAATTCGTTCGCAATCGTCAGAACCTCGGATCCGGGTCCGTACGGATGCTTTATTTTCAGCAAAGGCGTTATCTAGCCAGGCACGCCCCGGCAGTGGGAGTATATTTGCGCACGATTGACAGAAGCATTCGTGATTCACCATTGCTGCGCAATTTAGAGTTGCCTGAATTTTCGGATCGGGTATGCTGCAGTGCAACGTCAATCCTTTGGGGGCAGGCAATGTCGGATCTCGAAACGTCGCCGAAGTCTGGGCGAGGAGCGCGTCTTTCCGCGATCCTCGATGCACCGCAACGCACGATCGCAGCGATGCGCTCAGCTCAGCCATGAAGGAAGGGGCCGAACAAGCACGTTCGCAACCCAAGAGTCGACGATGTCCGACCCAAGATCTGCATGCCGGATGGAGCAACGAGCTGTTTTCATAGGAGGCACCGAGCATGCCTGTAGAAGCGCGGATAGCGGATATCGATCTGGCGGCGCTCACGGCGGGGCGGACATATCAACGTGTCATGTGGACCTTGGCCTCGGCTGTTGTCTTGAGCGCGATCAGAGCGGCATTGACCATTAAAACCATCCACGCGAAACTCGCCAGACGTTGATTAAACAAGTCTTGGGCAATCCTAAAATCTGGTAGTTAGTGAGGCCGCCGGAAGCAACTTTCTCTTGGCTCCGGTTTGCCCGAGGGATCGTTGTCCGGCCGATATCCCCGAGCCCCGATTGACCCCACGTCGTGACAACCTAAAGTAATCGGATTCGGAAATATCAAGTCTGCGAGCAATTCGCACTGACGCGGCTTTAAAGTGAGATATTGATGCAGTTCGTCGCCAACGGTCCAGATGTTCCCGAAGAGCTTCTACAGGCGCACGAAGATGGTAAGGTCGTTTTCTTCTGTGGCGCCGGCATTTCCTATCCGGCAGAACTTCCCGGCTTCCGCGATCTCGTCACGAGAATCTATGCCGAAATCGGTGAGACCCCTAACCCGATCGAAGAATTGGCTCTGGCCAGCAAGTCCTACGACACGACGATCGCTCTTCTGGAAAATCGAGTTGTCGACCATCGGATTAGAGTTAGAGAAGCAATCGCCGCAATCCTGACTCCCAACCTGAAGAAGCGCGACGCCACCTCGACGCATGAGGCGCTGCTAACCCTAAGCAGGTCAAGCGATCAACGCCTCCGGCTGATTACAACCAACTTCGATCGCCTATTCGTGGAAGCAATGAAGCGGCAAGGCGTCGATTATCCAAGTTATTGCGCACCATTGTTACCCATCCCCAAGAGGGCGAAATGGGATGGTCTCGTCTATCTTCACGGTTTCCTGCCGGAAAAGCCTTCCTCGAGTGATTTGGAGCGGCTTGTCGCATCAAGCGGCGATTTTGGCCTTGCTTACTTGACCGAGCGATGGGCGGCTCGTTTCGTAAGTGAACTATTTCGCACCTACACGGTCTGCTTCGTCGGTTACAGTATCGATGATCCGGTCCTGCGCTATATGATGGACGCGCTCGCGGCTGATCGCCTGATCGGGGAGAAGTCACCCGCTGCCTATGCCTTTGGCGGATGTGAAAAAGGGCAGGAGGACCACGCCGCTAAGGTGTGGTCATCGAAGAATGTTCGGCCGATCCTTTATAATGCTGGTAAGGGACATGGTCCCCTGCACCGGACACTGAGGGCGTGGGCAGACAGTTATCGTGACGGCGTCCGCGGCAAAGAAAGTATCGTGATCAGGCATGGGCGCGCCAAGCCGCAGGGAAGTACCAAGCAGGATGACTTTGTGGGCCGGATACTTTGGGCTTTAAGCGACAAGTCCGGTCTTCCGGCGAAAGCCTTTGCAGATATTGACCCTCCTGCGCCGATAGAGTGGCTGTTTGAGTTCGAAAAGGCGGCTTTCAAGTATCAGGATCTCATCCGCTTCCAGGTTACTCCAAATCTCGATGAAGACGAGAGCCTCAAGTTCAGTATGGTCGAGCGTCCTTGGCCCTATGCCAGCGCTCCTTGGATGCGACTGGTGTTTCGGCGCGCCAATGTTAGCGGTGTCGCAGACACTATCATGTTGCAAATTGCCCGCTGGTTGATCAAACATCTGGACGATCCCCGAACCTTGCTGTGGACGTCGCGCAACGGCGGCATCCTCCAGGAAAACTTCGCCTATCTGGTGCAGGACGCGCTGGATAGTTCGACAAAGATATCGCCGATCATGCGGGCTTATTGGCAGCTTCTGCTGTCGGAGCGGATCGCAGACTCGTCCGTCATTTTCGATGTATATAACTGGGTAAAGGAACTTAAGGCCGCGGGGCGCTTGACGCCAATTCTGAGGATGAAGCTACGCGAACTCCTGTCGCCCTGCATCATCCTCCGGGAAGGCTACGAGGAGGGCGAGAGCGACGGGCCGTCGATTGAGTGGGAACTGACTGTCGGAGGGGCGCATTCAGGCTCGGCGCTACGAGATGTGTTCGAGAGTGATGTCTGGAAGGCATCGCTCCCCGCCCTCTTGTCGGACGCGACAGATTTGTTAAGGGATGCAATGGAACTTGCCACATCCTTGAGCGACGACGGCGAAAGCGTCGCGACGTTCTATCAGCATCCGTCCATCGCGCCGCATCCACAGAATCGACCATTTCGTGATTGGACGGTGCTGATCGATTTCGTGCGCGACGCATGGCTAGCGGCCGCCGATACATGGCCAGATCGTTCAAAGCGGGAGTTCGAGCGGTGGGACGAGTTCGGCTATCCGATATTTCGGCGCCTCCAGTTCTTTGCGCTTACTACCCGCCCCGAGCTTTTCGAGACGAACGCCGCGCTCGATCGCGTCCTCGGGGCCCAAGGTGAATGGCTGTGGAGCCCGGAGACTCAGCGGGAAGTATTGCTGTTGATCGCGGGGCTTGCCGGTCGGCTCAATCGACGCGACGCCTCAACCTTGACGGCAACGATCTTGCAGGGTCCGGTCGAAGAAGACGAAGACCTTCAGCCCGAGCGGCGGGCCCGCCGGAGTGATCGCGAAATCTGGCGCCGCCTCGGCGTGTTTCGTGACAACGGGGGACATCTGTCTGTCGCCGCCAGAAAAAAGCTTTCGTATTTCGAAACCAATTATCCGGCTTGGGGGGCGGTCGAAGAACGGGATCAATTTGCGTTTTACATGTTCTCCGGTGATATCGAGAGGACATTCGCGAGGACGCCAGTGTCACGGGCGGATTTGAAGATCTGGCTGACGGAACATCGCGAGCCTAATGACTTCGACGAGACCGATGATTTCGTCGAGCGATCGCGCCGCGATTTTTCCCGGACGGCATTGGCCCTCATCGAGCTTGCCCAAGATGGGGACTGGATCGTCGGCCGTTGGAAAGAGGCGCTTCGGGCCTGGGCAACAGACAAACATGCTAAATTGTCCTGGCGCTGGGTCGGCGCGCAATTGGCAGCGGCCCCCGATGATGTGATAGCCGCGCTCGACCACACTCTAAGTGGCTGGCTGCAAGCATGTGGAGCATTTGCAAAATCCAACCAAGATGCGTTTTTCAGCTTGGCCAACAGGAGTCTCGAACAGCATGTCGATGATCAATACGAGCCCGGAGGCTCAGTACTTTCGGATGCCTTCAACAGCCCGGTTGGTCAGATCACCGATGGTCTCATTAAACTCTGGTATGCCCAGGGCCTCGAAGATGGTCAAGGGTTAGACCCTCAGTTCCAATGGACTTTTGGACACCTTTGCGACACCGAGATCGCGGGATTTGCACTGGGGCGGCTATTCTTGTGCTCCAACGCGATATCGTTATTTCGTGTGGACGAGGATTGGACCCGCGAAAATCTATTGACGCTTTTTGATTGGGAATTCTCGGCGCAGGAAGCAACAATTGCGTGGTCAGGCTTCCTTTGGTCGCCGCGTCTGTACGTGCCCCTTATAAAGAGCGTGAAGAACGAGTTCCTGAAGACTGGAGAACACTACCAGGCGCTGGGTGAGCTTGGTGACCAATATGCGGGCCTGCTGACTTTTACAGCACTGGAATCAGTCGATATCTATACTCGGTCCGACCTTTCGCGCGCGACCGCGCAGCTTCCAGAGGACGGGTTGATCCAAGTCTTGCAGACGATCATCGACGGCTTGGAGGGCGCGGGCTCCAAAGCGCCAGAGTACTGGGACAATCGGGTTAAGCCTTATTTTCGCTACGTATGGCCCAAATCCCAAGAGCTGGTTACTCCGCGCATATCCGGTCACATCGCCACGTTGATCGTGACGGCCGGCGAAAAGTTCCCCGAGGCAATGGGTATTCTTAGAGGCTGGTTGCAACGAGTAGACGATACAGACCTCGCGATCCATCGGCTGCACGGTTCCGACCTGCCATCAAAGTACCCTTTGGCGACGCTCGATTTCCTGGATCGAACCGTCAACAGGAGTCGGCTATGGTCGCGCAATGAACTCGCGAGGTGTCTGGAGCTAATCGTTGCAGCTCATCCGGTTTCAGCATCAGATCATCGTTTTATTCAGTTATCCCAGCTCACCAGGCGCTAACTGCAGAGCGTGGGAGTTGGCATTCTGGTGAAAACTTTACCCAGGCGTAACGCGGGTTGAGAAACTCCTCCGGTACATTCAGAACCGCGATCGTTTATGCGACCCGACAGGCTGCTTCCTGGGCCGAACACATATGCATCACATAGCGCCATAGGCTGTCCTCATTTACACCCCAGATGACGGTCGCTGGACAACCTCAGCTGAGATCCTCGTCATTTCTTCTCGCTCACCTATTTCAAGGATACCTTTTCTTGACAGCGCGGTTTGCTAACACTATATCTCACCTACCACACGTGAGAAGGATGACATTGGTGAGAATCTCTTTAATGCAAATTTCCGATAGCGCCATCCTCGCGGGGGCTGTAAACGGAAAGCTCGCGTTCGTGGATATGATTAAGAATATCCCGGAAACTGTCGCAGCCCCGCAGCCTCTTTTTCTCGACTTTGGCAGTATTGACGTGGCTACTGCCAGTTATCTCCGTGAGTCTGTGTTCGCACTGAAATCTTATCTCCGAACAAAGAGCTCGTCTTATTATCCTGTTGTTGCCAATGCGAATGCAGATATCTGGGATGAACTATCTGTAATCGCAGGCGCTAAGAACGATGTGATCATAACCTGCCAGCTTACAGACAACGAAACAACTACGAATGTAGAGCTTGTCGGCAATCTCGACCCAAAGCAACAGATGACCTTTGAGCTCGTCTTGAAGTTCGACGAAGTCGATGCCAACTCTTTGATGGAAAAGTTTGGCGAAGCCGAAAAAACGAAGAGTACAACAGCGTGGAATAACCGCTTAGCCAGCTTGGCCTCACGTGGAATCATTCGAGAATACACAAAAGGTAGATCGAAATACTACCGCCCTTTGGTAATGGAGCGCGTGCATGGGAATTGAGTTTCTGACGCGAACTCGAACAACAATACGAAAGCATATAGACCGAAAACGCGTCGAACTCGCGACGCCAGACCTGTTTACGCAGCAGCCCACCGATCAGCCTCGCTGCGCCATGATCTCGCTCCAGAAGGGCGCGATCGTCAAGGAAGGCGACAGGTTGATCATTGAGTTGAGCAAAACCTCTATCACCGCCCGTCGCGACAATAATGTCGTCGGCATCTACGACAATCCAAACTCCGAAGTATTGGCCAATCTTTCCAACAGCGGCGGCACGGCCGGCGGTGTCGTTCGGCGGGTCATGAAGCTCTCGGGCAAGGCGGAGGTTTCGCTTTGCTAGATCCCGGCAGCAACGAAGTGCTGGTGCGAGCCCTCTCGGATGATCCTTTTGCGTATTCGCTCGCTCTAGGATGCGGAAACTGTGCTGCATTCGAGTGGTGCGGCGGACTATCAGTCCGAGATTCCGTCTGGGACTGCTTGGATTTCTGTTGTGGAGAGCCCAGTAACTGCACAAACGTTTGCGTGAAAAATCCACTCCAGTACGTGGACCAAAAGCGCGAGATCCTCGGTTTCGATCTCGCGAATGTTCCGCGTGTTACCGGAAACTACCAGTCCCTCGCGCATTACATCGTGCCGCTAATCTACCACCGAACCGGTCGCGAACTCCCCGTCCCCGGATCAGCCTTTGCCTTGAGGCTCCACGATGTAGTGGACTTTGCCCGTGGTGAAGTACGCTTCGGCACCCGGAAGCGCCTTTGCGAAGCCTTCAAGATCGACCTATCGGCCGATCTTATCCTCAGCGGCGTCGACCACGATGAACGCATCGAGCCCTGGTGGGACTTGCAAGATCGCCGCTCGCACGTTCTTCGACAGCTTCGCGATTTAGGCATTCAACTGGTTACGGCTCCAAACTTCAGCCTCCTGCTCGACAAACCGCGAACCGACGATCTGCACGCGATGAAACGCATTGCGATTGTATGGAGTGAGTTCGAGCAGAATGGGATCGCCTGCGCGCTCCACGTCAATTCCCGAACATTAAAGGACTTCGAACGTTGGTCCGATTTCGTCAGGCAGCGAAGCGAAATCGGCGTCATCTCCTACGAGTTCATTACGGGTGCGGGTAAGAAGGCGCGCCGGCAATTCCACATTGAAGGGCTGTTTAAGATCGCTCAAAACGCTGGCCGCCCACTGGATATTATTGTCCGAGGCGACCCGGATGTCATTGCGCACCTTCGATGCCATTTCCATAACGTCATCTATATCGACACGACGGCTTACATGAAGACGATCAAGCGCCAGCGAGCGAGACGCTCCGGTAACTCGAAGCTCGACTGGGTTACGACCAGAACAAAGGTATCCAGTGAAGTCGACGAAATGCTCGCACATAACCTAAGCGAACAGAGCCTCTCACTTCGGGCTCGCTATTATGACCAGGATACGGCGCCAGTCCAAAGGTGATTCATCGAAACGCTCTCATTCGACCTTGTTGAGGATATCTCCCTAGCGTTACAGAACGGCACCGTCGACCCGACAGGCCTTCCGTCGTGTATTGCCCAGTCATTAGGTGCGTTCCTAGAGCTCGCGCATATATTTCCAGGGCTCATGCAAACACCGCACGGGACGGGATGGCTCGACCCCCGCCATTTTCGCCGCTTTCTCACCAATCAGGAAGCTGCTTGGTTTTGCGAAGAACCACATCCCTCCGGGTTTGTGCCCGTCGCGGCGATGGTTTCCAATCCTCTTGTTTGGACAGACATGGTCAACAGGCTCAAACGCTGGAGTGTCAACGCAGGCTTTTCCAGCGACCACAGCGGCAAGTTCGTCGCAGCGATTGGAGAACTCTGGGGCAACGTCGTCGAGCACAGCCAAAGAAGCGACACTGGATATGTCGCCTTCAATCTTGAACCGGGAAGATTTGAGTTTGTGGTTGCCGACCATGGAGTTGGCGTTCTTGCTAGTTTAAAATCTAACCCAGTTTATGCCCATCTGACTGATCACGGACGAGCGATTGAACTCATTCTCTCCGAAGGAGTTTCGCGATATTTCACTGAGCGCGGACACGGCTTCGGGTTTCGACCTCTCTTGATTGGTCTGGCCAATATCGCTCGTGAGTTGCGATTTCGGTCTGGCGACCATGGCCGAGAGGTAATTCGCACGCTTGGCGGGTCTCCTGCTTCAAGGACCTACGAACTTGCTTCGCTTCCTGGCTTCTTCTGTTCGGTGACTTGCTTGGCGTAGTCCGTCCCCTCGAAACCATGCGAGTGAGGCGCTTGAAGGTTTCTATCGGGACGAAAGCACCAATGCAGGCGATCATTGTAAAATCGGTGCCCAGCGGACTTTTGGTGGTCAGCGAAGTCTACCTTGGAGGTTCTCCCTCCATTTCGTCCTGGGCTTTAGGTGAGGTGAGGACGTCGATAGCCCAGCGTATCGCGGTGACGAACCTCGCCTGCACATCAGGTTGCGCGAAGAATGTTTTCCGCAGGGCCGAGGGAATTTCGAGCTGCACGCCCTGTCCCTGTTTTCCTCTATTGCAAATGTTGGACGCATCGCGACCCCTAAACTTGGGTGGCTCGTCGTCGACCTTGAAACCTGCCTCCACTAGGGCAGCGCCGATAGTTTGACGAGACGTCGTGTCGCGGCCTCCCATCCAAATCGTCTCACCGTCACCATAGTCCTGACGCCCGTGAATGGCGACAACAAGCCTGGCTTTTGCAGCCAATCCCAATGCGAGCGGTTCATCGAACTGCTCGGACGGGATATGGAGCTCGAAAAGGTTGTCCGCACTCAGATTGCCCTCGAAAGCATAGAGGGAATAGTCGTGCCCTGCGATTTCCTCAACTATGGCCGAGGCCGGATTTTCGATCTTGCCTCCGTGCGGGGTCATGACGAGCACGTCCTGACAATCGCCCGTCTGATGTCGGATTAGGTAGTCCGTACCCAGGCGATAGACGGCCGCCAGAGTTTTGTAATTTGAGAACCGGTAGGCCATCACTTTCCCTTTTTCGAGTGAGCGCCATCTTCGCCACTAACAGACGTACCCTGTGTTTCGGATGGTTGCTTTTCACCGTCGACACCACTCAGAAAGTCTTCTAGGGCGGGTGGTCGTTGATCCTCATCTTGAATCATGGTTCGCGACCACAGAATCGACGTTTCGTAGATCGTGCTGCAAAGTCTCTCACCATCCTGCTCAAACCAGTGGGTCGCTTCTGGCAAAAGTTCGACCGGGACTGGGTGTCTGGCAAAGGGATTGTGGAATACCTCCATTTCCGCAGTCCATGGCTCGTATCCGAGAGGCCATAGCGCGCGGTACTCCTCGCTAGTGATGTCCATGCAAAATGGAATTCCAGCGAGAGCCCCCGGCGTGTGATCGAAGAAATGTCCGATCCGCGTGTAGCGCAGGCCCTTGGGTGCTCCACCACCAGAAATCGGTACGCGATATAGCTTGGATATGGAGCACGCGTTGGAGAAGATTACTGCCGATAGTTCCGCGTGCCGGTCATCGGCGAACAAGCCAGCGGGAAACGCCGAAGGACCAAGCAGGTGCGTTGCCGGCATCGCAACAGCCTGTGGTCGCCCATCGATGACGGCGACCCGCGCCCCTTCGCCATACAAATAGCCGATCAACCCCTCCCGGCTCCAAATCATGGATGACGCCGCTTGAAAATCGGCGATAGCGATCATGAACGGCTTGCCGGTGACATGTGGCAGCTTGTCGTAAGCTCGATCCAGCTTGTTCCCCAGCGTCTTTGCAAACCGCAGAGCCGCGGGGCCGAAGAAGATCTCCTCTTTCCCGGCCGGCATCGCACTGTGAGGCGCATTGACGTGATTGTAGGCTACCGCGGGATTGGCAGTTACGGCCTCCACCCAAGCCTCACCGCCGAGCCGGTTCTCGATATGGAAATCGGGAGATTCATGTGGCTGGGTGACCAGCAATCCCTGCTCACGGAACGACGCCAAGAGCTGAGCCTCCCACATCCGGGTGTGGAAGTTGACCGTCTGGCAATCACTGACCCAATTTCGATCCGGCCTGGGAAGAGCAAGATAGAGTTGGTTTAACGCCCAGGCAGCCGGATGATGCGACGGACGAGCCAGCACCTTGAAGACATCGCTTGGCTCGCGACCCTGCAGATCAAAGAGTCCGGGCCGCATGACGACGCCCGGCTTTATCGGCTCAGGCGCTTGCCCTTCAACCATCATCGGCTCGATCGCAAGCCTCGCCTCTCGAAACGATCGAAACCCGGCCGCCTCGGCTGTGGTGACCCAGACGGAGTCAACGCGACGGCGCATGACCAGGAAATTGAACGGCCCATCTTCCCCATCGATCGTGATGATTCCACACGTACGCCCGTCGTCAGTGATCCATGCAGCTGTAGGCTCCCGGTCGCCGAAGCCATGGCCCCGCGGCAGCGACAGCGCATAGATGTCAAACTCCCACTGCGGCAGCTCCCGCATGCCTTCTCCGATCTCAACAACTTTAATGCTCTGCGAACTCTGATCCACTCCACACAAAGTAGACCGAAACACGATCTTCGACTAATCTTTTGCAACCTCGCCGGTGTGGTTTTGGGGGCGATTCACTGGGAGGAAGCGTTGTACATATCGCGAGTGCTTGTTACTAACTACCGGTGCTTAAAAACCGCAGATGTCACCTTAAATTCTGACCTCAATATTATCGTCGGAGACAACGAGAGCGGAAAATCAACGCTGCTGGAGGCAATTCATTTGGCCCTCACAGGCCAGCTCAATGGCAGGCCAATACAGGCTGAGCTTCATCCGCATCTTTTCAACACGGCGACGGTGACGGAGTACATTGCAGCACTGATCGCAAAGGCACCCGCTGTCCCGCCGGCGATCCTTATCGAGCTTTATTTCCACGACGATGCGGCTCTCTCGAAACTCAAGGGCATCAACAATGCTCTCGGCATCGACGCGCCTGGCGTAGCGCTTTCGATCGAATTCAATCAGGAATATGCCGAGGAGTTCAAGTCATACGTCGCCGATCCGACGCTTATTCGAACCCTCCCGATCGAATATTACGTCGTGAAATGGCGTGGGTTCGCAGACAATGACCTGGTGACCTCGCGCTCGGTTCCCATCAAGCCAGCCTTTATCGACGCCAGCACCATTCGGAACAATGCCGCGGCGAGCCGCTATGTCGTGGATATTATGCGCGACAGCCTCAGCAAGGAACAGAAAGTCGACCTTGCGCTCTCCTATCGCATGATGAAGGACGCATTTCTCGACAACGCCAAGGTTAAGGGTGTCAACGAGGCCCTCGCGAAAAAGAAAGGCGAAATTTCAGACAAGGCGCTTTCAGTTTCGCTCGACACGTCTTCCCGCGCGACCTGGGAAGGTGGCGTCATGCCTCACCTCGATGACGTGCCTCTGCCACTCGTGGGCAAAGGCGAGCAAAATGCGATCAAGATAAAGCTCGCGATGGCATCGTCTGCTGACTCCCACTTGATCTTGATCGAGGAGGCCGAGAACCATCTATCCTTCTCGAACCTCAATGAACTTATAAGCCACATTGCCGAACGACGCGGCAGCCGTCAGCTCATCATCACGACACACAGCAGCTTCGTCCTCAACAAGCTCGGCGTGGAGTCCGTTGTGCTGTTTCACCATGGCAAATCGATACGGCTCAACGCCTTGACCACTGGTACGCAGGACTACTTCATGCGTCTGCCGGGCCATGACACGCTCCGCCTCATCTTGGCGAAGCGGGCCATTTTGGTCGAAGGGCCCTCCGACGAGCTGATCGTTCAAGCCGCCTACGTGAAGCAGCATGGCAAAATGCCGCTCGAGGCCGGCGTCGATGTCATCTCGGTCAACTCGCTTGCCTTCAAGCGTTTCCTCGAAATTGCCGTGCTTCTTGATCGCACCGTGGCCGTGGTGACGGACAATGACGGCAAAGTCGCGGCCCTGACGGCGAAGTACGTTGACTACATGGGCAAGCCAAAGATCAGCATTCTCTATGACGGCGACGAACAGTTCCCAACGCTTGAACCCCAGCTCCTCAAGGCGAACAGCCGAGCGGTGATCGAAAAAGTGCTCGGCAAGTCATTCGTCTCCGACGCCGCGCTTTTGGAGCACATGAAGGATAATAAGGCAGACACGGCGCTGAAGTTCTTCACGACGACCGAAGCCTGGAACGTCCCGGGGTATATCGCCAGTGCCGTCAGCTAACCGGATCATTATCTGCGCCGCGGGAGGCGGCAAGACCACGCGCATCGTTGGCGAGGCGGCCGGCGGGACCGAGCGGGCGCTCCTCGTCACCTATACGCGCAACAATGAAAAGGAGATCGAACGGAAGCTCTACGGCTTGGGGCCTGCCATCCCACACAACATCGAGGTGACGACCTGGTTCAGCTTTCTCCTTCGCGACCTTGCCCGGCCCTACAGGAGAGTGATGCACGACCGTCGCATCGAAGGCCTCCAATGGGAAGAAGGCCGATCGGTCCCCTATATCCCCGAGACAAACACATCCGCCCACTACTTTGCCGGCGGCCGGCTCATCTATTCCGACAAAATCTCGAAATTCATCTGCGAATGTGATCGTCGAACCGGTGGCGCCGTGATGCGCCGACTTGCCCAGCGCTTCGACCATATCTTCGTGGACGAAATCCAGGACATGGCTGGGTACGATATCGACGTCCTGGAACTCATCCTCAAGGCAGGAATAAAGCTGACTCTGGTGGGCGACCACCGGCAGGCCACATTGAAGACCAATCAAGGGAAAAAGAATTCGGCGTTTGGCGGCATCAACATAATCAACAAATTCAAAGCCTGGGAAAAAGCCGGACTGGCAGGGCTGAGCTACGAACAACATACGCACCGTTGCCACCAGCACATTGCCGATCTCGGTGATCACTTTTTTCCGAATGAGCCCGCTACGAAGTCCCTGAACGATGCCGTAACAGGACATGATGGCGTGTTCATCGTTGCAACTGCGCAAGTCGACGCCTACGTGGCAACCTTCGCCCCCCAAGTCCTCCGGTTCGACAAGAAGACCGCCTGCCGCGACCTTCCCGCGATGAATTTTGGAGAATCGAAGGGTCTGACTTTCGACCGCGTCATGATCTTTCCGCACGGTCTCGGAAAAAAGTGGCTCAGCACAGGTCAAGTCAGCCACGTCGCGAAGTCTGCATCCAAGATGTACGTCGGTGCCACGCGAGCGCGCTACAGCCTCGCCTTCGTTCACGATGGGGCGGTGGCTATCCCGGGCGCCCAGATCTTTGAGTAGGACCTCTGATGGGGAAGAAGAAGACCTTCGAGTCAATTTTGGATGGCGAATTCCGCTGGCCGAAAGCCGGCGATCGCCCTTTCACGCAGTCGGAAAACTGGGAAGACAACGCATATATCGACCCACACGGTCACGGCCGCCTCGTGATGATGATGACGGGCTACAAGAAGGCGGCCGATCTGCTGGTGGAACGGGCCGTCACTGATGAAGTCGACCGCGCTTCCTTGGTCTACCCGATCATTTTCAACTATCGCCAGTTTATAGAGTTATCGCTCAAGTATTTGATCGCGACCTACGGCCCTACGGTCGGGGTCGACGCGGTCTGGAAAACGCACGACCTTGGTGAGCTCTGGAAGACCCTAACCGAAGTGCTTGACGGTTACGGCCACGATGATCCGGATCAAACCGATCCAATCGTTGCAGAGATCGTTGCCGAGTTTGCAAAAGTCGATCCGAAGTCATTTTCCTACAGATACCCCGTAGACACCAAAGGCAAACCCATTCCGATCGCTCATAGCGAGTTGGACTTGTCGGCGCTCGCCGACGTCATGGAGGCCCTAGAAGGCTACTTCTCCGGCTCCGACGGATATCTCAACTCGCTGAGGGATGCCGGCCCATGACCCCCACCGTTGAAGAAGGCCTGGTGGACGGGCGTCAATGGTCTGACCTGGAGCTAGAAGCGGAGATCGTAGCCCTGCAAGCGGCGATTCAAAGCTGGGCAGAAACGAAAGACCTTTGGTTTGATTGCGGTTTCAAGGCCTATCTTGATCATGTCGAAGGCGAACCGCATGACCCTCCCGTCGTAACTTTGCTGATTTGCGGAGGTGACCTCTCCACGGTGCTCGACGGAGAGGACCCGGAAGGAAACGAACCTAGCTTCAGAGAACTGCTGGAACAGCGCGGCTATTTCTACGAAAACATAAATGGCTACTCGATGGCCATCTATCCCGAGGGCGAAGCACTCGCATCAGCGTTTGCACGGTATTTTCATTGGCGGTGGGTCTGTAGTCTCATCACCGAAGATACGGCCGACGTCTATCAGGAACTTTACGATCATTTTGCCCGCCGCCCAAATGATCTCAACCGCCTCCACTGGAGAGATTTTGAAACGCTGCTATATCGCATCTTTCAAAATCAAGGCTTCACTGCCGAGCTTGGACCTGGCACCGCCGATAACGGCGTTGACTTGCGGTTATGGCAGAGAGATCCCATCGGCGACATTCTCACGATCGTTCAGGCCAAACGGTATGCCGTTGGAAACAAGATTGATCTGACAAACGTTGCGGCTCTTTACGGCATCGGTATCGCCGAGGGCGCAGCCAAATCCATGTTCGTCACTACGTCCAGCTATCTTCCCGTCGCTCGGCGGTTCGCGGCTCGCTTTCCGAACTCGATTGAACTCGCCGAAAGGAAGGACGTCGTAGATTGGTGTGCAAGGGCTACGGAAGGCATAGTTGCAGACAAATCCACCCTAGTTTCGACCGAAGCTGTCGGTCGGATAATATCGGAGGTAGCCAACCGGCGCGATCCCCGAGTACTGCATGCTAGCTTCGGCCACAACGTCATCATGAATAATTTCGCGCTAGTGATCAAAGAAACCAAACACGCAGCTCTGCTGATGGGCCTCGGCAATCACACGGTCTCCGACGACGGGTATGGACAGCGAGGAGCTGAGATTCCGTTGTTCCAACCATCCACAATATCCCGGCTCAAAGGCGACCTTGTGTGGCGGGCAAAACGAAAATCAGATGACGGAAGAGTATCCTATTGGGATGGCTCCAATCTCTACTATCCCTGGAGCGGAGAGCCCGAGACCTTCGATCTCTATGACTAATTGGGGAAGGCGACCCACACCACCCTTTTGGAAACGGGAGGCATCGCTGCGACAGCTCCCACCGCCGAGACCGTTCGGCTCTTTTCACCCCGCGATCGAGCAATATCTGAAAGATATGTTGGGGATCACCGCGTTGATGGTTGCCGTGCAAACGGTTGTTGGTGGTAGCGTAAAGTTATGGGCCCAATTCGACTGTTCTATTCCTGGCAAAGTGATCGTGATTCGGATGTCTGCCGTAGCTTCGTCCGAATCGCTCTGGAAGAGGGATCGCTGCGCTTAAGGTCGCCCATGGTATTGAAATCCACCTAGATTCCGACACGGCGGGAGTGCCGGGGACGCCAAACGTCAGCGAAACCATCTTAAACAAGATCCGCGAGTGCGAAATCTTCGTTGGTGACGTCACGTTCGTCGGGAAAACCGAGGCTGGCAAACAAATCCCCAACCCAAATGTCTTAATCGAATTCGGCTACGCGCGTGGGGTGCTGAGCGACGCACAAATCCTGTCGGTCATGAATACAGCGTTTGGTCAACCTCACGATCTTCCATTTGATCTCGCATATTTGCGACATCCGACCTCGTATGCCTTGCCAGAGGCTGCGCCTAAAAGTACCAGGCGCAACGAGCGCGCAGCATTTGCAAACCGCCTTGCGCTCCCGCTGAAGGCGATTGCCGATAGGGTGCTGCAAAGGCAGGGCAACTGCCAAACCGAAAGAGGATGAGATTGCGTCGGCCCGCGGTCTGATTGCCGACGTTCTCCAATTGAACGGGCGCGGCGACGTGCCCGTCATCGTGGCGGGTGCTAAGCTGGTTGTGCAACTGGCGACCGCGCCAGCAGCCAGCGGAGCCAATCTTCTCCCTGCTTTGGTCAATACGGTAAGGCCGCTGTTCGTACCGGCCGGTTATAAAGACAAGATCGATCGTATTGATGTCACTCAATGGGCGGAAATGGATCTGCCGCGGCCTGTCGAGGGGAAGCCAAATCCTGAGGCACGGTGGTATACGCGGTTTCTGCTGTCCGGCGTCCTCGACACTTCAATATCCGTGGGGATGAGAGTTGACAACGATCCGACCATCGTAGTCGATGCTGGATCAATTGAGGCCCGAATTGTCGAGACTGTGATTCGGCTTGGAGAGATCGCAGCTGGCATTGGTCTCGACGGCCCTCTTGTTATCAACGCGGCCCTTCAGAATGTCGAGGATGTGCAAATTATGGCTCACCAAAAGGCAAGCCGGCCGCTGCGCGCCCCTTTTGTCCCTCTTGGATCGGTTATCTTGTCGGAAATTTCGGCGATCACAATCGACGGTGTGCGGCCTCTTCTCGAAGCAGTATGGCGTGCCGCTGGCAACAGCGAAGGTTCTCCCCTGTTTGTCGCCGGCGATGCGGATGATGAGCGAAAGAAGGTGATGGCTTCACCGGTGGTTATCAGCGGCCGAGAGTGGCGCTGACCCTTTCCCACGTCACCGAACATTGAATCACACGACTCCCCACGCCCGAAACCTCCCCCTCCCCGTCATCTCCCTCAACCCCAATTCCAAAACAATCCGCCGCGCCGCCTGCGGCGTGACGTCCAGCGTCTTCGCCACCATCCCGGCCGACACCAATGGCTTCGCCATCACCATCTCAACGAGGTCCGGTAATTTCGAGGAGGTTCGGCGCCCCTCCAGCTTTCGCTCCATCATTTTGCGCGCAAGCGCCAGCCGGTCATGCTCTTTCAGCCCGGCCTCGGCGGCCGCTAACAGTCCATGCGTAATCGCCAGCAGCCGGGTTTCGCAATCGTGATGCCGGCGGCGATCGACGGGAATGGTTTTCAGGCCGAGATTGATGGCCGCCAGATGAGCGCCGGTTGTGATGCCGGCCTGGCGAAGGACGGACGCGGCGAACAGCCGGCCGAGCCATGGCGCGTGCTGCAGGACGGCAAGCTCATTCCAAGCGTCGAGGGCGACGATCCCCTGCAGCACCGCCGGAAAATCGTTTGCCTGTCGCAACACGCCCCGCCACTCTTCCAGCCGTGCATCCTCGTCCCAGTCGAGATCGTAGATCATCGGATCTTTTTCCGCCGCGCCCGCGCGACCGGGCCGTGTAGCGTTCTCGATTGCCGCCTCTGACCGTGCCAGCACCGCGTCAATAGCGGCGTAGTCGACGCCCGTAAGATTTTCGGCTTCATCATCATCCCACTCCCCTTCCCGCTCGACCACCTCCGCGCGCTTTGCGGGAATGGCCTCTACGTCGCCGTCCTCGCCGTCCGATGCTCCAGGCCACGCCTGCCCGCGCAGGGAGCGGAGGCCGTCGGCCGACAATGCCCAGCCGGGCGGTTGCGCGGCGATACGCCGGCGGGTGCGCAACACATCGCGGGCGATGGTGAGTTCGTGGGTGGGGGTGCGAATATCTTTCGTGGCGTCGTGGAGGACGAGGTCTTCGAGATGGACGAGTTCGCCGTCGATCCACAGCGAGGCGCAAGCGTCGGCGAAGTTTTGGCGTTCGATCCAGCCATGACCGACCGGCGAACGAGAAATACGCTCATCGACACGCGTCAGAGCGATACCGGCGTCGAAAGCCGGCCGCATCAGGGCTGTCATGCTGATTTTCGAGACATCGTAAGCCATTGAAATCATGGTAAATGATTTGTTACAGGAACTCTATAGGTAAATTAGGGTTCGCCACATGATATGATGCACTAGGCAGTGCCTAACCATCGATAAGTACTGGTTATCGATGGTAGACGATCACCTTTTGATCCAAATCCGTTGGAATCGCGAGGCCATCCCACTTTCCAGCATTACCTAACCAGACACCGGTGCCGGTTCATTCCTTCCCGTTCCTACTGAATGCGAATACCTGCCGGAGAGCGGCATTCATGGTCGTCTTCGATTAACGCGCTCCTCGAAAGAACGTGATCTCGGAGCCGGTTAGTTCGGACAGGTTCCCTCTCAAAACTGCGAGTAGACGATTTAAAATCTTTCGCCTATCGATTGCTTATGAAATCGTCGCTTGATCATATGCCGCTTCGCAAGCAGCGAGAACTCGGCCGGGTTCTCGAAATCCTGTACGAGGAATTCGAGGACGCGTTGAAAGAGGGCACAGCCGATTTCAAGAAGCGTGGCCGCATTCTAAAGATCATCCTCTTCGGCTCCTACGCCAAGGGTGGATGGGTCGATGAGCCCTTCACCATGAAGGGGTATCGCTCCGATTTCGATCTGCTGATCATCGTCAACAATCGCAAGCTCTGCGAGTTCGCCGAGTACTGGCACAAGGCAGCAGACCGGCTGATCCACGAAGCCGCGATCGAAACGCCAGTGAGCTTCATCGTCCATTCCAGACGCGAGGTGAATACCTACCTCAAGGAGGGGCAGTATTTCTTCTCCGACATTCGCAAGGAGGGCATCGTTCTCTACGAACTGGATGAGGAACCGCTGGCGGAGCCCGAACCGCTTTCGATGGAGGATCGCCTCCGCGTCGCGAACGAGCATTTTGAACACCGGTTTAAGGCAGCATCGAAATTCTACAAAGGCGCGATGTTTTATTTGCGAGAAAGCGATTTCAACGAATCTGCCTTCTTAACTCATCAATCCCTCGAGCAAGCCTACTCCTGCGTTCTGCTCACTCTGACCAATTACGGCCCACCATCGCACAACATTAAGTTCCTGCGCTCGCTCGCCGAGGAGCAGGACCGTCGGCTGGCCGAAGCCTTCCCGCGTGATCAGCACCGGGAACGCGCCTGGTTCAACACATTGAACGAGGCATATGTGAAGGCGCGCTATTCAAAACATTACGAGATCAGCGAGGAGGCGCTTATATGGCTCGGCGAGCGGACGACCGTGCTGCTTGAATTGATCAGAGCCGTTTGCTCCGAGCATCTCGAAAAGCTCAAACATGACAGCCACTAGGACCGGACGGCACGGCTCATGCTACTTAATCGCTGCAGTCGTTAGCCCCCAGGATGGCCCCGGATCGTGGCATGTGGAAGAAAGACGGTTTGATCAGCAAGCTTTAACAATGGCTTCCTTCGGCCCGAGGTGGACCTACGCAGAGCTCCTCGCAAAGCTCAGCCCACGAGCCGGCTTTGCGAGGGTTGCGGTCAGTTCCCCGATGGACAGGATTGGATCGGCCTAGAGCCGTATCCCGCCTATTGTGAAACCACCATCGACGGTAATCTCCTGCCCGGTTACGAAACTGGCGTCGTCCGAAAGCAACCACGCCACGGTGCCCGCAACGTCTTCTGATCTGCCGTTGCGACGAAGGGGCGTGTGGCTGGCGAGCCGCGCGGCGAAGACAGGGTCTATGACGTCATCGGCCATCGACGTCAGGATGATGCCCGGATTTATCGCGTTGACGCGGATGTTCCGTGGGCCTTGCTCTACCGCAAGCGTGCGCATCATCGCCTGCAGGGCGCCCTTCGTGCCGGCATAGGCTCCGGCGCCGGGCATCACTCCACCGGCCGTCCAGGAGGCGTTGATCAGAATGGCGCCATCGGCCAGAAACGGCAGGCATTGCTTGATGGAGAAGAAGGTGCCGCGCAGGTTGGTGGCGATCAGTGCGTCGAATTCGTCCGCTTCCGTGACAGCCAAAGGCTTGAAATCGCCAAGCACACCGGCATTGGCAAACAGGGCATCCAGTTTCCCGAAGCGGGTTATCGTGGTCTGGACAGCTGCGGCAACCGCCTCGTTGTCGGCGATATCGCAGGCAATCGCGATGGCGGTTCCGCCGGCGGTCTCGATCTCCGACTGCAATTGGCTGATAGGCTCGGGCCGGCGTCCGACGAGAGCGACCTGGCCACCCTCTTCGACCAGCCGAAGTGCGGCGGCCCGCCCCATGCCAGTTCCCGCTCCCGTAATGAGGATGGTTTTACCCGTGAATCTGTTCTGCGCCATGTCGTGCTCCTTGGTTGCAGCGTCACGGGAGTTGTAATTTCGCTGATTAGCTTAGATAATTGCCAAAAAATCTATCATCATTTAAAAGCGCAGCTATCAAATGAGCCTATTTCGTTCCATGCAGGTGTTCGTGACAACGGTGCAGGAGGGCTCGATGAGCGCAGCGTCGGGCAAGCTCGGGATGTCACCGGCAATGGTCGGGCAGCATGTGGCAGCACTTGAGGAGCGGCTCGGAACGCGTCTTCTGAACAGGACCACGCGCCGTCAGAGCTTGACGGATTTCGGCGCCAGCTATGTCGAACAGTGCCGGGATATTCTCGAGCGCGTGGCGATCGCGGATCAGGATGCCGAGGCATTGCAAGCAGAGCCTCGCGGCAAATTGAAGATTACGGCGCCGACGACGTTCGGCGCCGAGGTCTTGATGCCGAGATTGCAGCGCTACCGCGAGCTTGCCCCGAACGTCACGCTCGATATCACCTTGACGGATCGCAATGTCGATATTGTCGACGAAGGGTTCGATATTGCTTTCCGTATCGGCGAGTTGCCCGATAGTCGCCTGATCGCGCGCCGTCTTGCCCCTTACCGAATGATGATCTGCGCTGCGCCGGATTACCTCGCACGAAGAGGCAATCCAGACCATCCAAGTGATTTGGCCAACCATGATGCCATCGGCTTTGCTCCGGCAGCACGGTCGCCATGGAAGCTGACCAAAGGTGACGATAGGGTCGAAGTCGCTCCGCAAATGTCGATCACAGTCAATAGCGGCCAGGCCGTCCGCATGGCTGCGCGCGCTGGCCTCGGAGTGATCATGCAGCCGTCCATTCTGCTGAGTTCGGATGTCGAGGCAGGCCTGCTCGTTCAACTCTTGCCAGACTGGCAGTTACGTGAACGGCCGATGTCACTTGTCTATCACCGCGACCGCCGCATGACGCCGCGCCTGCGCAGCGTCATCTCGTTCGCCATTTCAGAATTCGGCGCGACATCCGAACGGCGGGAAGATCCTCATTCCTAGTGTCTGGTCTTGGCGCTTCTCGGCCGACAGATATCGGGGTCCGCGCGCTGCTTTCTCGGACAAACCGATCGGCCACCGTTTTCGGCACTGGCCAAGCGACCACTACGATGAGCGGACTCCTCCTCCTCTTAGTGGCGTGTGGCCTTTACGCCCGACTGAAGGGCTACGATCGAGCCCAATGCGATATCGACATGCGGCTGGAACCGGGGCACCACCTGGAACGTTTAGAGAACGCATTCAGGAGGCCGCTATGAGTGACAATCGGAAAACCACGACATCGTCCAACACACAGAAGGATCCCGACGATTGGGTCAGCGGCGACGAGCCGATGACCGGCGCGCAGCGCGGTCCTACCTGAAGACCTTGTCCGAACAGGCGCACCAGCCCGACGCCTATGCCGAGGATCTAACCAAGGCGGAAGCGTCCAAGAGGATCGACGAACTAAAGCAGTCGCTCGATTTGGAATGAGCGGCCTGATGATAACCAGCTGGTCGAGGCCGGAAGCCGAAGGCAGAACATTGCGCCCCGCAGGATATTGATCGCGACGGCGAAATGACGGGTCCATGTCAGACCCGCAACTCAGCGAACCACCTCAGCGTGAGTATTGGTGTGCAAAGGACTTACGCCGTTAGCCAGCGTGGTGATCGCTGCGAGCAACATCGACGGTTCCGGCGGCGGCCTGGTAGTACATCTCCGTCACCCAAAATCCGACCGTCGATCGCGATCTTCGGCATCTCCGGACGTCGTTTCGTTCCAGGTCCCGGCCGCCTTCGGACTCCCTCACCAGCAGTGTCAGCTGCTCGAATGGAGCCTGGCGTTCTGTTGCACGCGGGACGGCGCATCCGTAGGACCCATCGCTGGTGGGAATTTGTCAGATACGGCCGAACTTGCTGCGAGCTGGTTATATTCGAAACCGCGACAAACCCCACACTCGCATCATCTCTACTGGAGCTGAGATTTCTACCGGGATCACGTAGGGGTCTCCAGATCGTAGCGCCGTGACGCTCTTGCGCTTCTTGATCGGAAGCCCGTGGCCCATGTTGCTGACCGAATAGAGGGCCACCTTCAGCTCGCCTGTGACCTTCCACGACTGCAACATGCCCCAGGGTTTATTCTCCAAACGGCCGCTATTTTCTGCAATGCCTTGGACTTCGAGCCACTGGGCAACACACGCGAGTGCATTGACGGGCCTGACCACCCGGTCTTCCGTGCCCTGCCAGATGGTTATCGCGGGCCATGACTTGGCTTCTGGCGAAATCTCAGCGATGGCTCTTCCCCATCCGCCTGGCGGCGGCTTCGCACCTGACTTCATTACGCGCATGGCGGACATCGCGTCGCGGGCAGATCCGAATGGCATGCCGGCGATGATCGCGGCGCCTGCAAACAATGAGGGATAGTTCGCAACAAGTGCGCCCGTCATCGCCCCGCCGGCGGACAGTCCCGCGACGAAGATCCTCGAACGGTCGATGCGATGTCGCTCGCATATGTGTTCGACCATCTGCTTGATTGAACGCACCTCTCCGCGGTCTCGGGCGACGGCGCTTGGTCGAAACCAGTTGAAGCAGTTTTGCGAATTGTTTCTTCTCGTCTGCTGCGGATAAAGAAGAACGAAACCGCGGTCTCTCGCGAGCTTGGAGAAGCCCGCCGCGACATCCAGGCGTTCGGGAGTCTGACCGCAGCCATGAAGCAAGACGACAAGTGCAGGGTTCTTCGGCAGCCGTGTCGTCGGGACGAAGGATTTCATCACCAAGCGGCCCGGATTGCTTCCAAACGCGGTTGTCTCGATCAAAATCGGTTTCGCCGGACGGGATGTGGAGGTTGTGCGTTTCGGTTTGGTTCGAGTCGCTTCGACAGCTTTCCCGATCAGCTTGCCGATTTTCTTTTGGACTCTGAGGGCCTTCACCAGCGATCTGCCGAAACTGAACTTCATACGTCAAGGTCCTCAACCTGCGATAGGAGCATTCGCAGACTTGGCTGCGGGGCGTCGCGCCCGCGTCCTGCTCGGTTCGCGGATCTCGAGGTGTCCTTTTGGAATGCCCCATCGGCGGCTGCGGCTGCCGGTTCAAGCCACTGGTAGGGGAACCACGCAGGACCATCGTTGTTCCCTAGACCTTGGCTTTCCCGCCAGCGTCGCTAGAACAAAGGAACTTGGTCGTCACAGAGACGATGTTTTCATCAAGCCACTGCGCCATTGCCTTCTTCTTCAGCACGATTGGAGGGGAGCGCTGGTGGCGCGGTAACTGCCGGCGTCGACGATAGTCAGCAGCGATTTGAAGGCCGCCGATCCGCAGTTCTCGAAAGCGATTTCGCGAATGAGACCTTCGCCGGAAGACGGTGCCCCCGGCTCGGGGCGTACGTGATGAGCGAGATCGCGTCGGTGCATACCTGCAGTAGTCAAGTTGTCCGCGTTCCACGCCGGATTCGCGTTGGCCTTATGCCGCGACGCGGCTATGGTTAGCATGAGAGATTTTTGCGAACTATTATTCCTACGCCGGTGGCGGTGGAGACTGGCCAGCGAACAAGGCAGACATGTCTATCCAACGTACGAGTTTTTATGTCCTGCTAGCGCTGGTGACGATCGCGTTCATCTGGCTGCTTATCCCCTATTACGCAGCGGTTTTCTGGGCAGTGATCCTTGCTATCATCTTCTTTCCAGTGAACATGCGACTGGCGCATTTGCTGGGAGGCCGCCGAGGCATCGCTGCCCTGCTGACGGTGTTGATGTGCATCGGTCTCGTCATCGTGCCGGCATTGATTATCCTCATTTCTCTTATCCAGGAAGGCACCAGTCTTTACCAACGGATAAGCAGCAACGAAATCGACCTCAATGACTATCTGGTCCGGATTCAGAATGCCTTGCCCGGCTTCGTCGACAACTGGCTGAACTCATTGAAACTTGGCGGCTTTGCGGAACTTCGCGCTAACATCTCCTCAGGCGCAGTACAGGCAAGCCGGTCGGTCGCCGGCAGCCTGCTGAGTTTTGGCCAAAACACGCTGCAATTCTTCATTAGCTTCGGGATCATGCTTTATCTGCTTTTCTTCCTCTTCCGGGATGGCGCTGACCTCGGCCGGACGATCCGAGATGCAATCCCTCTCAACGACGACTATACCCGACAGTTTCGCGACAAGTTTTCCGCTGTCGTTCGGGCAACGGTCAAGGGGAATATCATCATTGCTATGATCCAAGGAACGATCGGCGGCGTGGCATTCTGGGCTCTGGGAGTCGAGGCCGCCCTGTTGTGGGGCGTGACCATGGCGTTCACGTCAATGCTGCCCGCAATTGGAGCAGCACTTGTATGGGTTCCAGCCGCCATCTGGCTAGTCCTCACGGGCGCCTGGTTGAAAGCATCGATCCTGGTCCTCATCGGCGTATTTGTTATAGGGCTAATCGATAACCTGCTGCGTCCGCCACTGGTGGGTCAGGGGACGCGGCTGCCCGACTATGTGGTGTTGATCTCGACGGTGGGCGGTATCTCCTTGTTCGGCATCAATGGTTTCGTCATTGGCCCCCTGATTGCCGCCTTGTTTATCGCGGCATGGTCGCTTTTCGCCGAACAGCAGAGCGCTGAAATAGCAAAGTCCAAAGATATAGAATGACAGTTCCACAGGTTCCCGGCACTTTGGGACGGGAGTGACAACGCGCAGGTGGTGGGAGAGCTCGCGAGCCTGTGTGATAGATGTGGTGGCTCGGCTAATGCCGATGCCCTGACTCGAGAGCACTCATGTCGAAAATCCGTATCCACCATCGCACGATTTATCACTACCGATATGCGGTCAATCTCAGGCCTCACCGGCTGATGTTGAGGCCCCGCGAGAGCCCCGATCTCCGGCTGCTGTCGCATGAGGTCTCGATAACACCACAGGCCGAGGTCAGTTGGGCGATCGATGTATTCGGCAACGCGGTTGCCACCGCGGTTTTCAGCGACATGACCAATGTCCTGACCGTCGACAGCGTCGCGCTGGTCGACCTTACCGCCGCAGCATGGCCGGTCTTTGCTATTGCTGCCTCCGCGCTCACCTTTCCATTCCGCTATTCGGACGAGGAATGGACGGATCTCGGCGCGCTGACGGCTCGGCAGTATGCCGACCCGTCCCAGCAACTTCAGCGGTGGGCACAAGGATTTGTCGCAAGCAATTCGACAGACACGCTCTCGCTTCTGAAGGACGTAAGCGCTGGGGTGTCTTCATCGATCTCCTATCAAAGCCGTGAGGCGGAAGGCACACAGACGCCAACCCAGACGTTGGATCGTGGTCGGGGATCGTGCCGCGACTTTGCAGTGCTGTTTGCCGAAGCCGTTCGATCAGTGGGTTTTGGAGCGCGTATCGTGTCGGGATACCTGTTCAATCCCGATCAAATATTGCTCGGTTCGCAGGATCAGGGCTCGACCCATGCCTGGGTCGAGGTATTCGTTCCTGGCGCCGGATGGATCACGTTCGATCCGACCAACCGCAGCATGGGCGGGGCCAATCTCATCCCTGTCGCCGTCACCCGCGATATCGCGCAATCCGTTCCCGTCGCCGGCAGCTTCGTCGGTGCGTCCGATGCATTCATATCGATGGACGTGGAGGTCGAGGTATCCGCGTGAGCTTCGCAAAGGCCCCAGTAGGATTTGAGTCGTCTAGCCATTCCGGTGCACGACCTCAACGAGATTGTCTTCCATCACCATCGGAACGGCGGGCTCGACCTCGAGGTAAAGCCGATCGATAGAGGCCGCCAGCAGTTCGCCGGTGGCGATCATCTCGGCGCTGCAACGCGAGGATCATCGGTTCATTTCCATGGGAGAAAAACAGCTCAACAAGGTGGCCATCAGATGATGTTGCCTGCCGTCGATCCAAGCGAGGACCATCAGGCCGGCGGCTCGCCAAGGAGGCGAACGTTAAACACGATCCCTTACTAAGTGTTCCTTATTTTATCGGAATCGGAACCAAATTATCGCCGGAAGGTTGTATCACCGCCCCTCCTCCTCGATCTGCCGAATACCGCTACTTTGGGTTCAGTGATCTGAAAGTTATGAATATGAACAAGGCCATTACAAGATCCATCGCGATCGCCTCGATGGTATGCGTCAGTGTGGGCATCGTTCATGCTGATGAGTCCGCCTTCCTGCAGCCCCTTGCCGGCAGTTGGAGCGGTAAAGGTACAGTAAAGGTGCGCATCAATGCACCCACGATCAATGTCACCTGCAGCTTCAGGTCGAACACGACTGCAAGTTCGCTTGCACTTGATGGGCGTTGCACTAGCCTCGTCGTTTTTTCCCGAGTCATTAGCGCCGATCTCAAGGCGACAGGTGATTCCTATACTGGATCCTATGTCGGCGCCGGCACTGGCACTGCCCGCCTTGGGGGCAAGCGCGAGGGTGACGCTATCAACCTCGGTATAAACTGGGCAAGAAACGTAAACGGCGATCGACGCGCCCAGATGACGATCGAAAAAGTCGGAGCGTCGGGAATGCGGCTGACGACCATCGATACCGATCCCACAACAGGCAGATCGGTGGTCACAAGCCGAATTGACCTGCGTCGGAACTGACCGTGGCGCGTGCCGGTTGTGGAGCGTTCACCGCTCTGCGGTTTCCGCTCTTCGCTGACCGTTTAATCGACAGCGTGCGCCGTGTGCTTTCGGCGGGCGCGGGACCTTCGGCCGTCGATCCATCTCATCGCCGGGGTGACTGCGACACCGTGGACAACGATTGACGTGAGAACGATAAGGAGGACCGTTGCCCAGACGGTCTCGACACGCTCGAACTCGGCTTGGCCCGTTGCGTATGCCAGGTAGTAGATCGATCCCAGGCCCCTGATGCCAAACACAGCGATGATCAGGCTTTCGCCTGGCGGATGTCCGGAGCCGATCAGACTCAGCCAGCCGATGATCGGACGGACACATACGATCGCCAGGAAGGCGACGACCGCGACCCGCCAATCAATTCCCCCGAGTAGCTGACCGCTTGCCGCGATCGAACCGAGGCAGACCAGTAGAACCATCATTAGCAATCGTTCTATTTGCTCGGCGAAATCATGCAGTTGCTCATGAAAATCATGGTCCCGTTCACTCGCCCTGAATGCGACGGCCGCAAGGAAGACGGCGACAAAGCCGTAGCCACCAACCAGTTGCGTCAGCCCGTACGTGGTGAAGGTCATCCCCAGTGCAACGAAGCCATCCTGCGTCTTCGCGAGGCTGCTTCCTCTCATCCTGAACGATAAAAAACCGAAGGCCTTTCCCAGCGCCCATCCCACGACGCCGCCCGCAGCCAGTCTCCAGAACACATCCAGAAATGCCCAATGCTGCAAAAGAACCGTCCCCTCTTTCGCGGCAAGCGCCAGGGCGATGGCAAGGTGGACGAACGGGAAACTCAGGCCGTCGTTCAGGCCGGCTTCGGATGTCAAAGCAAAGCGAACCTCGTCCTCCTCACCCGTTTGCGGTGGCCCGACCTGCACGTCACTGGCGAGCACCGGATCGGTCGGGGCAAGGCAAGCCCCGAGCAAAAGAGCAGACGCCACTCCGAGACCCAGTATCCATGACCCGAGGAATGCCAGAGTGCCGATCGTCAGCGGCATGGCTACGCCGAGAAGCCGCCACGTCGTCATCCACCGTTTCCATCCGATCGGACGGTCGAGTTTCAACCCCGCACCCATCAAAGCGACGATGACGACAATCTCGTTCATCCGCTCAGTAAATTCACGGTTTTCCAGTGGATTGAAGCGCGGGAGAAGTGGGAACGGCGACCATGCAAGCAGTGCACCAATGGCCAGGCATGCGATTGGAAGCGACAATGGGAGCCTTCTCATTATCAGGGGCAACCAGGCCGTAAGAAGGACGACAACACCGAGGATGGTCAGAGTGACGATATACAAATCCATTCACTCTGCCCTTGCCGATGATTCAATTCTTGCTGAGGTCCCGGGATCGTATCGCGAATGTGCCGAGGACAAACGGTTTCAAGCTGACTGCACAGCTTTTTCGACATCCTGGGCAGAGTGGCCCGTCAGATCCTTGGGGATTTCCAGAAGCAGTTTGGCGGAAAGGAACTTGTGATAATGCTTTCGCAGTTCGCCCAGTGAACGCGGCGCCGAAATGACCACGAGATTGACAATCCCGCCCTCCAACACCTGCTTGTTGAGGTATTGGGCGACACCAGCGGAAAATCCGTCTTCCGCCATCTGGCTTTCATCCGGGTTCGCCGAAGTGCTTCCGTGGCGACCGCCCGAGCCTTTGGCTTCGTCGTCTATGGAAATGTCAGGCAGCGCGGTTAGACTGAGTTCGGAGCCAGTCCCGGTGTTGCGATAGAGGTCTAGTTTCTCACCGTCGGTCACGGCGACGACTGTACCTTGCGGAAGTATCATTGGATTTCCCATGAAGTTGGCTCGAGCCGCTTCACGAGGAATTTCGCGAACGACGAGAACGTCGCGTTTTCCGCGAAGAAGTACTAGAGACGGCGATTGTGGCTTTTCGACGTGAATTGGTTCTCCCGGTCAAGCACGTCGCCACACCGCCCGCACCATATGCCGCAAAACGAGGACACGCACCCTTTCCGATCGTCCTAGCTTCCCGCCATATTGGTGGCTCGCTGACGCGCTACTGGGCGGTGAAGAACGTCAGCAGGACCTTGCCCTTGTCGCCGAGCAAGCATACGAACCTGTCCGGCTTTCCGGTCTTTTCCTTCCGGGCGATGTAGGCCTCTCCAAGAATGACGGTCTTCACGGCCACATCCTCGACTTTAGTATCGGACTTGCTGATGGCGAGGCTTTCCATGTCCATGACAAGATCGGTGATCTCCGGCGAACGCTCCCGAAGGGCGAGAAGGCCTGTGTTCTTGCAGGCGTTGACTGCCGGATCCTCAACTGCCTGGGCAGATGCGTTTTCTGTAAGAAGACCGACCAGGACGGCCGAAACGGCGAGTGCTACACATTTCATGATTGTCTTCTTTCGTGAAAAAGCCCGCGACCAGCGCGCGCTTAACTGAGTGCGCGAAGTGGCTATGCCTTATTGACAACCTTTTTCACCGCATCCTTGACATCGCCCTTGGCAACCTGGGCCTTGCCCTTGGCTTCCTGAAGGGCACCCTTTGCCTGTTCCTCGTGATTATCAGCGGCTTTGCCCACGGCCTGCCGCGCCTTGCCCGCGACTTCGTTCGTGGTTCCCTTGATCTTGTGTGCAGTGCTTCCCATCATCATCTCCTTCGTTTGGCTGAAACGAAAGTCATGAAAACGCTATCCGTTCCACGCGTGAACGCCCCTCCGCAACGATTGCTCATTTGAAGCCGTGCAAGGGGAAGTCAGCAGGCGAGACATCACCTGATACCCCCAGCGATCAGCTTGACTGGGATCGCTCCAGGCAGGACACGGGAGACCGCGAGCATCATTTTCATCGCTCTTGTTCATCCGCACCGACAATGCGGCTTTAGCATGCCGGGCATCGACGCAGACGACGTTCAGCGGTGGTGAGGAAAGGTCATCGCTGGCGACAGGGAGATCGATCCGCTTGAGTTCGTGCCACAGCCAGCTCGACATCGCGCCTGTTTCAAAACAGACCTTTCCGCAGAGGGTGCTTTCTATCGGCTAGAGCTACCCAGATCCCCCGACGGACCACAAGGTTGGGTAGCAATGAGAGGGGCCTGAGATAGGTTTCACGAAACCATTGCGAGGGACGAAGCCAAAGTGGACGGGTGAACGTCATCGACATCGCCTCGATGTAAATCGCGGCGATGTCTCGGTTTTGCAGGTAACATGGTCGTCGCGGCCCTGGCTGACTCTGAGGACAACGCGCTGATGGCGTTTTACATCGGCCAATATTCATCGAGCGGAACAATCTCGAGCGAGGTACTACGTGCCACTCTCGGGTCGCGCTTTCTACACTTTCTGCGAGCGGCATGCGCGCAACTTAAATCAATGTTCACGCATACAATCCATCTTGATTGTGCTTGGCTGAGCGGAGTTCCAACGGTGACGATTTGGAAACCAGGCCCGGTACGATGCACGAGGCACTCATGGCAACTAGGTCATCTTCATTGAGCAGGTCGAAGCGGCGCATACCGTTCACGGTGGCGAAATTTGCCGAGGCGACGAAATTGTCGCTGATCTCGATCGACAGCCACGGGGATATCGAGTTCGTCAATCCGTCCGCGTGCGCGCTGTTCGGTTACAGCAAGGGAGAGATGATCGGAAAGCCTATCACCATCATCATCCCCGAGCGGATGCGGGGCGCGCATATGGCAGGGCTGCAAAAGGTGTCTGCGGGGCAAAAGCCAAATCTCGGCGGCAGGCCAGTCGAGGTGTCGGCGGTCAAGAAGGATGGCACGGAGTTTCCGATCGAGATCACCCTATCAACCTGGCGCGGCAAACGCGGGTTCTGTGCGGGTGCCGTCATCACCGATATTTCGGAGCGACGGGAGCGGGAGGGGCGCCTGTTGCGACTGGCGAGCCAGGATACCCTGACTGGACTGCTCAATCGTCATCGCTTTTCCGCGCTGCTTGCCGATACGCTCGCTGCAGGACACGCTGCCGCCATCATTCTCTTGGACCTGGATGGCTTCAAGGAAGTCAACGACACGCACGGACATCTCGTCGGCGATTGTCTTTTGCAGGCCATCGGTGTCAGGCTCCCAAACATGCTGCGCCCCGATGCCAATATAGCCCGCATCGGCGGCGACGAATTTGCGGTGCTGTTGCAGGGTATAAGCGACCCCCGCGCCGTTTATGCACAAGCCGATGCAATCCTCCAGGCATTTGCAAAGCCGTTTGAACTGGGCGGACATGTTCTGGAACTCGGCACTAGCATTGGCTTTGCTCTTTCACCGACCCACGGGGTGGAAGCCGAAGAGCTGATTGCCAGTGCCGACTACGCGCTGTATCGAGCGAAAGCCGCAGGCGGACAATCGATCCGGATGTATGACGCCACCATGCGGAGCGAGACGTCGGCGCGTCGCGAACTGCGGGACGAACTGCTTGCCGCGATGCGTCAAGGTGAACTGGAGCTCTTCTATCAGCCCCAGGTAAAGCTCTCCGACGGAAAGATCATCGGGCTCGAAGCCTTGATCCGCTGGCATCATCCCATTCGGGGCCTGCTGACGCCCGCAGCCTTTCTTCCTGCTCTCGATCAGAGCGCGCTGGCTTTGGATATTGGCTGGTGGACGCTTGACGAAGCCGCAAAGCGCGCCAGCGAACTGCAGGCGTCAGGCTACAAAATCAGGATCGGCGTCAATCTCTTCCCGGGGCAGCTGCGCGCACCCAATCTCATCCAAAAAGTGGCCAGTGCACTTCAAAGGCATTCCCTTGCACCAGAGGGACTGGAGCTCGAAGTCACCGAAACGATTGCACTTGCGGACGACGACCGTTCGCTGGAGGCGATGACGGCCCTGCGGGAACTTGGCGTTGGCATCGCCTTCGACGACTTTGGAACGGGATATGCTTCCCTCAGTTCGTTGCAGCGCTATCCGCTGACGACGCTGAAGATCGATCGCGGATTCATCCAGCAGATCCGCAGCAGACCGAACGATGCTGCGATCACACGGGCACTGATTGGCCTGAGCCGGGACATGGGACTGGAGACGGTCGCGGAAGGCATTGAAACCCGCGAACAGGAGGAGGCTCTGGTGGCCTTGGGTTGCCCATGTGGTCAAGGCTACCTCTACGGGCGACCTATGCCGTTCAGCGCGGTCTTGAGTCTCATCGAGCAGAAGGCAGCATCCGCGGCGCCGGTGGGTCGGCAAGGCACCGGCGTTCATTCGGACTAGGCCACGCCCTAAAGTAGGCACCTCGTCAGTCCTGGCGTGTGGGAACCACGGCGTCAGCAGCTTTGACGATCGCTGCGAGCAGCATCGACGGTCTTGGTTCCCGCAGCGGCTCGATAGTAGATTTCAGTCACCCGAAACCGACCATCGATGCGTTTGCATTGGACGATGACGTCGATCGCGATCTTCAACATCTCACCTATGTCGTGTCGCTCCAGGTCCCGCCCGCCTTCGGACTCCTTCACCAGCAGTGTCAGCTGTTCGAATGCGAGCCTGGCCGAGTCGGCGTGCACGGTCGTGATCGAGCCAGGATGGCCTGAGTTCACGTTGCGAATGTAGTAGAACGCGGTGCCGTCGCGCAGCTCCTGCAGAAGAATGCGATCCGGTCGCATGCGCAGGCAGGATTCGAGCAGATCCTTCGCCCCGACCTTTGCCAGCCCTTGGCCCCCCTTGGAATAGAAGAGGCGGACATGGTTCGGTTGCGGGATGACGAGTTCGGGCGTGTCTTCGATAGAGATGATACGCTCGCTGGAGGGAATGTGGCGGATCAAAGCTTTCGAAAGCGTCGTCTTGCCGGAACCTGTTGCCCCGGAGATAATGATGTTCTTACGCGCATAAACCGCTTCTCGAAGAAATGCCTGGTATGACCCGGTTCGATGGAGGTCCAGAAGCCTACGGTCGATCGGAGAGACGTCCGCTTCTTCCCTTGCCACGTCGGCGAACAAGCCACCTTGATCAAGATCGTTTAAACTCAGCGACACCGACGACGGCTTCCTGATGGTGATGCTGACCGTTCCCTTTGTCGTCGCCGGCGGGATGACGATCTGAATGCGCTCGTCGCCCGGCAGCGTCGCCGAGAGGATGGGCCGGGTTTCGTCGATCGACTGGTTGGAATAGCTGGCGACAGCCCGCGCGAGACGCATCAGCTTGTCGAATGACAGCTCTGGCAGATCATGGATTTGCCACCCAGCCGTACCCTCGGTGACCACCTGGGTCGGCCAGTTGATGATGACCTCGTAAAGCGACTTGTCGCGCAGGAAGGGCGACAGCGGTGCCAGCAACTCGCGCACGACACCTGAATCGGCTCCCTCTGTCATGGCGGGCTATTTCGTGACCAGGTTCGAGGCTGGACCGAAATCGCCAAGTACCGCCCGATCATAAATACGATTGCGCGGTTCGCTCACGCGAAGTCGATAGACGCTCGAGAAATCGAGATCACGCGCCACGAAGATCGAGACCAGCTCTCCCTGATGCTTCAACAGGGTCGGCGGAAGGTTGATCGACTGCTCGACCGCGATGGTCGCGGCCTGCTTGCCGGCGCTCGTCGTGTTGTCTGCCTCGACATCGCTATCCTGCAGCTGGCTGTTAGCGTAGGAGGTCGCGTCGCCGACGATCGATAACAGGATCGCGCTGCCGAAACGCTCCCACCAATGGGTATCGACGTAGCCGTCGACACCGGCACGCCCAAGCGCATCAGTTGCCGGCGACGCCAGCGTAATGATTACCCCTTTCGGCGTCTTTGCCCGGTTCCAGAGCACAAACAGGCGTTTCTGGCCACGGCGAAGGCCGCCACGATATTCGCCGACGACCTGCGTGCCCTTCTCCATCAACACGACCCGGCCGTTGTCCGACAGGACGTCGCGGTTGATCACACAGCTCGTGAATCCGGGTTGGTCGGATGAAAGTGCTGTCTCGAGGACGCATGGAATCGAGGTGCCCATGGCAACAATGAAATCCCGATTGCCGAGCGTGCCGGCGCGCGAGCCCTGCAGCTGCGTCGGTGTCAGCATGCGATTGAAGCGCTGGTCCTCGTTTTCCGCCTGGCCACCGAGACCACCCTGATCGTTCCCAAGCGGAACGTAGTTCGAAGCGGCATCGGTGCTGGCACCCTGGTCTCGAGGATGAGGCTGGGGGGACTTTTCTCCACCATAGGCGATGACCGGTGCGCGGCGGGCAGCGTCGAGAAGCTTCTCATCCTCGCCCGCCTGCTCGGGCATTCCTGGCGTCGGCAGGAGCGTTTCCGGTGGCGCGGCGACTGGTTGGATCGGCTCCTTCGCCGGCTCGAAATCCGATGTCTGCCGGATGACGACGCGCTCGGGCTGGGTTCCGTCGGCGGTCTTCTCCTGGCCGCGCATCGACCAGAGCGCAAAACCGACGAAGGTGACTATTGCCAGCGCCACCGCACCACGTTTCAGGGTCGGGTTGTTCTCGAGGCCCCGACCAGTGGTCGTTTCGGCGCGCTCACCAGGAATGTGGATGCTGTCTTCCTCGGCCATGACGTCCTCCTATTCTTCTGCGCCATCCCGCGTCTTGACGACGCGCTCGACAGAGGGTGAGGTCGTGTTCGTGTCGGGATTGATGCCGATACGATCATAGGCCTCGTTGAAGACGCAAAGGACGTCGCCTCCCCTGCGCAGGATGAACTTGCGGCTGATCGCGTGAACCAGCACCAGGTTGTTGTCGACGGACTTCGGCACGAGGCTCTCGCTGCCGTCGGAATTTTCCATGTAGATCGCCGGCATTTCCTGGTTGCCGGCAAAGGAAAAGGTCGTGACCTTGCCGTTGTCGTAGACAGCCTGCGGTTCAAGTGCCGCGGAACCTTGAGCCGAATAGCGCCAGTTGCGTGGCCCATAGGCCTCGTGGAGAGCAAGAACCTTGTCAGCCTCGTCGGCTTGAGTTGCTTGCGCCCGGGCAGCGGTTTCCAGTCTCCGGCGTTCCGCCTCGTCGGCGGGATAGCGATACTTCACATAAAAATAAGTGTTCTGCCCGGCCTCGACGCTGCCATCGCGCACCGTCAGTTCCATCTGATAGCTGCGTGTCGAGCCATCCCGCCGGGTCGTCACCACCGAGATATTGGTCACCGGCTGGTTTTCGCGGGGTTTTAAAAACAGGATATTGCCCGCCGGCGCCACTTCCCACGCAACGCTGTTGCCGAGCGCTACATGGGCGATCTCCTCGTCGGCGGCAAACTCTATCTGCACTGAGGATCGCAATGTGCCGACGACCTTGGTGATGTTGTAGGGCTGGTAGTCGATGAAACGGACGCGGCTATCCTGTGATGCGCCACGCGGGATATCGAGAGCCAAGGCGGTCGTGGTGAGGCCTGCGGTCACCGTCAGGGTGAGGAGGAAACTCTGCTTCAATTGATGGCCTCCGGATCTGCGCGATAGTCGCTGACGGCAAAACCAAGCGGATTGGTCAGCCGGTCGGTCGAAGACATCGGCGCGTTGACATAGGAGAAGGTGAGCGTCGCCACCCAGTGGGTGGTCCGGACGTCGTCGCCACGCGTGACCGTCCTGGTATAGCGCACTGAAGCGACATTGGCGTTGATCAGCGAGATCGAGACGATGTTGACGCGTGCCGTCGCGCCGCGGCCATAGATATTCTGCGGAGAGTCCGGATTGCCGCCTCGGTAGATCGCCGCAAAGCGCGTCTGCTCCGGCTGGGTCGAGAGCAGGGCGACGGTGTGAAAATTCTCCGCGGCCTCGCTCCAGACATAGGCTTCCCGTGCACGCACATACTTGGCGGCGAAATACTTGGTCACCGCCTCGTCGTAGCTGCCGGCAGTCGACGTCAGCGCCGAGACGACGTCGACGATGCCGGTCGAATTGTCGACCCGAACCACGAAAGGCTCGACCGTCTTCAAGGGCGTGAGGCCGGCAACGGCGACGATCGAGGCGGCGGCGAGCACGCTTGCGGCGATCGCGACGGACCAGGCGATGCGCGCCGACCGCTCCACCTGGATAAGCCGATCCTGATCGAAGCGGCGCGCCTTGTCGAAATAGCTTTTCAGATTGTCCGTGCTCACCATCTCACCCCCCCTCGCATGGCCGATAGGAGCCGACGGCATCGAAATGCGCGAAGGCGGCTGGCTCCTCCGTCAGCGGCTCTTTTTCATAGGAAGACGCGTGGCCAGTCGCCGGCGTGGGAAGAGCGTCGGACTCGTCCTGCTTCGTGGGCTTGGTGTCCTCCCATTGCCACATGGAGCGGTTGAGCGGCCGGCGCGAATAACCATCGCATCTGGGCAAAGGATGGGACTTCGATGCGCAGCCAGTGAGCTCCATGGCAATGAAAAGCGTGACGATGATGCGGATCATTTGAACGCAAACCTCTGAAACGTTTGTCGTGGAGAAGTCGTCATCCGGTTCTTCAAGATCTGAGACGACGGCCGGCGGAACGGGCGCCGCGGCCAATCGCTCTGGCACCATGCGAGGCAGCCCAGGCGAGCGTGCCTTCGTGCGCATCTCGGGCCGCACCATAGCCGTAGGTCAAAGACGCCCCGCCCGCCGCCAGCGCGGAGGCAATGCCGGGCAGTTGATAGAAGACGTAAAGGGCAGCAAGGCAGATGGCGCAAAGGGCGACCGGACGCATCATGACGTCGGTATAGCTTTCGACCGCCGTGAAGGTCGTGTCGATACAGCTGATCAGCAATGAACCGATCGCGACGACCAGGACCTGCAGAATGACGAAATTGGCGAGCTGACCGATCCAGGATTCGGTAAAACGACGGGTGGACTGGAACATCGCCAGCGCGACGAAGATCGGGCCGATCGCCAGCACGATGGCGAGCGCCAGCCGGGCATAGAGCGAGACGATATAGCCGATCGCCGCCACGGTGAAGCTCGCGCCGATGACCATCATTCCGCCGATGCCGGTGACGATGTCGGCGGGCCAGGTCGCCCGCGCCCAGATTTCGCGCGCGCATTCCTGGCCCTTGTCGAGGAGGCTGTCGAAGGTGGAAGCGCTGGGTGCCGTCCCCGAGTTCAGCGCCTGCGAGATCTCGCGCGGCAGCGTCTCGAAGAAAATGTTGGTGACGTAGGTCTGATAGTTGCTGGCGTTGCGCACCAGCATGACGATGATGGCAAGCTTCATCGCCCGAAACGCGAATTCAAGAATGGGCTCCTGGACGGAGCCCCGCAGGACAAGGTAGCCAAAAAGCACGACATAGAGCGTCAGCGCCGCAGTCAGCGGCCCGCTGATCCAGCTGGCGATGTTCGAGGTGCCCGACGAGATGAAATTTTCCAGCGGCGACTTGAACTGCCCGTCGACGAAGCTGAAGACCTGGTACATGGCTCAGCCTCCAAGCGATGTCTTCATGCGTTCAAGCCGGAGCTTCCAGTCCGCCGCCTCCGCGTTTTGGCAATTCGGCGTCTGACGCAAGGCGCCGGGATTGTTGCGGCATTCGCTTATGATCTTCGCGAGCAGGGCCTGATCAGCCATGAGTTCGTCGACGGTATGGATCTTGTCTCCTTGACCGAAGCAGCCGGAAAGGGTCAGCGTGACGATGGCAAGAAGGAGATGTATCATTTGAGCGCCTCTGCCATGGCATCCAGGCGCTTGCGCCAATCCTCGGCCTTGCGCTGGTCGTCGACCTGAACCTGTGCCTGCTGGACCATCTGCAAGGCCTGCATGCGCAGCACGTCGGTTTGCAGGAAGGCGGTTTCGGCCTGCAGGCGTGCCTGAAGATCGGCGATATCCTTGGCATCCGCGGCACTGGAGATCTGCTGGCGCAGCTGATCGATGCCGTCGATGCGCTTGGTTGCGGCATCGTAGATCTGCTGGCCGAGGCTCATCTGGCCGGCATTCTGGTTTTGGGCGCGCGCCAATTCCTGCGCATAGAAATCATTGGCATCGGTGCGATAGGTGGAATTATTCTCAAGGAATTTCGAGGCGGAGGTGCCGATGGCCCCGGTGCCCGATCCCTGGAACAGACCTTCGATGGCGTTGAAGTCCTGCGGCAACGCCTTGCGGATCGAAGGGTCGTTCAGCAGACCGGCGACATCGGCCATGTTGGTGACCTTGTTCAGCGATGCGTAAAGCTGTTGTGCCTGCTGAAGCTGTTGATTGAGCGTGTCGAGCTGGGATTTCAGCTGCGTGATGCTCTCGATCTGCTTGGCGATCGCCGTCCCATCGATGACCGGAATGCCCTGTGCGAATGCCGTTCCAACCGGCAACAGTGCAGCCATCATCGCCAGAGAAAATCCTTTTCTGACCCTTTGCATCAATCCGTTCTCCTTCTTTGCTGAAACACCGGTAACCAGTCTTCGAGCCTGTCGCCGATCTCCGCCCGGATCGCCTCGGCGAGTTCAACGCTGGCGGTGCGGCCAGACAGGATGTCGAGCTCGTCATCGAAACCCCTGAGGTTCAGTTCGGCGACAACACTGTTGTGACCCTGCTTGACGATAAAGCGTCGGCTCTCGATCGAAAGCTCGCGGGAGAGAAGCTCGAACTCACGCTCCGTCAATTTGAACCCGTCGACATAATCGGCGTGGTCGCCGCGCGGATTGGGTAGGAAGATCTGCGTCGGGCACTGCTCGATGATCGTATGGGCGATCGGCGAGACGATCGCATCGCGCGGGCTTTGGGTCGCAAACAACATCAGCCCGTTCTGTTTGCGGATCGTCTTCAGCTTGTTCTGGGCGAGATCGCGGAAGCCTTCGTCCAGCAGGGCCTTCCAGAACTCGTCGATGACGATGATGATGCGCCGCCCGTCGATCAGCTGCTCGATGCGGAAGAACAGGTAGGCCATCAGCGGAGCGCGAATTTCCTCGTTGTCGAGGAAGTCGGTCATGTCGTAGCCGATGAACTTCGCACCGATGCCGATGTCGTCGGTGTCGTTGTCGAACACCCAGCCGAGCGGACCTCCCCTTTCCCACCGCCTCAGCCGGGCGGCGATGCCCTCGGGATCGGTGTTGTTGAGGAAGGTGCGCAAGGCGCCAACGGAGCGGCGCTCGACAGGAAGGTCCGCCAGACCGTCGACGGCCGAGGCGATGTCGCGCAGCTCGGTGACGGTCAGTTCCCGCGTCGCCGCTCCCACCAGCCTGCCAACCCAGCCTGTGAGGAACACTTTGTTTTCCGCCGTGAGCTCGAGTGCCTTTAGCGGCGCGCAGCCGGTGGTAACACCGTTTCGAAGCGGCAGGTAAGTGCCGCCCGCGGCCCGGACGAACAGGTCGGCGCCGCGATCCTTGTCGAAGAAGACCATGTGGGGATCATGTCTTTCGAGCTGGGAGAGCATGAAGTTCAAGAGCACCGTCTTGCCGGTGCCCGATGGTCCGCAGACGAAGGTGTTGCCAAGGTCGCTATGATGGAAGTTGAAATAGAAGGGCGAGCCGGAGGCAGTCTTCAGCATCGCAACGGCCGGTCCCCATTCGTTCCCGTCCTTCCTGCCTGTCGGGTAGGAATGATAGGGAGAGAGAGCTGCAAAATTTCGCGAGGTGATGGCGCCCGATCGTGCCCGATAGCGGAAGTTGCCCGGCAACTGCCCCCACCAGGCCGCCTCGAGCCCGAGATCCTCGCGGGCGACCACCGCACCGCCATTGGTGAGGTATGCCCGTGCTTTCGCCATGTGGTCGCTAAGCTCCTTCACCGAAGGCGCAAGCACCGACAGCGCCAGATGGTGCTCGCCAAGTACGAAGCGGTTCGACTCCAGATCGTCCATGGCTTCGCCGAGCTCTTCGATCTGCGAGGCCGCCTTGTCGCCGGCGCTCACCATCTGGTTCTGTTTGCGCCCCATGATCGTGCGCGCGTCGGCTTTCGAGACAAAGGCGAAAGACTGCGTCAGGATGAGCTCGAAGGGGGCCGTCAGGATGCCGTCGAGCATGCCGCCGCGGGTCGTCGCCGGATACTCCTTGAACCCGAAGATGCCGGCATAGCGGCTGTCGGCCTCATGGCGGATCTCGATGGTTTCCCGCCCGACGATCACCCGATCCGAATAGATCGCCGAAGATATACTGCCCTCCGTCAACGGGACGCGCTCCCGTCGGCCGCCAACGATCTGATGCAGCACCTCGCTTGGCTCGGAAAAGAGGATGTCGTCCTGCTCGTAAAGGGAGAGCACTCGAGGCTCGAAGCGCTTCAGGCCCGCGGTGACGTCGGATACCTTGTCCTTCAGGTGCTTCAAGCCATCCTCGTCGACTTCGACGCCGGCGCGGCCTGCCCTGCGCAGGCGCGAAACAAGATTGGCGGCTTTTTCGGCGGGATCCCGGCCCGGATGCCAGACCAGCGAGAGGTAAAGATCGTTTCGAAACAGATCCTCATCGATCATGCGTTCGCGGTACTTTGCGTTCAGCGCCCGTGAGAATGGATTGGCGAACTCTCCGTCCGGATAGGCGTTGTCGCGACGGCGAATGACATGTGTCCACAGCGCCAACCGCTCGTCGGCGATGTTGCGATAGAGCGTATTGAGGTCGCGGTGCAGGCTGTTCAGGTCCAGGACATCGGCGGTTTCGAAGGATACGCCATCGAGTGCGAGCATCACCATCAGCGCCCTGGACTTCAGCGCGATCGTTGTCTCGTCGACATGGCGGACGTGCGGAATGAAGGTTTCGGGGCCGAGTTCGCGTGAGCGAAGCGTTGCGATGCTAGGCAAGGCTCAGATCCCTTTCATCATAGTGCCGGATGAGCGTCAGCGGCGAGAGCGTGGCGCCGCCCCAATAGGCGGTGTTGCGTGACCGGCCGCGAGTGTCGATCCACGAGATCAGGATCCGGAACATGTTGTGGTCGTGCTTGACGAGTGTCCGGAATATGAAATGAAAGACGACGCCGACCAGTGCGTAGGCGATCGATCCCGCAGTGATGTAAAGTATCGTCGTCAGCATGACGTTGACGCCCATCGCCTCCATCGTCACGCCGGCAATCATCGCCGGGCGGGTGCAGGCAAGGAACAGGGTGTCTTCCTCGATGGCGGCAGCTGTCGGCATGTTCATCAGCTTCCGACGATCGTATTGACGAGTTCCGTCGCCCCGAAAATCCCGCCGATGCCGATGATCCAGAAGCCGGCGCGACGCAGATCCATGTAGCCGAACATCCAGGCGATGCAGATGATGATGACGGCGATGACGGCAAGCAGCCGGGCGATGTTGCCGGTCAGCATGTCGACGATGTTCTGCAAGACGGTTTCGACACCGGCTGCCTGGGCAAAAGCCGGTTCTACCAGGCAGGCGACAATGGCGACTGCCATCAACGCGGGAGCCGCGAAAGGGCGAAGGCTTGCTGTTGAGATCATTGGCTTTGCTCCGATCGTTCATTCTGAAATACGAGAACCTGGCTCTGCCGCCGGGCGTTGAAGACGTCCCACGATGCGGCTTCATCGGGCTGCGGAATGGATTTTGTGATTGCTGGCGCCTCCCGGTTGCCTGCCGGTTCAGCAAGAGGAATTTCTTCGCGCTGGATGGCGACAGAGGCTAGTTTGGAAGACAAGCGGACCATTTCATCGCGGACCTGCTCGTCATATTTGACCATCTTGCCGACCGACGGATCGTTCCGGCCATAATAGGATTGGAGCATGACCTTCTCGGCCTGCTTCGGACCGGCGCCGGCATACAGTGCGAGGCGATAATAGCTGTTGAGCAGAGTGGCCGTGGCCTTGAGGTTCAGGCAGGGATCGAACGCATCCGAAATCGAAAGCTTCAGCTTGCGCAATTCTTCCATGCCGATACCGCCTAGGCCGATCTGGATGTCCTGATGATCAGCGGCAAGCGAAGTCGCGAGCTCAATGGCTTCCGCTTTCGACGCGGGTTGACGCTCAAGCGGCGGGCCACTGTTGATACGAATGTCGAAGGGCTTGAAACGGCTCTCGAGACTGATGACGGCGGCAAGCATTCTGACCTCCACCACGGGTGCGCAGTTCTGCGCGAGATCCACGAAGGTGACGGCCATCGTTCAGTACCAGACCCGCTGCGTTGCCGCGCCGTCGATAGTGACGTCGACATAGTGGGGCTGCGGGCGCACGTTCGGGCGAGCCGTCGAATAGCCCATGCACTGGCGGCGCCCATCCTCCCGCTGCCAGCGTGGTGACCGCACCGAATCCTTGTTGAAATTGTAGTCTTCTCCAACATTGGGGCAATATGCGTCGCTCACCGGCTGGAGGGACGTCGACACGCAGGTAGTTTCCTGCCCACGCGGACCATAGTCGCTTTCCAGCCGGTAACCCGTTTCGCAGTAATACGGCTCATAGCCCGGGCGGGAACTGCTAAAGCCGACGCCGCTGCATGTCGGGAACGGATGCCCCTCGGCAAGCTCTCGCCACAGCTTCTGGATCGGCGGCCGGCAAGCCGCGAACTGCGTCGCACCTCCAGGGTTGGAAAGGCACAGGATAACCTCGCAGCCCCATTCATTTGCTTGCGCCTGGCCAGGTGAAGTAAGGTAGGGTGGCAATATGCAGCAGGTCGCGACGACCGAGTTGAGCAGAAGGTTTTTCATGAGTACGACCCTCCAGAGGACATCTGATCGCGGTAGAGGTGGCTTGCCTGTAACCGCTTCTATACTGATTTATATAACACAGTAAAAGAGCATGACAAGAGCACTCACAACCCAATGGCGTAACCTGGCCTTCTCAGGTCTCATCCTGCATGAGATCCTCGACCATCCCCTCGAAGACGAGACGCCTCAGGCGAGACTGAAGCAGGTCGGCATGATGACGATCCTCTACAGCATGAACCAGGCGCATCAGAAGTTAACCCTTTCCAGCATCATGGAAATTACCGCACTAACTCGCAGTGGCGTCAAGGAGACGGTCGATCTTCTGGTCAAGCGGGGGATGCTGGACGAGACGATCGTCAAGAATTCGATGGGACGTGGAACGGCCCGTCAGTTCGAGATTTCAGAAGCGCTTCTGGAGAAACTGAGTTCTTTTGCTGCCGGATGACAGCGGTTTTAAGTGATGATTTTGGTTGCTTGTCAGTTGCTCAGAAATCACCGCAACCCCTGCAGCCGCGAGAACTGGTCGACATCGCAGGGCCAGGGTCATGATATGCAGGGTGAAGGTGATCGTTTGGGCACATTGGCGCTTGATGCTCATTCGCCGGCGACAACAAGAAACCGCAATATCGCTATGTTCACCATCCCTGTCGCGTCCGCCTACGCGGAGGAAACTCTTCAAAGAAGCATCCCCGTGACGCGCTGGGCTTCCAAGAGAAATGTGTATGCGCGCCTTCTAACCCGCTGGACACGACGGCGGTAACCGCAGCGACAGGAGAGCATTTGCTCTCCGCGGGAAAAGTCGCAACCATCGCCCCACAACAATGAGATGCCCAGACCGCTCTGGCTCGAGCGCGGTGCTTAGCAGTGCGACAAGGTGGGAACATTACGTGCGATTGCATGGTTCGGGCTGCAGACATCATGCCGCGGGACCTCCATGCCATCATTGCCAGCAGCGCAGAGAGCGCTACGACGAATAGTCATCATCAGGTTGCAGATGCCGTTCGGCAGGCGCTTATAGTGGTGTAGTAGTGCCCAGCTGCATTGCTTAGCTAATGGACAGCGTCCGACGTAGGGGCGTTGATCCGAGTAGCCCAGAGACCGACATATGTCCCAATTAGCATGGTGGCGATATCATCGACTGTCTGGCAACCGTCTTGCCGCGCTGGAGAGCGTGTCGGACGCTCTTTCGTCGACTGGGACCTCGTAGAACTCGAACCACCGCCGGACAGCCTCGGAAACCACCGCGACCACCGGCTCGACCTGCCGTCCACCCATGTCGAACTCCTCTCAACGGTGAGATCTAGGAGTGTGCTGAAATCCTTCAACGGGCAACGTGGGCTGCACGTCGCCCGATCAGTGGAGGGTCAGACATGCCGGCAACGTGTCGTACAGAGGAATCGCCCGCGAAGGGACATCTTCGGCAAGTCCAACCTCGTTCTCAGCAAGGGCGGCATCTGTCCTCTACGACGAGAATTTCGATGTCAGTCGGCTTGTCCCGCAACCCGTTTGAAGGTTGCTACCTTGCAGACGTGACTCAAGTTCCGGTCGAAGAGCGGAGATTTTGGAGGTCGCCGGCTGGAAATTTTCTTGCCTCTTTTTTTGAAGAAGCCTTCCATCGATCATCCGCAGGACTGATAGCGACCAAACGCCTGATCGAGCCAGCGCGCCACAGGGAGCCGACCCGCCGTTCAGAATTGATTAGTGCAGAAACCGACCTCTTCCTAAAGGCGGAGTTGCTCATTGTCGAGAGGAGGTGGCAACCGGGTGAATGGCTTCGGCAACCGGAGGATGCTTGGGTCAGTATATGCTGGAAGCTCGCCGCAGCCGGCGGCAAGTACGACAGGGATATGAGGGAAATCCAATTCCACCATTAGCTCGGTGTGCTGATCGCCGCGGTTGGTCAGCCCCGTCCGCCGAACGCCGACGGCGTGGACACTCTACTTTTGCGAGTCCAGCAGCGTGAGACTACACATCGCGCGGCTATCCATAATTCGCAGACATATACAATTTGCGCACGAAACATTGCGTCGGCAGTCGGCATTCCATCGGAAAACGCAGGAATTAACAAAGGCTTAAGCACTTCGGATACTTCTTGCACATTAGTATGACTTATTGACGGTGATATTATTGCGCTCGGGTCTTTCATTTTCAATTGGCAGGGTCTTCAACGCCTTTCGCGGTCTCGGAAGGGACAGGAGCGGCAATGTCGCGATTGTCGTTGCCCTCACCCTGGTGCCGATGATCGTCGCAGTCGGCGCAAGCTTTGACTATATCCGTACCTACAATGTCCGCCAGAGGATGCAGAGCGACCTGGACACGGCCCTGATCGCGGCGGTCAAAGAGATCGATACCGACGACGCCGTCGCTCTCAAGCAAAAGGTTGCAGACTGGTTCCACGCACAGGTGGAAAACAGCTATACGCTTGGCGATATCGACATCGATACGTCAAACCATAAGATCACGGCGACGGCCAGCGGCGCGGTTCCGACGACGCTGATGAAGATCGCCAACATCGACACCGTTGACGTCAGCGTTGCAAGCGCCGTCAAGGGGCCGGCCACATCCTATCTCAATGTCTATATTGTCATCGACACATCCCCGTCGATGCTTCTGGCGGCGACAACGGCCGGACAGGCGACGATGTATTCCGGCGTCGGATGCCAGTTCGCCTGCCACACGGGCGATGCACACAAAATCGGCAACAAGACATACACCAACAATTACGAATACAGCACCGAGAAAAAAATAAAGCTGCGCGCCGATGTAACAGGTGACGCCGTCAGAGACGTGCTCGACATGATCGACACGTCCGACAGCAATCATCAACGCATCAAGGTCGGATTGTATAGCCTCGGCGATACCCTCACAGAAGTTCTGACCCCGACGCTCAGCACGGACACGGCGCGCAATCGCCTCGCGGACGCAAGTTACGGCCTCACCAGCGCGACCTCGAAGGCAGCCACCTATTTTGACGTGTCGCTTGCGACGCTCAAGCAGAAAGTCGGCACCGGCGGGGATGGAACCTCCTCGGGCTCGCCGCTCAAGCTGGTTCTCCTGCTGACGGACGGCGTCCAGTCGCAGCGCGAATGGGTGACCGACAAGGTGACATGGAAAAACGGAAAGGCCACGTATGGCGCCTACTGGAACAAGGTGGCGCCGCTTAATCCGGATTGGTGCGCCTACGTCAAAAACCAGTCCGCCACCATGGCGGTTCTTTACACCGAATACCTGCCGATCACCTCGGACTGGGGTTACAACGCCACTGTCGGCTCGACCATGGCAAGCGCCAGCTGGAAGAGCACCTACGGCGGCACCATTGATAGCGACGTGTCGAACAGCATCACGAGACGCGACTACATCCCCTATGCGCTTTCCGACTGCGCATCTTCCAAGAGCCTGTTCATATCCGCATCCTCGTCGACCGAGATTACCGCAGGCCTGTCGGCGCTTTTCACCCAATATCTCGCATCCGTCCGGCTGACCCAATGAGGCGAGGGAAACACTTCGCATCGTTGCGCCGCCTGCTCGGCGATCGCAAAGGGGTCGCTGCGATCGAATTTGCGATCCTGGCGCTGCCGCTCTTCATCATGATATTCGGCATTATCGAAGTGTCGCTGATGTTCTTCGTCAACTCGGCGCTGGACGCTTCGGTGCACAAGATCTCCCGGATGATCCGCACCGGCGAGGTTGCGTCCTCCAACATCACGCTGGCCGATTTCAAGGCCAGGATCTGCAACGACATGCTTCTCTCGTTCAGCTGCTCCAGCGGTCTGCTGGTCAAGGTGATCGTGCTTTCCGACCTCTCCTCGGCCACCAGCACCGACCCCATCGACGACAGCGGCAATCTCACTGTGACCGAGACCTATGATATCGGCAAGGGCAGCGACTACATCCTGGTTCAGACATTCCTGCCATGGACAGCCGTCGTCAATTTCTTCAGCCTGTCGAGCGCCAAGCTTTCCGACGGCCGCTACCTGCTCGGATCTTCCGTTCTGTTCCGCAACGAGCCTTTCTGACATGATCATAAAACGGAGCCTGTCCTTCTTCCGCTTTACCCGATCCCGTGCACGTTATCTCATGCGCGACCGGTCGGCGGCTTCGGGCGTGGAATTCGCGCTGGTGTTGCCGATCCTGGTGATGCTCCTGTTCGGCACCGTCGATCTCGGCCATGCGCTCACAGTCAGCCGGAAGATAGATGAGATCGCCTCTTCCGCAGGCGACATGATTTCACAGCAGGGCTCCTGGACGAAATCCGATGTCGCCAAGCTTCTCTCCGGCGCCAGCTTCATCCTGCAGCCCTATGACACGACGGGGCTGACGATCACTCTCGCGGTGGACGATATCGCCAAGAGCGGCAGCGCGACGGTCAACTGGTCTGCAGCGCTCAACACCTCCGCACTTACCTCCGGCTCGGCGAGCACAATCGAGATCCCTTCGGAGATCCAGGATGACGGCGTGCAGGTGGTGCTGACCCGGGTGCAGTACACATTGACGACGCCGGTCTCGGCGTTCTTTTCAAACTTCACCGGGCAGAATGGCTACAGCTTCGATCGCCATTATTTCAATCGCCCGAGAGTCGGCGACAAGATCACTTACAATTGAGCTGCTGGGTCTGTCGCAATCGGCTGGAGGTCCGCCGAATTGTCAACCAATAAGCCATGACAATGGTGATTGCGGACGATATGGAAGGGCCCTTCACCACGGGAGCACGAATCATGGCAAAACGAGTTTTCGGCGGCATACGGCGGTCGCCTGTTATCCTGCCGATCGCCCTGGTGATGATTTTGTATTTGAATGGCACCGGCGGGGCAGCACCGGCCGATCTTCATTGGTCCGAGGACCCGGGCAGTCATTGCGAATTCATCGCGCCGGCGTCCCTGACCAGCGGCCCCACCTTCTGGATCGGGGCCTGTATCGACGGCAAAGCATCCGGAGAAGGGATGCTACGTCGCCGGGATGGCGACCGGGCCGGGCCCGCCTTCTTCGGCCGGATGAAGGATGGGATTCCTGAGATCGGTGTCATCGATCTGGACGAGGGATACAGAGCCGGCAGTTTCAGCGACGGCGACATCGGCGGTGGAGCCGAGCCTGACCCGCAGAATCGAATCGATGCCTTTCGTATTGCGGCCGAGGCCGCGCGGTCGATCAGCGTCAAATATGCTGGCGAGAACAATGCGGGATCCGCCCACCTTTACGAAGAGCTTGCCAAGACACTGGAACTGCAGACGGATTGAGCATGAGCGAGAGGCTGCAACGGCGATCCTTTCTGGCAGGGCTATGGGCAGCACTGTCGGCAATGTTTGGGGCCAACATGACTGCGGCGGCGGCGAACCAACCTCCGCAGAAGGCCGAAGGCCGTGAAGGCAGGGCTGGCATCCACCCTTGGCTCGGTGACGGAGAGCAGGTAACCGCTGACGTCGTGTTGGATGGCAAGGTGGTGGCCCAGCTGAACGACACGGCGACGCTTCCCGGCTTGAAAAAACTGCCTGCACTGGTGTTCGACTTGCCGCCGGGGCTGAAGCGGCTGCAACTGCGCGGCTCGCTGAGGGATGCCGAGGGCCGGGCGGGATCGTTCTCGAAGACATGGACCGTGCGCGACATGGCCCCGATTTCGGCGCCGCTCTATGACGGTTCACGGCCAATGATCGAACGGGTGCGGGCTTTTGCCGAGAAAACCGAACTGGCGGAAGTGGCCGCTCCCCGGCTGCCCGCCGGCGCGGCGGCGGAAGCGGCTTTCCAGCAGTTGGAACGACGCCTGTATGTTCAATTGCCCGCGCCACTGCGCCAACTGCTGGGCGAAGCGGACATAAAGATCGACGACTCCTATTTCCTGGCGCCACAAGATCTCGGGACGGTGAGCGAATTGCTGCTCAAGGGTTGGGGTTATACGCGCAGCGGCGGCCCGACCGCATTGGACACGTTGCTGCCGGAGACCGTACTGGCTCGCTACGACCGCAGCGTGGCTGTGTTCATCGAGGTAGGCGACGGCCTTGGCGCCCTCGCCTGGGATCCGGCAGGCGTCAGCCTGCACGAGCCGGCCAATAGCTGGGGCGACAAGGGCAACCCTGGCGCCCGGCCTGCCACACCCAATGAGGGCGTGTGGTACTGGCTGCATCAGGAGCACATAGACGAGCCCGAGCTGCTGCTCGACGAAGAGTATCAACCGAAGAGCGCGGAAGCCGCGCTCACCAACGTGTTCCAGCGCTTCGCGCTGTCCCAGGCCGCTTATCCCGAGACCGAAGACGAGTTGGTCATCGACACCGCCCATCCGCGCAATCTGCTGCAGCTCAGTTTCGACGGGCCGAAAAAACCGCGGCTCTGGTTCCGCAGCTACGATTATCACTACAGCCTCTATTGAGCGACCAAACCCGAGATCGAACCCCGGCTCACTCCGGGAGCCTGACGATGCCGTATGGATTGAACTTGAACTCGTCCACTTCGTAGGGGGAATCGAAGGAGAGGCTTGCGTGGCGTTCCTTCAGCGTCAGGTCGAGCCCCCGCTCGGCGATCTCCTCGGCAACCGCATCGATGATGGCAACGACCCTTTCGCTGCCGGCCGTCTCAGGCACATAGACCTCGGGCAATCCGACGAGATGGAAGCCGACGCTTTCCAGATATCCGCGCGCCGCCAGCGGCCGCTTCGCGAAGGCCAGCCGGCCGATCCGCTGCTGGGCCAGCATATCGTCCGACTTCAGAGCCTCGGCGCCTTGCAGGATCAGCTGTCGCCATCGATCCAGCCCGTGGGCTATGCCGGCGGATTCGCCCTTGACGGCAACCGCGCCTGCGCCGATCAATCGCTCGATGAGGCGTAGCGCCAGCATCGAAACCTTCACCGTCTCCGCCTGCGCCATGCTCGGCCCGAGGATATAGAGGACCGATTGATGACCGGCGACGGCTTCCTCGTCTGCCGGGCTCCACGCATCGGCTTCGACCCGATCCCAGCACACGGCGAATGACTGGCTCATACGGTCATCAGGTTCCGCCTGAGAATAGTCCTCGTCGATACTGAATCCGGTCGCGAAATCACGGATCGCCTGCGACGCCGCGTCGGACAACGGGCTGAGATCACCTTGCTTGCCGAGAAAACATAAGACATGCCGGGGCGTCACCGACGTTTCCTCCGCCTCGGTTCGGGTCGCCGTTTCCTCGCCGGAATCCGGGCTGGATTCCGTGGCCGATAACGGTTTCCAGGCGATCATCGACCCGATAGAAGCCAAGAGCGCGCGCCGCAGGAGATTCAAGATCGATGCCTTCCGTTCAGTCGAATGTTCGCAGCCTCCTCGCCTTGTAAACGGATGAAATCAAAAACGAAAGCAGGATCAAGCATCCGACAGTCGGCATGCCGAGCCTTTCAAGCCACGGCTTGCGCGCCGGTGATTTCCACGAGCGAGCCGCACATGAAAGCCGCCTCATCCGATGCAAGGAAAGCAACGAGGGCTGCCACCTCATCCGGCCTGCCGATACGGCCGTAGGGGACGAGCCTATCGAGATCGGCGATCGTCCGCCCAGTGCGCGCAACACCGGCTTCGAGCATCGGCGTATGGATTTCACCGGGGCAGACGGCATTGACCCGGACCTTGTCGGGCGCATAGTCGCGGGCGAGGTTCTGGGTGAAGGCGGCGACTGCCGCCTTCGTCGTGTTGTAGGCGATGTGGTTCGGCGCGGGGTAGAGCCCCCATTGCGAGGCCGTGTTGACGATCGCGCCGCCGCCGGCATTGATCATGTGCGGCAGGGCCGCACGGCAGAGATGGAACATCGAATCCAGATTGACCGCGAAGCTCACCTGCCAGTCTTCATCCGACAGGGACAGCAGGTTTCCGCGCCGGTTGATGCCGGCATTGTTGACCAGCACGTCCAGCCGGCCCTTGATCGCAAAGGCTTTCTCGATGAGGTCGACGCATTCCAGCTTCCGGGAGATATCGGCTCCGATGGCGGTTGCCGATCCGCCGACTACCTCTATGCCGGAGGCGACCTCGCTCGCCGCCTGCGCGTTCGTATCCGTCACCACCACGAAAGCGCCCTCCTCGGCCAGTCGCTTGCAGATGGCTGATCCTATGCCGCCTCCGCCGCCCGTCACGATTGCGACTTTGCCCAGAAATCTTTTCATATCGAATCTCCCTATCTGATGTAGCTGCCGCCGTTGATGTCGAACGTTGCCCCGTTGACCGAGGCTTGCGACGGGCGAAGCAGGAACGCCACCAGCTCGGCGATCTCGCCCGTTTCGGCCATCGCGCCGATCGGGATGTCGCCAACCGCCGCATCCTTTCCGTGCCTCGCCACGAAGTCCTCGGCCATATCGGTCCGCACCCAGCCCGGCGCGATGGAGACGGCGACGACCCCGTCGCGCCCGAAACTGCGCGCGATCGACTTGGTGAGATTGATCAGCGCTGCCTTCGTCGCGCCGTAGGGCATGGCGTCGGCTGCGTAGCCGCGCTGGCCGGCACGGCTTGCCATGTTGACGATCCGTCCTCCGCCATTCTGCCGGAAATGCACCAGGGCTTCCTTGCAGAGATCCGCTGCCGCAAAAAAGTTCACCTGAAACTCCTTCTGCCAGGCGGCCTGCCAGTCGGACGGATCGGCGTCGATCGAAATCTCGGTGCGGATGCCGGCATTGTTGACGACGGCATGGATGCGTCCCGCCGCCGCGAGTGCTTCGCGCCATAGTGTGAAGGCGCCGTCCGGACGGGAGAGATCGGCCTGGACGATCAGGCCGTTTCTGCCGAGCTTGCGAAGCAAAGCTTCTGCGCGCTGCCTGTCGCGCCCGTAATGGACGATGGGTCGGGCTCCTTCGGCAGACAGGCGCTCCGCGATGGCTGCGCCGATACCGCCCGACGCCCCGGTGATGAGGACCGTCTGGCCGGCCAGCGGTTGAAGGTGAGACATGGCGGCTCCTAACCCAGCAAACCGACCTGGGGTCCCCAGGTGTCGGACAGCGCAAATCCCGCCGTGAAGGGATCGTCGTCGGACAAGCGGAGCTGTTCGCGACCGTAGACATAGGCCCGGCCAGTTATTCGCGGCAGCACGGCGCGGCGGCCGCCCACCTCGGTCTCTCCGATCGCCTCCGCCAGGAATTCGCCGCCGATGATCGACCGCGACGTCCTGCGGTCTCCGACGGAGACTTCTCCGCGGGCGTGGAGCACAGCAAGGTTCGCCGAGCTACCGGTTCCGCAGGGTGAGCGGTCGACACGGCCGGGCTGCAGCGTCGTACAGGTCCGCACTGCCCCATCTGCTTCCTGTCCACGGAACATCACGTAGGCAATCTCATCGACGCCTGTCAGGACGGGATGGGAGCCCGAGACTTGGCCAGCAAGAAGCGACTTCAGCTCAATACCGGCTTCTGCGAGCAGCCGGGCATTGGCAGGCGCAATATCGAGGCCGAGTTGGTCGACATCCACGAGCGCATAATAGACGCCGCCGAAGGCGACGTCGATCTTAATGCGGCCCCATTTCGGCGTTTCCACCTCCTTGTCCAGCGCTTCGGCAAAGCTCGGCACGTTGTCGAGGCTGACGGACAGGCACTGGCCGTCGCGGCAGACGGCGCGTGCGACGACGAGACCGGCGGGCGTGTCCAGGCGGACGACCGTCTCCGGCTCCGACATCGGCACCCGCCCGCTCTCGAGAACTGCTGTGACCACGCAGATGCAGTTGCTTCCGGACATCGGGTGGGCACGGTCGGCCTGGAGGACGATGAAGCCGGCATCCGCATCGCTGCTGGTCGGCGCGACCAGCAGGTTCACGGACATGGCGACGTTGGCGCGCGGCTCGAAGGTCACGAAGCGGCGCAGACTGTCGTCGACCGTGTTGATGTGGTTCATTTTGTCGAGCATCGTCGCACCGGGTATCTCAGGCGCCCCTGCCACGATGACCTTGCCGACCTCTCCCTGGCAGTGGACCTGTAAGAGCTCGAGGGTCCGGTTCCAGTTCATTCGGCCGCCTCCGGCTTGATGTACCAGCCCCAGGGATCTTCGCTGGCGAAGCGGGTGATCTGCTTGGTCTCGAGGTAGTTGTCGAGGCCCCAGCGTCCGAGTTCGCGGCCGATGCCGGATTCCTTGTAGCCGCCCCAGGGCGCTTCGGTGAATGTCGGCTGCGAACAATTGATCCAGACGATGCCGGCGCGGAAGGCGGCGGCAACGCGCTCGGCACGGGTATCGTCCTTCGACATGACAGCCGCGGCCAGGCCGAACCGGGAGTCGTTTGCGAGCTCCACGGCTTCCTCTTCGGTCTTGAAGGAGCGGATGCAGACCACCGGCCCGAATATCTCCTCCTTCCACGCGTCGCTTTCGAGGGGCACGTCGGTTAGCACCGTCGGCCTGAGATAGAACCCCTTGTCGAATCCTTCCGGGCGCGTGCCGCCGCAGGCGACGGTGGCGCCGGCCTTCCGGGCGCCTTCGATCGCCGCGACGACCTGGTCATATTGGCGTTTCGAGACGAGCGGGCCGAGAAGGGTTCCCTCGTCGAGACCATTGCCGATCTTGATCCTGTTCGTCTCTTCGACCAGCCGTTCGAGCAGACGGCCATAGATCGCTTCGTGCACGAGAACGCGGGATGTGGCAGAGCAGACCTGGCCTTGGTTCCAGAAGATGCCGAACATGATCCACTCGACGGCCTTGTCGATATCGGCGTCCTCGAAGACGACGAAGGGCGATTTGCCGCCAAGCTCCAGGCTGACGCGCTTGATGTCGCGAGCAGCCGCAGCCATGATCTTCGAGCCGACCGGTCCGGAGCCGGTAAAGGCGAGCTTGTCGACTTGCCTGTGATCGATGATCGCCTGTCCGGCGATCGAGCCGGCCCCCGTCACGATGTTGAGGACACCTGCAGGCAGCCCGGCTTCGTCGCCGACAGCCGCGAGCTCAAGCGCCGTCAGCGATGTCAATTCGGCAGGCTTGAGCACCACGGTGCAGCCGGCGGCGAGCGCCGGGGCGACCTTCCATGCTGCCATCAAAAGCGGATAGTTCCAGGGAATGATCGCGCCGGCCACCCCGATCGGCTCACGCACCGCCTTGGAGGTGAAGCGCGCATCGGAAAGCGCGATCGCCTCCTCGGGATTGTTGTCGAGCTGTTCGGCCAGCCCCGCATAGAAGTCGAAGCAGCCCGCCGCATCGGCGACGTCCCAATCGGCCTCCGGAAACGGCTTGCCGTTATCGAGGACTTCGAGGCGGGCGATTTCGGCCTGACGGGCGCGGATGCCGTCCGCGATGGCGCGGAGATATCCGGCGCGCCGGGATCCCGTCAGCTTCGGCCACCCATCCCTGTCGAAAGCGCGACGTGCGGCCTTCACGGCGAGGTCGACGTCTTCGGCCGTTGCGGCGGCGATCCTGTGGATCACCTCCTCTGTCGCCGGATTGATCACCTCGCAGGTTCCGCCCTTGGCCGGTTTCACCCATTGCCCATCGATGTAGAGTTCGCTTCGCATAGTCACTCCCTTCGCCTTGCGCCGACGCCGCTCTCAGAAGCGGTCGACGCGATAGGGTTTCATGTCCACGGGCGGTTGGACGCCCGTGATGAGATCGGCCATCAGGCGGCCGGTCGTCGCCGCATAGGTGAGGCCGAGATGTCCGTGGCCGGTCGCGTACCAGACGTTGCGGCGCTTGGCGGAAGGCCCCATGACCGGCACGGTGTCGGGCAGTGCCGGGCGATGCCCCATCCACTCCGTCGCCTGCCGGACCTTCAGATCCGGCAATGCCTCCTGAGCCCGCTTCACCAGGATCTTCGCGCGCCGATAATCGGGTGGCGCGTCGAGACCGGCCATCTCGACCGTGCCGCCGACGCGGATGCCGCCTGCCGTCGGCGTGACCATGAAGGCGCGCGCCGGCCAGATGATCGAATGGCGCATCGAGATGCCGGGCTCCATGATCTGCGTGTGGTAGCCGCGTTCGGTTTCAAGCGGGATATGTTCGCGCAGCAGTGCAGAAAGCCGGGCGGTGAAAGCCCCGGCCGCAAGCACCACCTTGTGGGCCGCAATGGTGCGCCCATCTGCCAATCGAAGCGCGGAAACGCCGGCGTAGCCCTGCTCGAAATCAACGACATCACCCTGAACGATCCTGCCGCCGAGCCGCCCGAACCTTTCCGAAAGGGCGAAGACAAGCCTGTACGGGTCGGTGATTGACCGGTTGTCGGGAAAGAGGACCGCCTTGCCGATCTTCGTCGTCAAAACAGGCTCGAGGTCCCGGGAGGCGTTGCCGCCAAGGATTTCGTGCCTGAAGCCAAAGCGCTCCAGGATTTCCATATGCTCCCGATCGGCCTTGAACTCGGCGTCATCGGCATAGAGGCTCAGACATCCCTCTGCGGTCAGCATGTGTCCGAGGCCGGTCTCCTTCAGGAGCGCGTCCAGGTCTTCATAGACGCGCCGGCATAACACGGCGCCGGCTGCCTCCAGTTCCCTCAGCTTCGAGGGGCGGCTTGCCGCCAGGAACCGCAGGAACCAGGGCACCAATTTTGGCAGATAGCCGGGGCGGATGCGGACCGGGCCCTCCGGGTCGAGCAGCCATTTCGGCATCAGCGCCCAGATGCCTGGACGCGATGCCGGCATGAATTCGGTGACGGCGATGCTCGCCATGTTGCCATAGGAAGCGCCGCGGCCCGGCGCCGCCTTGTCGATCAAGGTGACGGTCTTTCCCCGGCGCTGCAGTTCATAGGCGATTGTGGTGCCGATAATGCCGGCGCCGACGACGACGATGGATGACACGGCGAACCTCGCAATTTCAGTGGTTCGGGGCGGCTTGTCCGCCCCGTAACTGTTACCAGTCCAGGCCCGTTACCAGTTGAGGATGGGCTGCATCGCCGCCTTGAATTCGGCCTTCTCCTCCGCCGTCAGTTCGCCGAGCGGCGCGCGGCAGGTGCCGACCGGCGTGCCCTGGAGCTCGCAGCCATACTTGATCTTCTGGACGAACTTGCCGCTCTCGAGGATGTTCAGCGCTCTGTAGAGAACCGTCATCATCTCGCGGGCCTTTTCGAGGTCGCCGGAACGGAACGTCCGGTCGAGGTCGCAGCACGCTTTCGCCATGCAGTTGGCCGGACCGCAGATCCAGGAATCCGCGCCCCAGAACATGAAGTCCAGCGCGATATCGTCGGAACCCGAGACGAGATCGATGCGGCCCTTGTAGCGCGAATGGATATCGACGGCGCGCTGCAGAACGCCCGAGCTCTCCTTGATGCCGATCACCCGGCGATCGTCGGCGAGCGCATCCATCAAGTCGAAGGAGATCTCGATGCCGTCCTTCGGGGGATAGTTGTAGAGGATGAGATTGACATCAGTGGCGTCGAGCACGGCGCGGTAATGCGCGAGCAGTTCGTCCTGCGTCGGACGCGTGTAGAAGGGTGTGGCGAGCAGAACCGTGTCATAGCCGATCTCCCTGGCGCGCGCCGTGTTCTCGATCACCTCGCGGGTGGCAGGCGCGTTGGTGCCGGCGATCAGTATCTCGTCGTCATTGGCGAAGTCCTTGACGAACTTGAGCACTTCGTCGCGCTCCTCGTTCGAGAGGGAGAAGTATTCGCCGGTCGAGCCCATCGGCACCCAGCCCGTGACGCCGGCCGCACGCAGCGCCGTCAGGTGCTTTTCGAACGCCTTGAAGTCGATCTTGTTGTTCGTGTCGAAGGGAGTGATGAGCGCGGGCATGACGCCGGAAAGTTTCATGGGGAATTCTCCTGTCTGGGAACGACTATCTTCAGATTGCGAGCTTCTTCAGGATCCGGCCTTCGACGAGCGAGACGGCTCGCGTCAGAGGAAAGGCGATCACGAAGTAAATGAGGGCGACGACCGTCAGCACTTCGACGGGACGGGCCGTGTTGTTGGAGATGTTCTGGCCGACGAACATCAGGTCCGCCATGCCGACGGCGGAGACCAGGGCGCTCTCCTTGAAGAGGCTGACGCAGTTGGACAGCAGCGTCGGGATTGCGCGCAGCACGGCCTGCGGCAGCACGACGTTCATCACCTGGCTCCTGCGCGGCAGGCCGAGAGCGACACAAGCGTCCAGCTGTTCCCGGCCGATGGACTTGAGGCTCGCCCGGAAGGTCTCGCTGGTGATCGCTCCCATATAGAGCGTCAGCGCGATGACACCCGACGCCAGGTTCGAGAGCTCGACGCCGAGGATGAGCGGCAGGCAGAAGAAGATCCAGAAGAGCTGGATAAGCACCGGCGTGCCGCGGAAGAACTCGACATATATGCTGGAGATCGCGCGAAGTGCGAGGTTGCGCGACGTTCTGAGCAGACCGACGAGAAAGCCGAGAGAGCATCCGAGCACGATGCAGATGACCGTCAGCTTGATCGTCATCCACAGACCGAGCAGGAGTGCGTGCTCGAAGCGCAGCAGGATGGAGAAGTCGAGTGTCATTCTGGCCTCCTAGCTGACAAGGATTTGGCGGCGGCGCTCGAGCAGGCCGACGATCTGGGTAATCGGGAAGGACACGGCGAAATAGATGAGAGCGACGACCGTGAAGGTCTCGATCGGCCGATAGGTCTCGGTGGCCAGCGTCTTGCCCTGGTACATCAGGTCCTGGATTGCCACGATCGCGACCAGCGCGCTCTGCTGGAAGATGACGATACCGTTGGTCAGAAGCACCGGGATCGAGGCACGGAACGCCGTCGGGAAGACGATGTAAAGCACCCGCTGCAGCGGATTGAGGCCGAGCGCGATGCCCGCGTCGAGCTGTTCGCGCGGCACCGCCTGGATGGACGCCCGGTAGGCCTCGGCGTTGAACGCCATCAGATTGAGCCCAAGCGCCAGGATGCCCATCGTCACCGGGTCGAGGAAGACGTCGAACAGCATCGGCACGCAGTAGAATATCCAGACGATCTGGACGATGGCCGGCGTGCAACGGAAGAATTCGACGAACAGCATGAACGGCAGCCGCACCACCCGGTAGGGGCTCATGATCAGAAGCGCGAGCGCGAAGCCAAAGACGATGCCGATGACGTTTGCCGCAGCCGTCAGCTCCAGCGAAACCCACAGCCCCTGCAGAAGCGGAGCGATGGATACTGCATTGAAGTCGAACGTGTAGTTCACGATGCCCTCCTTGCCGCTTGATATGGCCTACTGCTTGATATGAAAGACGCGGTCGATGAATTCCTTCGTCCGCTCCTCGCGCGGAGCGCCGAGCACCTGCTCGGGAGGGCCGTCCTCGACGACCACGCCGCCAGCGCAGAAGATGACGCGCGAGGCGATGTTCTTGGCGAACCACATGTCATGCGTCACGATCATCATCGGCATGTCCTGGGCGGCGAGCTGCAGGATGACCTGCTCCACTTCGCTGACGAGCTCCGGGTCCAGCGCCGAAGTGACCTCGTCAAACAGCATCAACTTCGGGTCGAGCATCAGCGCGCGGGCGATGGCGACACGCTGCTTCTGTCCGCCGGAAAGCTGGGCCGGATAGGCATTGGATTTGGCGCCAAGCCCGAACCGCTCGAGCAGCGCCTGGGCTCGGGCCGTAGCCTTTGCCTTGGTTTCTCCACGCACCTTGCAGGGAGCGAGAACCAGATTCTGTATGACGTTCAGATGCGGAAACAGCGTGTAGTGCTGAAAGACCATGCCGATCGAACGGCGGACATTGGTGTCGATCTGGGTCCTCCCCCTCGCACCTTCGGAAGAAATATACGCCTTCCCATCGAAACTGACCGACCCGCTGTCGATCTGCTCCAGCCCCATCATCACCCTGAGCAGCGTGCTCTTGCCGCCGCCGCTCGGACCGATGACGACGACACGTTCGCCGGACTTCATTTCGATGTCGATGCCTTTCAGCACCTGAATGGCGCCGTTGCCGTAGCTTTTGTGAAGCGCCTGCATTTTCACGAGGGGAAGGCTGAAGGACGTGGTCATGCCAATCTCCGATAATCGAAGCTGGAAGGGCCGGCGCGATCCTCGCACCGGCCCGGCGAGGTTACTTTGCGCCCTTGAGGACTTCGTCGACCGCCTTCTTGATCAGTTCGTCGACGTGACCGGTCGCGACCTTTTCTTCGAGGAAGATATCGACCACCTCGACGTCGGCAGCCGAAAGATTGTGCGGCAGACCGAAAGCGACGCCCTGTTTGGCGAGGGCCGGCGACGGGTTGAGCGCTACCGCCCAGTCCGGGTTCGACTGGGTGAAGAGCTGGTTGGTGTCGGAGGCGTCGACCAGAATGTCAGCGCGCTTCGAGGTGACCGCCAGTCGGGTCTCGTCGTTGCCGGGAAGGCGCATGACCGTGGCGTTCTTCACCGCCGCCGAAATTGCCTTGTCCTGCGCCGTGCCGGACATGACGGCGAGCGTCACGCCCGCCTTGTCGATATCGGCGACCGAAGCGGCGCCGGCTGCAATTTTCGGATTGTTTTTGTTATAGGCGAGCGAGATTTGGTACTCCATCGCCGGGATCGAGAACTGCACGGCCATGGCGCGGGCCGGCGTCCGGTTCAGCGCCAGCGAAAGATCCCATTTGCCGGCCTGCAGACCGGCGACGATGTTGTCCCAGGTCGTATCGACGAATTCGGGCTTCACCTTCAGGACATCGGCAAATTCCTTGCAGAGATCAGCGAAGAAGCCGGAATATTCTCCGGTCGCCGGATCGCGCATGACATAGGGCGGGGCAACCGCGGCGCCGCAGCGCAACACGCCCGCCTTCTGCACACCCTGCCAATATCCCTCAGCGGTCTCAGCCTGTGCGGCGGTGGCGGAAAGACCTCCCATGAGAGCGAGCGTGGGCAGCGCCCGCAAGGCGGACGTTATCAACTTCGAAAGCATCGGCATTCCTCTTTTGCTGTGCGCGAAGCGCGCGGTTCCACTCGTCGGCTGTAGCCGTTTCTGTTATTTTCGTGTCGGCTGCGTGTCGACTGAGAAAGATATGTCAACAGCGTGTCGACAAAGTCAAGCGGAAAAATTACATTGCCGCCACGCGGCTTTTCTGGCCCAATGGGACCCGCGTCGAGAGAAAGGGACTTAAGTGTCTGATGAATCGGAAGTGAAACGAATCCGCGGGACCGGCTGGAAAAGCGTCTACGAGACGCTCCGTAACGAGATCCTGTCGCTCGCTCTACCGCCCGGTCAGCTTCTCGATGAGATGACGCTCGCCGAACGCTTCGACATGTCGCGCTCGCCGGTGCGCGAAGCCCTGATCCGGCTCGGCGCCGACGAGCTGGTCGTCACGCTCTCGAACCGGAGCACGATCGTAGCGCCGATCGAAGTGGCGACGTTTCCCAAATATGTGGAGGCGCTCGACATCGCGCAGCGGATGAATACGCGGCTTGCTGCCGCGCTCAGAACCGAGGCTGACCTGAAGATCATCGCCAAGCGGCTGAAGTCGTTCGAGGCGGCGGTCAAAACAGGCAATCACCTCGCCATGTCGGAAGCCAACAAGGAATTCCACATGGCAATCGCCCATGCCGGAAAAAACCAGTATCTCGCCTCGTTCTACGAGAAGCTGCTGTCGCAGGGGCAGCGCATGCTCCACCTGCATTTCGAATATCTGGAGCGAACCCACGAGGGCTATCTGCTGACCGACGAACACACGCTCATGCTCAATGCGGTCAGGGATAAGAACGTGGAACTCGCCGACGAACTCGCCCACGCCCATACGCGCCAGTTCCAGGACAATTTCATCAACTTCATGCGCGAGAACTATACGACGGATGTCGCGTTAGGCCCGCTGCGGGCTGCGGAGTAATCAAATGAAAATCGACAGTATCGGCTTCGTCGGAACCGGCGCTATTACCGAGGCAATGGTTCGCGGCCTTCTCACTGAGCCGGCCTATGCCTCCGAGATTCACGTGTCTCCACGAAGCGCTCACATCGCCGCGACGCTGGCCGACGAATTCGCCGCCGTCAGAATTGCCAAGGACAACCAGGACGTCGTCGAGCGCAGCGACATGGTGTTCCTGGCAATACGGCCGCAGGTTGCCGAGGAGGTCGTGCGCGCGCTATCGTTCAGGGATAGCCAAATGGTCGTCAGCCTCGTTGCGGCGACGGAGCGCCAGGCCCTGTCCGAATGGATCGGCGCCGACGTGCATCTGGTGCAGGCGATCCCCCTGCCCTTCGTCGCAGGCCGGCAAGGCGTCACCGCCATCTATCCGCCCGATACCGCCGTCGCAGCGCTTTTTGATGCGCTCGGAACGGCTGTCCAATGCCAGTCGAGGAAGGAATATGATCTTCTCGCGGCAGCGAGCGCAATGATGTCGACCTATTTCGGCATCATGGAGCAGATTGCCGTCTGGCTGGAGAAAAGCGGCCTCGAAAAGGCGAAGGGACAGGCCTACATTGCCCCGCTCTTTGCAAGCCTTGCGCAGAAAGCGAACAGCCCCGGCAACGAACCTTTCAGCGCGCTGAGCCGCGAATTCGCGACCAAGGGCGGACTGAACGAGCAGGTTTTCTCAGACTTCGAGAAGAAGGGCGGCCTTGCCGCATTGACCGCTGCACTCGACGGCGTACTTGCCCGGATCGAGGGCAGGACCTAGAACGTCGGCGGCGTGCAGGCGCTGATGACTTCGCAGGGCACCGGTCCGACGCAGCGGAAGCGATGAGGGCGCCTGCTTTCGAAATAGTAGGCGTCACCCGGCCCAAGGATCCGCCGCTCGTCATCGACCGTCACCTCGAGCCTTCCCGACAGCACGATCCCGCCTTCTTCGCCCTCGTGAACAAGCGGAACCTTTCCGGTGTCGGCGCCCGGCTGGTAACATTCCTTGAGTATTTGCAGGCTTCGCCCGAACAGGTTTTCTCCAACCTGCCTGTAGGAGATGGCGCCCTTGCCGATCTCCACCAGCTCCTCGGCCGCATAGAAGGCCTTCCTTGGACGCTCGGGCTCGAAGGCGAAGAATTCCGCCAGGCCGATGGGGATGCCGTCCAGAATTCGCTTCAAGGCCCCGACCGAGGGATTGGAGGCGTTCGATTCGATCAGCGAGATCGTCGAATTGGGCACTCCGGTGCGCTTGGCGAGCTCACGCTGGGAAAGCTTATGGGCGATGCGGAGATGGCGAAGACGGCTGCCGATATCGACGGACATGGTGCGGTTCGTTTGTGTTGTCCAGAATATACAAAATCATATCTTTCCATCCTTTGAATTTCAACAACTTGCACCGACGAAGAAAAGGACTTGTTTGAAAGTAAGAAATTGCCATTCTCGGCGCCATCCCCAAAGGAGGCCAGGATGGACCAGCTCAACAAGACGAACGCGCCCGTACTCGAAAATTTCTGGATGCCGTTCACCGCGAACCGGCAATTCAAGGCCACGCCGCGCCTTCTGGCAGCCGCAGAGGGCATGTACTACACCGACATCGATGGACATCAGGTGCTTGACGGCACGGCCGGGCTATGGTGCTGCAACGCCGGCCACGGCCGCAAGAAGATTGCCCAGGCCGTCGAGCGACAGCTTGCAACGTTGGACTATGCGCCGACCTTTCAGATGGGGCATCCGATCGCCTTCGACTTCGCCGCGAAATTAGCCGCGAACGCGCCGGGCGGCCCGGAAGCCAAGCTCGACAGGGTGTTTTTTACCGGCTCCGGTTCGGAATCGGTCGATACGGCGCTGAAGATCGCCATCGCCTATCAGCGCGCCATCGGCCAGGGCACCCGCACGCGGATCATCGGACGCGAGAAGGGCTATCATGGCGTCGGTTTCGGCGGCATTTCCGTCGGCGGCCTTGTCAACAATCGCCGGGTCTTCCCGCAAATACCGGCCGACCATATGCGCCACACGCTCGACGTCGAGCGCAATGCGTTTTCGAAGGGGCTTCCCGCGCACGGCATCGAACTGGCTGAGGACCTCGAGCGCCTGGTGCAGTTGCACGGCGCCGAAACCATCGCAGCCGTCATCGTGGAGCCGATGTCGGGATCGGCGGGCGTTGTCCTGCCTGCGAAAGGTTATCTGGAGACGCTACGCGCGATAGCCGACAAGCATGGTATCCTGCTGATCTTCGACGAGGTGATTACCGGCTTCGGTCGCCTCGGCACGCCTTTTGCGGTCGATTATTTCGGCCTCGTGCCTGACCTGGTCACCACGGCGAAGGGCCTCACCAACGGCGCCATTCCCATGGGCGCGGTCTTTGCCAGCCGCAAGATCTATGACGGACTGATGGTCGGACCGGAAAATGCGATCGAACTCTTTCATGGCTATACCTATTCAGGCCATCCGGTCGCCTGCGCGGCCGGGCTCGCGACGCTCGAGATCTACGAGGAGGAAGGCCTGCTGACCCGCGCATCCGTGCTCGCCGAATACTGGCAGGAGGCTCTCCATTCGCTGCGAGGCTCGCCCAACGTGGTGGACATCCGCAATCTCGGCCTGGTCGGCGCGGTGGAGCTGGTGCCGAGAGCCGCAGCGCCGGGAACCCGCGCTTACGACGTCTTCGTCGACTGCTTCAACAAGGGTCTGCTGATCCGCGTAACCGGCGACATCATCGCCCTCTCGCCGCCGCTCATCATCGAGAAAAGCCAGATCGACACGATCGTCTCGACACTCGGGGATGCGCTGAAGCGCGCGGCATAATTCTGCATCCCGCGTGCCGCTCCCGTCGGCGATCGGACGTCCGGTCCATCGTCGACGGAACCATCCGGCACACCGAGATAAAGCTCAGCGCTTCAAGGTCTGTGACGGCAGCTCGCCGAAGCGCTTCCTGTATTCGGCTGCAAATCGCCCCAGATGCGTAAAGCCCCATCTCAGCGCCACGTCGGCGATGCCCTGCTTCGCGTCGGATTCGAGCAAATCGCGATGGGCGGCGGCCATCCGAAGTTCATGCAGGTAGGCCATCGGGGTCGTATCCCTGAACTGCCGGAAGCCCTGTTGCAAAGTCCGAACGCTTACCTTGGCTGCCATCGCGATATCGTTGAGCGAAATCGGCTCGGCGATGTGTTCCTGCATGAAGTCGATGGCCCATTTCACATGGCGTGGGGCCGGCGCCGGAGCAGGGAGGGCTAGCTCGTTCGAATAACGATTGGGGCAGGTCTCCAGAAGCAGATAGATCGCCGCGTCGCAGAGCGAGCCGGCGGCCAGCGGCGACCGTTGCAGCGGTCCGTTGCCGCTCAGGCCGCGATGGAGGCTCGAGACAAGTTGCTGGAGTACAAGCCCAGGACCGGTCGTCAGATCGATGTGAGGATGAAAATCGACGTCGCCGCTGATCGTTCTCTCGAACATATGCGTCAGGTGGCTGATGATCTTCGCCTGATCGACGAAGAGGCCAAAATGACGGCGGGGGCCAAACAGGCGAGCACCCGCGGCACGACCTGCCTCAAGGATCGTGCCACGCGCGGGAACGGAATAGATTTGCTCCCGCATGCCTTCGAAGGATGCGTTCCCTGCCATCGGAAGAAAAACGATCATCCTATCGCTGGGCGCCTCCCGCCTGATCAGGATTGTGCCTTCGTAGGTACAATCGGCAACCGTTACCTCTTCTCCCACGGAGACGAAATTGCAGTGGTATGCAATCGGCATATTGCCTTCGGCCGCAACCTTGATCGGGGAGGTTGGTGTCGACAATATTTCCGAGAGTTCATCCGGGTCCGTTCCGCTGTGCGCCGTTTCCCGAAACAACATGCTCTGCACCGCCAGCTGTTGGGCGAGGCTGCCATCGTTATGTATATGAGAATTAACGGACATTCGTGACCTCGAAAGACGATGTACACAAGTGATAATGGATTTGCGCAATCATGTTCATCCCTCCTATTTGTGTTGCCCCCAGGACAGATTCAGCCGTAGCGGCTGATGGCGAGATCCGTCACGTCGATTTCCGGCTGGCGGCCGCCGACGAGATCGCCGATGAGCCGGGCCGAACCTGTGCTCATCGTCCAGCCGAGCGTGCCGTGGCCGGTATTGAGAAAGAGGCCGGCGATCTTTGTCGGGCCGATGACCGGCGTGCCATCGGGCGTCATCGGGCGCAGGCCGGACCAGAAGGAGGCCTTGGAAATATCGCCGCCGGGGAAGAGATCGGTGACCGAATGTTCCAGCGTGCTGCGACGGGCCAGGCCGAGATCGTTGGTATAGCCCGATATTTCGGCCATGCCGCCGACGCGGATGCGGTCGCCGAGCCGGGTGATGGCGATCTTGTAGGTTTCGTCCATGACGGTCGATTCCGGTGCCCGTGACGCATCGGTGATCGGGATAGTGAGCGAATAGCCCTTGACGGGATAGACCGGCAGCCGGATGCCGAGTGGCTTCAGCAGCAGCGGCGAATAGCTGCCAAGCGCGACCACCACCGCCTCGGCACTCATCCGCTCACGATCGCGATCGGGATCGCGTTCGGTGATGATCCCGCGCACCCGGCCGGCCTCGACATCCAGCGCCCTGATCGTCGTCCCGTAAGCGAAGCGGACGCCGAGCGCCTCGGCTTTGGCAGCCAGAGCATTGGTGAACTTGAAGCAGTCACCGGTCTCGTCCTTCGGCGTCAGCAGGCCGCCGACAATCTTGTCGCGCACATGCTTCAGCGCCGGTTCGAAGCGGATACAGCCGTCCCGGTCCAGCAGCTCATAGGGAATGCCGTCGGCAGCCAGCGCCTTGACATCCTTTGCCGAAGCCTCGAGCTGCTGCTCAGTGCGGAACAGCTGCAGGGTTCCCTGCATGCGTTCATCATAGGCGATGCCGGTCTCGGCGCGAAGTTCGGCAAGCGCGATGCGGCTGTAATCGGCAAGGCGCAGCATGCGGCTCTTGTTGATCGCGTAGCGCTCGGAGGTACAGTTGGACAGCATCCTGGTCATCCAGGCAAGCATGGCCATGTCGAGTTTCGGGCGCAGGATCAGCGGCGCGTGTTTCATGAACAGCCATTTCATGGCCTTCATGGGGATGCCGGGCGCTGCCCATGGCGAGCAATAGCCGAAGGAGACTTCGCCGGCATTGGCAAAGCTCGTCTCCAGCGCCGGACCAGGCTGCCGGTCGACGACCGTGACCTCATGGCCTGATTTGGCCAGGTGATAAGCGGATGTGACGCCGACGATGCCGGCTCCTAGAACGATGACCTTCATGATGTTCCCAATGATGGAGCCGCCGGCTCTTAGCGATATTGCCTGTCGTAACGATCGCCCAGGCCGGTTAGGATTTCGTAAGAAATGGTGCCGGCGTCACGGGCGATGTCCTCGAGCGTCTGATGACGGCCAAGCACTTCGACGAGACTGCCGAAGGTCAGCGCGCCTTCGGGCAGTGCTGTGATATCGACGGTCGCGCTGTCCATCGACACGCGGCCGACGATCGGCAGGCGGATGCCGTTGAAATAGACGGCGCCACGGTCGCCCAGCGACCGGGGCAGGCCATCGGCATAGCCGGCGGCAATGGTGGCGAGACGCGTTTCCCGTTGCGTCACATGCGCGCCGCCATAGCCGACCTTCGCCCCCGCCGGCACGGTGCGCGTCTGCACGATGGCGACATCGAGGCTGACGACCGGTTCCATCGGGTTCTTCTCGCCGGCGTTCGGAGCGCCGCCATAAAGCGCGATGCCGGGGCGGGCAAGCACGCCGTGATAGGCGTCGCCCAGGAAAACGCCGCCGGAATTGGCAAAGGATATGTCGAAGCCCGGAAATTCGTCGGCGATGCGAAACATCTCGGCAAACTGCTCGCCGTTCTGCTCGCTGTCCATGTCATCGGCCGACGCCAGATGGCTCATGATGAACAGGATTTCGACATTGGTGCCATCGCGAAGAGCCGCCGCCAGCTCTGCTCGCTCTTCCCTGGGAAAGCCGAGCCGCGACATGCCGGTGTCGAACTGCAGGACGGCGGGCAGGCAGCGCTTCAGAATGCGCGCGGCCGCCGACCATTGCCGCCACTGCGCCAGTGAATTGAGAACCGGGACGATGCCCATCTCGGCGCAGGCAATTTCGTTACCGGGCTGCAAGCCGTTCAGCACCAAAATCTGAGCGTCCTGTGCAAGGGCCGGCCTGAGCCTCACGGCCTCGACAAATTGGGCGACGAAGAAATGCCTGCAACCTTCACTGTAAAGCGCTCTCGCCACCCGCTCGGCGCCGAGACCATAGGCATCGGCCTTGACGACGGCGCCCGCGCGGACCGGCGCCAGCATCGATAGCAGCTTGCGATAGTTGCGGCCGAGGGCGGCAAGATCGATCGTCAGATAGCCCGTGGCTCCCTGCGCGGTCGTGGCGGTGCGTGTGCGGGAAACCAAAATATCGCTATCCATGTCCACCCCTTTTTCGATCTCGTGGAATGTATGAAATAACGAGCGAAATTGCCTATCATTCAGCAATCGATTATTGCACAATTTGCCCATTATTCGCATAATCAACGAAAATTTGGAATAATCTCTCATGCCCGCTCTCGACGCGATCGATCGCAATATCCTGAGACTGCTGCGCCTCGATGCCCGCATGAGCAATGCCAAGCTCGCCGCCGAGATCGGTCTCTCTCCATCGGCCTGTCTCAGGCGCATCAAAATCATGGAAAAATCAGGCGTGATCCGCGGTTATACGGCGCTGGTCGACACTGGAAATGCGGATGAGATGATTGCCGTGATCATCAACATCACCCTGGAACGACAAACGGAGGATTATCTCGACCGCCTCGAAGCGGCGGTTCGCCGGCATCCCGAGATCCGGGAATGTTTTCTGATGACCGGCGGTTCGGACTATCTGTTGCGCGTCGAGGTTGCCAATGCCGGCGAGTTCGAGCGAATCCATAAAGAGATCTTGTCGACCTTGCCCGGCGTCCTCAGGATTCATTCCAGCTTCTCGATCCGCAATGTTCTGGCGACGCGCACGCGAGGCAGGCGCTAAACGCGTTACGAGGCAGCCTAATCGCCTGCCAATGAGAGTCCCTATTCCTCCCCTCCGCCGACGGACCGGGAGCCGCGCCGCGCTCTAAAAAGTCAGTTGCACCTTACAGGCAGCCGAGCGGTCGCCGGCGAGGATGAAAGCTGCGGCGGCTTGTTCGAGCGGCAGGCTGTGGCTGATAATCGGCCGGACATCGATCTTGCGGCTGGAGATCAGATCGACGGCGGTCGCAAATTCCTCGTGGAAACGCTGGGTTCCGTGGAGTTGAAGCTCCTTGCCGACGATGGCGTTGAGAGGGATCGGGACGTCTCCTGTGACGCCGACCTGCACGATCGTTCCGCGCGGCCTGATGGCGGCAATCGCGCCGCGGATGGCCGGGGCGGCGGCCGAGCATTCGAAGACGAGATCGAAATAACCCTTTCCCGCCTCGAATTCCGCAAGCGCCTGGGCATTTTTGGAAACATTGATCGTGCGGCTGGCGCCCATCGCTTTGGCCCGATCCAGCGCCGCATCCGCAAGATCGGTCACCACGATCTCGCCGGCGCCATGATAGGAGGCGACGGCAACCATCAGCGCGCCGATCGGGCCGGCTCCGGTGACCAGCACGCGTTTGCCTGTGATCTCTCCCGCGCGCGATGCCGCGTGCAGGCAGACGGAGAGCGGCTCGCTGCAGGCGGCTTCCGCCGCAGGTGTCGCAACTCCGACCGCAAAGCACTGCTTGGCCGGCACCACCAGCCATTCCCGGAACATGCCCTGCTCATGCGGCAGGCGCATTGCACTGCCCATGAAGCGCATTTCCAGGCAGTGGATCGGCATGTTTTTCTCACAATATTCGCAATGCCCGCAGGGCTGGCTGGGATTGACCGCCACCAGCGTCCCGGCCTTCAGGTCGACTCCCTCGCCCGCTTGGCTCACGGTCCCTGAGGCCTCGTGGCCGGGTATGATCGGCTCGCGAACCCGGACCGGGCCGAAGCCGCCATCCTGATAATAATGCAGGTCGGAGCCGCAAATTCCTGCGGCCGCCATTTTGAGCAGCACCTCGCCGGGACCAGGGGCCGCAACCGCAGCGGTCTCGATCCTGAGATCGCCCTTTTGGTAAAGCCGTGCCACACTTGTCCGCATCGTGTCCATCCTATCTCAACAGTCCAAGCTGCTGCGGCAGCCAGAGCGATATGGCCGGGACGAAGGTGATCAGGATCAGCGCCAGAAAGAGCGGTACCAGCCAGGGCAGGATCGCCATGGTCGTCCGTTCGACGGAGAGTTTCGCGACCCGCGACAACACGAAAAGCACCATGCCGAGCGGCGGGTGCAACAGGCCGATCATCAGGTTCAGCGTCATGATGAGACCGAACTGGACCGGATCGATCCCGAACTTCAGGACTATCGGCAGAAGGATCGGCACGAGGATGGTAATGGCCGCGATCGTATCCAGGAAGCAGCCGACGAAGAGCATCAAGAGGTTCACCAGGATAAGGAAAACCCATTTATTGTCGGTGATCGACAGGATAGCATCGGACAGCAGCTGTGCCGCCTGGCTCACCGTCAACAGCCAGGCAAAGACCGATGCCGCGGTGACGATGAAGAGAACCGATGCCGTCGTCTCGATCGTATCGAAACTTGCCTTGGCGAGCGTCGAGGGCGTCATCGTGCGGTAGCGCACCAGGCCGAGGAACAGAGACCAGAGGACGGCGGCGACGGCAGCCTCCGTCGGCGTGAACCAGCCCATCGTCATGCCGCCGATCAGGATCACTGGCGTCATCAGCGCCATGACGGCGGAGAAGCGGAAACACCAGTCGAGGGCAAGAAGCAGGGCAAGGGCGATGCCGGCTGCGGCATTCATCGATACCCCGGCACGCATCATCAGATAGATGGCCAGCGGCACCGCCAGGACGACGACGATTTCCATCCCGGCCGACAGCAACTGCCTGACATCGAACGGTGCGTCCGAGCCCCAGCGCTTCTTATAGGCGAAGGCGGCGACAGTGATCATCATCAGCAGCGTCATCACAATGCCTGGCAGGATGCCTGCCATGAAAAGAGCGCCGATCGAGACGTTCGCCATCATGCCGTAGATCACGAAAGGCAGCGATGGCGGGAAGATCGGGCCGAGCGTGGCAGACGCTGCCGTCACTCCGACCGCGGCCTCGACCGGATAGCCGTGATCCTTCATTGCCTTGATCTCGATCGTGCCAATACCCGCTGCATCGGCGAGCGCAGTGCCCGACATTCCGGAGAAGATCACCGAACCGATGATATTGACCTGCGCAAGACCGCCCTTCATCCAGCCGACGAGAGCGACGGCAAAGGAATAGATGCGGCCGGTGACACCAGCTGAGTTCATCAGGTTGCCCGCGAGGATAAAGAACGGCACGGCGAGCAGCGGGAAGCTTTCGACGCCGGCGATCATGCGCTGGGCGACGATGATGTCGGGGGCGACGCCGTAAAGGACGATGTAAAGCACGGATGCGACAGCCATCGAGATGGCGACGGGCACCCCGATCAGCATCAGCACCAGAAACGAACCAAGAAGCAGCAGCATCGGATCAACCCTCGACGGTCTGGAATTCTTCGGGGCGCTCCAGAACGGAGTAGCCGCGGCGCATGTTGGTGATGAAGACGATGACCGCGCGGATCAGCATCAGCACGAAAGCGATGAGAACGGCGTAGAAGACGATGTTGCGCGGCAGGTCGATGGTGACCATCTGCTCATCCGCCACGATGTCGACATAGCGCCACATCAGGTGGCAGCCATAGGCGAAGAAGCCGATGCGGACGATATCGACGAAGGTGGCGAGCACGCGCGCCAGGCCTGCAGGCATATAGTGATAGAACACATCGACCTGGATATGCCGCGAGGTGCGCACGCACATGACGGAACCCAGAAAGACGACCCCGATCAGGCAGTTGATCGCAATCTCCTCGGTCCATGCGTAGCTGTCGTTCAGCACATAGCGCGTGAAGAACTGCAGGAAGACGCAACCCGCCATCAGCCAGAAGACGATCAGCGTGATCCAGTCTTCGATGGCATAGTCCGAGACGTTTGCCGTCGGCGCGTGCCCTTCGAACTCGTGACCGATTTCCTCGGCGGTGATTGGCGTGTGAATTTCTTGCGACATGATCGGCCCTGTTTCAGTTGAGGAAGAAGGGCGCGGCGTGGGGGGCGTGCCCTTCGTGTCGACATCGTCTTGCGCTCGGCGGCGCCTGCCCCTCATCCGGCTGCCGCCACCCTTGCCTGGGGCGAGCCACGTGTCTCGACCCGTCCTTCGGACCCCCGCAAACGGGGCGAAGGGACATGCCGCAGCGGCTTCTTCAACCCTCGACGCTGCATTGGCACGTCCCCTCTCCCCGTCTAAACGGGGAGAGGTTAGGGTGAGGGGCATGACGAACGGGTGGCTTGCGGGCTTTATTGTATCGCGCGGATTGCTTCCCAATCGGCCTTCTCGTAGCCGAAATCCTCGAACTTGACCTTTTCCATCACGGTCTTTTCGAAATCGGCCTTGTCGACCTCGGCGACGTTCAGGCCCTTTTCCTTGAAGGTCGCAATAAGACCGTTTTCCTTGCCGGCGATCGTCTTGCTCGTGCGCTCGGCGGCCTCCTGCATGACCTCGCCGAAGATTTTCTTGTCCTCGTCGGAAAGGCTCGCCCACCGCGTCTTCGAGACCACGGTGTTGAGGTGATCGACGATGTGGCCGGTGAGGATGATGTTCTTCTGGACTTCGTAGAACTTCTTCGCCTCGATTGTCGTCAGCGGGTTTTCCTGCGCCTCGACCGTGCCGTTCTGCAAGGCGAGATAGACTTCTGCAAAGGCGATCGGCGTCGTGTTGGCGCCGCAGGCGCGCGGCATGGCGAGATAGGCGGGAACGTCGGGCACGCGGATCTTCAGGCCCTGCATATCGGCGCATTTGGCGATCGGCTTGTTTGATGTCGTATGGCGCGTGCCGTAATAGCTGACGGCGGTGATGTGGTTGCCGGTCTTGTCTTCATAGCCTTTGGCAAGGCGCTTGAAGACATCGCTCTTGGTATAGGCGATCAGGTGATCGGGACCGCGGAAGATATAGGGAAAGTAGGTCACGCCGATCGGCTTGTAGTCGCGCGCCGCAAAGCTCGATCCCGAGATGATGATGTCGACCGTCCCGAGCTTGAGGCCCTGGTTGATGTCGGCTTCCTTGCCGAGCTGCGACGCCGGATAGACCTCGATCTTGTAGCGCCCGTCGGTGCGTTTGTTGATCTCTTCCGCGGCCCAGACGGAATCCGTGTGGAAGGGCTCGGACGTTTCATAGACATGCGCCCATTTCAGCACTGTCTGGGCCTGCGCGATCGCGCTGCTCGCCATGATGACGGCTGCAGTGCAAAGTATCGTTGCCAGTCTGCTTTTCATTGCTCTCTCCTCCCGAGCTTGGGTTAAGTCTTGGCAGTTGCTTTCGACGGCCGCCTGTTGCGTCCGCGCTCCTCTTCCCCCGAAAACTCCTCCCCGAAGCTCTCGGAAAATCTCTTCTGCGACATTGTGAGATGGGCGCGCATGGCAGCCTTGGCGCCGGCGGCATCGCCGGCGGCGATCGCGTCGCGAATGGCGCGATGTTCGTCCAGGGCGCTACGCCATGTCGTCGGCCCCTCGAAGTGGCTGGCGAGCCTTGCGAAATAAGGGGTCATGCGCATGTCGAACATCTCGCCCGTCACGCGGATCAATGTCGCATTCCCGACGATGGCGGCAATGCCGGTGTGGAAGGCGCGATCGGCATCGAGCACCGCGATTGCATCGTTGACCACGCCACTCATGCGCGTCAGAGCCTCATCGAGCAGAGCGACATCGTCCGGTTTGGCGCGACCGGCAGCCTCTTCGGCGATGGCGCATTCGATAATGGCACGCGCCTGCAGCAGCTCGAACGGCCCCTCCACCGGCTCTCGCTCGGCCCCGGCGGCAGTCGCGGCATGCCGGCGCACCACATAGATGCCGGATCCCATGCGGATGTTGACGAGGCCTTCGACCTCCAGAACGATCAGCGCCTCGCGGACGGTCGGGCGTGACACCGACAGTTGCTCCGCCAGATCGCGCTCGGCCGGCAGCCGCTGGCCGACGGCAAGCTCGCCGCTGGCGATCATCAAGCGAATCTGATCCGCGACCTGCCGGTAAAGACGGCGTGATTCAACAGGCGAAAACATCATGGCCTCCCCGGCGAGCTTCTCCTCAAGCGCGCAGACTGGTCAACTGGCCTGACCAATTAACATACAGGTATCACCCCTTGGGTTGTGCGTCAATCCGCCGCATAAACTTGAAAGGAGAGTAACATAGACCGAGCCGAGCACGCAAAAACCCCGCCGAGGCGGGGTTCTTTGCGACGGTGGCCGACTAGTTGTTATGGGCCGCGCAGGCCTCATCCATCGGCGTGGCATTGCTCGTGCCGCCCTGCGTCTGAAGATTGTCGGAGTTGTTGACCGGATTGGGGCATTTGGGCTTGTCGGTTTTCATTGTGCCGGTGGTCGTAGAGCCGGTCGTGGTGGTATCGGTCGCCATCGGCTTTTTGGCCTTCATATCGCCGCTTGCACCGCCGCCCTGATCGGCCTGGTTTTTATCGATCGTGGCGCCGGCTGGTGCCGGATTGGACTGGGCGAAAGCTGACGTGGCCATGCCAACAGCGAAAAGCGAAGCTGCTACGAGTTTCATACGCATCCTGGTGTCCTCCTTGGGATCTTTGGGTGATCAGGCAGAACCTCGCCGGCACGTCATTGTTCCGCAGTTTCTGCCTACGAACATCCCATATGCTCTGGAGCCCCGGGCGCGCCCAAGGATCAAAGGTGAGGCAGAGTCAGGAAGTGAGCGATGGCCAGCGGCGACCGAGTTCGTGAAGATTACTTCGCGTAAAGCGCTCGCGACCGCTCGAGATGCTTGAGGAGCGCCGTTTCCGAGCCATCCACGTCGTTTGCTTCAAGGCGGTCGACGATTTCGTCGTGTTCGGCGAGCGTGAATTTTTCCTTGCCGGTCCAGATCAGCATCTCGGTATGATATTCCTTCAACCAGGCAAGCATTGCTTCGCTGACGGCGACGTAGATCGGATTGCCCGATATCTGCGCGATGCGGGTGTGAAACTCCATGTCCGCGTCGATGAACTCTTCGGCCCGCCCAAGCGACATTCGCTGGCGTTCGATGATATTCCTGAGGTCGGCGATATCATTTACCGAGGCCCGCTGCGCGGCCTCGCGTGCCATGCCCCGCTCGAAGAAGATGCGGGCGCTCTTGAGATGCTCCAGCGAGTCCGCTGATTGCGACAGCATGATCTTGGCGGTGAGATCAACCTGGCGGAATATCGACTTTGCCGTCAGCCTGAGGACCTTCGCCCGCTCACCGTGCGAAATGCTGACAAGACCTTTATTGGCAAGGGACTGCATGGCCTCCCTGATTGCCGGCCGGCCGACGCCGAAGCGTTCCATCAGCACGCGCTCGGATGGCATTTCGTCGCCGGGCTGAAGCTCGCCCGAGGTGATCATTCGCTCAAGTCGATCAAACACTTCGTCAGAGAGTTTTCGGCGGACGATTTGTTCGAGGGGCTGGGTCATCACATCTCGCTGGCTCAAAATGTTTTCTCCTAACAGTTTCCGTGTCGAGAACAAAGCTGTCGGCGAAAATTTGCGGATCCGAAGATTCTACTTTTCATAAGTTGGAATACTCATTATACCAGATCACAAGTTGACGCCATGGTAATCTGCGTGGCGAGAGGAGCAACCGTCAGTTTCATGATGATTACCCTGACCTACCGTATCGAAACGCCCGGCAGCGTCGAGGCGATGGCGGAAAAGATCGCGAGCGACCAGTCGACCGGAACCTTCGTTCCCGTCCCCGGCGAGACCGAAGAGCTGAAATCGCGTGTCGCCGCCCGCGTGCTGGCGATCCGTCCGCTCGAAGGCGCCAGTCATCCGACTTGGCCCGAGGTCGCCCCCGGCACGCTGCTTCATCGCGCCGATATCGACATCGCCTTTCCGCTGGACGCGATCGGGACAGACCTTTCGGCATTGATGACCATTGCGATCGGCGGCGTCTACTCCATCAAGGGCATGACCGGCATCCGCATCGTCGACATGACGCTGCCTGACGCCTTCAAAAGCGCGCATCCCGGACCGCAGTTCGGCATCCCTGGGAGCCGCCGCCTCACCGGCGTCGAAGATCGCCCCATCATCGGAACGATCGTCAAGCCGGCGCTTGGCCTCAGACCACACGAGACGGCGGAACTGGTCGGCGAGCTGATCTCATCCGGCGTCGACTTCATCAAGGATGATGAAAAACTGATGAGCCCGGCCTATTCGCCGCTCAAGGACCGCGTTGCGGCGATCATGCCATGCATTCTCGATCACGAGCAGAAGACCGGCAAGAAGGTCATGTATGCCTTTGGCATCTCGCATGCCGACCCCGACGAGATGATGCGCAACCACGACATCGTCGCCAAGGCCGGCGGCAACTGCGCCGTCGTCAACATCAACTCGATCGGCTTCGGCGGCATGAGCTTTCTGCGCAAGCGCTCCGATCTGGTGCTGCATGCGCATCGAAACGGTTGGGACGTGCTGACGCGCGATCCGGGCGCCGGCATGGATTTCAAGGTCTATCAGCAGTTCTGGCGGTTGCTCGGGGTCGACCAGTTTCAGATCAACGGCATCAGGGTCAAGTATTGGGAGCCGGACGACAGCTTCGTCTCGTCCTTCAAGGCCGTCAGCACGCCGTTATTTAATGCCTCCGATTGCCCGCTTCCGGTTGCCGGTTCGGGCCAGTGGGGAGGACAGGCGCCGGAGACCTATCAGCGGACCGGCCGCACCATCGATCTTCTCTATCTCTGCGGCGGAGGTATCGTCAGCCATCCCGGCGGCCCGGCGGCCGGGGTTCGGGCCGTGCAGCAGGCCTGGCAGGCCGCGGTCGCGGACATCGCGTTGGAGACTTATGCGAAAGATCATCCGGAGCTTGCAGCGTCGATAGCAAAATTTAGCGGCGGCAAGGGCGCGTGACCACCATGGATGGACCTCTCGTCAGCTATTACGGGGACGACTTCACCGGCTCCACCGATGTCATGGAGGCGCTCGCCTCGAACGGCGTGTCGACCGTGCTCTTCCTCGACATTCCCACGCCGGAACTGCTTGCGCGCTTTCGGGATTGCCGCGCGATCGGCATTGCCGGGACAAGCCGCAGCGAGCCCCCCGCATGGATGCAAGAGCACCTTGCGCGCGCTTTCGAGTGGCTGAATTCGCTGGGCGCTGACATCTGCCACTACAAAGTCTGCTCGACCTTCGATTCCAGCCCCGAAATCGGCAATATCGGCAAAGCTATCGAAATCGGCCGATCGGTCTTCGGGCAATCCGTGGCGCCCGTCATCGTCGGCGCGCCGCAACTAAGGCGCTACACGGCATTCGGCAATCTCTTTGCCGCTTACCAGGGCCGGATCTTTCGTATCGACCGCCATCCCGTCATGAGCCGCCATCCGGTGACCCCGATGGATGAGGCGGACCTTGCGGTTCACCTGTCGAAACAGACCCGCCTTCCCGTCCTGGTCGCCGATCTTATCGCCATCACCGCGACGGACGCAGATGCGCGTGTCGACGAACTGGCGTCGGCTTCAGAAGGGATTCTGCTCATCGATGTCGATTCCGAAGCGACGCAGGAGGCCGCCGGTCGGCAGTTGCTTCGTGTCACCGGCCGCTCGGGAAGCTTCGTCGCCGGCTCCTCGGGGGTCGAATATGCCCTGCTCAGCGCATGGCGACGGAGCGGCTTCATCGGCGCGAGCGGCGCCGAGTTTCCCGATATCGGTCCGGTCGATCGCCTCGCCGTCGTGTCGGGCAGCGTATCGCCGACGACCGAGCGCCAGATCCGGACGGCCGTCGAGAACGGCTTCGAAAGCATCGCGCTCGATCCGCTGGCACTGGTTTCGGAGCACGGCGAAGGCGCGGTGGATGCTGCGGTAGAGGCGGGAACCGAGAAGCTCAAGCAAGGCAAGAGCGTCATCCTCTACACCGCGCTTGGCCCGTCCGCCGACCGCGGCGCCGACATCGACAAGCTTCCAGGCGCTCGTCACCGGCTCGGGAGAGCGCTCGGCACGATCTTGCGCCGCCTGATCGAGAACGAAGGGCTTTCGCGTGCGGTCGTCGCCGGCGGCGACACGTCAAGTCATGCCCTCAGGCAGTTGAAGATCGACGCGCTGACGACGCTTCTGCCGCTGCCCCAGACGCCGGGTTCTCCGCTTTGCCTCGCGCATGGCGACTATCAGCCGACCAACGGCCTGCAGATCGCCCTCAAAGGCGGCCAGGTCGGCACCGACGGTTATTTCACGCAGATCCGCGATGGGAGGAAACGCTGATGGTTTCCCCCGATCCGGCTTGGCGGAGAAAAACGTGCGGATCATACGAATTAAGTGATATGGTGATTGACTCATTATACCAGTATATGATCCTATCCAGAAACGGAAAAGGTGAGGAAACATGACTAAGATTGCCCTCTTCGGCGCAGGCGGGAAAATGGGATACCGGCTTGCCAAAAATCTCAAAGGCTCGCGTTTCGACGTCCGCCATATCGAGGTGAGCGACGCAGGCAAGGCGCGTTTGAAAAATGACCTCGGTGTCGATTGCGTGCCCGTCGATATCGGGCTCGACGGCGCCGAGGTGGTGATCCTTGCCGTGCCGGACACGGCGATCGGCAAGGTCGCGGCAGGCATCGTCGACAAGCTCGCATCGGGTACCATGGTGATCGCGCTGGACGCTGCGGCTCCTTTTGCCGGCCACCTGCCGAAGCGTGATGATCTTACCTACTTCGTCACCCATCCCTGCCATCCGCCGATTTTCAATGACGAGACGGACATGCAGGCGAAAAAGGACCACTTCGGCGGCCTCTTCGCCAAGCAGCATATCGTCTCGGCACTGATGCAAGGCCCCGAAAGCGCCTACGCGCTCGGCGAGGAAATCGCCAAGCTGATCTGGGCCCCGGTCATGCGCTCGCACCGGGTCACGGTCGACCAGCTTGCCATGCTCGAACCGGGCTTGTCGGAAACCGTCTGCGCATCGCTGCTCGTCGTCATGCGACAGGCCATGGACGAATGCGTGGCACGCGGCGTGCCGGAACAGGCCGCCCGCGATTTCCTGCTCGGCCATATGAACGTGCTCGGCGCGGTCATCTTCAAGGAAGTCGACGGCGTGTTCTCGGATGCCTGCAACAAGGCGATCGAGTTCGGCATCCCGGCGCTGATGCGCGACGACTGGAAAAAGGTATTCGAACCGCAGGAGATCGCCGAAAGCATCCGGCGCATCACCTGAACCGGCTTGGGGAGGCAAACCCTCCCCTCAACCGCCCCGGGGAGAAGGGGCTTCATTCACAACAGGGAGGAAAAAATGAAACTGACGCGCAGACTGACACTTGCAGCTTTTGCCGGCGCATTGGCGCTCGGAACGGCTCTTCCGGCCTTTTCGGCCGATCTCATCGCCATCATCACGCCGGCGCATGACAATCCCTTCTTCAAGGCCGAAGCCGTCGGCGCCGAAGCCAAGGCGAAGGAACTCGGCTACGAGACGCTGCTCATGACGCATGACGACGACGCCAACAAGCAGTCCGAAATGATCGACACGGCGATCGGGCGCGGCGCCAAGGCGATCATCCTCGACAATGCCGGAGCCGACGCCTCCGTCGCGGCCGTCAAAAAGGCGAAGGATGCAGGCATCCCCTCCTTCCTGATCGACCGCGAAATCAACGCGACGGGCGTTGCCGTCGCCCAGATCGTCTCGAACAACTATCAGGGCGCCCAGCTCGGGGCGCAGGAATTCGTCAAGCTGATGGGCGAGAAGGGCAATTACGTCGAACTGGTGGGCAAGGAGTCCGACACCAATGCCGGCATCCGCTCGCAAGGCTATCATGACGTCATCGACGACTATCCGGATCTGAAGTCCGTTGCCAAGCAGTCGGCCAATTGGAGCCAGACGGAAGCCTATTCGAAGATGGAAACCATCCTCCAGGCAAATCCCGACATCAAGGGCGTCATTTCAGGCAATGACACCATGGCCATGGGCGCCATCGCAGCGCTGCAGGCGGCCGGCCGCAAGGACGTGATCGTCGTCGGCTTCGATGGCTCCAACGACGTGCGCGACTCCATCAAGTCGGGCGGCATCAAGGCGACGGTCCTGCAGCCCGCCTATGCGCAGGCTCAGTTGGCAGTGGAACAGGCAGACGCCTACATCAAGAACAAGACGACGCCAAAGGAAGAGAAGCAGTTGATGGATTGCGTTCTCATCAATGCCGACAATGCCGGCAAGCTCGAAACCTTCGCCCTGACGAACTGATCAGCCGCGAATTGCGGAGGGCGCAGCGCTGCGCCCTCCGCAATGCATTTCGCAAGACGTCGAGGTTTAAAGCATGTTGAGAATGAAGGGCGCTCTCATCGCTGCCGTCGTGGCGGCCGCCTTGCCCGGCTGCAAGATCATCAAGACGCCGACGGCAGAGGAAAAGGCGGCGGCAGCGGCCAAGACCGCCTTCGACCCGAATGCAAAGGTCGAGGCGATCTGGCAGTCTGAGGCAGTGCCCTATTTCGAGAAGCGCGCCGGCGATCTCAAGGACGTCATACAATTGGCCGCCTCCAGCCCCGACGCCGCAGGCGAGAAATACGGCAATCCCCGCAAGCAGAGCAGCTCGCCATGGACCTATGCGGTGAAGATCACCGGCAAGATTGTTGCGGCCGATACGGCCTCTCGCGCGGCAACGCTCGATGTCGACGCAGATGGCGACGGCAAGGCCGATGCGAAGGTGCAGATCGGGCCGGCGCTGCGCGGCACGGCGCTGCGCGACACGCTGGAGTTCGTCAATTTCAACGAATTCAAGAACCAGATCGAGTGGGCGCAGTTCGGCAAAGCCTTCAACGAGAAGGCCAATACCACCTTTCTCTCCGCCATCCCGCGTGAAGGCCTCGCCGGCAAGACGGTGACCGCGATCGGCGCCTTTCCGCTGCCGAAGAGCGGCGAGCTGCCGTTCATCACGCCTTCGGAACTGAAGGTCGGCCCATGACCACAGGAGGGGCACAAAAGGACGACATCATCCTGCGCCTCGACGACGTGTCGAAGGTCTATTCGGGCATCGTCGCCGTCAAGCGCGCCAATCTCGAACTGCGCCGCGGCGCAGTGAACGTCCTTGTCGGCGAAAACGGTGCAGGCAAGTCGACGCTGATGAAGATCATCGCCGGTGTCGAGCGTCCGACGCTCGGCCGCATCATTCTGGATGGCAAGCCTGTCTCCTTCGACAGCCCGGCGGACGCGCAAGCGCACGGCATCGGCATGATCTTCCAGGAACTCAATCTCTTTGCCAACATGTCGGTCGCCGAGAATATCTTCGCCAGGCGTGAAATCACCCGCGGCATCCTCGGCATCGATCACAAGGCACAGGTGCAAAAGGCCAATGCGTTTCTGAAGCGTCTGGATGCCGGGATCGAGGCCGATACGATGGTCGAGGATTTGCCGATCGGCCAGCAGCAGCTCGTCGAGATCGCCAAGGCGATGTCGCTGGATGCCCGGATCCTGATCATGGACGAGCCGACGTCGGCGCTTTCGGCGGCCGAAGTCGAGATCCTGTTCAAGGTGATCGCGGAGCTTAAGGCCCAGGGTGTGGCGATCGTCTATATCTCGCACCGGCTCGAAGAGCTGATGCGGATCGGCGATTACATCACGGTGCTGCGTGACGGCCAGGTCACCGGTGAAGCGATGGTCCGCGACATCGACACGCGCTGGATCGTGCGCTCGATGATCGGCTCGGATGCCAAGGATTTTGCAAAATCCGTGGACCACGCCATCGGAGCCGAGGTCTTTCGCGCCGAAAATATCAGCCTGCCGCGGCCGACAGGCGGCCTTTCGGTCAACAATGTCTCGCTGTCGGTCAAGGCGGGCGAAATCCTCGGCATCTACGGCCTGATGGGTGCCGGGCGCAGCGAATTCTTCGAATGCGTGATCGGCCGTCACACACACTCGACCGGCAAGATCTTCATCGACGGCAAGCAGGTTCGTGCCCGCGACACCACCCGGCGTATCCGCCGCGGCCTTGCGCTCATTCCGGAAGACCGGCAGCGGGAAGGTCTGGTCCAGGTGCTCTCGATTGCCTCCAACCTGACACTGGCGAGCCTTGGCCGCTTCACCCGGCTCTTCCATATCGACAGAGGTGCGGAAAAGAATGCCATTCGCGATGCAATCCGCGATCTGTCGATCAAGGCGCCGAACCCGGATTTCGAGGTGACCTCGATGTCCGGCGGCAATCAGCAAAAGGTCGTCATCGGTAAGGCGTTGATGACCAATCCGAAAGTGCTTTTGATGGACGAGCCGAGCCGCGGCATCGATGTCGGCGCCAAGGCCGATGTCTTCCGCACCATGCGGCGGCTGGCGGCAAACGGGCTCGCCATTCTGTTTTCGACTTCCGACCTCGAGGAGGTCATGGCGCTTTCCGATCGCATCGCGGTCTTGAGCAACGGCCAGCTGGTCGCCGTCTTCGACCGCAACGAGGCCACGGAAGAAGCCATTATCGCGGCTTCGGCCAAGGGACACGGACATCAAGGGAAACTCGCGTCATGATGACGGCTACCTCCACCACTCTTGCGCCGAAGGGCGGCAACGGCTCGGCGCTTCTGACGCTGATGAAGCTCAGGACGTTCATCGCGTTATTTGCCGTCATCATCTTCTTCGCGATCTTCGCCCCGAACTTCACCTCGACGGCGAACATGATCCTGATGTCGAAGCACGTGGCGCTGAACGCCTTCCTGGCGATGGGCATGACCTTCGTCATCATCACCGGCGGCATCGATCTCTCGGTCGGATCGATCGTCGGGCTTTGCGGCATGGTCGCCGGCGGTCTGATCCTTTACGGCATCGAATTGCCGATCGGCTACACCATCTTTTTCAACCTCTTCGAGATCGTGCTGATCACCTTGTCGATCGGCCTGCTCATCGGGCTGATCAACGGCCTGCTGATCACCAAGCTCAACGTTGCGCCGTTCATCGCCACACTCGGCACACTCTATATCGCCCGCGGTCTCGCTTTGCTGTCGTCGGACGGCCAGACCTTTCCGAACCTTGTCGGCCGGCCTGAATATGCGACGACCGGATTCGATTTCTTCGGCGCGGGACGCATTTTCGGTCTGCCGGTATCGATCTGGATTCTGATCGTGCTTGCCCTGCTAGCCGCCTATGTCGCGCGTTCGACGCCGATCGGCCGTCACATCTTCGCCGTCGGCGGCAATGAGCGGGCCGCGCGCATGTCCGGCATCCGGGTCGATGTCGTGAAGATCTTCGTCTACATGTTTTCCGGACTGTGCGCGGCCATCGTCGGCGTCGTCATCTCCTCGGAACTGATGGCGGCCCATCCGGCGACCGGCGAAAGCTTCGAACTCAATGCGATTGCGGCAGCCGTGCTCGGCGGCACCTCGATGTCGGGCGGCCGCGGCACGATCGGCGGCACGATCATCGGCGCCTTCGTCATCGGCATTCTCTCCGACGGATTGGTGATGATGGGCGTCTCCTCCTTCTGGCAGATGGTCATCAAGGGCCTCGTCATCATCATCGCCGTCGTCGTCGACCAGGCGCAGCGCCGCCTGCAGCAGCGCGTTACCCTCATGCAGATGGCAAAGGCAGGTTAAGATGACGGAATTGAAAGGGGCTTTGATCGGTTGCGGTTTCTTTGCGATCAACCAGATGCATGCCTGGAACGACGTTCGAGGTGCCGGCATCGTGGCGATCTGCGACCGCGACCCGGAGCGGCTGAAGATCGTCGGCGACCAATTCGGCATCGATCGTCGCTATGGCGATGCCGAGGCATTGTTCGCCGATGGCGGTTTTGATTTCGTCGACATTGCCACGACGGTCCAAAGCCACCGCTTTCTCGTCGAATTGGCGGCTGCGAACAAGGTGCCGGCCATCTGCCAGAAGCCGTTCGCCAAGACCTTGTCCGACGCGAAGGCCATGGTCGAGGCGTGTCGCAATGCCAGCATACCGCTGATGGTGCACGAGAATTTTCGCTGGCAGACGCCCATCCAGGCGGTCCGCAAGGCGCTGGACGCGGATGCGATCGGCACGCCCTTCTGGGGGCGCTTCTCCTTCCGTTCGGCCTACGACGTCTTTTCCGGCCAGCCCTATCTCGCCGAAGGGGAGCGGTTCATCATCGAAGACCTCGGCATCCATACGCTCGACATCGCCCGCTATATCCTTGGCGACGTTCGCTCGCTCACGGCCCGCACCAAGCGGGTCAATCCAGCCATCAAGGGTGAGGATGTCGCGACCATTCTGCTCGATCACGAAAACGGCGCCACATCGGTCGTCGACGTCAGCTACGCCACCAGGCTTTCCAGGGAGCCATTCCCCGAGACCTTGATCGAGCTCGACGGTTCGGAAGGCACGATCCGCCTGACCCAGGGTTACGGCCTGGAAATCACCAACGCCAAGGGCACCACCACCACTGACGTATCGCCGAAGCTGTTGTCATGGGCCTCGCGGCCCTGGCACAACATCCAGGAGAGCGTCTACGCGATCCAGCAGCATTGGGTTGATCAGTTGGAGCGCGGCGCCGAACACTCGACATCAGGGGCCGACAATCTGAAAACTTTCGCGCTCGTCGAGGCCGCTTATGACAGCGCGGCCAGGGGACAGACGATCGACGTCGGAGCGATGCTGCGATGACGGTCGATGCGTTCCAGCTCTACGGCACTCGCCTCGTCGAAACGCCGCCGGTTCGCCTGAGAGCCGGAAAACTGGAAGCCGATCTCACCAATGGCAACCTCCGCACCATCCGCTACGATGGCACCGAAGTGCTGCGAGCGATTTCATACCTCGTTCGCGACCGGGACTGGGGCACCTACAGCCCCGAAATTGTCAATCTCCGGATCGAGCAGAGTGACGATCGTTTCGCGGTCGCCTATCGCGCCTGCTGCGAGGGACCGGATGATACCAAACTCATCATCGATGTTCGCATCACCGGAAATGCGGACCGGCTCGACTTCGAGGCCGAAGCCAACACAGAGACCGGCTTCGAGACCAATCGCTGCGGCTTTTGCATCCTGCATCCGATCGTCGGCGTGGCGGGCTCGCCGGCAACGGTCGAGCATGTCGACGGCCGGATAATGGCAACTCGGTTTCCCGATGTCATCGAGCCTTGGCAGCCGTTCAAGGACATGCGCGCCATCACCCACGCGGTCATGCCTGATGTTCAGGCGGAATGCCGGATGGAGGGCGACACTTTTGAAATGGAAGATCAGAGGAACTGGTCGGACGCATCCTACAAGACCTATGTCAGACCGCTCGCCCTTCCCTGGCCCTACCAGATTGCCGCCAATCAGCCCGTTGGGCAAAGGACGTCGCTGATCATCAAAGATGCACGCGACGCCACACGGCATCCTCCAGCTGCGGCGTCAGGCGGCGCCATAAAACTTGAACTCGGGGCGCGAACCGGCACCATGCCTGATATCGGCGTGATCGTTACACCCGAGGAGGCCGATGCGACGCTGTCGGCAAAGTCCGTTCTGTCGGAGATCGCTCCCCAGGAACTCCTTTTCCACTTCGACCCCAGTGCCGGGCACGGCGTCGACGCGCTCAGGCGGTTTGCTGCGATCGCAACAGTCCATCGCGGCCGCTCGACGCTGGAGATCGCCCTTCCCTGCCAATCGTCACCGTCTAGCGAGGCGGCCGAGATCGCCCGCCAGATGCAACTGGCGGAATTCAGGCCGGATGCGATCATGATCTCGCCATCCGTCGACCGGCAATCGACGCCGCCCGGCAGCACATGGCCGGATTGCCCGCCCTTGGATGAGGTCTATACAGCTGCCCGCGCCGCCTTTCCCGGCATTCGCATCGGCGGCGGCATGCTGAGCTACTTCACCGAACTCAACCGGAAGCGTGTCCCAGACGGACAACTCGACTTCGTCAGCCACTGCACCAACCCGATCGTGCACGCCGCCGACGATCTTAGCGTCATGCAGACATTGGAAGCACTGCCCTTCATCACGCGGTCGGTGCGTGCGATATATGGCGACAAGCCCTACCGGATCGGCCCATCGACGATCCCGATGCGACAGAATCCCTATGGTAGCCGCACGATGGACAATCCGGTGGGCGCACGCATCCCCATGGCCAATCGCGACCCACGTCACAATGGACGTTTCGCGGAGGCCTTCGCGCTTGGCTACGCGATACGAGTGCTGGATGCCGGTCTGGAATGCCTGACGCTATCAGCCTTATCAGGTCCGTTCGGCCTGATCGCCGGTCCGGGGGAACCGACCGAACAAGGCGGGCGTCGTCCGCTGTTCGATACGGTGCGGACTCTGTGTCAACTGGCTGGTGCAACCTGGCGGGAATGCGTCTCCTCCTCGCCCTCCGAGGTCCTGTCTTTCGTTGCAAGGGATACTACAGGCGCCAGGCTTTACGTCGTCAATCTGACGAGCGAAGAACGAAAGGTCGATTGCGGCGCATGCGGGCCGACCGGGAAGGACTCAAGCGGGAATCTGCTGCTTGCCCCATTGGCCGTCGCCGTCCTGCCGCTGGAGCACCACGCGCTGGCGGATTGACCTCCAGCAGTGCAGCTGCATCTATGAGATCGGAACTCGCTCTCGGGAGGATCGACGTGAAGACGAAGAAGCTTATCAATTCCGGCGCAGATGCCGTCGATGAGATGCTGCAAGGGATCCTGGCGGCGCATCCGCGCCATCTCTATGCGGTAGAGGACATGCCCCGCGCGATCATTGCCAGAGACGGGCCACGCAGGGGCAAGGTCGGGCTGGTCATCGGCGGTGGATCCGGGCACGAGCCGACGTTTCTGGGGTTTGTCGGCAAGGGCCTGGCGGATGCGGCCGCGATCGGCAATGTCTTCGCCTCGCCGCCGCCCGATCCGATTATCGCCTGCGCCATGGCGGTCGACGGTGGCGTCGGTGTCCTGTTCATGTATGGCAACTATGCCGGCGACGTGATGAACTTCGACATGGCTGCCGAGATGCTGGCGCTCGATGAGATCGAGGTGCGCACCGTGCTGACCACGGATGATGTGGCGTCCGCCCCTGCCGATCAGCGGGACAAGCGACGGGGCGTGGCGGGCAACGTCTTCATCTTCAAGGCCGCCGGCGCGGCCTGCGATCTTCTCTATTCGTTTGACGATGTCGAGCGCGCGGCCCGCCATGCCAATGCGCGAACCTACACGATGGGTGTGGCGCTCTCGCCCTGTTCGCTGCCCCAGACCCTCCGGCCAAACTTCCTGATCGGCCAAGGCGAGATGGAGATCGGAATGGGCATCCATGGGGAGCCTGGCGTGGCGCGCGAGCCGCTGAAGCCGGCCGACGCGGTGACCGACGAACTCATGGACAGCATTCTTCGGGAGATGAAAGCAGACCGGGGCGATCGTGTCGCGGTACTCGTCAATTCGCTGGGTTCGACCCCGATGATGGAACTCTACATCATGATGCGGCGCGTGAAGTCCCGGCTCGACGATGCCGGGCTCATCCTCCATACGTCGCTCGTCGGAAACTACTGCACGTCGCTCGAAATGGCCGGCGCGTCGATCACGGTCATGCATCTTGACGACGAGCTTCAGCGATTGATCGACCACCCCTGTGATTGCGCGATGTTTGCGAGGTGATCAATGACGTTTACGACCGAAGATCTGCAGCGCTTGGTTGCCGCAATTGCCGAGGATATCGCGGCCGCACGAGATCAACTTTGCGAACTGGACGGTGCCATTGGCGATGGGGATCACGGCCTTGCCATGGATGCGGGCTGCCAGGCGGCTGCGAAAGCGGTCGGCGAGCTTGACGCCGAGATCGCCCCGACAGCCGCATTCAACGTCGCGGCAAAGGCTTTCCTGAATGCGGTCGGTGCTTCGTCGGGCCCGTTATATGCCACGGCCTTCATGCGCGCCGGAGCGGCCGCCAAGGACAAGCAAGTATTAAGCGATGATGATTTCCTGCGCGTCTTTGCGGCAATGGCGCAGGGAATCCAGGAACGCGGAAAGGCCGAACCCGGTGAAAAGACGATGGTTGACGCCTGGAAGCCGGCGGCTGACGCGGCACTCGATGCCTGGCAGTCGGGAAAGCCCCTCCCCCAATGCTTCGAGGCGGCCGAGCGGGCAGCGCGCGCAGGCTGCGAAGCGACCAGCAGCATGATGGCAGCCAAGGGACGGGCTTCGCGATTGGGGGACCGTGTGATCGGGCACATCGATCCCGGCGCCGCCTCGGCCCTCATCATCATCGCCGCGATGGCCAAATTTGCCCAACATCACGATGGTTAGCTCATCATACCAGTTGACATGTCAATGACTATCTGCAACAAGGGGCCCGGCTTTACAAGAGGAGGACGGTAATGCTGACCCTTTCTGCGAAATTGAAAACTGCGAGCATCGTTGCGATTGCCGTGGCGTCACTATCGGCCACGCCGGTTCTTGCTGAAGACATCACGCTCTGGACCCTCAACTTCGACAACAATGCTGCCAATACAGCTCTGAAGAAGGTGGCGACAGATTTTGAAGCCGCAAACCCGGGAACGCATGTCGAGATCGTCCAGCGCGCCGTCGACGAGCACAAGACCGCATTGCGCGTCGCTGCCGGCTCCGACAAGGGGCCTGACATTTATTTCAGCTGGGCCGGCCTCGGCCTCGGTGGCGAATATGTGAAGGCCGGTCTGTCCCTGCCCCTCGACAAATACTATGCCGAGTATAAGTGGAGCGACGAATTGTTGCCCTCGGCAGCGGCTTTTGCCGACCTCTACCCCGGCGGCAAGCACGGCGTCCCATTCACCTTCAAGGGTGAGGCCGTCTATTACAACAAGAAGCTTTTCGAACAGGCCGGCATCAAGGAAGAGCCGAAAACCTACGACGAATTCCTTGCCGCGGCCGAGAAGCTGAAGGCTGCAGGCATCCCTGCCTTCACCTTCGGCGGCACGGTCAACTGGCACGTCATGCGCCTCATGGACGTCATCCTTGAAACGAAGTGCGGTGCTGAAAAGCACGATGCGCTGAAGGCGATGACGTTGGACTGGACCAAGGAACCCTGCGCGACGGAATCCTTCGCGGAGTTTGCCAAGTGGACGAAGGACTATACGCTGCAGCCATTCATGGGCATCGACAACAAACAGTCCTACAGCCTCTTCACCGCAGGCCGCGCGGCGATGATGCTCGAAGGCGACTGGCTGGTCAGCCAGCTTAACGGCTCCGGCGCCAATCTCGACGACTACGGCATTTTCCCCTTCCCGACCAACACCGACCGTCTCTACGGTTTCGCCGAGTACAATTACATCAGCACCAAGAGCAAGAGCCCTGACGTAGCGGCGAAGTTCCTCGACTACTTCCTCTCGACGAAGGTCCAGCAGGATCTGCTCGGCCAGTTGAGTTCGACCTCCGTCAACAAGAACGTACAATATGCCAACCAGAAGCCGCTCGAGGCGGAATGGCTGGGGATCTTCCAGAAATACGGCAAAGTGTACATGAACGGCGATCAGGCTTTCCCGCTCGACGTCACGACGGAGTATTTCCGGGTCATCAACGATGTTGCTTCCGGCAACACCGAGCCGGCCGATGCGGCCAAGCAGCTGCAGAGCTTTATCGCAAGCAGAACCTGATTCCTCCCGAGGTGCCAGTCGATCGACCCAGCTGTCGATCGACCGGCACATTCTTTCATCAGCTGGCAGCCGCTTCACTGCCAGGAGGAAAGCATGTCACTTCGACAATCGACACATGATCCGCGCGTACAAGCGCTCATCCTGCTCGTGCCAGCCCTGGCAATCTATGCCGTCTTCGCCCTCTATCCGATGCTCAATGTCGTCATTCTGAGCTTCCAGAAATGGAACGGGCTGGATCCGCAGCGGCAATTTGTAGGGCTTGCAAACTACTCGGCGATTTTCACGAGAGATCCTGTCTTCTGGGTTGCCTTCCGCAATACCGTCATCTGGACCTTGATGAGCCTGATCTTTCCGCCGATGATCGGACTGCTGCTGGCGCTCAGTCTCAATCAGAAGATATTCGGCCGCAACGGCCTCAGGGCCATCTTCTATCTGCCGGTCATCATCGCGCCGATCGCTGTGGCCACAATGTGGAAGTGGATGTACGACCCGTTCTTCGGCCTTTTCAGCCAGCTGCTCACCTCGTGGGGCATGCAGGGCTGGATCAATGACTGGCTGGGCAACAGGGATATCGCCCTCTATTCCGTTTTCGTCGCCTATCTCTGGCAGACGGTCGGCTTCTCGATGGTCCTGTTCCTGGCGGGCCTGCAGAATGTCTCTCAGACGCTCGTCGAGGCAGCGCGCATCGATGGCGCCGGCCGCTGGGCGGTGTTCAAGCATGTGACATTGCCGGCCTTGCGGCCGACGATCACGATCGTTCTCGTCCTTTCCGTCATCTCCTCCCTGAAGGCCTTCGACATCGTCTATGGCCTGACCGGCGGCGGGCCGGCCCAGTCCACCCAGATGCTGGCGCTCTGGGCATTCACGCAAGCGATGCAGATCTTCGATTTCGGACGAGGTGCAGCGATTTCGGTCGTGCTGCTGCTGATCACCATGGCTGTCGTCATTCCCTATCTCAAATGGACCCAGAAGCACGAGGAGGTTGAATCGTGACAGCAGTACCGACCGACCAGACCGCAGTGCATCTGCAGGTCGAACCATCGTCGATGAAGCGGGATCCGATTCTGATCGGCCTCTGGATCACGCTTGTTATCGTGGCGCTCGTCTGGGTCGCGCCATTCGTCTTCATCGTCTTCACCTCCTTGAAGACGCCAGCGGCGGTGACGGGCACGGGCGCCTTCGTGCCGCCAACCGAGCTTGCTTTCGAAAACTACAGCGCCGCATGGAGCCGCGGCAACTTCGCAAACTCCTTCTTCAACAGCGTCATCATAACCGTCATCAAGGTGCCGCTCGGGCTGTTCCTTTCGGCGATGGCCGCCTATGCCCTTGCCAAGATCAAGCTGAAGATCACCAAGGCCCTGCTGCTGCTCGTCGTGTTCGGGACGATGATCCCCTTCCAGGTGATGCTTGCGCCGCTCTTCACCCTGGTCAATTCGTTCGGCCTGATCGACACCTACCCCGGCGTCATCCTGCCCTACATCGCCTTCGGCGTTCCCTATCAGGTTTTTATCCTGCACGGCTTCTTCAAGAGCATTCCCAAGGAGCTGTCGGAAGCAGCGCTGATCGACGGCGCAAACCACTTCATCATCTTCAGACGGATCTTTCTGCCGGTGTGCCTGCCCGTGCTCGCGGCACTGCTCATCCTCGACTTCGTCTCCACCTGGAACGAATTCGCCATGGCGCTGGTGCTGCTCCAGGATCAGCACATGTGGACCCTACCGCTCGGCCTGATGTCGTTTCAGGGGCAGTTCTCGAGCAATTACGGCCAGCTCAATGCGGCCATCGTGATGACCGTCCTGCCGGCAACGATCGTCTATCTCATCTTCCAGCGTTACTTCGTCTCTGGCCTGACCTCCGGTGCCGTCAAAGGCTAGGGCCACGAAAAGCATTTCACGAGGAGAATATTCTATGTCTGATGCAACAGTCGAAAAATGGGGCGTGTTCGAGGCCTCCTTTGATGGACCCTCCGGCGGCAATCCCTATCTCGACGTGGCATTCGATGCCGTGTTCACCCATAAGAGCCGCGAAGTCCGCGTGCCGGGTTTCTATGACGGCAACGGAACCTACCGTATCCGCTTCATGCCGGATAGCGAAGGCGAATGGTCCTTTCTAACCCGTTCCAAGACTGCTGCACTCGACGGCAAGGCCGGCGCATTGACCGCGACCGGGCCTTCGGCCGGCAATCACGGCCCGGTGCGCGTGCGCAACAAATTCCACTTCGCCTATGCGGACGGCACCCCGTTCCTGTCCTTCGGAACGACCTGCTACGCCTGGACGCACCAGCCGCTCGACATGCAGAAGCAGACCCTCGAAACCCTCAAGAAGGCCCGCTTCAACAAGATGCGGATGGGCGTGTTTCCGAAGGATTATCCCTACAATGTCAACGAGCCGCTGCACGCCTGCTTCGAACGCGGGGCGGACGGAAGGGAAGACTTCAACCGCCCGAACCCCGCCTCGTTCCAGCACTTCGAGAAGCAGGTCGCAGCGCTCTGCCAGCTGGGGATCGAAGCCGATATCATCATCTTCCACCCTTATGACCGGTGGGGCTATGCCGACATGTCGGCCGAACAGGATTTTCGCTATGTCGAATATCTGGCCGCTCGTCTCGCCGCCTACCGGAACGTCTGGTGGTCGCTTGCCAATGAATATGATTTTCTCATCGATACGAAGCCGATGGAGCAGTGGGATCGCTACTTCCACATCCTCGAAGAGAACGACCCCTACCAGCACCTGCGCTCCATCCATAATGGCGACGTGACGGCGAATTTCGATCATCGCAAGCCCTGGGTGACGCACACCTGCATTCAAAACCCTGACGTCAAGCGGACGCAGGAATGGCGCGATGCCTACGGCAAGCCTGTCGTCAACGACGAGCCCGAATATGAGGGCGACATCCTGCAGTCATGGGGCAATCTCAATGCGCAGGAGCTCGTGCATCGCTTCTGGATCACGATGGCGCGCGGCGGCTATGCCGGCCATGGCGAAACCTATTCCCATCCGGAGGATCTGATCTGGTGGGCAAAAGGCGGGGAACTGCGCGGCGAAGCGTGGAAGCGCATCGCCTTCCTCCGCGACCTTCTGGAAGCCGATGTCAAGCACGGCCTCGAGCCGCTGGGCATCATCGGCGAATGGCCCTGGTCTCGCGTGTCGGGCGCGCGCGACGGTGACGGCGATTTCCGCCTGATTTATTTCGGCGAGCATCAGCCGGTGATCTGGTCCACGGGCCTGCCCGTCGACGGTGACGATTATGATGTCGATCTCATCGACACATGGGAGATGACGATCACGCCGGTGGAGAAGGTGGCGGCTCCCGTTCCGCATCCGACGCGCCATGGCTCGGTCGTGCGCGGCGGCAAGCCGGACGCTGCCTTCGGCGTGAAAATTCCGCGCAAGCCGTACCAAGCGTTGCGCGTGCGCAGGAAGCGCTAAAAGATGACAAGGGGTACGAAATGTCTGGCTTGAGCATCAGAAACGTCAAGAAATCCTTCGGCACTGTCGATATCATTCATGGTGTCGACGTCGAGATCGCCGACGGTGAATTTACTATTCTCGTCGGCCCCTCCGGCTGCGGCAAGTCGACATTGCTGCGCATGATTGCCGGGCTCGAGGATATCACCGCCGGTCAAATCAGCATTGACGGCCGGGTCGTGAACAATCTGCAGCCGAAGGATCGCGATATCGCGATGGTCTTCCAGAACTATGCTTTGTACCCGCAGATGACGGTTTCCCAGAACATGGGATTTGCGCTCGAGCTCGCCGGAGTCAAGCGGCCGGAAATCGAACAGAAGGTCGGGGAGGCTGCAGCGATTCTCGGATTGCAGCCGCTTCTCGATCGAAAGCCGGCTCAGCTGTCCGGCGGACAGCGGCAGCGCGTCGCCATGGGCCGGGCCATCGTTCGCGATCCGAAAGTCTTTCTCTTCGACGAGCCGCTCTCCAATCTGGATGCGAAACTGCGCGTGAAGATGAGGGCGGAGATCAAGGCTCTGCACCAGCGCCTGAAGACCACGATCGTTTACGTCACCCACGACCAGATCGAAGCCATGACCATGGCCGACAAGATCGTCGTGCTCCACGGCGGCCGCGTCGAACAGATCGGCAGTCCGCTCGAGCTCTATGACCGACCGCGCAATATCTTTGTCGCCGGCTTCCTCGGCTCCCCCGCGATGAACTTTCTTGAGGGAACTCTTGAGGGCGCAGGCAACCCGGCTTTGTCGCTGCCGGGTGGGTCACGCGTAGCGCTTTCGCGGGCTCCAGCCAATTCCGCCAACAGACCGCTGACACTGGGTATTCGTCCCGAAGACATCACCTTCGGTGGCGAAAACGGTGTGGATGCCGTGGTCAAAGTGGTCGAACCCACGGGATCGGAAACCCATGTCGCCGTGGAACTCGACGGCAGGGAGCTGACATGGGTCGTTCGCGAACGGGTCGAACTGCTGCCGGAACAGCCGGTGAAGCTTTCTTTCGAAACGGCCAAGGTTCACTTCTTCGACCGGCAGACGCAGCAGCGCCTGAATGCCTGAATAGGGCCGTCAGCAGGTCTGTCGAACGCGGAACGGGAATTTGACGGCATCGGCAGTTCTTGATGATTCCTCGTCTTCGGAGCGAATTGGTGACTTGTAATCTCTGATCTCGCCGATAGGCTGTTCGTTCAAGACGAGGTAGCCAAGACATGCACATTCGAAGAGCCGTCTCCGCCGACGCGGAGGAGCTGAGCAGTCTTTTGAACGAAATCATCATTGCCGGCGGAACCACCGCACTCGAGACGCCGCTTTTGGCTGCCGAGTTCGCGGACTGGTTCATCGACGGCGAGTTTCCTCTTGCCTGCCATGTTGCAGAGCATGATCAGTCGCTCGTCGGCTTCCAATCGCTCAGCTTATACGGCGACCCGCCGAAAGGCGTTGCCGACATCGCCACCTTTGCCCGCTTGAACCCAAGAACCCCAGGCGTCGGCAGCGCTCTCTTCCCCGCGACCCGAGCCGCAGCGGAAGAGCTCGGGCTCGAATTCATCAATGCGACCATTCGGGCCGACAATGTCAGCGGCCTTGGCTATTACACAAAGATGGGCTTCGAGACCTATGACCGGCTGGTCCAGGTTCCGCTTCAAGATGGAACGCCCGTCGACAGGATCAAGAAGCGTTTCAGAGTGGACGCCAGGCACCACACGATGCCCGACGCCTGAAACCTGTTCGATGGCGCTGCGGGAGTGCTTGGCATCCAAGGACCGGACCGGTTCAGCCTTGCCCAGCGTCGCCTGTTTGAAAAGGACCGACAAGCCGATGCGGCCTCTTTGCAGCTACACTCTGATGTGCGGCAACGAAGTTGAATTTTGCCGGCCTGCGGAATATTAACCTTATGAAGTAACAACGTAGTTTTCCATAACGGAAGAGAACTTACCTTTAGCTTCCGTCACAAGTTCATCCCCTCATGCCTAGCCGTTCGGGGCAGAGACCGATTTGGAGCCGCAAGGACGTAAAAAAGAAACGGATCAAAGCCATGCCGGGAGATTTGCCCATGCCGACTGCGATGTTCACGGCCGACGAACTGGCGGTGATCCGCCGCGCTTACGCCCATCAGGTGGCGGCAACCGCAGCAACGACGAACCCGCGGATCGAAGCTGCCTTTGCCACCGTCCCGCGCGAAAAATTTCTCGGTGCTCCGCCATGGCAGATCGCCAATCTGGGCGGCGGGTATCGTCCCCTCCCCTCCTCCGATTTGGTCCTGGCCTATCAGGACGTGCTATTCGCGCTGCAGTCCGAAAAAGGTGTCAACAACGGCAGTCCCTCGCTGCATGCCCGACTCCTGGCGGAGCTGGACATACAAATCGGCGATCGCATAACCCATATGGGTGCCGGCACCGGCTATTACAGCGCCATTCTTTCGGAGCTTGTCGGCGCCTCCGGTCATGTCTATGCCGTCGAGATGGATCCCGATCTGGCTGCCCACGCTCAAACAGCGCTTGCCGATCGGGCCAATGTCAGCGTCATCAACGCCGACGGCAGTCAATGGCCGCAGCAAGAGGTGGATGCGATCTATGTGAATTTTGCAGTCGCGCGGCCCGCGGAACCCTGGATCGAAAGGCTTCGGCCTGGAGGGCGCCTGGTGCTGCCACTCGGCGTACCGCGCCAGGACCGACCGCCGAAGGGCGGTCGTCACGCATCCCATGGTGCTGCACTTCGGATTGAGCGCGGCGAGAGTGGATTTGCGGCGCGTTGGATCAGCACAGCCTATTTCGTCTGCGCCAATGGTGGATTGTCGATCGATGACAACGAGATCGAGGCGCTGACAGCCGCATTCAGGCGCGGCGGCATCGAGTTCGTCAAAAGCCTGCTCTGGAAAACGGCGCCGCGGATAGGGCGCTGCTGGTATATCGGCGATCAATGGGCGCTCTGTTATGATGACGCCTGAACCATCCACGCCGCGAAAGTCGGCTGCCTAATCTGAGCGAGGAACGAAAGCGATGTGGCGCAGCTCGCCAAAGAGCTCGACGCCATCCTGCCTTTCGATCGACCTGATCCGCTGACGCACTTCTGACCGACGATGCGGCACCACGCTCAAACATCTGACGCAGGAAACATGGGCGGCAACACATCTAAAAGCCCGTTCGGAACTGGGCCATCTCGAAGCCTGTGCAAGCTCGCCACCGGCGCCCTGCCCTATCCAACGCTGGGAAACCTGCTGCTGAAATTTGCCGGTCTTCATCTTTGATGATCGGACCAAGGGCGCTAAGGATCCGAGCAACGGCCACGCTGGCGGGGTCGAGGCGGGATTGAGCGCCGACGGCTTGTTAAATCTGTGGTCCGCATGCGCGGGTTACGGTGCACCGACAGCAGACCTGCTCCTTCCGCAACGCTGACGCGATCCGACCAGGGCATTTGACACATCCTCCTGGAAGGAGCCGCTCAGACCGATGGCAAAAATCAGCAAGCGGCCGCGGCCACACCATAGCTGATCGGCAGCGCCTTGGCCCATGCTCGCCAGGACCGGATCGACACGAATGGAAAATGAGGATTCGTTGCCCGTCCGACGGCGACTGCCGGAATGACAAAAGCCCGGCGCGGGAGAGGTGCGCCGGGCTTCGATAGTGACCGACAGCCTGGGAGGAGGAGTGCTGTCCGTCGGACCGAAGCGGCTCGGAGGGGTTAAGCGCTTCGGTCTGTCACGAGGTAATGTTGCAATGCGGCGAATTCAAGCCTAGTGGCTGCTCGGATGTTGCAGACGAACGCCCAGGCAAATACAATCTCCTCTCGCACACGATCGGCACTGGGCGAAGGGTTGTCCGCGGACAACTTGCCGAGCAGCGATCCCGGCGGAGGTAATTCTCCGACCTTCAGCGAACCGATCTACCCCATCACGAAATGATTGATGCGCGAACCAGGGATCGTACTGCGGGCGCGCCAAGAGCTGGACGTGAACGGCGATTTCCGCAATGATCGACGGCGACCCGCCTTGGACCTGCCTTGTCCAACCCTTCAGCCGATCGACCGCGGCCTCGATTGCCTCCACCTGACTGACGGCCGAATTGGGCGAGAAATCGAACAAGGTGATCGCCATGCTGGCGCCAGTCACCAACGACGGCGACAACAGCGGTCAGCCATCCGCTGCATCATTCGAGGCTTCGGCCTTGGCCTACAAGCCTCTGGAAGACCGACCAATCGACACAGCTTGGACCAGCCAACCGATCGATGCATCGTAAACTGACAGGCTGATGCGTTCGCCGCCGCCACGTGCCGCCCTCTCTACCCTTAGCCGGGGCGCCCGCAGGGCCTCGAAGGACCGGGCTGGCCGCCGGCCCTTCCGATTAACTCAGTTGGTGGAATCAACAGGGCCACCCGATCTGCCGGAGGGCCGTGTTGCCGTTAGTCAGGCAGCTTTTCGTCGAGCGACAGGAACCTCGATTGCCGACCCGTTGAGGGGACGCAAGAGCCGCAAGACGATGGCGTTGCGGCTGCCCGTATCCTAGCCGCATTCTCTTTCGATGCGTAACTGCGGCGCCAACAGCGCGGCAATTTTCCGACTGGACGGCGCTCCGCTCCTCGCCAGACAAGGAGCAGGCTTCGGCATTGCGGACCTGTCGGAACGCTTGAAGCCGAATACGCCACGCCTGTTCGGCAGGGCGTATGAAACCGCTCTTCTAAGATGTCAGGCAGAGCCGTAGCTGCGGCAGCGATAGCTGCGCGAACCCAATTGCTGCGGAACCCGGTTCATGCGCAAACGACCTGGCGGCTACCACGTGGATCATCCGGTTGTCCGCGGACAACGGCATCAGCAGGCAACGTTCGGCCTTGCAGCCAGGGTTTGCGTTCGCCTGGGAGAGATCGCAGGGTCGGCTGCACATCCGCCATGAAGCCGGCGTTTGTGTGGTGGTCGGCCGACAGTACGGCTGCCTCGCTGTCAGCCGGTTCTTTATACGACCGAGCGGAAGAACCTCGCGGAAGGGGAGGGGCCGTCCTTTGATCTTGGAGGATCGGCGGTCACGACCAAATTCTTTTGGCGCATCCACCCGTTACGAAAGGGCGGTCGCTGACATCGACCGACGGGCCGTCAGCGCACCTGACGCAGCGACGACTACCGCCGATCTGCTTGCAGCAGCGAGCCGCGCATGGGGAACGGCAGCGTCGAGCCCGCTTTGTCCTGAGATTGCCGGCCGTAGCACCAGGACCGCGCCATCATGTCAGACGGGCCGCGCCCATCGTCGATGCACGCTATTTGATGACGGGCAGCCCTCGCTGTCAGCCAGTGTGGAGGACCCTGCGTTCATCCCGGCCGATATGTCGGAAGATGTTCCAGCGCCTTGTGAACGGGATGTCGGGCAGCGCTTGCGGTGACGGCCGGGGGAGGGCCGCCCACGGCAAAATAACACCGGGCTACGAACTGGCCGACGTTCGGAGCGGCGCGCGTTGTTTGCCCGCCTCCTCGCCGCGCGGCTGGCTACGCGTGGCCACTTGATCGATCGCGGCGCGTTCCGCCGATTACCGCCCCGCTATCAAACAACCACTGAGGCCACCGAGATCGCGTCCGCGGGCAGGGCAGTGGCTCGGTATCGACGACGCTTTGCATGAGGCGCGCTGAGCGAAAGCAATCGGATCGCAGGGGCAAATCCGGTATTTGCCCGTTGATAACGCAAACGGCTATTGCAGGCCATTGTCACCGGCGCTATTGTTTTGGCGGGCTTGCTGCACAGCGCATCGGCTGGTGCGGGTCGCCGACAGGCGCCGGTATCGAATGGCGGCAGGTGGAATTCAGGTCCAAGTCGCGCTTTCGATATGAGCCGCACGCCAATCTACCGCTTCGCGGCCGCCAAGCCGCCCCACCCGGTAGACCTGTTGAAAAGACCCACACCACAGCGGTAACGAAACTAAAGTCTGGAATTGCTTCCGTAGTAGGATTTTACTGCAGCGATATCAATGACTTATGAACGCAACGGCGGCGCCACTTCCTCGTTCCTATCCCTGCTTCCTGACGCGATTAGAGAAGTGGGCCATCGCGGCCTGCATCAAATGTCCGCAGGAAAGCAACGGCTTGCATCCTTTAGCGGCACCCTGCGTTATCTCCGCACGAGACCGGAGACCAGCTCATGCCTGATGCGCTTCACCTCAAGAGATTCTCCATTGCGGCGACAATGATGGCCGCAGCGATTGGTGCACTTGTGTTGATGCAGGCGACTGAGCGCAGGTCGATCGCCCTGTCTGCGGCTACCGGCCGCACAGGTGACGATCATGGCCGCAGCGCCGGCACGCCCGAGGCTATTCCCTTCAGTGGCCTTCGCGACGTGTTCTGGCGCGTCTTCCACGAGATCCTCGCCGACAGGGTCACGCTGATTGCCGCGGGCGTGACCTTCTATCTGCTGCTGGCGCTGTTTCCAGCCATGGCGGCCTTGGTATCACTCTACGGGCTGGTTGCAGATCCGACCACCATATCCGAACATCTTCGCGAATTGGCCGGCCTCATGCCGTCAGGAGCGTTCGATCTTCTTGCCGATCAGATCAAAGAACTCGTCGATCGGCGCGACGCTACGCTCGGCATCACCTTCTTCGTCGGCCTCGGCATCGCCCTCTGGAGCACGCATAGCGGCACTCTGGCGATCTTCGACGCGATGAACGTCGCCTATGAAGAAGAGGAGAAGCGGGGGCTTGTCCGGTTGAACCTGATCGGCCTCTGCTTCACCTTGTGCGCGATGCTTTTGACGGTCGTCATGGTGGCGCTCGTCGGGGTCATGCCGGTTGTTCTCTCCTATCTCTGGCTCGACCAGTTCAAGGAGCACATGGCGCTTCTCATGCGATGGCCACTGCTTCTACTGGTCGTCGCAGTGGCCGTTACATCGGTCTACCGCTTCGGCCCCAGCCGGGAGCCTGCCAAGCTCCGGTGGATGACATGGGGCGCGGTTCTGACCACGGTCGCCTGGACCGCCATGTCCCTCGGCTTCTCCTACTATCTGGATCACTTCGCCAATTACAACGCGACATACGGCACGCTTGGCGCGCTGATCGGCTTCCTCATCTGGATCTGGCTTTCCGTCGTCATTCTCATCGTCGGAGGGGAGCTGAACGCCGAACTGGAGCATCAGACCGCGAAGGACACGACGACGGGAACGCCGTTGCCGATGGGATCGCGCGGGGCCTATGTCGCGGACACTCTGGGCAAGACTATGAACTGACTGCGATGATTGCTCCTCTCATATGGTTTTGATGTATTCTGCCATTTCTGCAGTCCCGACACAGGAGACGATGATGACCGCCCCGCATCCTTCCAAAACTCATATCGGCAATCATGCCCTGCATCCCGAAACACAGATGCTGAATTACGGCTACGATCCCGAACTCTCGGAAGGGGCGGTCAAGCCACCGGTGTTCCTCACCTCGACCTTCGTGTTCAACACGGCCGAAGATGGCCGCGACTTCTTCGATTATGTGTCTGGCCGCCGCGAGCCGCCCGAAGGGAAGGGGGCGGGCCTCGTCTATTCGCGCTTCAACCATCCGAACAGCGAGATCGTCGAGGACAGGCTCGCCGTCTACGAACGGACGGAAAGCGGCGTGCTGTTTTCATCCGGCATGGCGGCGATCGCCACCACTCTGTTCGCCTTCGTCCGGCCGGGGGACGCGATCCTGCATTCGCAGCCGCTCTACGGGGGAACCGAAACATTGCTGGCAAAGACTTTTCTGAACTTCGGCGTCGCCGCCATTGGATTTGCCGACGGCGTCAGCGAAGGATCGGTGCAAAAGGCGGCAGAAGAGGCGATGGCCAAGGGCCGCGTCTCTGTCATCCTGATCGAGACGCCTGCCAATCCGACCAACAGCCTGGTCGATGTCGCAATGATCCGACGCGTGGCCGACATGATTGGAGCAAGACAGGGCCATATGCCGATCATCGTCTGCGACAACACCCTGCTCGGACCGGTCTTCCAGCGGCCGATCGAGCACGGCGCCGATATCTCGCTCTATTCGCTGACCAAATATGTCGGTGGTCATTCGGATCTGATCGCCGGCGCCGTTCTCGGTCGCAAGGCGGTGATCAAGCAGATCAAGGCCCTGCGCGGCGCGATCGGCACCCAGCTCGATCCACATTCCTGCTGGATGCTCGGCCGTTCGCTGGAAACGCTGCAGCTGCGCATGGAACGGGCAAACAGCAACGCGCGGGCCGTCGCCGACTATCTGCGCGATCACCCGAAGGTCGAGAAGGTCCACTATCTGCCCTACCACGACCCGGAATCGCCGGCCGGCCGGACCTTCATCGCGCAATGCACCGGCGCCGGCTCCACCTTCTCTTTCGACATCCGCGGCGGTCAGCCAGCCTCGTTCAAATTCCTGAACGCGCTACAGATCTTCAAGCTCGCGGTCAGCCTCGGCGGCACGGAATCGCTTGCGAGCCATCCTGCCACCATGACGCATTCCGGCGTGCCCGCCGATGTCCGCCAGCGCATCGGCGTTCTGGAATCGACGATCCGTCTTTCGATCGGCATCGAGCATCCGGACGACCTGATCGCCGACCTGGAACTGGCGCTGCAGGCCGCCTGAGACACGGCGGGGAAATCGATGCCCGGCGCCGCTGGGCATCGAGATTGGCGTCACTTGTCGTCGATCGTCAGTTCCGTCTCGTCGGTGTCCAGCACAAAGACTGCAAGCAGGCGCGCCGGCTTGGTGTCGCTGGCGTTTGCGCTGACGCTGTGGTGATCGCCGGGAAATTCGGCGAAGCTTTCTCCGGCCTTATACGTTTTCACCGGGCCGTCGTTCACCGCGCTGCGGATCGCCCCTTCGAGAACGGTGGCGTAGATGAAGGCCGAATCCGGATGGGTATGGCCGGGCGACAGGCCGCCGGGCTCATATTCCACCATCACAGCCTTCATGCTCTTGCCGGGAACATTGGGAAGCTTCTGGTCGAAAACGACGCTTACCTTCGCTTTCCCACCTCCGGCGTGAGCCTGAGTACCGGCGGCAAGGACAAGGGCGAAGGCCGCTGCCGAGATCATTTTCCTGAGCATGTCTGGTCTCCTCAGTTGATAGAATGGGTCGACAGGCGCAGCTTCGCTGTCAGGCGCTCTTTTTCTGCGGCGGCTGACGGCTGAGCCAATCATCGAAACGGATCTGGCCGAGCCGCGCCTTGGGGCCGGTCACGAGCGAATTGTCCTCGAGTTCGACGCCGAAATAGCGGGCGTGCGGATCGGCGACCACCTGGCGCGGATCGTTCGTCGCCTTGAAGAGACGCGTCACGATGTCTGTGAGGCGGATTTTCTCCGGCCCGCCGATCTCGATCGTGCCGTTGACAGGCAAGGCGAGCGCCACCTCGGCCATGACGTCGGCGACGTCGTCCGAGGCGATCGGCTGCAGATAGGCCGGCGACAGATGCGCCGTCTGGCCCACCGTGTTCGACTGAGCGATGCCGGCCATGAATTCATGAAACTGGGTGGAATGCACGATGGTATAGGGAATGCCGGAGGTCTTGATCAGCTCTTCCTGGGCCATTTTGGCGCGCATGTAACCGCTGCCCTGCAGCCGCTCCATGCCGACGATCGACAGCGCAATGTGATGCTTGACGCCGGCGACGGCCCCTGCCTTGAGCAGATTGCGGCCCGACGTCTGGAAGAATTCCAGGACGGCCTTGTCCTCGAACGAGGGCGAGTTTGCGAGATCGAGCACCACCTCAGCGCCAGCGAGCGCTTCCGCCAGGCCCTTGCCGGTGATCGTGTCGACGCCGGAATTCGGCGAAGCCGCCAATACGTCATGCCCCTTGTTGCGCAATCTTTCCACGGTCTTCGAGCCGATGAGGCCGGTGCCGCCGATAACGACGATTTTCATGGATAGTCTCCTTGTCCTCTACGAGGAGTTTCCTCTGTTGACTTGCCTTACTGATATGACGGCGAGCAGGAATTGCTCGGAGTGCCGAAACCGTGACGGAGCCAAGCGGCTTCGTCAGCCAGAACCGATGGACATGAGAATGCGCTCGATCACGGCTTTGAACCATTCTCCCTCAGTCGCTGTCGCCCTATGCCAAGGTGTAGGGCCGCTCGCCCTGCGGTCGAGCCGTATTGCGGAAACGGAGACGATTCGCGTCATCCGGCATCGCGAGGAACGGAGACAGTGAGGAAGGATATGCCGCGCCGTCTCCGCTCCTCGCAATACCGTCGTCTCGTCAGGAAAGCCTGACAGCCTCGAACAGCGCCGTCAGCCCGATGCCTCCGCCGATGCCGACCATCGCCAAGCCGGTCGCGCCCGGCGCCCATCCGCTGACGTCGCGGATCAGCTGGCTATACAGCCGGGTCACGAGGATTGCACCGGAGGCCCCGAACGGATGGCCCAAGGCAATTGCTCCGCCGTCCCTGTTGATCGCGTCGGCAGGGATAGCGAGCTGGTCCAGCGATGCCAGAACCTGGGCCGCGAAGGCCTCGTTGAATTCGATGGCATTGATGCCGGAGAGCGAGAGCCCGGGTTGACGCTGCAGCAGCTTTCTGGTCGAGGCGACCGGGCCGATGCCGAGCAGGTTGGGATCCACACCGGCAGCGGCGCTGTCGATGAAGGCAAGGCCCTTTTCGATACCGATACTTCTCGCCATTGCGCGGCTCATGACCAGCACCAGGCAGGCGCCGTCGTTCAGCGGGCAAGCATTACCGGCTGTCACCGACCCATCGGCCAGGAAGACCGGCCGGAGGTTTGCGAGCGCCTCAAGAGATGTGGACGGGCGCGGGCACTCGTCCCGTTCGATCAGACCGTGGCCGGTGGAAATGTCGACGATCTCGGACCGAAAGATGCCTGCCTCCGCCGCCGCTACGGCGAGCCTATGGCTGCGCAGGGAGAATTCATCCTGTCTCTGCCGCGATATGCTGAACTGACGGGCGACGTTTTCGGCGGCAATCCCCATTTCCGGGTCGCCGATCGTGTCAGGCGAAAACCGGGCGCGCCCGTAAAATCGCGGTGGCATCCCATTCGCCTTTGGTCTTTCGACGCGCCATGGTGCGGTGCTGACGCTTTCGACGCCGCCGGCCAGGAAGCACGAGCCGGCTTTCGCCTGGATCAGCCGGGCTGCCATGATGATCGCTTCCAGGCCTGAGCCGCATTGCCGATCGATCGAAACACCCGGAACCGCCATCGGCAGACCTGCGGTCAGCGCCGCCAGCCGCGCGATATTTCCGCCGCCGCCGGCGGCATTGCCGACCAGCACGTCGTCGATGCTTTCGGGCGCAATTCCCGTCTCGGACACGATCCGATGGATGATCGGTGCAAGCAGGTCTTCTGCCGCAGCAGTCGACAGCGATCCGAACGCCCGGCCGATCGGCGACCGGTACGCGGCAACCACGACCGGCTGCCAATCCTCGTCAGGCTGATAGGCGTAGGACAAGATCGTCTCCAGAAACCACTGATGTCTCCACTTGCCCCCTCGAGATCTTCCCGCTGCTCGTCATCGGCCAGGATCTTATATGGTAGAATTGTTTGGGGATCTTGTACCTGGCGAGCGAGCTCGCGCAATGATCGGCCAGAATTTTTAGGTCCATCGTCTCTCCCGAGACGACGGCGACGATCCGCTGACCGAAGTAGGCGTCCGGCAGCCCGAAGACAACGGCATCCTCAACGCCGGGGCAGGCTTTGAGCGCGCTTTCGACTTCGGCAGGATAAACGTTGTTGCCGCCTGATATCATCATGCCGCCCGCCCTGCCGATCACCCGCAGCATGCCATTGGCATCGAGTTCGCCGAGATCCCCGACCGTCGCTCCCGCTTCAGTGACCCTGAAGGCCCGACCATCGTCGCCCCAGAGATATCCGTCCGCGATCAGGTCGCTGTCGACGAATATAGTTCCCGCCACATCGGTACCGACGTCGTTTTCGTCGGGGTCGCGGATGGAAATTTCCACGCCGGGATAGGCTTGTCCGACCCGGTCGATCGGAAAATCGATCTCGCCGCCGACAAGGGTCGAGACCGTCATGAAACCAAGCTCGGATGCACCGTAATATTCGCGGATACGGGCATTCGGAAACAGGCAGCGCATGGATTCGACACCGTTCCTGTCAAGCTTTGCGCCGGCGGTGAGAACGTCGCGCAGGGAGGTCAGAGCGGGTTCGCCTGCCCAGGCCCTTGCAATGCCGGCTATATGGGTGGGTACGGCAACCAGCCGTTCGACTTGCCAGGAGGAGAGCGAGCGTGCGACCACGCCCGGATCCCATTTCCGGACCGAATGAAAGGTCCCGCCGGCATCCAAAGCTTCGACCAATGCATAGAGCGCCAGGCCATGCGCGAGGGCTCCGGGGCACATTGTCGAGGGCGCGTCTTCGAGCTCGAAAACGACGCGTCCGCGATCGAGGCTCCGGCGCCATTGCTCCCGCGAGCGATAATAGGCCTTCGGCTCGGCGGTGGTCCCTGAGGTGAAGCCGATCAGAAAGATCTTGTCGGCATCGAGCGGCAGCTCGGCTTCCTTTTCCACCGCGGCGAGGTCGAAAGCCTCCGCTCCGGCAGCGACCACAGGAATGCCGAGTCTTCGGGCAATTTCGGCACTCGGCCCGGCATCGTCGTCGACGATCAGAACGTCAGGCGCCAGGCGCTCGATGATGCGTTTGATCCTTTCCGGCGGCATCATCGGGTCGATGACCGCGCAGGCATTCGGGAAAGCGGTCGCCGCCGCAAAATACTCGGCAAAGCCGATATGATTGCCAAGGCTGAGAGCGACAAGCTTCTCCACACCGGGCAGATCGAGCGTGCGGCGGTTCGAGTGGGGGAGCTCCTGAAGAAACCGATAAATTGCCTTGGCGCGCACATAGAGCTCGCCATAGCTGAGCGAGCGCCCGTCGATCACCAGCGCCGGTTTGTCCGGTGCCTCCGTTGCATGTCGAAGAAGCTGCGCATGGATCGGCATGGACACCCGCTGGTTTGAATGATCGGCCGTCAGCCGGGAGACAGAGCGGCCCTGGTCACTTCGGGGATGGGCGTCGGGCGGCTGTCGGAGAGGCCGACGCAGACCCAGACGAAATGTGCCGATGCGCAATGGGCGCCATCGCGCTGGCGAAAGAGTTCTATGGCAAAGGACAGACTCGTGCGCCCGATTTTCTCCACGTCCACCTTTGCCTCGACAACATCGTCAAGGTCGATCGGGCTGTGAAAGGTGATCTCCGCCTTCTTCACGTGATAGGCAACGCCGGAGGAGGTGTGACGGAAATGGCTGAGAATTTGCCGTTGCCGCAGGAACTCGACGACCGCATCCTCGCAATAGTCGAGATAACGGGAATTGTGGACGTGACCATAGATGTCGATGTCTCGCATCGAGACCCGGAACGATGCTAAAGGCCTGTCGTCAACGCTCATTCGATCACCAATTCGACGGGGTGATCTAACCGCAGTGTGTGGGGGATGCAATGCAATATCAGGCGGTAGTGCGAAAATTCGGCCCGGCCCAGGACGTCGTTGAGCTCGAGCAGGCCGCGCTGGCGCCGCTGCAGCACGACCAGGTCCGGGTGCGCCTGCTGGCGCGGTCGATCAATCCCTCCGACATCATAACCATATCAGGAGCCTATAGCGGACGCACGACATTACCCTTCATTCCCGGCTTCGAAGCATTCGGAGTGGTCGAACAGTGCGGTGAAGAGGTTAATGGACTTTCCCCCGGGACACGCGTGCTGCCGGTGCGCAGCGCCGGCGGGTGGCAGGAATTCAAAGATACCGATCCCGGCTGGTGCCTTCGTGTTCCGGACGAGCTCACCGACTTCGAGGCTGCGACGAGCTACGTCAATCCGATGACGGCCTGGTTGATGCTGCATGCCAAGATCGGGCTGAGGCCGGGCATGCGCATCGCCATCAATGCCGCCGCCTCTTCGATCGGAGCGATATTGATCGGTCTCGCCAATGCCGGAGGGGTGGAGCCGGTGGCGATCATCCGCAGCGAGCAATCGCTTGAGCGCGTGCGCGGCCGGATCGAGGCGGTTATTATCGATAGGGCGGACGGTGATCTGGCCGCAGGGCTTGCCGGCCGACACGGGCTCGACGCAGTGCTCGATTGCGTCGGCGGCGCGTGCGCCTCCGTCCTCGCCGACGCGCTGAAACCCGGCGGGCATTTCGTGCATTACGGACTGCTTTCGGGCCAGAGCATTCCGGCCTCCTTCTGGGCCTCCCATCCCGATATCGCCTTTTCCTATTGTCATCTCCGGGAATGGGTCCATGCCGAAGCGATGAGCGAGGTCCAGCGCGCCTATTCGGAGATCGCTGCGCAGATCGCTTCGAAGGTCATCGCGACCGAGGTGCGGGAGGTGTTTCCTCTGGAAAGGATCGGCCAGGCGCTGCAAGCCGCCCTTCCGTTCCGGACGGGCGGCAAGGTGCTGATCGCCTGATGGTGCAGCATCCGCCTCCTCCTTCGAGGCCCCTTGCGGGACGTACAAGGATGACGCTCTCTTGAGTGGCGCGCGGCCTCTCCAGCGCCTCTCATTTGGGCGCGGTATCCTCCCAGGACCCCTCATCGTGAGGTGCGCAGGCCAAAGGCCGGAGCCTCGAAGGACGTGCTCCGGCGCTGCTCCTTGCTCTCTCAAACTCCGCGCTAAGTGGTTTCGTATCGCCGACGCGCGCTGTTGATGGCCGCATGGTTTTGCTCGGCCCATCCGACCAGGGCTTTCATCGGGATGAGGAAGGATTGCCCCAGCTCCGTCAGTTCATATTCCACGCGCGGCGGAACCTCGGGATAGACGGTGCGCCTGATGAAGCCGTCCTGCTCCAGATGCCGCAGCGTCTTGGAGAGCATCTGTTTCGAGATGTCACCGATCTCACGCAGCAACTGGTTGAAGCGCTTCTTCTCGTCTTCCAACGCCTCGAGGGTGAGCAGGCTCCATTGATCGCCGATGCGATCGAGCACGCCTCTGACCGGGCATCCCGCCCCGTGCTTACCTGCTTCCTCGGTTATGGCTTCCTCCTTTTGGGTCATCGCCCGCTGACCTTGCCACCAAAACCTGCCTTCTTGCTCGGCATGTCCAGGTTTCATAGACCAAATCTCATAGTCTGTTTCTTAGACTAGATCGCCGATCCATACCAAGGAGCTTGATGCATGGGATTTCAATCGCTTTTCGCACTCGCCATTCTGGCGGGCATCGCCGTGCCTTCAGGCGCTTTTGCTGCAACGGCTGCGCAGGATTTGAAGGCTGAGGAAGCCAACCGGAAACTGGTGGTGGAGTTCTACGACCGCTTCTTCAACAAGCACGATATCGAGGCCGCCTCCGTCGTCGCCGACGACTACCGGCAGCACAATCCCCAGGTTCCCGATGGGAAGAAGCCTTTGATTTCCTTCTTCACCGGGTTCTTCAAGGACAATGCCCAATCGAAGGCCGAGATCGTCCGTAGCGCCGCCGATGGCGATCTCGTCTGGCTGCATGTGCACGCGACGAACGGCGCCGACGACCGCGGCCAGGCGATCGTCGATATTTTTCGCGTCAAGGACGGCAAGATCGTCGAGCACTGGGACGTGATCCAGGCCGTTCCGAAAGAGGCGGCAAACAAGAATACCATGTTCTGAGTTGGGTGGGGCCGGCTTCCTAGCTGGCCCCATTATCGGCGCTGCGCGCTTGGTTCAGCCGTCTCTCTCGTTGCTGCCGATTTCCGCCGCACTGCTCGCTCAACATTTGCCGATGGCCTAACGCCTATACGCCAAAATGGCTGGCGCCATAATCGATCCGCATCAATCGATCCGAGGACGCTCCGATTTCGGCGTTGCCAGCCCGTGTTTGGTAAGCTCCAGGGTCAGGATGCGGGTTTCGAGAAGGTTGAAGATGCGCAGGATGGCCTCGATCGCATCGAATGGCTTCGTCAGAAAATCCTTCGCGCCAAGCGAAAGTGCGCGCCGGCGCGTCGGCAAGGTGGCATCGGCGGTCAGAACCAGGATCGGCAGATAGCTGTTTTCAGGAATAAGCCTTGCGAAGGTCTCCAGAAGAGCGAAGCCATCGAGATCGGGCATCATCAGGTCGAGGAGAACGAGATCCACCGGATGTTCGCGAAAGAGCCGCAACGCCTCGCGTGGCTCGGTGGTGCTGACGAGTTCCTTGAAGCCTTCGCGTTTGAGAATGCGCTCCAGCAGCGAAACATTTGCGGGCTCGTCGTCGACGATCAGGATCGTCGATCGTCGCACGATATCGGTGGGGTCTGTCATGGGTCAAACATATCGTCAAAGGCGTTGAGGATATCAAGCGCGCAATCAAATCATAGGCGACGTCTTCTATGGCGAACTTTCGACGGCGAGGCCTCGTCTTCGGGTTTCCTGTGCCGCCGCGGGCGGGCGCGGCAAATCGACGTAGAAGATGGCGCCACCTTCCGGACGGTTGCTGAAGCCGAGCGCGCCGCCCATGGCGTCGATCAGATGCCGTGACAGCGCGAGCCCGAGACCAGTCCCTTCTTGACCGATGCGTTCGGCTCCCAGCCGATCGAATGGGGTGAAGAGCCGGGAAACGCGTTCCGCCGGGATGCCGGGGCCGGTATCGCTGACTTCGATCCGAATAATGTCGTCGCCAATCTCGCGGTGGCTGACGGTCACGCTTCCCAAGTGATGATTGTATTTCACCGCATTGGAGAGAAGATTTAGGAACACCTGGAGGAGACGCCGCCGGTCAGCCAGAACCACGAGATCCCGCTCGGGCTCGACGACTTCTATCCGGATTTGCTGCTTGCCGCAGAGCGGCCTCGCAAGCGACGCCGCTTCATCGATTACATCAGCGACGCGTTGCGGTTCGATGGCAAGATCCATGCGCCCGGCCTCGATCCTCGCCATGTCGAGAACCTCGTCGATCAGGCTGAGCAAATGCCGGCCGGCCCTCAAGATCTGCGCGACGCTCTCCCGGGACTCGGTATCGGTGACGTCCATTTCCAGAAGCTGCGCGAAACCGAGCACGGCATTCAGCGGCGTGCGCAGCTCGTGGCTCATGCGCGACAGGAACTCGCTCTTGGCGTTGCTCGCGCGGATCGCATCCTCACGGGCGGCAAGCAGGGCCACTTCGATTTGCTTGCGCTCGGTAATATCGCGCGTGATCTTGGAAAAGCCGCGCAACCGGCCCGTCTCGTCATGGAGTGCGGTCACGACGACGTGCGACCAGAATTGCGACCCGTCCTTGCGAACGCGCCAGCCTTCCGCTTCGGTGCGTCCGTGAAGAGCTGCTTTGGCAAGCTCTTGTGCCGGAAATGTGTCCCTGGTTTCCATGGGATAGAAGCGGGAAAAATGCTGCCCGACGATCTCCTCGGCGTCATAACCAGTGATCCGCTGGGCGCCGGCATTCCAGCTTATCACCCGCCCTGCAACATCGAGCCCGAAGATGCCGTAGTCGCTGACGCCTTCGACCAGTTGCCGGAAGCGCTCCTCGCTCTCGGTCAGATCGGCCTCGCGCCTTTTCAGAAGGACGCTCGCATCTTCGAGCGCCTGTCCGAGACCGCCGAGCTCATCGCGGAAAGGGTCCGCCACCGTCACGACTTCGCCTTGCGCCAGCCGATGCGCCTCAGCTTTGAGCGCATGCACACGGCGGACAATGCTTGCTGAAAACAGGAAGACGGCGACAAGCGCGCCGGCAAAACCAAGAAAACCAGCGGCGATCATCAGGCTTCGGGACAGAGTGCGAACCCGGTCCGCGGCCTCGGTCCTCGCATGAAGGAGATCCGCCTCCCGCCGGCTCATCGCGTCGATCTCCTGTCTCAGCACGTCGAGGACCTGCTTGCCCTCGATGAGCTTGGCCGCAAGGTCCTGGCGTCCGCCGGCGCGCAGGATATCGGCCTGTTTCAGGAGCTGGAGACGGTCGACTTTCGCTGCGACCAGGCTGCGAATGCGTTCGAGGCGGCTCTTCTGCTCTTCATCCCGCAATCGCCGGCCGACCTCGTCGAGCACGACGGGCAACCGGTCCTCCGCCCGGTTGAACGGATCGAGAAAATCGGCCCTGCCGGTCAGGAGATAACCGCGCATCGCCGTCGCCGCTTCCGCGATCAGGGCATGGATTTCCTGAATGCCCGACTGGATCTCCAGCGTCACCCGCACCTGATCCTCTGCGATCCGACTTTGCCGGTCGGCAACGAAGACCGAGGCCAGAGCGGCAAGCAGCAGCGCCAGCGGCACCATGATGATGACGATGCCCTTCGCCCTCAGCGGCAGATCGGCGAAACGCAGGGTCATAGCTCTTCTTCGCTGGATGTTGCAACGAGCCCGCCGCGAACGGCCATGACCGCGGCCTGCGTCCGGTCGCCGGCGCCGAGCTTGCCGATGATGCGCTCGACATGGATCTTTACGGTACCGGGCGAGATCTTCAAGGCCCGGCCGATCTCCTTGTTGGTCAGGCCCTCGGCCACCTTGGTCAGCACCTCGCGCTCCCGGATCGTCAGCGTCTCCAAGCCGCTGCTGTTGGTCTGCGGCTTGGTGGCGGCGCGGCGCAACAGCCTGGCGACGAGAGGGCCATCGAAGAAGGCGTCACCCAGAAGGACGCGGCGGATCGTGCGCAGAATGTCGTCGCGGCTCGCATCCTTCAGCAGATAGCCAGTGGCGCCGGCCTCGATCGCCGCTTCCAGGTAATCGAGGCTGTCATGCATCGTGATGATCATGACGCGTGTGCTGGGCGAGACGCGCCGGATCTCCCGCGTCGCAGTGAGGCCATCCATACGCGGCATGCGGATATCGAGCAGCGCCAGATCCGGCTTGTGGTGAGCTGCGGCTTCCACCGCTTCCTCGCCGTCGCGCACATCTAAGGCGACATGGAAATCGTCCTGGCCGCCGATCATGGCGATGAGGCCGGCGCGGGCGATGTCATGATCGTCGGCAACGAGAATGGAGGCGCTCATCCTGATGTCATCTCCTGCTGAAGGGGGGCGACGGCACGGACATGGGTCCCGCCCGAAGACTCGGCCCCGATTTCGAAGCGTCCACCGAGCAGCGCCAGCCGCTCGCGCATGCCTGCGATGCCGAGCCGGGCTCCCCGCACCTGAACCGGGGGAGGGCGCTCCTCGCCGATGCCCTTTCCATCGTCGATTACTTCGAGATGGGCTTGCCCCGCGCCGTCTTCGAAGAGACGCACGATGAGCCGGCCGGCCTCGGCGTGCTTGATCACATTGGTGATCGCTTCCTGGGCGACGCGATAGAAGATGATCCCGGTCGATGCCGGCCAGCGGTCGGCACTGGCATCGAGATCGGCGATCACTTCCATGCCGTCAATCGCATCGAGGCGGGTGCGCAGCGCCGCGGCGACACCGAGATCGTCGAGCTCGGGCGGACGAAGATCGGCGATGGCAGCACGAAGATCGGCGACGGAACGGCGCGCCAGCGCTGCAAGTTGGTCGATCTCAGGCTTCAGCGCATGCATTTCGCCAATCCGGGCCGAAAGATCCTGCAGGCGGTAGCTGAGGCCGGCGGCAAGCTGCGCCGAGCCGTCGTGCAGATCGAGCGCCACCCGCTGCCGCTCCTGCTCCTGCGCCTGGATCAGTTGCGCGACGAGGGCCGCGAGTTCGCTGCGCTGCCGCTGGAGATCGCCGAGAAGCGCCTGATTTTCCGCCGCCTGCCGATTGAGATTGTAGGCGTCGGCGAGCTGCCCCGCCACCACCTCCAATGTCTGCCGGTCGTCGGCATCGATGGCGCGCCCTCTCGACGGACCCATCAGCGTCAGGCAGAGACCGGAGCCGTCTTGCGAGGTGAACAAGATGCTGTCGCTTCCGGGGCTCGTCGACTTGCCGACCGTCAGCTGCACAGGCAGCTCTTCCCGCGAGGACGGGAAAACGAGGTCGGCAAAGGATGCTCCCGAGAAATCGGCGAGACGTGACAGAACCTCCAGGGAAGCCGCTTCGAAAGTTCGTGCGTCAAGGAGATTTCGCGCCTCGATGATGAAGCGCAGACGAGCCGCGCGCGCTTCCGCTGCCCGGTATAGAGCCTTCAATTCCGCTACGTTCAGCGAATGCGCCGCGCCTGTATCGTGGTTCATGCCTGACGGGACTGCTCCGAGATGAATGACGCGGGCACGATAGTCATTCCGGCGGGAATGTCATCTATGCCGTTCGGCAGATCGTATCGGAGCCAGCCGGCAGATGAGGCAGGGGCGCCAGCAACTTAGATTGCTGGTCATGCGGTCGACCGATGCGATGTCCGCCGGAACCGCCACATAGGAAAGTCAAAATGCGTACCATCATTGCTGCCGCCCTCGTTCTCGGTTTCGTTCAGGTCCAGTCGACCGCGGCGGCTACCGAAACCGCAACCTGTGCGCCGACAAGCGAGGCGGAAATCGCCAAGCTCTTCGACCGCTGGAATACCTCACTCGCGACGCTGAGCCCCCAGGAGGTCGTCAAGAACTACAGTGATGACTCCGTGCTTCTCGCGACCCTGTCGGACAAGCCTCGCCTGACCCAGGCGGAACGGATCGACTATTTCGAGCACTTCCTGGCAAATGAGCCCAAGGGCCACATCGATAGCCGCGACATCAAGATCGGCTGCAACTGGGCCGTCGACACCGGCACCTACACCTTCAGCCTGAAGGACGGCTCGAAGGTTCCCGCCCGCTACACCTATACCTATGAGTTCAAGGACGGGAACTGGCTGATCACGTCGCATCACTCTTCGATGATGCCGGAGAAGTAAGGCTTCACCGGCCTACCGGTCCGGCAGGGAAATCCCGTGTTCACCCCACGCGGAATCTCCTGAGCCCCCTCTGGCCTGCCGTCCCCCACAGGTGGGGAGATCGGCAAGAGGTTGGACTACCGCTCCCTCTCTACCGTCTCGAAGTAGTTGGGTGGCAGTTGGTTGGGGAAACCGGTGCGCCCAGCCAATCTCCCCACTTGTGGGGGAGATGCCCGGCAGGCAGAGGGGGTGCCACACGGCCATTGCTCTCACCCCAAAGGACACCAACAAGGCCAGGAGCTTTGACGGCCGAGCGGGATCGGGAGTAGCATCCGCGCGGCAGTGGCAGTCCATCAAAGCCGCCGCCCCCGGGGAGACGCAATGATCAAGCACAAACCTTTCCTCCTGAAGTTCGCGGCTCTGGCATTTTGTTGCGCATGGCCAATTTCTGACGCCTTCGCGGCAGCGCAGCCTATCTTCTGGAGCGCTTTACGGCCGGCCGATCAGGCCAAAGCGACAGTGCCGTTGTCGGGCAAGGCGGTAAGCGGCCCACAGGGCGAAACACTCGCCTGGCATGGGGAGGGGCATCCGATCGAATTGACGGGCTTTGTTCTGCCGATCGACCAGGACGGCGATCTTGTCTACGAATTCTTGCTGGTGCCTTGGGCCGGAGCCTGCAGCCACATGCCTTCCCCTCCGCCCAACCAACTGGTTCGTGTCGTTCCGGAAGAGCCTTTGCACCTGGCAAGAATGTACGAGACCGTCACCGTGACGGGTACCCTGCGGCCCGGCCTGGATCAGGCGCAATTCTTCATGATCGACGGTGACCGCGTCCTCACCTACGGCTACAGCATAAACCATGCCCAGGTAGCGACAGTAACGGCGACGACTGATCCCGATCTGCTGTCACTTTCGCCTTTCGGCATTCTGCCTCGCCAGTAGAAAGCGCAGAGACGCTTCTTGCATGAACACCGCCAATCGCGTATATACAACAACATATATACAAGCTGCGGAGGACCCCTATGCCGCAATATGCGCGTGTATTTCAATCCGGTAATTCGCAGGCGGTCCGGCTGCCGAAGGAATTCCGCTTCGACGTCGACCAGGTGGAGGTGACGCGGGAGGGCGATGCTGTGATCCTTCGGCCACGGGCCGATCGCGGCGTGCGGTGGGCATCGTTGCATAGCGCCTTGGAGCGCGGCCTCAGCGACGATTTCATGGCGGAAGGGCGAGAGCAGCCGGAGGGGCAGGAGAGGCCTGATCTTCAGGACCTGTTCAAGTGATCACGCATCTTATCGACACCAATGCTGTGATCGCTCTGATCGGCAGGAAATCCGAAACACTGCTGAAGCGCGTGATCGACAACGACGAGGGATCGATCGGGCTGTCGACCGTGGTGATGCATGAACTCTATTATGGCGCCTATAAAAGCGCGAAAATCTCCTACAATCTCGAAACCCTGCGCCTGTTCACGGCGGATTTTCCGCCTGTCGGTTTCGAACGCGAGGATGCGCTGGCCGCAGGCGAGATCCGCGCCGCATTGGCGACAAAGGGAACGCCGATCGGTCCCTATGATGTCCTGATCGCCGCCCAGGCCAGGACCCGGGATCTGGTTCTCGTCACCAACAATGTCGGGGAATTTCGCCGCGTCGATGGTCTGCGTGTCGAGGACTGGACGGTCGGGCGGTAGGTCCGATCTCCGATAAAAAATGCCCGGGCGCAGCCGAAACTGCGCCCGGGCGAAATGCAGCCGATCAGACGAGGTCGAAGCGGTCGGCGTTCATGACCTTGGTCCAGGCGGCGACGAAGTCCTTGACGAACTTCCCCTTGGCGTCGGCCTGGCCGTAGACTTCGGCGAAGGCGCGCAGCTGCGAGTGTGAGCCGAAGATCAGGTCGACGCGGGTGCCGGTCCACTTGGAAGCGCCCGTTTTGCGGTCGCGGCCCTCATAGACGCCTTCCTTGCCGGCGGTGGGAACCCACTGCGTGCCCATGTCGAGCAGATTGACGAAGAAGTCGTTCGTCAACGTCTCGGGACGCGAAGTGAAGACGCCGTGTTCGGGGCTGCCTGCCTTCAGCACGCGTAGGCCGCCGACGAGGACGGTCATCTCAGGACCGGTCAGCGTCAAGAGCTGAGCGCGGTCGACGAGAGCTTCTTCCGGCTTCATGAACTGATGGCGCTTGTCGTTCACATAGTTGCGGAAGCCGTCGATGCGCGGCTCGAGTGCTGCGAAGGAATGCGCGTCGGTCTGGGCTTCGGAAGCATCCATGCGGCCCGGCGTGAAGGGCACGCTGACGGCGTTGCCGGCGGCCGCTGCCGCCTTCTCGACGCCGGCAGCACCAGCGAGAACGATCAAGTCGGCGAGCGAGATCTTCTTAGCCCCGGTCTGGGCGGCGTTGAAGTCCTTCTGGATGCCTTCGAGAACGCCGAGCACCTTGGCGAGCTGTGCCGGCTGGTTGGCGTCCCAGTCCTTCTGCGGGGCAAGGCGGATGCGCGCGCCGTTGGCGCCGCCGCGCTTGTCGGAGCCGCGGAAGGTCGAGGCCGACGCCCAGGCGGTCGAGACCAGTTCCTGCACGGTGAGCCCGGTGGCGAGAACCTTTTCCTTCAGTTCGGCAATGTCCTTGTCGTCGACGAGCGGGTGGTCGACGGCCGGGATCACATCCTGCCAGATCAGGTCTTCGGCCGGAACTTCCGGGCCGAGGTAGCGCACCTTCGGTCCCATGTCGCGGTGGGTCAGCTTGAACCAAGCGCGGGCGAAAGCGTCGGCAAACTCACCGGGATTTTCGAGGAAGCGGCGCGAGATCTTCTCGTAGGTCGGATCGAAACGCAGCGCCAGATCGCTGGTCAGCATGGTCGGCAGGTGCCTCTTCGAGGCGTCGTAGGCATCAGGAATGGAGGCTTCGGCATTTTTGGCCTGCCACTGATGCGCGCCGGCCGGGCTCTTCGTCAGCTCCCATTCGAAGGCGAAGAGGTTTTCGAAGAAGTAGTTGCTCCACTTGGTCGGCGTCTGCGACCAGGTCACTTCGAGGCCGGCGGTGATCGCATCCTTGCCGACGCCGGTGCCGAACGAGCTCTTCCAGCCGAGGCCCTGGTCCTCGATCGCGCCGCCTTCCGGCTCGGCGCCGATCAAGGACGGGTCGCCGGCGCCATGCGTCTTGCCGAAGGTGTGGCCGCCGGCGATCAGCGCCACGGTCTCTTCGTCGTTCATCGCCATCCGGCCGAAGGTTTCGCGGATGTCGCGCGCCGAGGCGATCGGATCGGGATTGCCGCCCGGGCCTTCCGGATTGACATAGATGAGGCCCATCTGCACGGCGCCGAGCGGCTCTGCCAGCTCGCGTTCGCCGCTGTAGCGCTCGTCGCCCAGCCAGGTTCCTTCAGGACCCCAGAACAATTCCTCAGGCTCCCACACGTCGGCGCGACCACCCGCAAAGCCGAAGGTCTTGAAGCCCATGGATTCGAGCGCGACATTGCCCGTCAGGATCAGCAGGTCGGCCCACGAGATGCGGTTGCCGTATTTCTGCTTGATCGGCCACAGCAGGCGGCGGGCCTTGTCGAGGTTGGCGTTGTCAGGCCAGCTGTTGAGCGGCGCAAAACGCTGCTGGCCCTGGCCGGCGCCGCCGCGGCCATCAGTGATGCGGTAGGTGCCGGCGCTGTGCCAGGCCATGCGGATGAACAGGCCGCCATAGTGACCGAAATCGGCCGGCCACCAATCCTGCGAGTCCGTCATCAACGCGTGAAGATCCTTCTTCAGGCCGTCGAGATCGAGCTTCTTGAACTCCTCGGCATAATCGAAGGCCTGGCCGAGGGGGTCGGCGCGGCCGGAATTGTGATGAAGAATCTGCACGTTCAACTGGTCCGGCCACCAGTCGCGATTGGATCTGCTGCGAGGCGTATTGCCGTGTGCGACAGGACATTTGCCTGCGCTGTCAGTGGGGTTGTCCATGATCGTCTCCTTCATTGCTTGATCTGTCTGCGCGTCAAAAAGATGAGCCGAGCTGGCGCCCCACTCTCCCCTTGCAGTCTTCATATCGGAAGCGCTTCATAAATTTAAGTTGGATTTACTGATCGTTGCGATAAGCTGAGGTTATGAAGAACCTTACCCTGAAACAGCTACGTTATTTTGAAGCACTGGCAAGAGATGGCCGCTTCCGGCGCGCTGCCGACGCCTGTGCGATCTCCCAGCCGGCATTGTCGATGCAGATCAAAGAACTTGAGCAGGAGTTGGGCGGCGAGCTTTTCGAGCGCAACGCGCGTGAGGTGAAGCTGACGGCCTTCGGCCAAAGCGTCGCGCTCAGGATCCGCGATATCCTGCGTGGCGTGGACGAACTGGCGGATCTGGCGCGCGCCGCACGCGATCCTTTCCTGACACGGTTGCGCATCGGCATCATCCCGACGATCGCGCCCTATCTGTTGCCGGCGATCATCAACGATCTGAACAGGAGCTTTGCAGGCATTCAGATCGAAGTGCGCGAAACGCAAACCTCGAAGCTGGTTCAGGAGCTGGCGCAAGGTCAGCTGGACACGGCAATCGTTGCCTTGCCCGTGTCGGAACCCTCCCTGGCAGAACTCGAGCTCTTCAAGGAAGAGTTCGTGCTGGTTCGGCGGCCCGAAGACGAGGGTAAGCCGGTGCCTGAACGCGAGGCGCTGCGCGAAATGCGGTTACTGCTGCTCGAGGAAGGCCATTGCTTCCGCGATCAGGCCTTGTCGTTCTGCAAGATAGGGCAGGCCCGTCCCCGGGAAGTCATGGAAGGCAGCTCTCTCTCCACCCTGGTCCAGATGGTCAGCGCCGGTATCGGCATCACCTTGATTCCCGAGATGGCCGTTCCCCTCGAAACGCGCTCGGCGCATGTCTCGATCTCCCGTTTTCAGTCTCCGCAGCCGTCGCGAACGATAGGCATGATCTGGCGCAATTCGACGCCCATGGCCAATCAGCTCCAACAGGTTTCCGAGGCGGTTCGCCGGTCGGCCGAGAGCATGCGCGAACAGTATGCCGCCCGGTGATGGACCTGATATGGCCTCGCCTCAAGATCGCCGTTTGAATGTATGCTCCGGTGCCGGAAACTGTCGCGATCGGACCTCTTCGGCATAAGCGGCAGCAGCGGCCGAAATCCTTTTGGCGAGTTCGTCGTAGCGCTTGACGAAGCGCGGGATGAAATCGTTGAAGAGCCCCAGAATGTCGTCGGAAACCAGAACCTGGCCGTCGCAGGCGGAAGAAGCGCCGATACCGATGGTCGGGACGTGCATGGCGGCCGTCACCTCCCGGGCGAGCGGCTCCACCGTGCCCTCGATGACGACGGCAAAGGCGCCCGAGCCGCCGATGGCGTGGGCGTCGCGGCGGATCTTCGATGTCTCGTGTTCGGAATGGCCGACGGAACGATAGCCGCCTGCGGTTTGGACCTGCTGCGGCATCAGGCCGATATGGCCCATAACCGGTATCCCCCGCTTCGTCAGAAAGGCGATGGTCTCGGCCATCTCCTCGCCGCCCTCCAGCTTGACGGCGTCGCAGCCGGTTTCCTGCAGGATGCGGACAGCGTTGCGGAAGGCAATCTCCTTCGATTCCTGGTAGGTGCCGAACGGCATGTCGACGACGACGCAGGCCTTGCCGACGCCGCGCATCACCGCCTTGCCGTGTGCGATCATCATGTCCAGCGTGACGCCGATGGTGGTCTCCATGCCGTAGAGCACCATGCCGAGCGAATCCCCGACTAGCAGCAGGTCGCAATGCTCATCGAGCAGCCGCGCCATGGGCGTCGTATAGGCGGTCAGGCAGACGATCGGCTTGCCGCCCTTCATGGCGGAGATGCGCGCTGGCGTGAGGCGCTTCTGAATTCCGGCCGCGCTCATCTGGTCACTCCCTTTCCCGGCAAGCTCTGCCCGCCGTTCACCCTCTTGTTCCCTACAACCCGGTTGTCTCCGACAACCCGGTTGTCTCCGACGACCCTGTTGTCGAGCAGCCGTGTCGAACCGACCCGAACGAAGAGCGCCACGATGACAGGGGCGGCGATCGACGTGACCGGCAGCAGCGTCGCGGCATCCCTCACGGCGACGACCTCGGGCTTTGCCAGAGGCTCGCGATTGAGAAACGCCGTGAGCCTTGCCTCGAGTTCCACCGGATCGGTAAGGCCGCCGGCGACCAAACGCTCCGCCTCGTCAAGGGTCTGGGGGACGATCACCGCGGCACGCCGCTCCGCCTCGCTGAGATAGACGTTGCGCGACGACAATGCGAGACCGTCGCTGTCCCTGACCGTCGGCACCGATATCACGCGCACCGGCATGGCCAGGTCGTCCACCATGCGCTTGATGATGACGACCTGCTGGTAATCCTTCTCTCCGAAATAGGCGGTCTGCGGCTGCACGATGTTGAAAAGCTTGCAGACGACAGTGGCGACACCGGCAAAATGCCCGGGCCGGACCGCCCCTTCGAGTTCGCGCCCGAGATCGGGAACGTCGACGACGGTTAGCATCGGGCGGGGATACATGTCCTCGACGCCAGGTGAAAAAAGGAAATTGACGCCCGCTTGCCTCAGCATGGCGGCGTCGCGTTCCAGATCGCGCGGATATTTGTTGAGATCTTCCGCCGGGCCGAATTGCAGCGGATTGACGAAAATCGAGACGACGACGATGTCGTTCTCGGCGCGAGCGCGCGCGACCAGTTCCATATGACCGGCATGGAGATAGCCCATCGTCGGAACAAGGCCGACGGTCCGCCCCTGCCGCCTCAGCGCGTCGAGCGTGTGGCGCAACTCGTCAATGCTCGAGAAAACCCGCATATATCCTCCCCTGCCGGTCACTCCATCTTGGCGCGGATAAGAAGTGTAATCGATGCGGCAGGTCAATGCATATTCCTCGATAAAAACGATTAGATGCAACGGCAGCCGAAGACGCTGGGCCATATCGGTCCCGGGAGCGGCTCTTCGCCACTTGGCTGCTTGCAGTGGAACCGACGATGTGCGACTTCCGTTACTCGCCCTGTCCGTCAAGATACCATCACAGTCGATCGCTATGGACGTTACATGGAGGACGCATGGACAAGCCCTGGAAGATCAGCCGCGGACCGATTGCGGCAACCGAGCTCGACGTGGAGAAGGCAAACGCGATCAATGTGCTGTTGATCCGGCCGGTCGGCGTCCTTCCGGCCAAGGAGGGCGATCCGATCCTTCCTTTTGCCGTCGGCCTTTTCAACGAACTCCGCCCGCTCTTGAAGCCCGATGCAGGCGTCACGACGCTCAGGCGGGCGACCGCTGCCTATGTCCACTGCCGGCGCTATTATTTCGCCAGCGCCCAGCCCGATTCCATGCGCCATAGTCTTGACGGTGAACCCGTCGAACCACTGTCGCCCGAAGACCGGCTGGTCGCGCAAAAGCGCTTCCTGAGCCTCAAGCAGAACACCGGCAAAGCCGACGCGCCCGAGCAGACAGCACCGGTCCCCGCTCCGCTGTTGAGCAAAAGCGAGCAGATCCGCGCAGCCCTCCTCGGCAAAAGGAACGGCGCCAGCTAAGCATGTCGCGCAAATGTGTGCAGTGGTTTTGCGACAACGACATGCGTAAAAACAAAGACCTAAAGCGCATGGCGCGAATCTGAAAGATCGCGACGCGCTTTAGAGCAGGATGACATCAGCGTCTCATATCCGCCTTGCAGTCATTGTGCGTTCTTGCGTAGTGCAACCGTCATTCACAGGGGCGACGTAGTCGCTCGATGAGCTCGGCCGCATCGGGGGCGCGGAAAACGCGCCCCCGGCCGGCGTCGGCCGAAGGGGAGGGGCAATCGGCCGGCTCAGTTCAACGGCGCTTCACCTGATGTGATCCGCTGCTCGTTCTTTCCAAACAGGTGGACGGTATCGTGGATCGGCGCGATCCTCAGCACCTCGCCGGGAGCTGCCCTGATCCGTTCCCTGAAGACGCAGGTCAGCGTCTGTGCCCCCAGCCGGACAATGACCAGGGTTTCCGAACCCGTCGGCTCGACGACAACCGTCGTGACCTCAATGCCGCCCGGGTCCAAACGGATATGCTCGGGGCGAATGCCGTAGGTCACGGCTTCGGGCGGGTGCCGGTCACTCGGCAGGAGCAGGCCGTCGGCGGTTCGAAACCCATCTTCCGTCATGTTGCCGCTGATGAAATTCATCGCCGGGGAGCCGATGAAGCCAGCGACGAAAAGATTGTTCGGACGATCGTACAATTCCAGCGGAGAACCCGACTGCTCGATCAGGCCGTCCTTCATGACGACGATCTTGTCGGCCATGGTCATGGCTTCGATCTGGTCATGGGTGACGTAAATGGTCGTCGTCTGCAGCCGTTGATGCAGTTCCTTGATCTCAGAGCGCATCTGCACTCTGAGCTTGGCGTCAAGGTTCGACAGCGGCTCGTCGAAGAGGAAGACGGCCGGGTCGCGCACGATCGCCCGCCCCATCGCCACACGCTGTCTCTGGCCGCCCGACAGTTGCTTGGGATATCTCTCCAGGAGACTTTCGAGACCGAGAATCTTCGCGGCGTTGCCGACCCGCTGGTTGATCTCCGTCCTCGGCATCCGTTTCAGCCGCAGCGAAAAGCCCATGTTCTTGGCAACGGTCATATGCGGGTAGAGCGCGTAGTTCTGAAACACCATGGCGATGTCCCGATCCTTGGGGGCAAGCTCGTTGACGATATGTTTGCCGATCTGGATCTGCCCCGAGGTGATACCCTCGAGGCCCGCGATCATCCTTAGAAGCGTGGATTTGCCGCAGCCCGAGGGGCCGACCAGAACGACGAACTCGCCGTCGCCGATGTCGACCGATACGCCTTTGATGGCTTTGAACGCGCCGTAGTCCTTGCGCGCATTGTTGACCGAAACATGGGCCATTGCCGTCCTCCCGAAATCGCTGTCAAAGTCCGCTCAGAACATTTCTCAAATAATCGAGGCCGAGGCGCTCGCCGACTTTACGCGCGGCCAGGTTCTTGCCCGGCCAGCCATAGGCGGCATCCTCGTGTTCGATCGACAGCGTGCCGTCGAAACCAGCCCCGCGAGCCTGGCGCAGAAACCTCGGCCAATCGATGAGGCCGAGCCCTGGCAGCTTGTATTGCCACCAGCCCTTGCCGTGATAACCGACAGCCTGCAGGCTCTCCGGATCGATTGCCGTGTCCTTGGCATGAAGGATGGCGATGCGATCCTTCACCGCCTCCATCGCCTGATAGGGATCGACGCCGATTCGAATGAGGTGCGAGGGATCGAACTCCAGGCCGAAACGGGGATCCCCGATCCTCTGAAAAAGCTCCTGCCACCCTCTTGGTGTCGTTCCGATGAAATCGTCCTTCGGACCTGGCCAGTTCTCGATTGCAAACGTCAGGCCGTAGGGCTCCGTCTGCGCGATCAGCCCGTTGGCGAAATCGGCGAAATCATCATAGTTGGCTTCGTCGCTTGCGGTGTCGTCCCGGCCCGGGAAGATCACAAAGATCGGGACGCCCGCTTGCCCGATTGCGCCGGCGAATTCGGCGGTCGTTTCCCGAAGTGCCTTTCGTTTTGCCCGGTCGGCATCGAGCTGATTGCCGAAATAGGTGATCGACGACACAAAGAGGTCGCGACTACGCGCGAGCGCGACGGCAGCTTCCACCCTATCCGGCGTTTTGATATGGCCGCCGACGTCGATCTCGATGGCGTCGAAACCGGCCGATGCGGCGAAATCCACCACTTCCTCCAAGGGGCGATCGTTGAATGTCGAGGTGTAAAAGCCGATCTTCACCAAAATCCTCCTATCTTCGCCAAAATCCCTGGGGCCATGCGGCTGTTTCAACTGTTCAGGCGATCCATGTTCTTGAGTGGCGAACGTGTGCGTTGTGCAGCGTCGGCCGACGCGAGCATCAGGGCTGCTGCCATCGGCATGGCCGCCGCTCCCATGGCAGAGGCATCCTCTCCGAGCGAGGCGCGATGAAGCGAGGGAAGGTTGGTGTCATCGGCATCGAGATGCTCATGCACGTAGCGCAGCAATTCGTCGACGATGCGGATCGGCAATCTGCCGCCGACGAGGACGGCGTCGGGGTCGACGACCATGCCGATATGCTTGACGGCGACTGCCAGATGCGCGCTCATTTCCTTCAGCCACTGTGACACGAGGCGCCTGCCATGCGCATCCAGCGTCAGCAGGTCGTGGGGAACACTCACCTCGACGCCGTGCTGCGCGAGGAAATCATAGAGGAAGAACAGCGAGAATATCTCGCCGAGAAGCTGAACCTTATGGGCCTTCCCGTCCCGGCCGTCGGCGATCGGCAGCCAGCCGATTTCGCCGCTGAGGCCCATGGCGCCACGATGGCCGTTGCCGTCGAGCACGAGGCCGCCGCCCGGGCATGGATTGATGGCGATATAGAAGAAGCTGCTGCTTTCAGCGCCTAGTCCGTAATCGAGTTCGGCAAGGGCTGCGGCATTGGCTTCGTTTTCGATGAAGACGGGATGCTGCGTCAGGTTCTCCAGTGCGGCGCGCACATCGAATGCCGTCCATTCCTGATAAGCCTCGGGCTTGCCGAGGAGCGAAATCTCGCCAAGCCAATCCGGCATCGCCAGACCGATGCCGGCCAGACGCGCGTCGTCGATGAGCCGGCTGCGCTGGAAATGCGAAATCGCATCTGCCGTGAGCTGCAAGAACTCCGCCGGCAGAATGAAGCGTTTCTCGTGGTGTACGCGGGCGCGGACGTTGCCGACGGCATCGACGGCCAGGATCGTCAAATGGTCGCGATCGATGTTGATGCCGATGGCAAAACAGGCATCCGGATTGATTTCGAGTTCGATCGCCGGCTGGCCTCTCAGCCCATGCCGCCGGCGGGCTTCCATGATCAGGCCCTCGTCCAGCAGGCGATCGACGATCCGGGCGATTGCCGGTTTGGTAAAACCCGTCCGCCTGGCGATTTCGGCCCGCGAAATCGGCGCCTGACGATGAATGCAGCGCAGGACGACGGCCCTGTTGTGCTCACCTGCATCTTCGACATTGGCGCCGGTCAGATCCGGGGACAGCCTGGCGCCGAGTGTCTGGTTCATGCTCGAATTCCTTCCTTGCGCATAGCCTGAACCGCTCGTCATCCCTTGACCGCGCCGCTGGTCATCGCACCGAGGATCAGCCGCTGGAGCGACAGAAAGGCGACGATCGCCGGAACAACCGCAATCAGGCAGGCGGCGGCAAGCAGCTGGATGGACGAGTCGGTTTGCATGCCGCGGAAGTTAAAGATGCCGACGCCGATCGGCATCAGATCATTTTTCGTGAGCAACAGAAAAGGCACCAGAAATTGCGACCAGCCGGCAATCACCGTGATGATAAAGACGGAGGCTATCCCCGGCGCCGATAGTGGCAGAATGATGCGCCAGAAGACCGAAAATCGATTGCAGCCATCGATCATCGCCGCTTCGTCGAGGCTGCGCGGGATGCCGTCGACCGAACTCTTCAAGAGCCAGGTCGCCAGCGGAACCCCAAGCGCGATATAGACCATGACGACGGCAAAATGCGTGTCCAGTAGGCCGAGGCGGTTCATGTAGCGGTAGAGCGGCACCATGATGACAAGCGGCGAGATCATCTGGAAAAGCAGCAGCCCCATCATCGACAGGCCCTTGCCCCGGAACTGAAAGCGGGAAAAAGCATATGCCGCGGGCAGTGCGACGATCAGGACGCCCAGTCCGCTGAGGGCGGCAAGCTTGAGGCCGTTCCAGAGATAGATCGGAAAATAGCTGTTGTTCAAAACGGTGATGAAATTGTCGATGGTGGGATTGTTGGGAATATATCGCGCCGCGCCGCGATAGATCTCGCGCTTGTCACGCATCGCCATCGACAGGAGATAGGTGAGGGGGCCGGCGAAGAATACGAACATTACCAGCATGAACAGATAGCTCATGGCATCGCCGAGCCGCGTTCCGGTCCGTCCGCTCATTGCTCTTCCTCCTTCGGCAGGAACGACGCATAGATAAAGGCGAGCCCGAGGCTGATGATCAGCATGAGCACCGAGAGCACACTGCCGCCGGACAGGTCGTAGTTTCTAAAGACGATATTGAAGACGTAAAGCGAGATGACCTCGGTCGCACGCCCCGGACCGCCGCCCGTCAGCGTAATGATCGCATCGAAGGTATTCACCGTCTGGATCGTAATGAGGATCATGTTGACGAGGATTGCCGCGCGCAGCTGCGGAAGCGTGACGAAGAAAAACTGCTGCGATGCCGTCGCACCGTCGACCTCGGCCGCTTCATAGAGCGAGGGATCGATCGACTTCAGCGCCGCATACATGACGACCATCGAAAATGCCGTGCCGCGCCATATGTTGGAGATGAGGGTAGACCACGGTGCGATTGAGGGATCCGAGAGCCAGGCGACCGTCGGCATGTGCATCAACCGCAGAATGCTGTTCAGAGCACCATAAGGCGCTTCGGAAAAGAGCATTTGCCAGATGATGCCGCCGGCAATTCCGGGAACGACCCAGGCAACCAGCGCCGTCGTTCTGAGTATGGTGGTGCCGAACAGGCCGCGCTTTTCGCCGCGGATGACCACGACGGCGACCGCAAGACCTAAAATTTGCTGGCCGATGACGCTGCCGCCGACGAAGATCAGGGTCGCCCATAAAATGTCGGGCAGCTGCGGCGAGCTCAACGCATTGGTGATCGACCCCAGCGTATAATCCTGATTGTCGCCGATCAGCGTGGCATTGGTGAATGAAAGCCTGAAAACGTCGATGACGGGGTAAAGGTAGAAGATGCCGATGACGACGATCACAGGCATGATCCAGGGCAGGGGCGCACCGGCGAAACGGCGCATGAACGTTCTGCTTTGAGGCGGGCTGTCGGCCTCGATGGCAATGGGGCTCATTGGCTTCTCTGTCCGGGGTTGGCATTTGAGCACGACTGACCTGTTCGTGCCGGTGGCTGCCCCTCACCCTAACCTTCTCCCCGCAAGCGGGGAGAAGGTGGCGGCAGCCGGATGAGGGGCAGGTCGCGATTTAGCCGTGACATCACAGACGCTTGTAAGCCTCCAATGCTGCGTTGAAGGCGGCATTCAAAGCGTCTTCCGGCTTTTTGGTCCCTGAGAGCACGTCGCCCATCATGATCTGGATCTGGTTGGAGATTTCAGGATAGATCGGCACGCCAGGGCGTGCCTGTCCGTCGACCAGAGCCTTGGCAAAGGTCTTGTTGGCTTCGGTGGAGAAGACCTCATATTTGTCGAACAGCGACTTCCTGGTCGGCAACTGCTGCTGTAGCGCGTTTGCCGGCCCCATATAGACCTCGCGTGCGAGGTTGGCGCACATCTCGATCTTGTCCTTGTCCTTGCTGAAGGAGGCGATCGTCCAGCCGCCGGTGCCGGTCGAACGCTGATCGGCGCTGGGACCGGGGATCGGCGAGAAGGTCCAGTTGTTGAACTCGTCCTCGTCGAGCGTGGCCTTCAACTGCGCATATTGCCAGTTGCCGCCGATGAAGAGAGCCGTCGTCGCCGCTGCGGCCGCAGCATTCATATCGTCGTAATTCGCGATCGTGCTGACGCGCTTGGGCGCGGCACCCGAATCGACGAGATCCTTGAAATAATTCAGCGCCTTCAGGAATTTCTCCTTGTTCTCGCCTTCGCCGAACACTGGCTTGCCCGAGTCGTCGACGAGCTTGCCGCCGAGCGCCCAATAATTCGCGAGCCAGTCGAACGTCGTCCCTTCCCAGCGCCCGCCGTTGAAGAGAACGCCTTCCATGCCTTCTTTGGTGGAGGCGAGCGCGGCCTTTTTCAGATCGTCCCATGTCTGCGGCGCATCCGCCACGATCGACTTGTTGCGGTAGAGCACACGAAGGTCGGTATCCCACCACCAGGCGCGGACCTTCTGGTCCTTATCCGTGATGCCGCTGCGGATGAAGGGGAACAGGTCATCCACTTCCTCCTTCGAAAAATACGGTGTGAAGTCCGCAAGAACATTATTGACCATGAACTGCGAAAGAACGAACGAGTCGACCGCAGCGCAGTCAGGCGCGTTGCCGGCTTTGGCCTGCTCCAGCATCTTGGCCTGTTCGGTTCCAATGTCCGAGGACATGAATTGCAGCTGCAATTTCCAGTCCGGATGCTTTTTGATGAAATCGACGAAGAGCTTCTGGTAGCCCTCGGCGATCGCCGGATCCGAATTGTTCGGACTATCGTTCGTCAAACGGACGACGAGGGATTTTGGCGCATCGGCGAGGCCGATCCTGTCCTTAGTGGCAAGTTCCTGGGCAAATGAAACAGATGCTGAAAATAACAGTGTGCTCAGCGCAAATGCGCTGACGGTGGCGCTCTTCATGATGGGTCTCCTCCCCATTTTGAACGGATACAGCCTTGGCGGTCAGTTGACCTCTCCTCATTTCCGTGCTGCATTAATTAGATTAAGTTACTTTGATTTGATGTCAAGCCACAGCTTGGGAGGACAGAACCTGGGAGGTTGAGATGCTGGCGACAATCAACAGCAGCTAGTGCACAGTTCCGGAAAATCGAGATCGATTTTCGGAAAGGATCCGCGCCGTGAAGTGATGAAGCGTCCTGTGGGCGCGCGGCGCGTCCAAAGCAATTTTCCTGAAGAAGAGCACGAGGCAATCGCGGATGGCTGCGATGGCGTGAGTGTGGTTTTGCCCCGACTGAACTGCGGCGGGGAAGTTAATTCCATGGAGGATAAGATGCGTCTACTCATTCTCGGTACCGGCGGAATGGCCAACCAGCATGCCGCCAACTTCAGGGCAATCGAAGGCGTCAGTGTCGTCGGCGGCGTCGATGTCGTCCCGGAAAGGCTCGCGGCCTTTTGCACCGAACATGGCATCGCCAATCACTTCACGACCCTCGAGGATGCTCTCGCCTGGGGCGAGTTCGACGCAGTGGCAAACGTCACGCCGGACCGCATTCACCACCCGACGACGCTTCAGGCCATTGCCGCCGGCAAGCACGTCTTCTGCGAAAAGCCGCTCGCCACCGATGCCGTCAAGGCCATGGAGATGACCGAGGCCATCGAGCGATCGGGCAAGGTCGGCATGGTCAATTTCACCTATCGCAATTCGCCCGCCCTTCAGAAAGGCCGGCAGATGGTACTCGCCGGCGAAATCGGGGAGGTCAGGCACATCGAGGCATCCCATCTGCAAAGCTGGCTGGTCGGTCGTCACTGGGGCGACTGGAAGAGCGAAAGCAAATGGCTGTGGCGGCTGAGCAAGAAGCATGGATCCAACGGGGCGCTCGGCGATATCGGAATTCACATCGTCGATTTTGCATCATACGGTTCAGGGCTTGACGTCGCTCATGTCTTCGCGCGGCTGAAGACCTTCGACAAGGCGCCAGGCCACAAGATCGGCGAGTATGATCTTGATGCGAATGACAGCTTCACGATGAATGTCGATTTCACCAATGGCGCGATCGGGACGATCCAGGCGACGCGCACGGCGGCCGGACAGATGGATCAGCTGCGCCTCAGGGTCTATGGCGAAACCGGCTCGATCGAGATGATCTACGACACCGGAAAATCGACGCTACGCGCCTGTCTTGGAGAAGACGTGCACACGGCGACCTGGCGCGACGTCCCCTTCGATCCGGTCGAGACCAACTACCAGCGTTTCGTCCAGGCCGTACGGGCGGGCAGGACCCAGGAACCCTCGTTCCGGCGGGCGGCCAATATCCAGAAAGTCCTGGACAAGGCGCTGGCCTCCGATCTCAGCCACACCGATGAAGCGCTCGCCTGACCCGGCCATCAGGCCGAAGCCGGCGGCAGCAGCAAAGTGTTGAGGAAGGGCAGGAGTGCTGCCCCGAGCGCAACGCCGCCGCCGCTGAAGCTTGCGGGTTTCATCGGCGAAATCCAGGGCGTCAGCAACGGCCTCGTCGAGGTGTCGCGCCGCTCGATGGAAAGCTGATGGATCAGCGCTTCGATCACGCCCTGCGGCAGATCGCTGCCGATCATGACGACGCTCGGCGCGAGAAAACCGGCCATGGCGATGATCGGGTCGAGCAGATGGCCAGCGGCCTCCCGTATCCATTGCGACAGTGACGGCGAGGAGATTTCCTCGCCCTTCAGCAGGCGGGTGAATGCCTGGTCGCCGATCCGTGATCGCAAGGACTCGAAACCGACGACGGTATTGAGCTGGACATTGTCGGGACCGGTCAGCATTTCGCCGATGCTGCCTGCCCGGCCATGCACGCCGGAATAGGGAATACCGCGAATGAGAAAGCCGGCCTGAACGTCGTCGTCGATGATGATCATCGCAAGTCCGCCTTCCCTGCCGGAGCTGCCGATCGTGCGCTCGGCGAGAAGGCTCGCCGTGCACTCGTTCTCGACATAGGGACGCGCGATCGTCGACATCACGGCGATCTGATCGCTTTGATCCTCTGTCCAGTCGTTGGCGGCGATGCCGAGCCCCATGATCGGCAATGTCGCGTGGCGATCGACCATATCCCTGACGGCCGCATGCACCAGGCCGACTTTGTCTGCGGGGTCCAGCTCGATATAGACCCGGTCATGGACCTGGCCACTCAGATCGATGAGCACGGCCTCACCACGCCTTGGGCGAAGCTTGACGCCGATCGAGAAAGCACCTTCCGGGCGCAAGGCAAACTCGGTAGCGGTGGCCCCTCCGCCGAGGCCATTGCGACGGTTGGAGGTGACAAGTTTTTCCTCGGCCAGCCGCCGCAGAATATTGGTGATGCCGGGCCCGGTCAGGCCGCAATGCCGGCCAAGCTCCATCCGCGTCAGCGGGCCATGGCGGCGGATCGCCTCCAGAATGACGCGAATATTCCGGTCGGCGATTTCGCCCGACCGCAGACCGACTGTTTTAGCGCGTGGGGCGCCCATCTCCTGAGTGTGAAGCCGACGCGGCCCTGACCGAAGATACCGCATGACTGTCTATCCTAAAGCCTTTCCGGTTGTGTACTTCATCCACGGGCTATGGGAAAGCCGAGCTTAGCAGCCGCTTTTTGGGCACAACGTCCTATCAATCGGGATCAGGGCCATCACGGGGGTGACGAAGCGCGGCGGCCGAATGCCGCAAAATGCGTCAACAGATCGTCTAAACTACACGGCAATCGGAGCTTCGCTCTATCGGTCGCTAATAGCTGCAGGGACGATCGTTGCCGAAGCCGTCGCGGCAGGCAGGTCTGAGCCCATAGTCGACGCTGCTATATCCAACCGAGCCGGTTTGCATCGAGTCATTCGAGGTTGTCGTGCAGGATGACGACGATACGGCAACCACGATGACGGCTGTCGCGGCTGTCAATAATTTGCGGACTTGAAGCATCCCACCCTCCCCAGCGCTGCCTGAAATCTGCGATATCAGTGCAATTCTCGGTCAAATAGGGCCGACGGGGGTTTCGATAACTGTTGTTGTCGATCAAGATCTCGTTATTCCGCGAAGGCCCAAGCGTTTCATTCAACAGCTCATCTTGCGGCAGCACAGCAGCGTTTCGCATCCCTTTCCAGCACCCGCGTTGAAGCGGACGATGAGATTTCCAGGTAGTCGGGGTTGATATTCGCGTAGCCGCGACGGGTTCCACAAACAGTTCCGCCATTGGCGAAAATCTCGATGATTCCGCAATCATGAAACAGACGAATTTCCTTTCCGTCGCCAAGCTCCGCCACGTAGTGGATCGAGCCGTCATCCTGGGCGAGCCGGATCGAGAGGATACCGCCAGCGACGCCCACCTCGAAGGCAAGTTCGCCGCCCTGCGTCGCAACGACCTTGCTGCCCTCCAGAGCTCCGGAAAGGCGGATTTCAATGGGAGCCATCGGTAGCGAGAATTTGCCGCTTTGGTCCTCGACGATTGGGGCAACGGCAAAGTGATCGTCGACTTCGATCGTCGGCAGCATCCGCAGCCTCTTCTTGTCTTCACTCAAACTTAGAACACGTGGTAGGGACATCTCCCCGGAATAGGCTGAGCCCTCGGGCTTGCGATATTCCCAATTGAAAAGCCAGGCAAAGGCGATCTGGCGCCCTCCCGCTTCGAAACTCTGCATCGCATAATAATCGGTGCCGAAATCCAGCAATTGCAGTTCCGGCATGTCGGGTACGAAGCAGTCGTCGATAAACTCGCCGATCAGGGCATAAAGGAGATTGTGGCGCCGTGTTCGTGGCTCGACATGGCCAACAAAACCCATCACCAAAACCCACTTTTCCTCCAGCCGAAAGAAATCCGGGCATTCCACCGCACGCGCGCCTTCTTGGCGGAAATTAACCGGTGCACGGTAGAGCGGCCTGAGATATTGCCAATCGAGGCCATTGGCGGAGCCGAACAACAACACCGCGGGATCGCCTTCGATCGATGCGCCGAGTATCATGCGATAGGCGTTGGCTGCGTCATCCCACCAAACCTTTGGATCGCGGAAATCGTGCTCGACCCCATCGGGACGCTGCTCCAGCACCGTCACAATGCCTTCCGCCTTGATCATCAGCCGATCTGGACGCGCTATTTTCTGAATTTCCCGATAGCCCTTGAAAAGGTCATAGGCAGGCAGGCGCTCGGTGTAAAAGAACATCAAACTTCCATCTCGATCCCGAAAAGCATTGCCGGAGAATGCGCCTCCCGTGGCGCCGAGACGCCACAGGTTTTGTTCTGGATGCAGAAATACCGGCATGTGAAGCCAATTGACCAGGTCGTGGCTGGTCGCATGTCCCCAGTGCATCGGTCCCCAATCACTGCCGCCGGGATGAAATTGATAAAAAAGGTGCCATAGCTCGTCGATCTTGCAGAGACCTACGGGGTCGTTCATCCATTGCCGGATTGGCGAGAAATGAAGCGCAGGACGATCCGGATCAGACCGAAGCCAATCTTCAATTTCTGCGCCGGTGCGTTGAAGGATCCCTTTTTCCGAGAATTCAAACACTGTTATACCGGTCTCGTTCACGGTTTGAGGCTGATACCCATAGGCCCACAGAACAGCGTCCGGCGCATTGGTGACAATGGTGACCTCGCAAGTTTCCCTGTGGTGATATTTGAAAAACTCCGGATGGATGGCAAATGACAGAACCTGCCAAACCGTTTTCCCGCCAATGTCGATACGAAAAAAGCCGTCGCCCGCGGCCCAAAATTCCAAGCGGTACCCCGGGGGTAGGAACAGGTTTTGCTGCATCAACGGGTCACTTTTCCGGTTTTCCATTTGGTTCGCCATGAACACAACTGCGAATAGTCACTGGTTTTTCGACCGACGGCCTAGCCATGCTCGGTCTAGTGAAACTCTGCCGACCATTGCCCGGGAACTGGCGTGCCCCTGAAAGCATTCACTGTTCTGTCCATCTCGACCTGTTCGGCACTGCCTGAATCCAGAACTGTATTCCGCACCGAACCCCTTTGCACCAGGACTGCCGTTACCTCGAGCGCCTTCAAATTGTCCGTTGAAAGCAATGCGCCCACTTGCGTTGAAAAACAGGCACTGTTTGGTGCATCGTTGATCTGCGACATTTCGGTTGTGGCCACGATGTGATTGTTGGCGATGTAGTTGCCGCTACCGGAAACGACATTGATGATCACAGGCTTTGCGGCGAGAGGCTTGATATATTGAGTATCGATCGTTTCTGAAATGTGGTTGGCGATGACCGAATTGTTGCTGCCATCAATGTGCAAAAGTCCGAACAGGTCATCCAGGCCGTTATCGTACTTTTGCATAGGCGCCCACGGCTCGCGATCTCGCAGGAAGTGATTTGAGGACACCAGGTTTTCGCAACAATTCGCAGCAAGAACCAGCATTCCGGGATAGAAGGAATGGAATCTGTTTCCTGTGATCGAGGAACGCGCCACGCCGGAAAAATAGACGCTGCTCGCGCCCCGAGGGAAGACGTTGTTTGAAGAGACCAGAATGCCGCCGTAATTTTCAGCGTAGACGGAATGTCCCCTATATCCGGCTCCGACAAAATTATTCGCTATCCTCGAGGCCTGCCCCATACCTTTCAATTCGATACAGTTGCCGCACTCTGCAATGAAATTATTGTCTATCGCCAGCGCATCCGCGTCATGAACAGTCACGCCATGTTCCAGATAGATAAGGCCCATCCCCGTTATTCGGAATGAGTCATTGGCGCTACCCACATAGATTCCGGTTTTGCCATTCCTGTAGGTATTTTCCGCATCATCCTGCCCCGAACCGTCGTCCATGAAGTGCAGGCCATCGATGCAAAAATCGGCAAACTCCACAGAGCTTATGCGAGGATTGCCGGTGCGCTTGACGTAGAACGCGGCTCCGCCAGCCTCACCGTCGGCGGCGTCCGGAGACATGTCCACACGTATGCGACTCCCGCCCGGCCACACTTCACGCCACTGTGCAAGTTCGTCTGCAGGTGTGTTGAAACGGATGCTCGAAGACGTAAAGCCATGTCCCGAGCCTGCAATCTTCAGATAGCTCACGTCTATCAAGACCTGGGTGACAAGACGATAATCGCCTGGCGGAATATAGATCACGGCTCCAGGCTTTCCGCCGTCATTCTGGTCGCGAACCGCTTGCCTGCTCTTAATATCCGCAATGATGCTGTTGATGACCGAGCCGATATCCTCATAGGGGTTGCCTAAGGGATATTGTGTTACGTCGTAAAAGTTTTCACTTACCATTGTTCATGTCTCCTCGGTCATTTTCTACTCCACAGCGAGAGTAGACCGATGTCTTGATTGGCTTGTTGCTCGCAAGCCGCCTGGGGAAATGCGTTCGATCCTGCGCACCGTCACCAGATGCTGGTGCGGACGTCCGGTTCAAAGAAATGGAGTTCGTCGGCATCGACAGCGATGCGCGCGATGTCGCCTGCGCGTACGGTGCTCTTTGGAGAAAAGCGGGCTACAGCAGCCTTTTCGTTGCCAATCTCGGCGACGGCGTCCGGGTCGCCGGCATCTACACGGGTGGCGTCGATATTCAAATGCACCATGGATTCAGAACCTAGCGCCTCGACAAGAGTGACCGGGGCCGAGATCTCGGCCGAAGAGGGCCGGATTGCGGCATCGTTCATATGCTCGGGCCGGATACCGACAATGACCTGACGGTTAGACGCACCGTTGAGCGAGGGGCGGTGTTCGAAAACCTGGTCGGGGATTTGCAAGCTGTTGCTGCCCAGGGTCAGCGTCCTCCCATTCAGGACGGCCTCGTACAAATTCATCGAGGGCGATCCGATAAAGGCGGCGACAAAGACATTGTCAGGACGATTGTACAGGTTTTGCGGTGTGTCGACTTGCTGCAGCACACCGCCTTTCATGACAGCGACGCGGTCACCCATTGTCATCGCCTCGACCTGGTCGTGGGTCACGTAAATCGTCGTGACATTTAGTTTTCTCTGGAGGCTGGCGATCTCGGCGCGCATCTGCACGCGCAGCTTGGCATCGAGGTTCGACAACGGTTCATCCATCAGGAAGGCCGCTGGTTTGCGGACGATCGCCCGTCCCATGGCGACACGCTGACGCTGGCCTCCTGAAAGGAGTGCCGGCCTGCGGTCGAGCAAAGTCGTCAGTTCGAGGATGCGTGCGGCTTCGTCTACGCGGCTGGCAATCTCGGTCTTCGGCAGGCCTGCCATCAGCAAGGGGAAGGCGATGTTCTCCCGCACTGTCTTGTGCGGGTAGAGCGCATAGGACTGAAAGACCATGGCGATGTCGCGATCCTTGGGATCGACGTCGTTGACCAGCCTGTCACCGATCCTGAGTTCACCGCTCGTAATGCTCTCCAGGCCAGCGATCATCCTGAGGGCCGTCGACTTTCCGCATCCTGACGGACCGACAAACACCATGAACTCGCCATCCCTGATGTCGAAGCTCAGATCGTGCAGAGCGTGAAAGCTGTTTCCGTAGACCTTGTTGATATTGCGCAGTTCTATGCCGGCCATGCCTTTGCCTCCCTCATCCCTTCACAGCGCCGAAAGTCAGGCCGCCGACGATCTGTTTTTGCAGTGCGAGCGTTACGATGATGACCGGCAGTGAGTAGAGGACGGCTGCGGCGGTCATCGCCCCCCAGGCGAGCCCGTAGACCGAATTGTATTCGGCGATGACGATCGGCGCCGTTTTGGTCGCCTCGGACGTCAACAGCAGCGCGTAGAGGAACTCGTTCCAGCTGGTAATGAACGTAAAGAGCGCGGTGACCGCTATCCCCCCTGTCATGACCGGAAGGACAATCTTTCGAAACGCCTGGAATCGTGTGCAGCCATCCATGCGCGCTGCTTCTTCGAGCTCCTTCGGTATGCCCTCGAAGAAGGCGGACATGAGCAGCAGTGCCAGTGGTACCGCGGCCGACGTGTGAGCGAGGACCAGGCCTGGAATGGTATCGAGCAGACCCAGCGACTTCAAAAGCTGGAACAGCGGCACTCCGAGCGCCACCGACGGCACCATGCGCGTCACCAGGGCGAAGAGCAGGAAAATGGTGGTGATCCGGCGCCGGTACTGCGTGGCAACGTAAGCGGCAGGCACGGCCACCGAAAGCGAGAGAGCAGTCGTCAGCACCGCGACGGTGAGGGAATTGACGAAGGCTCTCGGCAAAGTGGAGGATCGCAGCACTTCGCGGAAGTTCTGGAACGATACAACGGCCGGAAAGAAGCTTGGCGGGATCTGCTGGACATCCGCCGCCGGCTTGATGGAGGTCATGAGGAGATAGATGTAAGGCAGCGCGTAGGATAGCACCAACACGAGAGCTGCCGCGTTGATCAGGATTCCGCTGAGATTGAGGCTGGGAGCTCTACGCATGTACCGGCCTCCATATCTTCCAATAGGCGACCGCCGCCAAAAGCATCATGACGATGAGAAACAACGTTCCGGACGCGGAAGCCTCGCCAAGATCGCCGAACCGAACCATGCGCTGGTAGATGTTCATCGAGAACACTTCAGAAGCATGACTGGGACCACCCTGCGTCTGTATCCAGATCAGGTCGAATGTCTTTGCAGCATCCACGCCCCGCACGATCACCACGACCGCGATCACCGGCCGCATGAGGGGAAGGGTGACATGCCAAAAGCGCTTGAGCGCATTCGCCCCGTCGATCCGCGCTGCCTCCAGCAGGTCTTTCGGGATGTTCGTCAGCCCGGCATAGGACACAAGGGCGACAAAGGAAGTCGTCAGCCAGATGTCGGCAAAAGAAACAGAATAGATGACGATATCTTCGCTGGACAACCATGCGATCGCTTCTGGATCGCTTATCAGACCCAAACGGACGAGCCCGTAGTTCAGAATGCCGATATTGCCGACGAGCAGAAACCGCCAGAGTAGACCCGCGACGATGGGTGGAACCATCAGCGGCAGAGCGAAGATCGTGCGATGCCACCGCGATTGACCGGCAAGCGCCGAAAAAAGCAGCGCCGCACAGAAGCCGAACGTGAACTCGAAAAACAGCGCGAACAGCGAATACTGAACGGTCCGCAGAGCGCTTTCCATGACACGTTTCGACGTCAAGGCATCGACATAGTTCTGCAGACCGACCCATTCGCGAATATGGGGCGTGATCGTATCAACCTTGAAAAAGGAATCGAATACTAAGAGCCCCACCGGGTAAGCGACCAGCACGCCGAGGATGGCGACTGCAGGCGCGAGCATGCAAAGCACAAATCGGTCTTCACCCGACATGTCCGTCTCCGAAAGCTAAGGGTGGGGCATATTTTGCCCCACGATGTTGAGGAATGTACGAGGCTAGTTGAGAATGTCCTCGATCGTTTCCTTGGCTTCCGTCAGGACCTCCCCGATATCTGCCTTGCAGGTGAGTGCCTGCTGGATAGCCGGCAGCACAGCTTCATCGACTATTTCCTGATATTTTTCATTGATCGGCCGGCCCTGGGTGGCAGGCGCGCTGAGCGTCTCAAGAAGTGGCGGGAAGTGCTCATAGCCGGTCTTGCCTGAATAGCTGCGATAGGCGGAATTCGTCGCTGCAAGGCCGAGCGGAGCTTCGATACCCAGGGCATTATTGGCGATGGCAAACGAGATGAATTTTCTCGCTGCGTCCTTGTGCTGGGATGTCGAGGGAACGACGTTGTACCAAGGACCGGGAACAGCTGCGATCCCGGCGTCGCCGGCCAGCATCGGCACCACGCCGACCTTGCCGCTGACCTTTGAATCCGCAGGCGTCATCTTGTAGGCATGCGCCCAGAACTTCATCATGGCTGTTTTGCCCTGGTAGAATAGGTTCTGCGCCTCGCCCCAGCCGATTTCGTTCACATTTTCAGGAACGGAATGATCAACGCAGTGTGGCGCGATGTAGAATTCAAGCGCCTTTTTGTGCGCCTCATTGTCGATAATGACCTGTCCGTCCTTATCGAGGATCACCCCTGGCGAACCCTCCTGCAGCACATGCGCCATCCATTCCTCTGAAAACGTGCCGATGGTGTCGGTGCCCCACAAGTCAGTCTTTCCATCGCCGTCAGTGTCACGCGTGAAGAATTTCGCGATGTCGCGCCACTGCTGCCAGGTTTTGGGCGGCGCGAGAGGATAGCCATACTTGGCTTGAAAAGCCTCCTTTTCCTCCGCATTATCAAATAGATCCTTGCGATAGAACACGATCTCGGCATTGGCCCAGGCGGGCATACCGATCAGCTTGTCGCCGACCTTCGCATCGGCAAGCAAGACAGGCGGCAGATCCGCGCGAACCGCATCGGTGAAAAGAGCCGAAAGATCCTCGACGTGGCCGGCAAACTTCGCATTCCATACGACGTCGATCGTCACGACATCGAACGCGGAAGAGCCAGACGCGATTTCAGCTGAGAATTTGTCAAAGACACCCTGATAGGGAACGGTCGTGAAGTTCACCTTGATGCCGGTTTCGGCAGTAAACTTCTCGGCGACCGCCTTCTGCAACATTTCCCCGCCGCCTTCGACCAAGATATTGATGGCTTCGGCATTGGCAGTGGCGGCTATGAAAACAAGCGCGAGTGCGCTGGCACCAAGCAATTTCTTCATTGATTCCTCCCATTTGGCTCGCTGCACTTGCACTGAGCCCTCCTTCTTGTTCCGAAGGTAGTCCTCGTATGACGACGTTGTCAATATGGAATGACGACGTTGTCAGAAAAATATGTCGACGTTGTCATGCGGCTGGTTTAAAACGAATCCGGGCAAGGAGATTGGCGTACATGGTCAGCATAGTCAGCGTCGCGAAAGTGGCCGGAGTTTCCAACAAAACTGTGTCTCGGGTCATTAACGGCGAACCATATGTGACCGAGGAAACGAGGGAGAGGGTCGAAAGGGCAATTCGAGACCTCGGATATGTGCCGAACATGGCCGCGCGCCAAATACGCTCAAGTCGCTCCAACACATTTGGCATCATCGCTGACTACGTGTCGACGACGCCTTACTCAGTGGACATCGTTCGCGGGATCCAGGATTGGGCCAATGCTAACGGCAAGACCATTCTGATGGCAAACACCGGCGGTGCGTCCGAACAGGAAGTTAAAATTTGGAAAATGTTCCAATCGCACCGCATTGACGGCGTTCTCTACGTAACGATGTACCATCGCATCATTGATCCCGAAACCGGCGACGTCGGTATCCCCACAGTGATGATCAACTGCCGACCAAAAACGAGCGAATTGTTGCCGTCAATCGAGCCAGATGATTACCAGGGCTCGCGAGATCTCACCCGCTACCTGCTCGAAAAAGGGCATCGAAAGATCGGCTACATCCGGCTCAATCCCATTTTGTTGGGAGCGGAACTGCGCCTCGACGCTTTCCGCAAAACCACCAGCGACTTTGGCCTTGCGGACAGTGACCTCACGATCCGCCTTGGAATGGAAGGACCCGTTGGAGCAGAGAAGAATTACGTTTTTGCCGCCGCCACCGAGATGCTTCAGCAAAGAGATCGACCGACCGCAATCATCAGCGGCAACGACGAAATGGCGATCCAAATCTACATCGCGGCCATGGCATTGGGTTTCCGGATTCCTGAGGATATCAGTATTGTCGGCTTTGACGATTTCCGGACGGTTTCCCTGGCGCTGAAGCCGGAGCTGACCACTGCCGCTTTGCCATATTACGATCTCGGTCTGCAAGGGGCGGAATTGTTGAATAACGTGGTGGCGGGAAGCGAAGTTTACCCGAGCAGTCGGGTTATGTCTTGTAATTTGGTGGAGCGACTTTCGGTGTCCTCCTTGTAGTCTAACCTCATGCACGAGAGCGTCTGGGCGAGCAAGCGGCTTTCGCAAGAACGTAACGGCGACATCCGGTAAACCCGGAGCGGTTTACTTCTTCCGGGCTTGACGCCAAATCAAAGTTACTTAATCTAAGACTCTGCAAGCCCGCTTGGAGGAGGGGCCGGGCAATCGCGATGTCGATCGCGCCATCTTCATCTCCCCCAAAACCATGTCCACGACCCCAAAAGCATGACGACAAGATTGTCAGCCGTCGATTTTCAACAGGATAAGCCATGCCTCTGACCATTGCCCAGCGCCTCGATCGTCTGAAAGTTCGCATTGCCGAGTTGGCGCATTGGCGAGATCGACAAAGTGCCGTGATCGACGGCTGGACTTTTGACGGCGAGCCGATCGCACATCACCAGAATTGGCCGCACCGCCAGGGGGTAGTGCATTTTGCCGCGACCGCTGAAGCGCCGCAGACGTGGCCGCTCGCGGACATTCGCCTGCAGCTCGATCTCGGCGGCGAGAGCCTGATTACGCTGAGCTATCCCGATGGAGAAACGGAAACATTCGGTCTCGATCCCTATCATCAGGAATTCCCGGTGAAGGGCCGCAGCTTTTCGATCGCAACGGAAACCGTCGCCCGGTTTCCGTTCGGCGAGCCCAATCGCGCTCCGAGGCTCAACAAGGCCCGCTTTATCTGGCTCGATGGCCCGGCTCACCGCCTGCATCTTCTGTTGAAGCAGGTGGCCGAGGCGATCGATGCGCTGGGTGAACATGAAGTCGTGCCGCATCTGATGGATGCCGCCGAGCATGCATTGCGCAGTCTCGATTGGCCATCGGATACGGCGGCTTATATCTCCCGCACGTCTGGCGCGGTCATGCAGCAGAAGATCTGGGAACTGCCGGAGCTCCAGGAAAATCCGGCGGGTCTCACGGACGAGGAAAGCGCTTCGGCAGCAGCAGCCTTCGATGCCCTGATGGCAAAGCTGAAGAAACTGCAGAAGCGCTTTCCCCCGAATGGAGAACTGCTGCTGACGGGCCATGCGCATATCGATCTTGCCTGGCTTTGGCCTTATCGCGAGACACGGCGGAAAATGCGGCGCACCTTCAATACGGCGCTGTCGCTGATGGAGCGCTCCGAGGATTTCCGCTTCAATCAATCGACCGCCCATTATTACGCGCAGATAGAAGAGGAAGACCCGGAGCTTCTCGAGCGCATCAAGCAGAAGGTCGCGGACGGAAAGTGGGAAACCGTCGGCGGCATGTGGGTGGAGCCCGACACGAACATGCCGACCGGCGAAAGTCTCGCCCGCCAGGTTCTCTATGGCCAGCGCTATTTCGAAAAGACCTTCGGCACCCGTCATACGGTCTGCTGGCTGCCGGATTGCTTCGGTTTCTCAGGCGCGCTGCCGCAAATTCTGAGACAGGGCGGCATCGACAGCTTTTTCACGATCAAGGTCAATTGGAGCGAGACCAACCATATTCCCTCCGACCTCTTCTGGTGGAAGGGTCTCGACGGCAGCCAGGTTCTGACCCATACGTTCGACAATCCGATGCAGGGTTATAACGGCTTCGTGCAACCCGATTGCTACGTGCCGACATGGAAGAATTTCCGTGGCAAGACGCAGCACGATACCTCGCTTCTGGCCGTCGGCTATGGCGACGGCGGCGGCGGCGTCACGCCCGAGATGGTCGAGCGCGAGGTGCAGCTGCGCGATTTCCCGGCTATCCCGCAGGCCCGCTGGGGCACCGTCAAAAGCTATTATGAGCAGGCGCACCGCACCGCGGGGGAAAAAAACCTTCCCGTGTGGGACGGTGAAATCTATCTCGAACTGCACCGCGCCACGCTGACGTCGCAAAGCGGCGTCAAGCGCAAGCATCGCCAGGCCGAACGGGCGCTGATCACCGCCGAAATCATCGCTTCGCTGGCGCATATGCTCGGAGCAGACAGGCCCCGAAGCCTCGAAGCGGATTGGCGCATTGTGCTGAAGAACGAGTTTCACGACATTCTGCCGGGGTCGAGCATCCGCGAAGTCTATCAGGATGCAGAGCAGGAACTGGGCGGCGTCATCGACCATGCCAAGGCCGAGCAGGCAAAGTCGTTGCAGGCGCTGTCGACCAAGCTGCCGAAGGGCGGGGTTGGCGATGCCCTCGTCGTCGTCAATCCGTCTCTTGCGGCCAGACCGCTCAGCGCGACACTCTCCGACGGTACGGTCGTCGCGGCCGCCGATCTCGTCGCCCCCTTGTCCGTTGCGGTCTTCGACAAGGGCTCGCTCAAGCCGGCGGGCGGGCTGAAGGCTGGCCCCGACCGTCTCGAAAACGACCACCTCTCGGTCGCTATCGGCAAGGACGGAGCGGTTGTAAGCCTCATTCACAAGGCCACGGGCCGGGAAGCGATCGACGGCTCGGCAAACCAGCTCTGGGTCTATCCGGCCGACAAGCCGCGCAACTGGGACGCCTGGGACATCGATGCGGATTATGCCGAAAAGGCCGTCCGCCTCGATACGCCTGATAGCATCACCCTCGTTGAAGAAGGCCCGCACCGCGCGGCGATCCGCGTCGTTTACCGCTACCGGAATTCGAGCGTCACGCAGACCTATGTGCTGACGGCCAACGCCAGGCGGCTCGACATCGAAACCACGATCGACTGGCATGAACGCCGCACGCTGCTGCGAACCTTGAACCCGGTCGCCGCGCAGGCCCGCAACGCAACGTTCGAATGCGCCTTCGGCATCGTCGAGCGGGCAACGCACACGAATACGTCCTGGGAGCAGGCGATGTTCGAGGCCGTCGCGCACCGCTTCGTCGATATCAGCGAGCCGGACTTCGGGGTCGCGCTGCTCAACAATGCCAAATATGGCCATAGCGCCCGCGGCAATGTGATCGGCATAAGCCTCGTGCGCGGGCCGATCTATCCGGATCCGCTGGCCGACGAAGGAGAGCAGAGCTTCACCTATGCGCTGATGCCGCATGAAGGCGCCTGGCATGAAGGCGGCGTTCTCGACGAGGCGATCGATCTTAATCAACCGCTCGTCGCGGCTGAGGCCAGCGGCCTCTCCGCCGGCACTTTCGCGCCGCTTGCGGTCACCGGCATCCCTGTCGCGTTCTCAGGCCTGAAGCCGGCGGAAGAGGGCGACGGCCTCATCCTGCGCCTTTACGAACCAGCCGGCCGGCGCGGCAGGCTCGCCCTCAACTTGCCTTCCGGATGGGCAGCATCGCAGCCGCTGAACATTCTCGAAGAGCCGATGGAGCGAAAGGGACCTGCCGACATCATGCCGTTCGAAATCCGGACCTGGAAGCTGCAGAAAGCCTGACGCCTAATCGCCCCATACGTGCCGGGAATCAAATGGCCTATGGCAAGCATGTCGCACCATGATTTGAAGAACTGGCGGGCGCTCCTGAAAGCGGCCGCTATCCCCCAGAATTGGATGAGCCGCCAGCCGCATCCAGCGGTCGAAAAGCGTCAGGTCGGGCGGCAAAGTTCGCAACCACAAAATCCACGAAAGCGCGGACTTTGGGTGAAAGCTGACGATTGGACGGCCAGACGAGCGAGAGCGAGCCGTAGGGCACCATGAAGGAGGTCAACACGGGAGCCAGACTTCCGGCTCGCATATGGGGCTCTGCGACGTAGACGGGCAGATGTGCGAGGCCCAAACCGTCCCGTGCTGCCCACAGCCCTGCATCCGTATTGTTGAATGTCAGGCTTCTCGGCAAAAGTTGCCGCTCGTATGGCGGGCGGAATGCCCATGGCGCGAGCCGGCCGCTGGATGGGTATTTGAAGTGAATGCAGGCATCCCGGGAGAGGTCATCCGGGGTCTCCGGTCGCCCATGGCGCTTGAAATAATCGGGACTTCCGCAAACGACGAAATGCTGATCGCCGATATGGCGGGCAATCAATCGTGCATCGGCAAGCTCACCACTCCGCACGACGACATCGAGGCCCTCTGCAACCAGGTCTATGACCTTGTCTTCGAAATCGATGTCCAGTTCGATCTCCGAAAATCGCTCGGTAAAAATGGGCAGGATCGGCATGAGAAGGTGATGCCCAACGATATGCGGCACGCTGACGCGGAGGCGTCCCCTCGGGCGTTCCCGGCTTCGTGAGACTGTGGCCTCTGCGTCATCCATGTCATCGAGGATGCGTTTGTAGCGTTCGTAGAGGACCGCTCCTTCCTCGGTCAGGCTGATACTGCGCGTCGTCCGGTTGAAGAGCCGCACGCCCAGTCGGATTTCGAGGCGCGCCACGGCTTTTCCGATCGCGGATGGCGAAACTCCGGCAACCCTGGCGGCAGCGACATAGCTCTGCTGTTCGGCGGCGTAAACGAAGGCGACAAGGCTTGCAGGCCCTTCCATATCAGCACCCAATTGGAGACATTTTATCCTTTATGTATGTCCAGGATCCTCGATTGATCAATATTGCGTAGGAAATATCTTCTGTTCCGGATGAACGGCCGGCCAATCAAAGGAGTGAGCGGCATGCGGGACTATGCAAAAAATCGACCCGAGCACACGGGAAAATACATTGGAGAGAATGACTTATTTCTGGAAATATTTCACGGGCAGGGCGGTCCAGGGCAATCCGGTCGGGCGCCTTTGCTCTTCGTTCATGGTGCCTTTACCGGCAGTTGGATGTGGAGCAAGTACATTCCGCATTTCATATCGGCGGGATGGAGCTCTTATTGCATCAACCTGCGAGGGCATTACAAAAGCAGGTCTGTGGATTTCACAAAAATCCTGTTTGAAGATTACCTGGAAGACATCCGGCTGGTGATCTCCGAAATCGTCGAAGAATGTGGAGCCCCTCCCATCGTGATCGGATTCAGCATGGGCGGAATCCTGAGCCAGAAGCTGGCGGAAAACGTGGAGATTGCCGGGCTGGTGCTGATCGATTCCAGCATTTGCAAGGAAGTGCATGCCGAAGTGCCCTATCGCGATCTTGCGTTGCGAATGCCCGGCCTCGTCGTGCCTGCTCCCGCGCGCGACGAGCAAATCAGTGCGGATGAAACACGCGAGGATATCGAATTCCAGCGGAAGTACCTGTCCATGGAATCTGCAAAGGCATTCAGCGCATTTTCCTTTCATTTCGGGGCGGAGGGAATCTCCATCGAAGGCGAGAAGATCACGTGCCCCAGCCTCGTCATTTGCGCCGTCAACGACGAATCCGACGAGCATCGAGGCAGGGCGACGGCACGCCACATCGGTGGTGAGTATCTAGGTCTCCCAGGCGCGACACACACAGGTCTGCTTGTCGGGCAAAGATATGACAAAGCCGTAAGCCGCATCATGGTCTGGTTGGCACGTTTTGATGGAAGATAGGGCGCATCCTCTACCGGCCTCCGAGCGCCGAGCTCCAAGCTGACGCTCAATCCTCCAAACCGAGGCTCGCCAGCAGCCGGCCAACATAGGCTTCCAACCCGCCGACCATGTCGAAGCGGGTGGGATCGCGCAGCCAGAGCATCTGAAGGCCGTCCATCACGGCGATGAGCTCGGCTGCCATCGCCCTGCCATCGATCTTGCCGTCGATCGAGCCATCGGTGACGGCTTGGTCGAAGGTGGCGGCGATGTCGTTCTGCAGCTGCTTGGCACGATCGAGAAACCATGCCTTGGCCGGGTGATCCTTCATCAGGCTCTCGGCATTCAGGATGGCGAAGGCCCTGATGACTTCGATCATATCGGTGTTGCGGCGGAAGACCTCGACCATGCCATTGAGCAGGCCGCGGAGATCGGAACGATAGGGCCCGATGAAGCTTTCGCTTTCGAGATCGCGCTTGTCCAGAATGGCGAGCAGCAGATCGACTTTGGTCGGGAAATGGTGCAGCAAGCCGGGCAGCGACAGGCCGACGTCGCGGGCAACATCCGCGATGGCAGCATTCCGGTAGCCGTCTTCGGCGAAGCGCCGCATCGCGGCTGTCAGGATCTCCGCGCGGCGCGCTTCACCCTTGCGGGATCTGCGCCGTCGCTTTTCGTCCTGTCCGGTCTTCGATTCGAATAACTCTGCCATCGTCTCTCCCGTCGGCTTCTTCTAGCGGTAAGCCACCAATCAATCCCCCACCGATTTCTCCGACGCTCTCTATTCCTATATCAGGCTTCGTCAGTTGACATCTTAAAAATACCGAGTAATCGGTAGGTTTAAGAGCTGCCTGCGAAGGGTGGATGGATTTGCGCCCGTGCGGAAGGCAGCACTTCGCAATGCCCCAATTCCATTGAAAGGGAGGTTTGCATGATCGATTCCATTCTCGACAAGATGACGCTCGAGGAGCAGGTCTCCCTGCTGTCCGGCGCCGACTTCTGGACGACGGTTCCCGTCGAGCGTCTTGATGTGCCGAAGATCAAGGTGACGGACGGACCGAACGGCGCGCGCGGCGCCGGTTCGCTGGTCGGCGGCGTCAAAGCGACCTGCTTTCCTGTCGCCATCGCGCTCGGCGCCACCTGGAATCCCGATCTGGTCGAGCGCATGGGCGTGGCGCTTGCCCACCAGGCAAAGAGCAAGGGTGCCGCCGTGCTGCTCGCGCCCACGGTGAACATTCATCGTTCCGGCCTCAACGGGCGAAATTTCGAATGTTATTCCGAGGATCCGATGCTGACCGCGGACCTCGCCGTCGCCTATATCAAGGGCGTGCAGAGTCAGGGGATCGCGGCGACGATCAAGCACTTCGCCGGCAACGAATCCGAGATCGAGCGGCAGACCATGTCTTCCGATATCGACGAACGGACGCTGCGCGAAATCTACTTTCCGCCCTTCGAACAGGCTGTCCGGCGTGCCGGCGTGATGGCTGTCATGTCCTCCTATAATCGCCTCAACGGCACCTATACGAGCGAGCATGCGTGGCTGCTGACCAAGGTGCTGCGCCAGGAATGGGGATTCGACGGTATCGTCATGTCCGACTGGTTCGGTTCGCATTCGACGGCCGAGACGATCAATGCCGGTCTCGATCTCGAAATGCCCGGCCCGGCGCGCGATCGCGGCGAGAAACTGGTTGCGGCCGTTCGTGAAGGGAAGGTCGAAGCCGCCACCGTGCGGGCGGCGGCACGGCGGATCCTGCTTCTGCTCGAGCGGGTCGGCGCGTTCGAGAAGAAGCCTGATCTCACGGAGCAGGCGATCGACCTGCCGGAACACCGGACGCTGATCCGGCGCATCGGCGCGGAAGGCGCAGTTCTGCTGAAGAACGACGGCATCCTGCCACTTGCAAAGACCTCGCTCGACCGGATCGCCGTCATCGGACCCAACGCCGCCACCGCACGCGTCATGGGCGGTGGCAGCGCCCAGATCGCGGCGCATTACACTGTCAGTCCGCTCGAAGGGATTCGAGCCGCCCTTTCCAATGCCAACAGCGTCAGCCACGCCGTCGGCTGCCGCCATAACCGTCTGATCGAAGTGGCCAAGGGAAAGATCACCGTCGAATATTTCAAGGGGCGCGGCTGCCGGGGCACTCCGCTTCATGTCGAGACCGTCGACAAGGGCGAGTTCTTCTGGTTCGAGCTGCCGTCAGGCGAACTCGACCCCGCCGATTTTTCGGCGCGGATGACGATGCAATTCGTACCGGAGGAGAGCGGCGATCATGTCTTCGGCATGACCAATGCTGGACTGGCGCGGCTCTTCGTCGATGGCAGGCTTATGGTCGATGGCCATGACGGCTGGACGCGCGGCGAGAACTATTTCGGCACGGCCAATGATGAACAGCGCGGCACGGTAGCGCTCGATGCGGGCAAGGCCCATGTCGTCACCGTCGAGTATGACACGCCGGTGGCGACCGGGGAGGGGATCAACCTCACGGCCATTCGCTTCGGCGTCGAAAAGCCTTTGGGCGAGGCCGATATCGAGGACGCCGTCGAGACGGCGCTGAATGCCGATGTGGCGCTTCTCTTCGTCGGCCGCGACGGCGAATGGGATACCGAAGGCTTGGACCTGCCCGATATGCGGCTTCCGGGTAAGCAGGAGGAACTGATCGAGCGGGTTGCGGCCGTCAACGCCAACACCGTGGTCGTGCTGCAGACCGGCGGACCGGTGGAAATGCCCTGGCTCGACAAGGTTCGCGCCGTGCTGCAGATCTGGTATCCCGGGCAGGAACTGGGCAATGCCGTCGCCGATGTCCTCTTCGGCGACGTCGAGCCCGGCGGGCGCCTGCCGCAGACATTCCCGAAAGCGCTTGCCGACAATTCCGCCATGACGGGCGATCGAGCCGTCTATCCGGGTAAGGATGGGCATGTGCGCTATGCCGAAGGCGTATTCGTCGGCTACCGTCACCACGATACACGCGCTGTCGAGCCGCTCTTCCCCTTTGGTTTCGGCCTTGGCTATACCCGCTTCAGCTGGAGCGAGCCGCGGCTGTCGGCGAGTGAAATGGGTCCCGAAGGCGTGACCGTCAGCCTCGATCTGACCAATATCGGCGACCGCGCCGGATCGGAACTGGTCCAGCTCTATGTGCGCTCGCCAAAGTCCAGGGTGGAGCGGCCGGACAAGGAACTGCGCGCCTTCGCAAAGCTTTCGCTGCTGCCCGGTGAAACAGGGACAGCCGTGATGAAGATCCTGCCGCGTGATCTCGCTTATTTCGACGTCGAGGCCGGCGCCTTCCGCACTGAGCCCGGCGACTACCAGCTGGTCGTGGCGGCCAATGCCGCGGATATCAGGTTCGTGGTCGATCTGCCGTCACCACTCGACACCCTGCTGCCGCCTTCGCACCAAGCGACCAGCCTCATCGGATAAACCGCCACGTTCGCCGTTCCGGCCCCATCCGATTCACAAGGTTCGCGCTCGCAATCCCAGCGGGAACAATCGCTCCACTCATGTTCACCGAGCCCGGATCCGCGAAGTCATCCAAGGACGCGAGCGTCGTAGCCCTTTCCCGACGAGGCTTGCCTGCCGCCCCCGCCATCCAGGGCTTTGAGCGCGGCGAGGATGTCGGCATAGCGAACCGGACACTGCACGCCTGGCGGCTGCCGCAGCTCCGGAACGGACTCCACCGCGTAGAGGTCCGAAGCCCAGGATGCCAGTATCGCTCTCTTCTCCTGCGCGGAGATGTCGGCGGCGAGGACTTCGTTTGGAGAGCTGAAATGGCGATGGGGATGAAGAATGTACGAGGCGGAGATCGCCTCGGTGACGCCATCCGGAGTGGTCTTGCTGATGCTTTTGCTGGTCATGAACTTCTCCCAAAAATTTCCACACAAGCGAAGAACATCTTCAGGCACCATTCGATTTAGGTGAAGGAAAACAGCGTTCAAGAGGTTTGCGGTCTGCCTGAAGCCTCGACCAAAAATTTTTTTAGATGTCCTCTTGAATCGAAAAACGCTCGAAACCAGATCATTTTCGTCGGCAGCGCAAAGGCGGGTCGACCAGACCGGGGACGTGTTTTCGACGCGTCTCCATTCCATGTTGCTTTACGGAGGATATGGCTATGAGAAACGAACTTGACTTCGCACCCCTTTACCGGTCCAGCATCGGCTTCGATCGGGTCTTCAGCCTCTTGAACAATGCGCAGCGGCTGCAGGCGATCGAGACCTGGCCACCCTATGACATCGTCAAGACGAGCGAAGACGATTATCGCATCCAGATGGCAGTCGCCGGTTTCGCCGAGGCCGACCTTGATATCACCCAGGAGCGGAACGTGCTCGTGGTGAAAGGCCAGAAGACCGAGGGGAAGGATGGCGAATATCTGCATCGCGGCATTGCCGGGCGCGCGTTTGAACGTCGCTTCGAACTCGCCGACCACGTCAGGGTCGAGAATGCGTCGCTGACGAACGGTATTCTCTCGATCGCGCTGAAGCGTGAGGTGCCGGAAGCCATGAAGCCGCGCAAAATCGCCATTGGAGATGGCTCCTTTCAGCAGGCGCCTCTTCAGATCGAAGCCGAGCGCCAGGTGGCTTAAGGAGGGCTTCTCGATGAAGTCCCGGAAAAAGCCGTTCACGGTCGAAATCAGGAGACGCCGTGGGGCAAACGCAAAGGATGCTGGAAAGCGTGTGCTCTCGAAGCTTCTTGACAAGCTCCGCTCCGGAGCCGCGGTTCCGGTAGCGCGATCCTGAATTGAGTTGGATGCAGGAGGGCCGGCTTGGTGGCCGGCCCTTTGTCCGGCGGACCACCATGCCGGCTTCGCCGCATCCCCTGCAAATGCTCCTACGCGACGTCGTCTTGCCGCGAATTACGTGGCTTCATCCCTTTTTGCACGGAGGGCATTCGCGAAGAGATCAGACGGCGTCGGGCTCGGTGCGGAGATTGGTGACGACGCGCCGGTTCTGCACCCTGCAGGAGCGATCTGTGCAGTCTCGGACTTCGCGCTCGTTCCCGTAGCCCCTCGCCCACATCCGCTTCGCGTCCACGCCCTTGGAGGCAAGATAGGCCATGGCGGCATCGGCGCGCTTCTGCGACAACGCCGCCATTTGGGATGCGGAACCGGAATCGTCGGCAAATCCCTGCAGCTTGAGCAGCCAAGTCGGGTTCTTGTTCAGCCAGATGGCCTGGTTATCCAATGTTGCCATGGCGACAGAATCGAGCGTGGCGGAGTCCTGCTTGAAGTAGATCCGTCGGCCGACATTAAGGATGAAATCCTCTTCACTGCCAGCCCCTACATTCTCGAAACCGGGGGCGGGATCGTTGGTTTGCCCGGTCATCGGCGCAGCCGCGGGTTCTTCCAAAGAGGCGATTTCAGTGGTGGAGCAGGCGGTGAGCGCCAAGAGCATGGCCACGGCGAGAAGGCGCCTCGCGTATCCTGTTGTAGCAGACATCAGGGAATATTCCTTATTCGACCGGGGTTGTTTGGCTGACCTGAGTGGCGCTTTCAGCCTGGTCGGCAATATGCGGCAAAACCTGCACGGCCGTCCCGATCGGGCAACGCTGGTAAAGATCGATGGCGTCTTCGTTGAACATGCGGATACAGCCGCTGGAGGCATCCTTGCCGATGCTCCACGGCTCCAACGTGCCGTGGAAGCGATAGCCGGTGTCGACGCCGTCGCGATGCAGGTACATGGCGCGGGGACCGAGTGGGTTCTTCGGTGAGCCTCCCGCCACGAATTCGGGCAGTTCGGGATGGCGCTTGCGCATCTCCGGTGGCGGCGTCCAGCGCGGCCAAAGCGATTTGGCGTCGATCGTGGCGCGGCCAAACCATTTGAAGCCCTCGCGACCGACGCCGACGCCGTAGCGGATGGCCGTCTTGTTTTCCATGATCACGTAGAGGAAATGGTGCCTGGTATCGACGACGACGGTGCCGATCGGCTCGCTGCTGAAATATTTGACGACCTGGCGGTGCCACTTCCTGTCGATCTTGGCGAAGTTGGTTCTTCGAAAGGTCACGCCGTTGTCGACGGTGGTGCCGTCGAAAAAGGAGGACGCCGCGGCAAAGACCGGTTTCCGGATTGCACCGGCGCCAAGTAACGCCAATCCACCAAGCACAATATTTCTGCGAGTCCACGGCATCGGCAATATCCCCTTAGAGCCAAGCAGCGAAGCGTCAGTAAATCAGATTTTTCATTTGCCACAATAGAAAAATCATCTCCACCCTAAAGGCGGAGATCGGGTCGCGGGCCTCCTGTGTCTGGTATTGCCCCATCGTTACCCTGGAATGCCGCAGCGCTTCGAATTAAAGGCCGGGGATTCATCTCCTCTGAAACCGGCATGTACTCTTTGCGAGATGGCGCTTCCGCAACCGTCTGCGAGCCGATGCTCCTCACACGCGGGAGTTCCGTTTCTTGTGCGGATGCCTCCACAAGATCTTCAAGCATCCGTCGCGCCACGCCGGGGACCACATGATGGGGCAAATGCCCGACACCTTCCAGCAATCTGACGATCGGCCCCGGATGCTTCCTGCAAAGCCAATCGATATGCCAGTTTGGTGAAATCACGCAGTCCGCCATCCCGAAGAGAACGTGCAGGGGAAGATCGCCAGGCAGATCTGGAAGTCGCTCCATGTCTCGGTTGAAGGCGCGTAACTCGTCGGCCATCGTGCAGATGGTAATGGGATTGACCACGTGAGAGGCCGGCAGGTTCGAGAGATGAGAAGGCAGGGGATTGGGAAAAGAGGACGACCTCAGGCCTCGATCGAGAAAGAATGCGGGCCACCGGCCGATGACGTGCTGGCGGATCAACGGTCCGACCACCGGAGCGACCGCCGATCTAAGCACAATCAACGGCTTCGGCGGCACCGGCCCGCAACATGGAGAGATGAGAAAAAGTCCCCTGACGAGGTCTGGTCTTCTTGCCACAAGGTGTAGCGCGGCTGCGCTGCCGATCGAGTGCGCGACGATCGTGACCTCCGGCAGGTCAAGAGAGGCGAGAAGGCGTTCAAGCCAGAAGGACTGTCCCTCAGGTCCACGCTCAGCCGGTGCAAGCGGCGTGCTCAGTCCATAGCCGGGGCGGTCGGGTGCAATGATCCGGAAGTCGCTGTTGTCGAAGGGAAACAAAATTTCCTGCGCTAGGCTGCCGCAGCCATGCAGGAGGAGGACTGGAATGCCATGTGGGTTGCCACCGTCAATGATGTGAACATCCTGATCTTCAACGTGAATTGTTGTTCCGAGCGTCGGCTGGTCTGATTGCTTCATTAACATGAGCCGCATAACGAAAATCGCAAGCAGAAGTTCCGGCCGGTTGCGAGACGGCGCCTGCGTTATCGAGCCGTTAGAATAGGATGGAAGGGGAGGCCCAGCGCTGCCGCCGCATCTGTGCTACCATCATCGCGGTTTCGAAGCGGAAAGATCGAATGCTACTTCAGCGTGTCAGTTTCTATGTGCTTCTGGTCCTCGTGACCATTGCGTTCGTCGCCGTCGTGCTACCGTTCTATTCGGCGATCTTCTGGGCAGTCGTCCTCGCTATCATCTTCTTCCCGCTTCACGCCCGTATGGAGGCTCGGCTGGGTGGGCGGGGAAACCTTGCTGCAGCGCTCTCTGTGTTGATCTGTCTCTGCGTCGTGATCATTCCCGGGCTGATCGTCCTCAGTTCACTCGTTCAGCAGGGCAACCATCTCTATCAACGTATGGACAGCGGCGAGATCGACGTCCGGAGCTTTATTCATAATCTGCAGGAAGCATTGCCCTTGTTCCTCCGCGACTGGCTCCGGAGCATCGAGCTGAATGGCGTCGATACGTTTCAGGACCGCGTTTCCTCGGCATTGATGCAGGGCGGCGGTTTTTTTGCCGGACGCGCCTTGAGCCTCGGTCAGAACACCCTGCGGTTCTTCGTCACCTTCGGCGTGATGCTCTATCTCCTGTTCTTCATGTTCCGGGATGGGCGCGCCGTTGCCCGCGCCATCAGAAGAGCGCTGCCTCTCAGCGATGCCCATACCCTTCGCTTCACCTCCAAATTCACTTCGGTCGTTCACGCGACCGTGCGAGGCAATATTATCATCGCCATCATCCAGGGTTCGATCGGCGGGATCGCCTTTTGGGGCCTCGGCGTCGAGCCAGCCCTTCTGTGGGGCGTACTGATGAGCTTCCTGTCGCTGCTGCCTGCGGTCGGCGCCGCATTGATCTGGGTGCCCACGGCCATTTACCTGGCCCTGGCCGGCTTTTGGGTGAAGGCGATTGTGCTGGTTGCGGTCGGCGCCCTCGTCATCGGTCTTGTCGATAATCTTCTGCGGCCGCGCCTGGTCGGCAGGGAAACCAAGCTTCCCGACTATGTTGTCCTCATTTCCACCATTGGCGGCATTTCTCTACTAGGCATCAATGGTTTCGTGATCGGGCCGCTGATAGCCGCTCTCTTCATCGCCGCTTGGGGGATATTCGTGGAGGAGGAGGGCACGGCGGATTCCTGACGATGCGGCCGGAGCAATTAGCGAGGGCTTCCGGAACTTTCGTCTCCCTGGCTGGTTTGATAGATTCGAGCCATCATCATGTCCAATCGACGCCAACCGCAAGGTCGGTTTTCGGGGCCCATGTTACTATAGTGATCCGAGCAAGGTGCGGAAAGTGCGCCACGGACTGCCGGCAGAAGTCCAGACCCTCTGGTCGGATCCTGATAAGCCCCGTTGAAGATGGGTCGAGGAGTGACCAGGAGGAGCGGACATAAATGGAGCCGCCTCCTTTCGGAACGACTCTCACCGCAACGTTTGACGTTCCGCTAACCGCACAAGCAGGAGGAAAGACCATGAAAGTGTCAGAGATCATGTCGCGCGATGTAGAAATCGCCAACCCTAATCAGACGATAGCCGAAATCGCGAGGTGCATGGCCGACAGGCAGATCGGCTTCCTGCCGGTCGGCGACAACGACCGACTCGTCGGAACTATCACGGACCGCGATCTCGTCGTGCGCGGGCTTGCCGACGGACTAGGGGGCGATGCAAAAGTGCGAGATGTCATGTCGCGCGATGTCAAATATTGTTTCGAAGACGAAGATGTCGACGACGTGACCCGCAATATGGGGCAGGTCCAGGTCCGCCGCCTTCCCGTCGTCAATCGTGACAAACGCCTTACCGGCGTCATCTCGCTCGGCGATGCGTCTCTGGCGGACACCGCTGCAGCGGGAGCCGGGTTGACAAAAGTGTCCCGCCCGGGCGGCGCTCATGCACATTAGAATAGGGATGATTTAGGCCTGAAGCAATCAGCGATCCTATCGTTTGAGATCATTCATCATTGAGGTGGCAAGCCGACAGGTGCCCCGGTGCAATTTCCTTTTTCACCGGCGGTTCTATATGACAGCGGTCCATCGCAAACGGGCATCTCGGATGAAAGTGACAGCCTTTCGGCGGGTTTATCGGGCTGGGGAGTTCGCCATCGACGGGCTTGAACTGCCGCTTGCCGGTTTCGATGCGCGGCACCTCGGCCAAAAGCGCTTTCGTGTAAGGATGATTGGGCCGCCTGAAAACCTCCTCGACGGGCGCCTCTTCGACGATGCGGCCGAGATACATGATCGCAACGCGATCGGAAATATGTTCCACAACGCCGAGATCATGGCTGACGAACAAATAGGTCAGGTCGAGCTTGTCACGAAGTTCCATGAACAGGTTGATGACCTGGGCCTGGATGGAAACGTCGAGCGCCGCGACGCTTTCGTCACAGACGAGGAATTTCGGCTGCACGGCGAGCGCGCGGGCAATATTGACGCGCTGCCGCTGGCCACCGGAAAACTGGTGCGGGTATCGCTTTTTCATGGCCGGGTCGAAACCGGCCAGCATCAAATATCTGTCGACATAGGCGTCGCGTTCCGCCGAGCGGGCAAGCCCATGCGTTTGGGGCGCCTCCCAGATAAGCTGCTCGACGGTCATGCGCGGATTGAGAGCCGCCATCGGATTCTGGAAAATCATCTGGCAGGCGAGACCGAACTGATGCTGCTCGCCTGTCGACATGGCGCTTCGGTCCGTCCCCTTCCAGAGAATCTGGCCCTGGCTTGGCGAGGTGATCCCTGCAATGGCGCGGCCAAGCGTCGACTTCCCGCAGCCGCTTTCGCCGACAAGGCCGACAACCTCTCCGGGCCGAATGCTGAGGCTGACATTGTCAAGCGCGTGAACGACAGGCGCCGGTTTGGCCAGTTTGAGCTTGAGCGCGATCTTAGCGGCTAGGTCGGGCTTGGCTCCGAAGCGCTGCGACACGTTCCTCGCTTCGATCAGGGGCGCGGCGGTCGCCGTCATCATGCTACCTCTTTCGTTACGGGATGAATGCAGCGGAAGGAGCGATTGCCTTCCGGCATGAGCGCCGGCATGACCAGACAGCCGTCGGTTGCCCGATCACAGCGCGTACGAAAACTGCATCCCTGTGGGAGGCGGTTGATGGCCGGCGTCATGCCGCGGATCTGGTGAAGAGGCTCTCCGCGTCTGTTTTGCGAAGGAACGGACGCGATCAGACCGGCGGTGTAGGGATGGTGAGGATCGGTCAGAACCTTGCCCACCGGTCCGGTCTCGACAAGGCGGCCGGCATACATGACGGCGATCTCGTCGGCCAATCTTGAGACGATCGCCAGATCGTGGGTGATCCAGATCACCGCCGTATTTCCCTCTTCGGTGAGCTTCTGGAATTCGGAAATAATCTGGCTCTGGATCGTCACATCCAGCGCCGTTGTCGGTTCATCGGCGATAATAAGGTCCGGCTTGTGAAGAAGCGCGATGGCAATCGCCACGCGCTGGCGCATTCCGCCGGAAAACTGATGCGGGTAGGCGGCAAGCCTTTCTTCAGGGCTTGGTATTCCGACCAGCGCCAAAGCATCCCGCGCCCGCTGCCGGGCGACATCCTTCGAGACCCTGTCGTGTGCCTGGACGGCTTCCACCATCTGCGTCCCGACCGTCAGGACCGGGTTGAGCGTCATCATCGGATCTTGGAATACCATGGCGATCCGCTTGCCGCGCAGCTGCCGCATCTCTTCATCCGAATATCTCGCGATGTCGGCGCCGTCGAAGATGACCCTGCCCCCTACAACCCGGCCGGGCTTATCGAGGAGCCGCATGATCGAGAAGCCGGTTACCGACTTTCCGGATCCGGATTCTCCGACAAGACCAAGGACCTTGCCGCGTTCCACCGTGAACGACACATCATTAACGGCGCAAAGGCTGGGGCGTCCCCTGCCGCCGCCGAATTCGGTGACGAGATTGCTCACTTGCAGCAATGGGGTCATGACATGTTCCTCGGGTTGAGGACATCGCGCAGCCGGTCGCCGACGAGATTGATCGCCGCGATCGTGACCAGAAGGGCAATGCCGGGAAAGAAGCTGATCCAGTAAAGGCCCGTCAGAAGATACTGGTAGCCCGTCGAGATCAGCATGCCGAGCGAGGGTTCGGTCACGGATGCACCGAGACCGAGGAAGGACAAGGTTGCTTCGAGGCCGATTGCCCGGGCGATCTGCATCGTGGCGATGACGATGACCGGCGCAAGACAGTTCGGCAGCAGGTGCCTGAAGAGGATGCGCCATCCGGGCAGGCGCAGCATCCGGGCTGCCTCGATATATTCCTTCTCGCGCTCGACCAGAGCGGTGCCGCGGACCGTTCGGGCATAGGTCGCCCACTCGGCGATGATCAGTGCGATCACGACGTTGGGCACTCCCTTGCCGAGCACGGCGAGCATCATGAGCGCCATCAATATGGTGGGAAACGACAGCTGCAGGTCGACGAGCCGCATCATCGCGGTTTCCGTGCGCCCTCCCACGTAAGCGGCAAACAATCCGGCTGAGGTTCCGATGATGGCAGCAGCGAAAGCCGACAGAACGCCCACCAGCAACGAGGTACGCAGGCCATAAAGGATGCCGGACAGGATATCGCGGCCCTGGCTGTCGGTACCGAGGTGATAGACGAGCCCGGTAATGGATTCGGACCCCGGCGGCAGTCGTCCGTCCATGATGTCGAGCTGCATCAAATCATAGGGATTTTGCGGAGAGATCCATGGCGCGAAGAGCGCCAGGCAACAGATGATCACCAGCGTGAGGAAGGCGATCGCGGCTGCTGGAGAGCTGAAGAAATCCGCGATCCCTTTCGACAGACGACTGGGTTCGGGCGTTGAAGCACTTGTGTCTTGCGTTCGTGGTTCGGCCATGAGGGTCAAGCCTTTCCTTCCAGCCGGACCCGCGGATCCAGAAGGGTATAACAGATATCGATGATGAAATTGAGGACGACGAAGAGCAGCACCATCATCATCAGGTAGGCGACGATGACCGGGCGATCGAGAAGGTTGATCGAGTCGATGATGAGCTTGCCCATGCCGGGCCACGCAAAGATGCTTTCGGTGACGACCGAAAAGGCGATCAGTGAGCCGAACTCGAGACCGATGATGGTCACCACCGGGATCATCAGGTTCTTGAGAACGTGCACGGAAATGATCCGCCGCTCTCGCAATCCCTTGGCGCGGGCAAACTTCACATAGTCCTGAGGAAGGACCTCCTGCACGCCGGCGCGGGTCAGCCGAAGAATGAGCGACGTCTTGAACAGAGCCAGGTTGAAGGCCGGCAATAAAAGGTGCCTGATGCCGTCTGCGGTCAGAAACGACCATTGTGCGCCGAGCAGTTCCTGCGTCGGGCCGCGGCCATTCGTCGGCAACCAGCCGAGCTCGACGGAAAATACCATGATCAGCATAAGGCCGACCCAGAAGGTCGGAAGCGAGAAGCCCAGAATCGAGCCGCTCATGATCAGCTTGGAGGAAATCCGATTGGGGTAGAGCCCTGCATACAGCCCAAGCGGCAAGCCGAACAGCAGCGCGATGCCGAGAGCCGTGATCGCCAGTTCGAGTGTCGCCGGGAGACGTTCAAGGATCAGACCCAGCGCCGGCCGCCCATAAACGAAGCTGTTGCCGAAGTCCCCGCGCAGAAGTCCCTGGAGAAACAGCAGATATTGTTTCCACAGCGGCTGATCCAGGCCGTAATGGGCGATAACGAGTGCCCGCTCCGCCTGATTGGCGTCCGGGTTGATGAGGATGTCGACCGGATTACCAATCACATTGACGCCGATGAAGACAATGATCGTCATCGCGACAACGACGAACAGCGCCTGTATCAACCGCCTGATAATGGATGTGACCATTGAACCTCTCCCTACAGCGCCGCGCGTCTTTTCGAGAGCCGCAAAGGACGCTGTAATTTTGAATCTAGGCGACGGAGATCGCCATCCCGTCGCGCTGCGGATCGGCCGCGCCTTTCGAGATGCCGCCGTCAATCTTAATCGCGTGGACTGCGGCGAACGCATATGTCTGTGGCGACCGCGCCACCTGGTAGCCCTGCGTCCGCAACTCGTCTTCGACAGAGTGTCGAATGCGATTGCAGATGTCGATCGTGTTTGACACCCCTACGATCCTCGGCGCCGAGACGGCTTCGAGCACGGACATGTCGAAATCGATCATGTTCATCAAGCATTGCGCAACGGCCGGCGCGATATAGCTGCCGCCTGGCGCTCCGATGACGACGCTGGGCTCGTCGCCCTTGAAGACGATCGTCGGTGCCGCCGAGCTGGGACGCCGCTTGCCGGGCGCGATGGAGCCGGGCTTGCCCGGAAGCGGATTAAAGCGGCTCATCGTGCCATTATACATGAAGCCAAGTCCGTCGGTGATCGCACCCGAGGGACTGCCGAGAGTGTGGGTCATCGCGACGGCATTGCCGTCCTTGTCGATCACCGAGATGTGGGTGGTGTCGCGCTGCGAGCTATCAAGACGCGAAACACTGGCGATCTCGCCCGCCTTGATCGCGCCGGCATGCGCCTTTGCATGCTCTTTCGACAGCAGCTTTTCATAGGGCACGTCGACATAGGCGGGATCGCCCATATGCGCGTCCTTGTCGATCGTCATCCGCTTCATGGCCTCAAACAGGATGCGGACATGATCGGCGCTGCCATGCTGCAGCGAGCCGACGTCGAACTGCTCCATGATATGCAGGAGTTCTAGCATCGGGAAGCCCGAGCCTGGCGGAGGTGAGGTGGCGATGCGGTTGTCGCGGTAGCCGCCCCAAACCGGCTCTACCTTCGACAATTCGTACCGCGCCAGATCCTCCCGATCGATCAAGCCGCCATTTGCCTTGAAATCGCCGGCGATCTGTTCGGCCAGTTCGCCGTGATAGAAAATGTCCGAGCCGCCGCTTCGCGCGATACGTTCGAGGGTCTCTGCCATGTCCTTGTTGACGAGCAGGTCGCCGACATTCTTGAGCGTGCCGTCATCGTGGAAATAGACTTTCCGGCCCGTTTCAGAAAAGCGCAGCTTGTCGAGCGTGTTGGCAAAACCGTCATTCGACTGGTCCTTGGCCCAATACCAGTGCATATGGTTTCGGATCATGAAACCGTTACGGGCAAGACGGATGGCCGGCTTGATGAGATCGGCCCAGTCGAAGGTGCCGTAGTCGCGCAGCGCGGTCTCATAGCCCTTGAGCGAGCCGGGGGTGCAGACGGCAAGGTAGCCGATATCGGAAATATTGCCTTCAAGCACGTAGCCGAAGCCGTCGCGGCTCTGGTGCTTGATCTTGTCGAGCCACATGTCCGGCGCAGCCTTCAACGGCGCGCGCGCATAAAATTCGAGGATCTCGTGCACGCCCTTTTTCGGCATGTAGACATGCATGGAGCCGAAGCCGCCGATGCCGGCCATCTGCGGGTCGACCACGCCCTGGACGAAAGCACAGGCGAGTGCTGCGTCGATGGCATTGCCGCCGCGTTCGAGAACTTCCGCGCCGGCTTCAACTGCCTCCGGCTGGGGCGCCACGATCGTTGCATTTCTCATTTCGCGCGCCGCTCCTCGAGCACCTTTGCCAGGAAGGCCTTGACGTAGCCCAGAACTTTCATCCGGTCGTGAGAGACGCCCGGAACACGATCGAACGTCACATCGACACCCGCTTTGCGGAATGAGCTCGCCAAAGCGGCAAGGCGCTCGGGCCGCGTTTTGCCGGCGTCGTTGGCGCCATCCATATAATATTTGCCGCCCGGTTTATGGGTGATTTCCCAGGTCTCCAGATCGGCATCGCCGACGATCATGTGCACCGGCACCTTGGCGAGATCTTCGGGCCGGAAGGACTTGCCGAAGCGCGCCTCCAGATCCCGAATGCCGACCCACCAGTCACGCGTCGGATCCAGAAGGGTGACGGAACCAGGTGCGCCGATCGATGCCGCCCAGAGCTTTTCCGGATGCAGGATGGTGAAACGGTGCACGAAATGCCCGCCGCCGGAGAAGCCGAACATGGCGAATTTGGACCAGTCCTGGCGGTATTTGTCGGCCATCTCCGCGACCATCGCAAGGACGACCTGATCGTAGCGGATGTCGCCTTCCTCAAGAAACTTGTAGCCGGAACGCGCCCCATCGCCGAGAACGCCAACCGGGAAGATCGGGCAAAGGATGGCACAGTCATTGTAGAGCCCGAATTCGGCAAAACCGTCGCGGAAGTCGATGGCCGACGTGCGCCCGGTGCCGTGGACCGCGACCAGGAGGTCAAGCTTGCGGCCGTCTGCCGCCGTCGGCGGCACATAAAGCACCATATGGAGGCGGGGATCGGCCTGAGAGGCGAAGATGGCCGTCTGGCCATAGTCATAGATGGCCTTCGCCCGGGCGACGGCTTCGCCCGTTCCAAGTTCCTGCATGAATGTCTCCTGGGAGATGAAGAAAGGGACGGCCCTGGTGCGGCCCCATGCTGCTGTTTTAAACCGCGCCGCATCGATTGGATCGATGCGACGCACTTCAAATCTTTATTTGTCCCAAAACCGCTGCGACGTGCATTAGTCCGCCGGCTTCACGTCGTAAGCGAGCGTATATTTGTCACCGCGCGGGGTGTAGGACACGGTCTTCTTTGCACCCAGCACGACGTTTTCGTAATGCATCGGGAGAAGCCAGAGGTTGTTGAAGGTCTCGGTCGACAGTTCCTCGAGAAGGGGCGCACGTGCAGCTTCATCGAGCGTCGAACTTGCCGTGGCCAGCACCTCGTCGATCTTCGGATCGGATACGCCGCCGCCATTATATCTGCCGGTCCCCTTTTTCTCGTCGCGCGTGGCGACCAGCGCAACAGTCGGATTGGTGGTTTCGCCGGTGTTCACACCCCAGGAGCCGAAATAGGTGCTGTAGGTGCCTTTTGAATAGGCTTCAGAATACATCGACCAGGGCAGGACCTCGACTTTCGATTTGATGCCGATGCGCGTGAACATCTGGCCGACCGCCTGCAGAACTTCGGCATCCTTGACGTAACGGCCAGAGGGGCCATGCAGGGTCAGGCTGAAGCCATCGGGATAACCGGCCTCGGCCAGAAGCGCCTTGGCGGCGGCGGGATCATAGCCCACCTTCTCGACTTTGTCGGAATAGCCCGCATAGCCTTGGGTGACGAATTGGTCGGCCACCGTGCCGTTCTTCTGCATGACGCGGTCGACGATTGCCGGCCGGTTGATCGACATCAGCATTGCGCGACGCACCCGTTCATCCTTGAGCGGGTTCTTGTCGAGATCGGAGCCATCCGCAGCCTTCACGAAAGGCGAAACATCGCGGCTGACATCGAGGCCAAGATAAACGAAGCGGGAAGACAGGCCGTTGATGACTTGCAGATTATCGCTCGCTTCCACGCGTGCCATTCCATCGGCAGGAAGGGTTTCGACAATGTCGATCTCGTTGGATAGAAGCGATGCCAGACGGGCGCCGTCATCGGGCAGGAAGCGGAGCGTGACATTCGACCAGTGCGAGGGGCCAGCGAAATAGCTGTCATTGCGCTTCAAGGTCAGATTGCTGCCTGGCGAATAGGAGACGAAGGAATAGGCCCCGGTTCCGATTGCACACTTGCCGTTGTCGAAATCCTGGACCGGCGCCTCCTTGCAATCGGCGCTGATAATGCGAATTCGGCTGACGGAATTCAGCAGGATCGGATCCGGAACCTTGCTCTCGACGACGATGGTATAGGGATCCGTGGCCGTGACATTGACAATATTGCGGGTGTAAGAAGCAAAGCTCTGGCTGGGCTTGTCGCGGGCACGCAGAAGCGAAGCGATGACGTCATCGGCGTTGAACTCGCTGCCGTCATGGAATTTCACGCCCTTCCGCAGCTTGAATTCCCAGTGGGTCGGGTCGACGACCTTCCATTCGGTGGCGAGTTCCGGGGCATTTGCCGACGTTCCCGTGAGGTTTATGAGGCTGTCCCAGATATGGCGCGAGGTCGCATTGTTTGGCGCCGAACTGTCTTCATGGGGATCCAGCGTCGTTGGCGTCGTCGACATCCCGATCGTCAGCGGGGTTTCCTGTGCGGCGACCATTGCAGGAATAGCGATCGTTCCGAGCAGCCCGATCGCTGCCCGCGTCAATATTTTTGCGGCCATTTCTTCCATCCCGGTTTAGCGTTTTTGGGCCGACCTTGCTTGGTCGGTACGAGCGGGTTCCCGTCCACTCTTGACATAAATTGGTAAGGGGGCCTCAAGGGGGCTGTCAAACGGAAAACAAGCGCGTTACGATAGGCGTAACTTGAAACTATGCCAATCCTTCAGCCTTGGTCGCGGAGAAGATTCTGGTCCCATGGACAAAAGACAACCATCAAAAAGCGATATCGTGCAATCTGTTGATGTCTGCATCGACGTATTGCTGAATGTCGCCAAAAACCCGGATATCAGACTGACTGAGGTGGCGCAGAACCTTGGGGAAACCAAGCCGAGAATTTTGCGCATGTTACGCACACTGGAACGGCGCGGCCTGGTGCGGAAGAGCGATACAGGCACTTATCGGCTGGGAACGACTGCGATCATTCTCGGGACTGCTGCCTCGACACAGGTTGATCTGGTGCGAATAGCCAATCCTATTCTTGAAGAGGTCGGTCAGAAGGCGAACGAAACGACCCAGCTCAGGATCATCGACAATGGGGAATCCCTGTGCATTGCAAAGTTCGAGCCGATGCGCGACTTGCGGGTTCAGGCGATGATCGGTCGAAGGCGGCCGCTCACGGCCGGCTCGTACAAGGTGCTCCTCGCCTATCTCCACCCCCAGGTGCAGCTGCAAATGATCCCCGAGACTTTGCCGCGGCTGACCAAGCGCACGATCACGGATCGTGGCAAGTTGGTTGCTGAATTGGATAAAATCCGCCGCCAGGGATTTTGTGTGAGTTATGGTGAAGTCAGCGAGCAACTCGTCTCCGTCTCAGTGCCGGTTCTGGCATTCGACGGATCCGTGATCGCCGCGGTGAATGTCGGCGCCCCGGCCTTCCGCACGCAAAAAAGCGATGTCGACCGCTTCATCGTTCTGCTGAAGGAGGCCTCCAGCAAGATATCGGCCCGGCTGGGATGGTAGAGCTTTTCGTTCTGCGCCATATCGGACCTTGTCTCTTCGGTTCGACGCCCATCAAGGCGAGCCAACGCAGGTTGTTTCGTGCCAAGCCCGCTCTTTGAGCTAGGGGAAAAGATCGGGGAGTTCGGCGCGTGCGATGCGTCGCAATCTGACCGCTTCTGCCATGTCTATCGAGCGATAGGGAAAGCGCAAACGGGTGCCCACGGGCCCCCAATTGCCGATCGCACTTAAGAGTTTGTCGAGAGCGGCGTTCGAATAGCCAAATTCCTGGCGAAACGGGACGATATGCGCGTCCATAAACGTGCAGATGCGTCGTTCCAGATCGAGTGCGGCGTCGATATCGTTGCGCATCGAGACCGTCCAGGCCTGAGCACCGCGGGGACTAAGGCAGGCCACGTTGGAAAAAGAGCCTGCTGCCACACCTTCCTTGATGCCGGTTGCGAGGTGGTGGCCGGGGACGAAGAGCGAAAGCCCGGACAGATACCGGCGTGCCCCGGCATACCAGGAGGTATCGCCATCGGCGAGCTTGATGCCGATTACCTCAGGCACTGCCGCGCAGACCATGCCGAGCTCCTTTGGTGCCAGCACCCGTTTTGCATGCGGCGGGTTGTAGAGGATGAGCGGAATTCCGTCGGCAACCTCGGCCACTCGTTTCAGGAAGTCGACCGCTTCGGCATCGTTGAGCGGCCACCAGTCGGGCAGTATGACCTGAATGGCGCGCGGATCGAGCGCGGCCGCACGGCGGACGCGATTGAGCATGATCAGCGGGTCGGGCTGGCAGGCGCCGATGACGAACGGCATAGAGGAAGCCTTGCAGCGTTCGGCCAGCATTGCCTGGATGCTGTCGAACTCCTTCTCCGTCTGATTGTGGAATTCGCCGGCAGTGCCGTTCGAATAGATGCCGTCGACGCCGGCATCGATGAGGATGTCGATCTCTTCACCGAGCTTGTCGAATTCGATGCTGTCATCGGCTGCGATCGGCAGAAGCAGGCTCGCCCAATTTCCGCCGATGGCGGGACGCGACGTCTTCGCATTCATCTCTTGTTTCTCCGATGGATGACGGATCAGTTGAGGTCGTCGCGAATGCAGGCCTTGAAGTGGCCGGGCGCGATTTCCCGCAATTGCGGAACGGCGCCGGCGCAGGCATCGAGCGCGCTCGGACAGCGCGAGCGAAAAACACATCCGCTCGGCGGATTGGCCGGACTTGGAATATCGCCCTTCAGGATCTGCCTGTTACGGCGGGCATCCGGATCGGGCGACGGAATCGCCGAGAGCAGCGCGCGGGTATAGGGATGCTGCGGTCTCGCATAGAGATCGGCACTCGGCGCGATTTCCATGATGCGGCCGAGATAAAGCACGATCACCCGGTCGCAGATATATTCGACGACGGCAAGGTCATGTGAGATGAACAGCATGGTCAGGCCAAGCTGCTGCTGCAGGTCGCGCAGCAGGTTGATCACTTGCGCCTGGATCGATACGTCGAGCGCCGAGACCGGCTCGTCGGCGACGATGAATTCGGGAGACAAGGTCAACGCCCGGGCAATCCCGATGCGCTGGCGCTGGCCACCGGAAAATTCATGCGCGTATCGATTGATTGCGTCGGCGGGCAGGTCGACCTTTGCCAAGGCAGACCGCGCCCGTTCGAGCCTGTCGCGGGCGGTACCGATCCCCTGGATCTTCAGGCCTTCCGTCAGGATCTCGCCGATGGTCATGCGCGGCGAGAGGCTGGCGAAGGGGTCTTGGAAAATATACTGCATGCGCGGCCGTTGCCGTCTGAGCGCCGAGGCGGAAAGCGCTGTGAGTTCCGTCCCGTCGAAACGGACGCTGCCGGACGACGGCTCGACGAGGCGAAGAACGGAACGCCCGATCGTGGTCTTTCCGCTGCCGGATTCGCCGACAAGCCCGACGACTTCACCCTTGCCGATATCGAAGGAGATGCCCTGAAGAATGTTCAGCCGCGTACCGCGGGAGGTATAATGTTTCGAAAGGTCGCGGACGGAAAGCAGCGGTGCGCTCATCTAGATCTCCTGCCATCTGATGCAGCGGCTGCGATGCTGCGGATTGACCTGTTCGAGCGCGGGAACGGCAGCGCGACAGGCATCGAGGGCGAATTTGCAGCGCGGAGAAAAGGCGCAGCCGCTCGGCATGTTCATGAGGCTCGGGACCATGCCGGGAATGGCGGCAAGCTTTTCGCCGGCCAGCTTCATCCGCGCCGCATCGCCAAGGCGCGGCATGGAGGCAAGAAGGCCCATGGTATAGGGATGCTTGGGATTGCGGAAAACCTCGCCGACCGGCCCTTCTTCGACGATCCGGCCGGCATACATCACCGCGACGCGATGGGCGATTTCGGCGACGACGCCGAGATTGTGGGTGACGAAGAGCATGGCCATGCCGCGATCGCGCTGCAGCTTGAGGAGTAGGTCAAGAATCTGCGCCTGGATCGTCACGTCGAGCGCCGTGGTCGGCTCGTCGGCGATCAGCAGCGTCGGATCGCAGGCGAGCGCCATGGCAATCGTCGCGCGCTGCCGCATGCCGCCCGACAGTTCGTGCGGATATTGCCCGGCACGGCGTCGAGCGTCCGGTATGCCGACGCTTTCAAGCAACGCGACGGCTGCGTTCATCGCCGCCTTGCGATCGGCACCGCGATGGATGCGGATCGGCTCGGCGATCTGGTCGCCGATGGTGAAGACGGGATTGAGGCTCGACATCGGCTCCTGGAATATCATGCCGATGTCGTCGCCCCTGATCCTGCGCATGCTCTCTTCATCGAGGGAGACGAGATCTCTGACCACGCCGTTGCCCGTCGCAAGACGGATGCTGCCTGCGGCGATCACGCCGATGTTGCGGGTGAGCAGCCGCATGACAGACAGGCTGGTGACCGACTTGCCGGAGCCGGATTCGCCGACGAGCGCAAGCGTCTCGCCGGCGGCAACGCTGAGGTCGATATTGTTGACCGCCGTGATCTCGCCGCCGCGGATGCGGAAGATCGTTCGCAATCCTCTGATGTCGAGTACGGGTTCGGCGGTCTGGTCCATCAGCCGGCTCAGTTCAGCAGGCCGGTTGCACGCAGGATCTCGTCGATCCGCGCCGTTTCGGGATCGTTGAGAGAGGCACGCGGCCGCGGCATGACGGCGGAATCGATGATGCCGAGGCTGCGCATGGCGATCTTGAAGGCGCCGATGCCGGCGGCGCCGCCGCTGACGCGGCCCTGCGCGACCCAGACGATTTCGAACAGGCGGCAGAGGCGCTCCTGCTCCTTCCTGGCGGCGACCCAGTCGCCGCGCTGGGCAGCATCCCAAAGGCGGACATAGCCGTGCGGATCGACATTGGCGATACCGGGAACGACGCCATGGGCGCCCATCAGCAGGGCGGTGTCGACGACGATCTCGGAGCCGGTCATCAGGAAGACGTCCCTGTGCTCGGCGAGATCGAGTAGCGCATAGCGGAAGTTGCCGTCGTCGCCGCTGGAATCCTTGAGGCCGATAATCGCCCCTTCCCTGGCGAGCGTGACTACGGTCTGGCGCTGCAGCTTGACGTGAACGCAGACGGGAATGTCGTAGGCGATCAGCGGAATGTCCACCGCGTCGCGGATATAGCGGAAGTGATCGAGGATCTCGGACTGGCTGGTGACCGTATAGAATGGCGCCGTCACCACGACCGCGTCGGCGCCGGCGGCCTTTGCGACCTTCGCATGGGAGATGACACGATCCGTGGTCGGATCGATGACGCCGACGATCAGCGGCACCCGGCCATTCACCACCTTGGCCGAATGTTCGATGATTTCGCGCCGGGTCTTTTCGTCATGGAAGATCACCTCGCTCGTCGAACCGAGCACGAATACACCATGGCAGCCGGCATCGATCAGATGCTCGAGCACGCGTGTATAGGATGGGTAGTCGATGGTGAGATCCGGATTGAGCGGTGTTACGACGGGGGGGACGACACCCTTGAATTTGGTCATTTTCGCTTCTTTCGATTGTCAGTTCAGTTCGGCACGCGGGTCGAAGGCATCTCTGAGGCCATCGCCAATGAAGTTGATTGCCAGCACGGCAAGGATCAGCGCGGCGCCGGGAAAGAGCCATTGCCACGGATATTGTTCGAGCACGGCGGTTGAGCGGGCCGCATTCAGCATGTTGCCCCAGCTTGCCGCCGGCGGGGCGATGCCGAGACCAAGAAAGGATAGCCCCGCCTCGAGCAGGATGGCATTGGCGATCTGCAGCGTTGCATAGACCACGAGGATATCGATCGAGTTCGGCAGGCCGTGGCGAAAGAGCAGATGTCCGATGCCGGCGCCCATGCCGCGGGCGGCCATGACGAAGTCGCGTTCGCGCAATTCCAGCAGCCGCGAGCGGATCATGCGCGCAAGCAGCGGCCAGGAGAGCAGCGAGATGACGAGCACCGTCGGCCAGATGCCGGTGCCGGCAATCGAGGCGAGCACAAGCAGGAAGATGACGGGCGGCAGGGTCATCACCAGATCGACGAAGCGCATCGAGACGGCGTCCGTCCAGCGTCCTGCAAGCGCCGAGATTGCCCCGAAGAGAAAACCGATGACTGCCGAAAGCGCGGTCGAGGCGACGGCGACCAGCAGCGAAATTCGGCCGCCTTCGAGCACGCGCGCGAAGACGTCGCGACCGACGCCGTCGGCTCCGAACCAGTGCGTTGCCGTCGGGCCGCTATTCATCACCAGGAGATCGATGTCGTTCGGCCGGAAAGCCCACCATAGCGGATAGGAGAGGATCAGCAGCAGCATCGGAGTGGCTATGCAAACGCCGGCAACGGCTGCGCGGTTGAGCAGAAAACGACTGAAGGCGCGGGCAACTGGACCGGGGCTCCGGCGTTCGGAAGAGCGTGCCAGCATGGTCAGCCCACCTTGATGCGCGGGTCGACGACCGCATAGGTGATATCGGTCAGGAGATTGACGACGATAACGCACGCCCCGATGACGAGCGTCGCCCCCATGATGACGGGGTAGTCGCGGGTCTGCACGGCATCGACGAGCAAATGCCCCATGCCCGGCCAGTTGAAGACGCTCTCGATGAAGATGGCACCGCCGATTGCAAGCCCGATTGTGGAGCCGATCAGCGTGACGATCGGCAGAAGTGCATTGCGCAAGGCATGCTTGGTGATGACCCAGAATTCGCGCACGCCCTTGGCGCGGGCCGTGCGCACGTAATCCTGGTTCAGGACTTCGAGCAGCGAAGCGCGCATGTAACGCATGATCAATGCGGCTTGCGCGACAGACAGAAGTGCCGCCGGCAAGATCAGATGGTGGAGGAGATCGCCAACCGAGAATTCCTCGCCCGGCGTCAGCATGCCGCCTGATGGCATCCAGTGCAGGCGAACGGAGAAAATATAAAGGCCGATCAGCGCGCTGAGGAAGGCCGGGCTCGAAATGCCGGCAAGTGCCGCCACCGACAAGGAGAGATCGGCCAGCGAATTGCGTCGGACGGCGCCGATCACCCCGAAGGTGATGCCGGCGACGATGGCGAAGGCAAGTGCGGTGCCCATCAAGAGCACTGTCGGGCCAATCCGTGACAGCACCAGACTGAGAACCGGCTGATCGAGACGCTTGATCGAATAGCCGAGATTGCCGGCCAGCGCCTGCTGCAACCAGCCCAGATACTGCACCGGCAAGGGCTGATCGAGCCCGAGGCTTCTGCGCAGATCGGCAAGGTCTGAAGGCGACATCGGCAGGTTCGGATCGATATAGGCATCGATCGGATCGCCGGGTGTCAAGCGCAGCAGGAGGAAGATCAGCATGCTCAGGGCGACGAGCATGCCTATTCCTATGATCAGACGTCTGAGACTGTATTGGAGCATCGGCAATCCGTCTTATCGGGCCGTCTTGTCAGGCCGTCTTGTCAGGGTGGCCGAGGCCACCCTCAAGGCTTCGCGGAAAACGCCTATTCGGCGATCGACCATTTCTGCGGATTGGCCTGGTAGGGGCCGCCGCCCGGCGCCGGCGTCCAGACAAAGTCCTTCACCTTGGTCGAGACGATGCCGTAGCGGTTTGCCACCCAGAGCGTCGCCCAGGGTAGGTTGGTGTTCATCACCTTGCAGACATCCTGATAGGCCGCATCCCGCTTGGTGCTATCAGGCTCGGCCAAGGCACTATCGAGCGCCTTGGTGAGGTCAGGCATGCGAACCCTGGCGACGTTCGGTCCGGCCGGAGGGATCTGCTTCTCGTTGAGGCCGACATTGATGCTTCCGGCATCCGGCCCGTTCTGCAGCCCGGCATAAACCAACTGGAACTGGGCGATGTCCGGCGTCGCATTGAGCACGATGCTGTTATAGGTCGGGGCATCGACCGCGCGCGGGACGATGTTGATGCCGACCTGGGCAAGCATCGCCTGGACTGCGGCAAGTACGTTGGTCGCCAGCGGCGTGGTGTAATAGGTCAGAAGCGTGATCGGCTTGCCGCCGTTGATCTGGTCCCAGCCGGCTTCCGTCAGCAGCTGCTTTGCCTTCTCGGGATCATAGGCATAGCTGTCGATGCCCTGGGGTATCAGCTGTTCGGCGACATAGGCGCAGTTGGCGGGCTTGGCCGCACCGCCATAGAGGCTCTGGATGATGGCATCGCGATTGATCGCGTACATCACCGCCTGGCGGACGCGCACATCCTTCCAGAGCGGCGAATCGTGGTTGAAGCCGAGATAGTTGACGACGAAAGAGTTGCCTTCGATGACCTGGAAGTCCTTGTTGTCCTTGAAGGTCGGCACGTCATTGGAATCGACATAGGTGAACTGGATTTCGCCGGATCTCAGCGCCGCGATCGCTGCGGCCGGGTTGGCGAAATAGCGATTGATCACGCGTTCCAGTGCGGGTTTGCCGCCGCGATAATCGGTGTTTGCGGCAAGTTCGACATATTGATCCGAGACGTATTTGGTGAATTTGAACGGACCGGTGCCGATAGGAGCGGTCGACCACCAGGTGTTCTTCGCCAGCTGGTCGGCCGGAATCGAGGAGAGCGCATGCTCGGGCAGCATCATCACCTTGGTCATCGTGTCGGGAAAACTGCTGCTCGGGGCGCTGAGCTTGATGACAACCGTGTGCTCATCCGGCGTCTCGACGGACGATATGCCTTTCAGCCGGGCAGCGAGCACCGAGCCGGTTTTCGCATCCATAGCAAGGCCCATGGTGAACTTCGCGTCCTTGGCGGTGAACGGTTTGCCGTCATGCCATTTGGCGTCCGCCAGCTTGAACGTGTAGATCATCTGGTCGGAGCTGACCTCGTAGGAGCTTGCCAGCGCGCCGACGACCTTCTGCAGCTTCTCGTCATAGGTGATCAGCGGTTCGTAGTAGACGCTGAGCCAGGTGAAGCCGGCGGTCGCGGCGAGCGGATTGAAGTTCCCCTGGAAGCCTCCGGGGCCGACATCGAAGCCGCCCGACAGCGTGGCTGCCTGCGCCTGGTTTGCAACGCCGGAAACGACAAGAGCCGGAACGGCAGCCGTCGACAGCAGGGCGCCAAGCGCAATAACGGATAATCTAGACAGTCTTTTCATGTGTTCCTCCCACGTTTGAACTTGTCTTGTTGTTGGCAATCACTCGGGCAATGCCCTCGTAGTGACGATCCAGGCGTCTGCGCGCCTCCTCCGGATCTTTTGCCTCGATCGCATCGACGATCGCGGCATGGTCGCGCCACGTCGCCATCGGATCGGCATTTTCAAGATTGACGAAGTCGGATGCCTTGTAGAAGGCGAGCCAGAAGACATCGATCAGCCGCACGAGCGTTTCATTGTCCTGGCAGCGAAACAGCAGTCGATGGAACAGCTGGTCGTCTTCCGCGAAGGTTTCGCCCCGCTCGGCATGGGCGCGCATTCGATTGACGGTGGAGTGCAATTCGGCAATGTCCTCCTCGCCGATCACGTCGATCGTTTTGCCGATCAATCCCACTTCCAGCGTGCGCCGGATTTCAAGCACCTCCTCGATCTGTCGCAGGGCGCCGCCGAGGCCGTAAGCGAGGTTGTCGAGAAGCGGCTCGAAGGAAAAGGCCTTCACGAAGATGCCGACGCCGCGTCGCGTCTCCAGCACGCCGAGCGATTCCAAAGCCTTGATGCCTTCCCTCAGCGAATTGCGGCTGACGCCGAGCTGGGTGGCAAGCTCTCCTTCCGCCGGAAGCAAGGTTCCCGGCGCAAGACCATTGTCGTCGATATAGGCGCGCAGACTTTCCTGTACGGAGACATGCAAGAGCGGAGCGCGCGTCAGCGGCTTCATCGATTTCAATGTCATGCCCGGTCACTTTCCCGCATCGCCGATAAGATACTCCTTACATATCGACTTGTAGGATATCTGTCAAATGGTCAGGTTGGGATAACTGACGTCGAGCCGGCTTGCAGCCGGTTGAGGCGCTCGTTTTTGGGGTCAGTAAAACGGGCAACAGCTAGTCGGAGGCTTCATCGGCCTCTGGACTATGGACTATGGAACATAACGCAGTTGCGGCCGGTCTTTTTGGCAAGGTAGAGCGCCGCATCCGCTTGGCGCTGCATATGCTCTGCCGACACGAGTTCACTGTTTTGCATCAATATCGCTATTCCGATGCTGACAGTGACCCAGGGGCCGACGCGGGAGGTAGGATTGGGAAGAGACGCAGCTTCTACTCGGCTGCGAATTCTCTCAGCGACCACCCCGGCCTCTTGTTCATCAGAGCCAGGGAGAAAGACGAGAAACTCTTCGCCTCCGTACCGGGCGACCTGGTCCCGCTCGTCTCTCATGCAGCTCTGAATGATGCCGGCAACTTTCACCAGGCAGCGGTCGCCTTCGGCATGTCCGAGATTATCGTTGAGATGTTTGAAGTCGTCGACATCGCACATCAGCATCGCCGCGCCGCTCGTTCGTTTAAGGTCCTCGTTCCAGAAATGATTTAGCGTTTCCATCATCGAACGCCGGTTGGCGACACCGGTCAACGGGTCGGTCCGTGCCAGCAATTCCAGCTGTGAGTTGGCATCGGTAAGCTCCGCGAGGCGACTTCGATCTCGCAGCTCGAGCAAGAAAGTCTTCTGAGCGAAGATGGTTGCGGTGCGTCGGGCAACGACGGTTGCAGCCACGCCGCTGGCGAAAAACAGCGTCCCGGCCAGAGCACTCCCCACTTCGATGCCCGGATTGCGCAGTTGAAACACAAGGTAGATACCGAGGGCAGCAGCACCGATCGCCATCGCCCAACCGAGTGGAACGGGAAATATGATAATGGCAGTGACGGCCACAAAAAGCATGATGGTCAAATGCCGCTCATAAAACTCGCCACCGGTGTTAACACCCACCAAGGCGACCGACAGGAGGATGAGAAAAACGGCTGAGAGGAGGAAAACTCCCTGCACCCACAAAGCATGCGGGCGCAGGAAGGCTATCGCGGCGATAAGAGCTGCGGGGGGAAGGATAGATGCTGGCCAAAGCATCGACATGACGGTTTCGGTCGGAAGCAAGATCGCGTTGAGGCCCAACGTCAGGACGTCGAGCACGATAACCCAAACCATCCAGGCGCGGATGATCTTGGCAGTCCGCGGCCAGGAGCGTTCGCCAAAAAGCCGGGCCAGTTCCCCATTGAGGCGGATATCACGCGTACGTCCACCGAGCAGGCGCTCGACTTGCTCGACGATGGCCGGGCTCAACCTCTGGAGAGGTTTCCGCGAAGACGCCCTTACCGGTTTGATAGGAGCTGTGGTTCGCTCGGTATCCATGTGTCGGATCTAGGGAGCAGACGACCGGAGACAAGGCGAGCCGCGAATTCCGCCCCCAAAGACGATATGCTTGCCCTAATGATTTTGTACCAGGGGACGACAGTATGTCGTTAACGTGTCATATCGGGCCAAAGTCTCGCTCGCGCCAGGCCGAATTCTCGGCTCGATTTTTCATGGCGATCACCTTTCGGTCGGTAGACCGACGCGTGATTTGCCCTCCGGTCAGAGCCGGATAGCAAGCGCTCGACGTGACGTCTCGTTTCCGAGTGACCGCCGCTCACGCCGTGACCTGATTTCGCAGCCGGCCCTCGTCGAGCAGGATCTTGACCGTCTGCGCCGCGTTGTGGCGCATCTCGATGGCCGCATGATCGGAGTAGAAGGCATTGTGCGGCGTTATCACCAGCCGCCCCTCAAGCCAGTCACTCCTATCGCGCCATGCCGTCAGCAGCGGATGCTCGCGCGGCGGCTCCTGCGCCAGTGTGTCGATTGCCGCCGCTGCGAGATGGCCATTTCGCAGTGTGGCTTCGAGCGCATCGAGATCGTCGAGCAGCTCTCCGCGCGCGGTGTTGACCAGGATGGCTCCGCGCTTGAGCCGGGAAAGTCCATCCGCGTTTAGAATGCCGCGCGTCTGGTCGTTTGCCGGGCAATGCAAGGTGACGATATCCGCCTGGGCGAAGAGGTCATCAAGCCGGTTGGCGCGTTCATAGCCGATCGCCTTCTCATGGCCGGGCGGCTGGCCCGGATCATAACCCAGGATGCGGAATCCAAACGGCTTCAGGCGGTTCACCACCGCTGTGCCGATCCGCCCGACGCCGACAACACCCACCGCGGTCCGGTTCGAGCGGCTGAGCGGCTTGAGGCTATGGACCTGCCATCCGGATGTATAGCCACGGGCGCGGGCATCATGCTCCCAGAGTCGCCGGTGCAGCGACAGGATCATCGCCACGGCGTGGTCGGCGACTTCCTCGGTGCCGTAATCGGGATTGTTGGCGAACGGGATGCCTGCATCAGCCAGTGCCGAAAGGTCGATCTTCTCATAGCCGACACCATAGCGCACGACGCCCCTGCAGCGTGAAAGATGGGCGATGCTGCGCGACCCGAGGCGCGCGCCCCAGACTATCAGGGCATCGAGCCTCGCTAATCGATCTGGATCGAAAGATGCTTCGTCGGTGCTGGCGAAGAACTCGATCTCGACATCGTCGCCGAGCACTTCGGCCTCGAGATCGGGGGCGCCGAACATGTGATCGGTGATGCCGACGACGTATTTTTTTGGTGCAGTCATTTTTTGCCGACCGACTGCTTATTCCGCGGCAATCGCGTCTGCAGTCGAGCGCGCCTTCACAAGAACGGAGGCTTCTGCCAGCGCCTGGTTTACGCGACCGAGAATAGCCGTTGACGGAATGCCATCGGTGAAATCGCGGCTCGAGGCGTAGATTGCCGTCGGCAGAACAAAGGCCTCGAAAAAAGCAAACAGCGGGCGAAGTTGATGCTCGACAACGAGAGAGTGTCGATCGCCCCCGCCGGTTGCCGTCAGGATGACGGGTTTGCCGCGCAAGTCTGCCGGATCGAGTAGATCGAAGACATGCTTGAACAGGCCCGTATAGCTCCCTTTGTAGGTTGGCGAGCCGATGACGAGCGCTTCTGCCTCGATGATTGTTTGGATCACCTTTCTCGCGGCAGAATCGAGGTCCGCGACCGATCTTGCGGCCGCCAGCGAGGTGCCGAGGTCTTCGACGTCGAACACCGCATGCTGCAGGCCGGCCTGTTTCGCCAGCGATTCCGTAACACTCTCCACGAAGCGCCTGGTGCTGGACGGGCGGGAGAGATTGCCCGAAAAGCCGACGATCAGATCGTTGCTCATCTAAATTCCTTTCGCGAGTTCGCCTCGATCATGCGAGGGAGGAGGGAGGTCATCGGGCGAGGCGCTCTGTTTTGCTATGCAGTTTTGAGGACCGTCAGCCCTGCCGGATAGCTCGAGCGGGCAGTTTCCTCTCGGTTCCATCGATCAAAGGCGGCACGGCCCAAGATCGAAATGGATGTATCTTCCTGCGGCGCGTGGACAAGCACGGATTGGATATCCCTGAAATGCCGTTCAAGCCCCAGGTCGGCGCTAAGACCCGGATTGCCGATGCAACGCACCGCGATCTGCACGGCTTCGCGCAGTTGCCGGCCTGCGATCAGCCGAGCCCTTATCATCTTTTCCGCATCGCCATGGTTGGCCTCGAGCGCGCCGAAAATGATCTGCCGGGCGCCGGAAACGAGTAGGTCGATTTCACCCGAGAGCGTCACGAACCGCTCCGTGCGAGCAATGGGATGGCCCAAATTGGCAGGCACGCGCTCATGCGCGAAGCGGATGAAGGCCGCTTGCGCGGCCTCGGCCGCGCCGAGATAGATCGCGGTCAGTGCCAAGGTCATCGCCGCGTGGGCGCGATTGTCCTGCTGGGCAACCGACGGATCGACGAGTTCCAGCACGTTTTCGGCTGGGATCTCGACGTCGGTATATTCGACGTCGTGCGAACCTGTGGCGCGCATGCCCAGGCTGTTCCAGTTCTCGATCACGTGGATGCCGGGCAATCCATTCGGCACGACGAATGTTCCGACGCGAGCAGGCGTTTCATCGGTATGCGCCCAGACAAGGAAATGCGTAAGACCGTATGCGCCGGTGACGAAGCGCTTGCGCCCGGTGATCGACCAGCCGCTTGCGGTGCGGCGGGCGATCGTCGCGGGGAGGCCGCCGCGCGCAGGGGACCCCAGTTCCGGCTCGACGCGTGCGGCGTTGAGCAACAGCGGTTTCTGCTTTGCCTCTGCCAGCAGGTGCCGGTACAGATCATCAGGCCAATGGTTCTTTGCGGCTTGGCCGAGATGATTGAAGATCGTCATGGCGCTGATCAGCGCTACCGAGGGATCACCCCGTCCCAGCGCCGCCAGAATGTGGGCCGCATCAGCCAGCGTCGCGCCTTGACCGCCATAGCGGGTTGCAACGGTGCTCTCTAGGAGGCCGCTCTGATGAACGGCCCGGATACCGGTCCAGGGAAATTGACCGGTTCGATCCGCATCCGGTGCGGCGTCCGCGATAACGCGCACGGTTTCATCTGGAACGATTGTATCATGGGACATGCGGGTCGACGCTTTCTGGCTGTTAAGGCAGTCCTATCCCTAGGCAAAGGACGAGCAGATCCGGCTGCGTTGAGAAAAAGGGGACGTGCAGTCCGGCGCTCGGGCCGGACTGCATGCATCACGCAGCACTCTTCTTCTTATTCGCCTCTTCCCGTTCGCGAATGCCTTCACGCACGAGCGGAAGGATGTAGCGGCCGTAGTCGACCGCATCATTGTAATTGTCATAGCCGCGGATCGAGATCAGATCGCAGCCAAGATCGATGTAGTCGAGGATGGAATCTGCAATGGTGCGCGGCGAACCCACCAGCGCGGTGGTGGCGCCGCCGGCATTGGTCGCGGTCACCGTCGGATACCATAGAGCGCGGTCATGCACGTCACCGCGTGCCGCGATGTCCAGCAGCCGCTGCGAGCCGACATTGGCCGGACGTGCCGCATTGAGCGGCGCACGTGCCAAGCCTTTCTGGCGGTTTTCGTTCAGCTGGTCGAGCACTCTATGCGCCTTCTGCCATGCCAACTCGTCGGTTTCCGCCACGATCGGCCGGAAGGTAACCCATATGCGCGGGCGATCCGCCCGACCTGCCTTTGCCGCTTCCGCGTAGATCCGTTCGATCTGCTGCTTTGTTTCTGCAAGCGGCTCGCCCCAGAGCCCGAAAATGTCGCCCAGTGCCCCCCCGATGCGATACGCGGCATCCGAAGAACCGCCGACCGAAATCGGGATCAGGCCGTTGGTGGGACGCACTGCGCTGCGAAATTGCTTGAACTGGTAGTATTTGCCGTCGAAATCGAAAGGTTCTTTGGACGTCCAGGCCAGACGCAGGATCCGGATGTATTCTTCCTGCCGCTCGTAGCGCTCCTCTTTGTCGAGGAAGTCGCCTTCGCGGGCCTGCTCTTCGTCGCTGCCGCCTGCAATGAAGTGAACGACGACCCGCCCGCCGCTCAACTGATCGAGTGTTGCAAGCGATTTGGCTGCGACCGTCGGGTAGACGGTGTTCGGGCGCAAAGCCACGATGATCTTGATATGCTTCGTGTGTGCCAGGACCGTGGCGCCGAGCGTGAAGGGATCGAAGGAGGAGGAGGAATAGGGGATCAGCGTGTAGTTGAAACCATAGTCATCGAGGGCGCGTGCATAGCGCTCCAGGAAACGAGGATCCACTGGCGCGTCGGGAATGGGATTGAGGTCGTTCGACTCGTTGGGAAAGCTGACGCTAATGAATTCCGCGGACATGTGAGCTCCTTCAGGTTGCAGACCATTGCATTGACGTTAAGGCGCGGCAGCGCCGCGAGGAAGACAGGTCATTCTCTTTCTATCGATTTTATAGAAAATATTCGCTATCGCGACGGATGGAGTAGGACCCGCTCCCCGTCATGGCGTTGACGCAGGCCGTCTCCAACGGTGCTGGTATCGAGCCGCCTGTGCATGGGTTACGAGGCCGGCGACCAGCCAAGTCCTGGAGCGACTGTCTCGGCCAGATCGGTCAGCAACCTTATGTTCTCGGCGAGGCCGAAGCCGGGTGGCAGAAAGAGCACGACCTCGTCCGCGGCGGCGATGCCCGGATCATTGAATACGGCCTCGATCACTTGATCGGGCGTGCCTTGGAAGACAGGCGAAATCTGAACGCCGGCTGGCTGGCTGGCAGGTGCGAGGGCACCTTTGGGACGCGACGCGGCAATTCCCTGAGTGCGACGTTCGAGGTCATAGGCAGCGTATTTCTCTCGAAGTTCGGCGGTGGTCCCAACCAGGATGGATGCGGCGACGGCGACCGGTGGCGGTTCCGTTGCCCACGTCCTGCGCCAGGTGGCGCGGAACGCCTTGATAATGCGAGCCTGGTACTGCCCGAAAGTCTCGCCCTCGGCCTGGTCGTGCTGCACGGTTCCCGAGATTAGCCCGATCCCGAGTTCGGCTGCCTGCACCGCCGAGCTCAGGCTGGCCGAACCTTGTCGAATGCGGGAGCGCAGGGTCGGGCTATGCGGCGTCACACGCAATTCCGCACCTTGCGGAGCGCCCTGGCCCGGCGAAACGACAGTATGGAGGACTTCGCCTGCGATCGCTGAGAGGAAGCGTGCCTGGCGGCGTTTGGCTTCCGTCCGGGCGTCGGTGTCGACCGTACCGAACACAGCGTCGAACGCCGCGTTGGCACCGGTCGAGATGGCAAGCTCCAGCCGGCCATCGATTAGCAAGTCCGTCGTACCGGCCGCTTCGGCGAGCAGGATCGGATCCTGATAGCGCATTGGGATGACCGCCGACCCCAGATTGATACGCTTGGTGTGCTGACCGGCCGCGGCGAAGAACGGAAGCGGTGAGGAGAGGTAATGGTCGAAGTGTCGCTGATAGGCCCATCCCGACTGGTAACCCAGCCGCTCTGCTTCCTTGAACAACTCGATCCCGTCGCGCAGACCTTGCGCCGGTCCGGTCTCGTCGTTGAACGATACCCTGGTGTTGAAACCGAGCCGCTGCTTTGGGCGGAACGACGCGGGCTGAGGATTTACAGGCGCAGCGATGGTCATGCGATCCTTTCCTCGTTGAAAATCCGCCGAGGTTGCGGGTGTGGCGCGCGGGCGATACCAGCGGCGCCCGATGGGATCGATTCCAGCAGCGACCGAGTATAGGGCTGCTGGGGGTTTCCGAAGATGTCGGTGACGGTCCCATGTTCGACGATGCGTCCGCGCTGCATCACCGAGACGGTGTGGGCGAGCTGGCGAACCAGGGCCAGATCGTGGGAGACGAATACATAGGTCAAGCCAAGCTTGGCCTGCAGCGAAAGCAGCACCTCGACGATATCGGCCTGGACGCTGACGTCGAGCGCGGAAGTGGGCTCATCCAGCACGATCACATCAGGCTTGAGGACCAGCGCTCGGGCGATTGCGACGCGCTGGCGCTGGCCACCGGACAAGGCTTCCGGCTTGCGCAAAAGCAGGTGCTCGCCGAGTCCGACATTATCAAGCGCTTCGCGGACTCGTGCGGTCCGCTCTTCGCGGGTTCCGATCTTGAACCGGTCGAGCGGTTCGCGCACCAGCTGCTCGACTTTCCAGGTTGGGTCCAGTGAGGTGAACGGATTCTGATAGACGAGCTGAAGGTGGCGCCATACCGCGCGCAGCGACTCGTGCGAACGACCGTGGAGCTGCTCGCCGGCGACCGCGATCGTGCCGATGTCGGGTTGTTCGAGCCCAAGCAGCAGCCGGATTGCCGTCGTCTTGCCCGAACCGGATTCGCCGACCAGCGCGTGCGTGGTGCCAGCCTGGACGGCAAACGACACGTCGTTGACGGCCGTCAGAACTTTGCCGTCCACCGTGAAAGTCTTGGTGACGCCGCTAACCTCGATCTTCGGTGCCTTGTCGGCTTTGGTCCCCAGAAAACGGAAGGCGGGGTCGCGCAGTGCACGGTAGCGATCGGGGTTGAGGGCGGGGACATCGGCGTGCAGCTTCCTGGCATATGCCGAGGCGGGCGCGGAGAAGACGGAAGCGGTGCTGCCGGCTTCCTGGACGACGCCGTCCTTGAGGACCACCAGTGCATCGGCCCGCTCGGCGGCGATCGCCAGATCGTGGGTGATGAGAAGCAAGCTGATATCCAGCTCGTGCTGTAACTTGGAAAGCAGGTCGAGGATGCGTTTCTGGATCGTGACGTCGAGCGCGGAGGTCGGCTCGTCCGCGACCAGCAGCAACGGGCGTGGAAGAACCGCAAGGCCGATCAACACGCGCTGCAGCATGCCGCCGGACAGTTGGTGCGGGTAGGAGTCGTAAACGCGTTGGGGGTTGTCGAGCCCGACCTGGGCGAAGGTTTCCAGGATGAGCGTTTTGCGGATTGCTTTGTTGGGCTCGTCGATGAGCGCGGCCGCCTCCATCGCCTGGGCGCCGATCGTCCGGACGGGGTTGAGCGAATTGCCGGGGTCTTGCGGCACGAACCCGATAGCGCGTCCTCGCAGCGGCCGGAAACGACGTTCCGAGAGCCCCAGCACCTCCTGGCCGTCGAACTCGACGCAGCCGGTCGCGCGTCCACCCGTGGGGAGCAGTCGCAACACCGCGCGAGCGATCGTTGATTTGCCCGACCCCGACTCTCCGATGAGGGCAAGGCTCTTGCCGCGGCCGAGTTCAAACCCGACGTCGCTGACGACTTCCTGCTGTCCGTAGGAAACCGATAGCCCGTCGATCCGAAGCAGGGGGGCCGATTGCGGGAGCGCCGATCCGGTGGCGTCAATACGGGCGAAAAGCTCAGTCAGTCTGTCTTGCGAAGCCATCGGCTGATCCTGTTCACGGAGAGGACGGTTGCGATCGTAACGAATGCGGGCGCGTAAACGAGCCACGGCCATTTGAGGTAATCCTTGCCGATTGAGATCAGCAGGCCCCAGTCGGAGGCGGGCGGCGGGTCGCCGTAGCCGAGGAAAGCAAGGCTGGCGATCACCAGGATCGAGTCGCCGAACTGCAGCACAGCAAGCGGCAGCACCGAGCGCGACGCGTTCGGCAGCACGTGGCGCCACAGGATGTGCCAGCGCGATCCGCCGAGCAGAAAGGACGATTCGACGAATGTCGCCTGCCGGGTCTTGATGACCTCCGAGCGCATCACCCGGGCGAAGAGGGCCACCGCCGAAACGCCGGTTGCGATGGCGGCGTTCGTGGTGTCGAAGCCGATCGCGGTGACGACGATGACGGCGAGCAAGAATTTTGGAATCGCAAGCAGCACGTCGACCAGGCGCGCAAACAGGGTGTCCACCCAGCCGCCGAAGAAGCCGGCCAAAAGGCCGATGAGGCCACCGGCGAAAACGCCGATGACCACGGCGATCAGTGCACTGGCGACCGAAGAGGCTGTGCCATAGACAACGCGGGTATAAAGGTCGCGGCCGAGGTGATCGGTGCCGAACCAGTGCGCCGCACTGGGGCCTAGCAGCTTCTGAGCGGGAACGCCGTTGACCGGGTCATAGCTCGTGAACAGGCTCGGGGCGAGCGACCAGGCGATCGCCAGCGCGACGATTGCGAAAGAGAGCGCGACGACCGGCGGCACGCGGAAGGCTGTCAGCCGCCCGATCGCGGTGACGCGCGAGGTAGAGTAGGTGGAGGCGAGGGTCATGAGGTCACCGCCTTGGAAATGCCGACGGAACTTTCGTCAGCTGTGGTTGGACGACGCTCGGGAGTGCCGAGGAGTTTGACGCGCGGGTCGAGCAGCGGGTAGGCAAGATCGGCGATCAGGTTGACGACCACGAAGACCACCGCTGCCAGCGAGACGACCGCTTGAAGCACGGGCAGGTCCTGAGTGCTCACCGACCGCTGCACCAGGCTGCCGAGACCGGTGCGTCCGAATACCGTCTCGGTGATCAGCGAGCCGCCAAGCAGTTCGCCGATGGTAAGCGCGATGACGGTGATGACCGGCAGCGACGATGGCTTGAGCAGGTGTTTGGCGAACAGGCGCATTTGCCCGAGGCCACGACCCCGCGCGACGGCGGCGTATTCCTGGCCGGACTCATGATCGAGGTTGGCGATGAGCACTTCGGCGATTTGCGCAGAGATGGGGATGCCGAGCGCGATGGCAGCGAAAAGAGTCGCCCAGAAGCTGTCGGGCTCGATCACCCGAAAGACGCCGAGCTGGAAACCGAAGAGGTGGATCAGCACCAGGCCGATCACGAAGTTTGGCACCGACAGGAACAATGACGGGAAGCCCCGCAGCAAGCCTTGGCCAAAGTGTTTTGGAAGAAACTGCGTGCCATAGGCGATCACCGCCGCGAGCAGCAGTGCTACTGCGAGGCCTGCGGAAGCAAGGACCAATGTCGACGGCAGCACCTCGGCGATCAGGGTCGACACGGGCCGGTTGGTCCGCATCGACAGGCCCAGATCGCCGGTCACGAAGCCGGAAAAGGATGTCCATAGCTGGACCGGGATCGGCTTATCCAGGCCCTGGGCGGCGATGATCTCCTTGATCTCCTCCTGCGTGAACCCATTCTGCGGATTGTTCAGGACATTGGTGATCGGGTCGCCGGGCAGGGTGCTGACAACGACGAAGGTGAAGACATAAGCCAGCAGGATCACGACGATCGCCTGCACGAGGCGTTTTGCGGCGTAGTTTAGGTAGGCTTTGCTCATACCGTCACCTTCTTACCTTGCTCGGTTGAATTGCGGGTTATTCGCTTTTCGTGGCCGTGTAGTAGCTGGCGTAGGCGACGCCGTTGTAGACTTCGCCCTTGAGCTTCGGAGACTGCACGTAGATGCGTTGGACGATCTGCGTGCGTGGGATGAAGTAACCCTGCTCGAGGATGTATTTCTGCAACTCGTCGAGCAGCGGTTTGCGGCTTTCGATGGAACCGGCGCCGGCGATCTTGTCGCGGAGTTCGTTGAGCGTCTTGTCGCTCTCGTCGAGGGCGAACCAGTTCTCACCATTGTTGGCGTTCGTCAGGATGCTGGCGACGGTGCCCGCGTCGATAAAGCTGCGCGTCACCTCGTAGGCCGGCACAGCCGGACCGCCATATTTGACCTTTTGGCCGAAGGTGACGACATCGTAGGCGCGGATTGCGACTTTCCAGCCGATCTTTCCGAGTTGCTGGGCGATGAGCTCGTCGACCGATTTCGAGGTTGCGAGGTAGGGGTTGGAATGCAGCGTCAGCACCAGCGGCTGGCCGTTCTTGGTGCGGATGCCGTCCGCGCCTTTAGTCCAGCCCGCCTCGTCTAACAGCTTCTCGGCCTTTTCGGGATTATACGCCAGCAGATCGCTTTGGTCGGTCGCACCCGGCACGTTGCTCTGAATGAACGAGGTCGCGAGCTTCCAGTCTGGCGTATAGACGGTGTCGATGATCTCCTGGCGATTGATACCTGCCTGCAGGGCTTGGCGGACTTTTACGTCATCATATGGCGCAAGCTTGGTGTTGATTGCCCAGCCGTTCACGAAGCCGAGATAGCGTGGTGTCGCGATGGTGAAGCCCTCTGCCTTGAGAGACTCCAACTCCTGCGGCGAAGCGTTATAGGCGACATCGGCTTGCTCCGACTGAACAGCGGCAACGCGTAGCGAGGGCTCGGACACCAGCTTGTAGGTTATCGAGTCAAGAAAAGCCGGGCCAGTATGGCCGACGGCAGGAGGACCCCAGTTGTAATCCTTGCGCTTGACCAGCTTGACGAAGTCGCCCTCCTTCCAGGAATCGACCACGTAGGGGCCGCTGCCGGAAGTCTTGCTGAGGTCAGCCTGCTGGGCGGCGGGCTGTGCGAGGGTCTTCGGGGAGACGAGGATCGAGCCGTGATAGCCGAGGGTCGGGATGAAGCCGAGCGTCGGCGCCTTGAAGAAGACCTTCACCGTGGTCGCGTCAATTGCCTCGGCATGGTCGTAGGTCTTTGGGAAGAGACCAATCGGATTGATGCCCTCGCTCTTGCGGCCGGCGTACCAGATGTCGAGATTGGCGACGACGGCCGATGCATCGAGCGGGGTGCCGTCGGAGAAAGTCACGCCGCTCTTCAGGTGCAGGGTAAACTCGGTGGCCGTGTCGTTCTGCTCCCAACGTTCGGCGATCCAGGGGCTGACCTTGCCGTCTGCATCGACGTAAAGGAGCTTGTCAGTCACATGGCCCCAGATGTGGCCCTGGAAGCTGGAAATGGCGCTGTTGTTCGGGATCCAGGTATCGCCCAGCGAGTCGATAAGGAAGGTGATGTCACCGCCATTATGTGGGCTATCGGCACTCAGAGCCGGATTGAATTCCGCCGTTCCCACCAGGGCGGCGATTGCCAGCGCAGAGGTGGCGATCAGCAGACGACGCCGGGGAAGGGAGAACGGGGAAAAGCGTTCGATCATAATGCGGTCCTGTATTGTTTGCCGAGGAGATCACGACGCTTAGCCTAAGCAGGGCAACAGGAGGGAGAAAGACCAGTTGTTCTTTTTCTACTAAATTTATGGATTATTTTGTTCGGTTTCCGGGTGTGTGAGGATCAGCTTTTCCGGGCTCGGCGCATCCCTCGCCATGGTTGGTGAAGCCGATCTACCGGTTGCAGCCTTCGTGCCGGACCTCTCAGCCTCGTCCAAGAATGTCATCCCCTCGAATATCCGCACCGGAGGCGGTTCGCCGGCGAACCGCTCCGCCTCCACCCTGGTGAGCTGTCCGGTCGAGCCTTGGGCCAATTGTGAGGTTCCGACGTCGCGAGTGAGGATATTCGGGTTGCCGTGGACGCACATCGACTTCTCGGCGGCCGGGTCGTCCGGCTCGAACCATGCACCCGTCGCAAGCTGCATCACGCCCCTTCGCGCCTCCTCGCTGATCACCGCTGCCGCAAGACAGCTGCCGCGCGCGTTGAACAGCCTGACGATGTCGCCATCCGAAATACCGCGCTCGGCCGCGTCGGCTGGGTTGATGCGAACCGGTTCCCGGCCCTTGATCTTGGTGGAACGGCTGAAATCGCCATAGTCCAATTGACTGTGCAGCCGCTGATGCGGCTGGTTGCAGACCAGATGGAGCGGGTATCGGCTCTCGTCGGCCCCAGCCTTCGCGCCGGGAGGATACCATCGCGGATGGCCGCGGCAATCGTCGTAACCGAAGCTTTCGATCGTCTGCGAAAAGATCTCGATCTTTCCGGATGGCGTCTTGAGGGGAAATGCCGCCGGATCCTGCCTGAAGGCGCGCGCCGGACCGCCGTCGTCGGTCTTGAGCGGAAGGCTCAGCTCGCCCCGATCCCAGAACGTCTCGAAGTCCGGAGCATCATGTCCACCGGCTATGAGTGCTGCGCGCGTAGTCTCGAACAAGGCGGACAGCCATTCCCTGCTGGTCCGGTTTTCCGTGAACTCCTCGAACTTCCCGAAACGGCGCGCGATCTCGGAAAAGATCTCATAATCGTCCCTTGCTTCGCCGACCGGCTCGATCAGCTTCTTCATGGCGACCATCAGCGGATCGCGGTCCGCCGCACCGATGTCGTCACGCTCGAGTGTGGTCGTCGCCGGCAGCACGATGTCCGCGTGACGCGCGGAGGACGTCCAGGCCGTCTCATGGACGATGATGGTCTCCGGTCTCTTGAACGCCGCCCGCAGTCTGTTCAGATCCTGGTGGTGATGGAACGGGTTGCCTCCCGCCCAATAGACGAGACGGATGTCGGGATAACGCATCGCCTGGCCGTTATAGTGGAATGCGTCGCCCGGATTGAGGAGCATATCGGCGATACGCGCGACGGGAATGAAATCCGCCACAGGATTTTTGAACTGGCTAAGCGTCGGCAATGGAACGCCAAGCTGGCCCTTGCCGATATTTCCCAAGGCGCCGAGGGAATACGCATAGCCGCCGCCATCCCGTCCGATCTGCCCGAGCATTGCGGCCAGCACGACGCCCATCCAGACGGGCTGCTCGCCATGGTCAGCTCGCTGGAGGGAATGGCTGACGGTAATCAACGTTCTGGCGCTTGCCATGGTCCGCGCTAGATCAATGATCAGGTCGGCGCCGATTCCGCAAATGTCGGAAGCCCACTCCGGGCTTTTTTCGACACCGTCGGTCCGACCGAGTAGGTAGTCCTCGAAACGCTCGTAGCCAATCGTATAGTTATCGAGAAATCCGCGGTCGTGCAGTCCTGCACTGACGAGCGCATGCGCAAGGCCGAGCATCAGCGCGACATCCGTGCCCGGTATGATCGACAGCCATTCCGCATTCAACTCAGCGGGGAAATCGTCTTTCAGCGGGCTGACGAGGATGAAGCGGGCGCCGCGGGCGCTTGCGCCGTTCAGCTTTTGGCGCACGATATGCGCGCTGATGCCTCCACCATGGACATCCGCATTCTTGGTCGCCATTCCACCGAAGGCGACCACCAGTTCGCTGCTCCGCTCGATGGCATCCCAGGTGACACTCTTGCGGTCGAAATGATCGTATGGCCCCAATACATGCGGGAGGATGACCATTGCCGCACCGGAGCTATAGGTGTTGACGGAACTGACGTAACCACCCAGCACATTGAGAAACCGGTGGATCTGGCTTTGGGCATGGTGGAAGCGTCCGGCACTCGACCAACCGTAGGATCCCCCGAACACGGCTTCCGGGCCAAAGTTTCCGTAAACGCGCTGCAGCTCTTTTGCGACAAGGTCCGCTGCGCGCGGCCAGCTGACCTCGACATAGTCGTCCGCTCCGCGATTCTGCGCGTGACCCGGCGTGCCTTCGAGCCAGCCGCGTCTGATCGCCGGCCGCCTGATACGCATAGGACTATGGGCGATCGCCGGAATGTTGCCCAGCAATGGCGACGGATGCGGATCGCCCGGATGAGGCCGGACCTCAAGACTTCCGTTTTCGTATCGGCCTGAAAACGCGCCCCAATGGCAACTGTGGGTCTTGAAGCTATTCATCTGACGGTATCCTCGGCAATCAAGCCGTTTTCAGAGTACAGCGCCGCGCGTCTTTTAAGACGCCCCAAGGACGCTGTAACACTTTGAAATCCTGCATAATTTCATCCTTAAATCGATTCCGATTTAAGGATGAAATTATGCAGTAGCCGGCGAAACATCGTCTGGAAGGACTTTGCCGGGATTCATGATGCCTTTCGGATCGATGGCGTTTTTGATGACCGCCATCAGATCCACGGCATCTCCGTGTTCCTGACGCAAATATTTGATCTTGCCCGTGCCCACCCCATGTTCGCCCGTCGATGTGCCATCGACCGAAATCGCATATTCCACCATCTTCTTGTTGATGGCGGCGACCTCATCGAGTTCTGCCTGGTTCGTCGGATCGACAGCGAAGACAACATGATAGTTGCCGTCGCCGACATGGCCGAGAATGGCGGCCGGCACGCTGCAGCTCCGCAGCAGTTCGCGTGTATCGAGAATGCAGGCGCTGAGCTGCGATACTGGCACGCAGACGTCGGAAGACCAGCCTTTGGCATTTGAACGCTGGGACACGACGGCATAAAACGCATTGTGACGCGCCTTCCAGAGGCGGTTGCGTTCTTCCGGCGTAGTAGCCCACTTGAAGTCCTTGCCACCGTTGTCCCCGACGATGCCGGCGACCATCTCTATCTGTTCCTGCACGCTGGCCGTAGAGCCGTGAAACTCGAAGGCCAATGTGTCCTCGATCTTCAAGGACAGGTTCGAATAAGCATTGACGGCTGCAATCAGACCGCGGTCCATCAACTCCATCCGCGCGACCGGAATGCCGAGCTGCACGACCGCGATGGCCGCAGCAACCGCCTGTTCGACGTTCTCGAACGAGCAGAGTGCGGCGGAGGTCGTTTCCGGAATGCCATAAAGCCGCAGCGTCACCTCGGTGATGATGCCGAGGGTCCCTTCGGAGCCCACGAAGAGCCGCGTCAGATCGTATCCGGCCGACGATTTTCGTGCCCGCCCACCGGTTCGGATGATCTGACCGCTCGGAAGAACGACGGTTAGAGACAAGACGTTTTCGCGCATGGTTCCGTAGCGCACGGCATTCGTGCCCGACGCGCGGGTCGATGCCATGCCGCCGATCGAGGCATTGGCGCCCGGATCGATAGGGAAGAACAGGCCCATGTCACGCAGGTGAGTGTTCAACTGCTCGCGTGTCACACCGGCCTCAACCGTGCAATCCAAATCCTCGGCGCTGATGCGGACGATCTGCGACATGCGGGAGAGATCGATGGAAACACCACCCCGTACCGCGGTCAGATGGCCCTCGAGGGAGGTACCGGCGCCGAATGCGATGACCGGCACGCCTTCGGCCGCGCAGAGCCGCACAGTTTCCGCTACGTCCTCCGTGTTTTCTGCAAAGACGACCGCATCCGGAATCGCGGCGATGTGGTGAGATTCACCGCGGCCATGCTGCTCCCGCAACGGCTGCGATGTGGAGAAGCGATCACCGAAACGGTCGTGTAGCACTTCGATAAGAGCAGAGGAGAACGCACTCATTTGTCGGCTCCGCGCGACATCGGTATCGTGAAAGAGCCGTCAAGAATCACGCGGCCAGGATGATCGAGATCCACCCCCAACCATTCGGTGAAGACCAGGGAACCCGACGAGCAATGAGACATGAGAAACCCCGGAATTGCGATCTGAGGTTTGCGGCCCGGCTGCGTTCGCGCGGGCGCGCACCCCGACTTTACGACAGGATCAGGCGACCAGTTTTGTGCCCTTGAGATGACGTTCGAGGAATGGCAGGCTGTCTTGGCCCCAGTAAAGCTCGTCCTCATAACGGAATGTCGGCAGCCCAAACACACCGGCGTCCTTGGCGATCTCGTAATTGGCCTTCCATATCGACAACACGGCATCGCTCTGGGCACGCTCATCCAACGCTGTACCATCGAAGCCCGCGGCATCCGCGATCGCGCGACGGACCTCTGCGTCACCGATATTTTCTCCGCGCAACCAGAAGGCCTCCTGCAGCGCTTTCGTCAGCTTGAGCCAGTCTTCGCCCGCATCGATGGCGGCAAGGATCATGAAGCCGGCGGGCGTTGGATCCGACAAGGCTGCACGGTTTTCGAAGTTCAGCGTTTTGCCCCGGACGGCTGCCCAACGTTTGAGATCCTTCGTCCAGTACGCTCGACGGGCCTCCGGCCGGTTACGAGAATAGATGGCGCCGTTATCCTCAATCAGGGGGATGACATAGGGGCGGATCGTCGCGTTTTGTTCGGAAGCGAGCGCCGCGAATGGGTCCAGACCGATGAAGGCCCATGGCGAGCCAATGCCGAAGAAATAGTCGATGATCTTTGTCATATTCTGGTGCTCTCAAGATGTCCGGTCGTGTGGGATCGCGGCGTCGAATACAGAAAGTGCGCAGTCTCTTGCGACGAGAACCGCTGTTGGATCACGTCCGACTGCCACCGTCGCAAGCGCGCCTTCATAAAGAAGCGATAGATGAGCAGCAGTCTGGTCAGGCCCCAATTCGGCTTTGGAGATAATGGCGCGGAAGATGTCGCTCACGGCCTTCTTGTGCGTTCGGGCGACGGACACGACACGTTCTGAGTCGCCATGCTCGGCCACCGCAAGAGCAAATGCGCAGCCCCGGAACTCCGGGCTGTCGGCCTTTTCATACAGGCGCTCGAAAATAACTCTGACTTGGTCTCTCGGAGCACCCGTCGCGTCCAAGGCCTCCCGCAAGGAACGAACAACACGTTCGTGGCGATCCTGGAGATAGGCTGCAACAAGATGATCCTTGGACGGGAAGTGTCGATATAGCGTTGCCTTTGCAACTTTCGCTTCTTCGATAATGCGATCTATCCCAACAGCCCGAATACCTTCGCTGTAAAATAGCCCGCCGGCTGCGGCGAGGATCTGATCTGATATGGGTTCTCTCATTGGATCGCTTCAGGTTGGTGGTTGCATCGTTGAACAATTGGAAGGCGACACATCAGGTCGTTGCGGCGAGACCGGTGTTGCTCGCCTGATAGGGCCTGCCGACAAGTGATTGAATCGTGTCAAGCGCCAGTGCTTTCGTGAAGCCGCCTTGATGCTCCAATCTGCCAGCAAGATTCTGGACAACCTCATTGTAGGGTGTCGGAATATTGTGCAAACGACCAAGCAGGACGATTTCGCCGTTGAGAAAATCGACTTCACTCGAAGCGCCTCTGGTGAAACTCTGCCAAGTCGATTGTTGACCGGGATGGATGCCGCTGTCCTGAGCGATGCGCCACCCTGACAGATCTATGGTCCGCTCAGACGGGGAGGCGAGGTTGTAACCGGCAGCCTCAAGAGCTTGGCGAGCTTCATTGACCAGCGCGTCGGCGATCGAGACGCGGACATCCTCGGCGCCAACGAACAATTCCAAGACGTTTCGGACGTTGTGAAGAAGTTTGGCTGATTTCCAACGGCGGATATCATTGCTGGTTTCCGCCAGATAATTGGCGCGGTTGAGGTCCGCCGCAATCTGCTCGGCTGTTTCATCAGAACCCGACGGGAAACGCCCTATGGTGACGACGCCGACCTGCGGATCACCCGCCACTGCAACGGAGCCCGTTTCGGTAAACCGTGCCGGCGTCAGAATACTCGCACCGTAAACCCTGGCGAAAGTTCTGAGCGCAATCGCTTCTGTCGCCAAGCCATTTTGAAAGGTGACGACGGGGAGACTGGCAGCCGTTGCGCCCCCTGAATCCGATACAGGACGCCATGACCAGGAGGCCAGGGAGCTCGCCGCGTCCTGAGTTTTGACCGTCAACAACAGGATATCATCGAGGGTCAGTTCGGGCGGGTCGCTGAGGTCGAAAGCGTTAAGCCCGATCTGTCGCTTGCCGGAGGGACGCTGGTAGCTCAGGCCATATCTCTTTATATGGCCGATCTGTGCGCCGCGTCCGACGAGCGCATATGGGATGCCGGAAAGTTCGAACTGCGCAGCGAGGCTCGCACCAACCGCGCCTGCCCCCACGATAACGTATCGTGTCATCTCTCTTCTCAAATCTGATTTATGACCAATGCGGGCTGACGTGTGGAGGTCGACAAACCCACGTTGGAAGCATAGGCACGCAAATGGATTGAAGAAAGACAGGTCGTTCTCTTTCTACTGATTTCGTAGAAAATAGTTTGGAATTTGGGCGTTTTACGGCCACCTTCATCTCCGCCGACGGTGGAATAAGAAGCACCATGCGCTGCCCTCGGTTCGATCCTCATCAAGACCGCCACCCGCATCGGCACCTCACAAAGTCTATATCAGGACGGGCATGCGACCAGGGAACCAGCCCCGCGTTTCGGGACCACATGATCGCAGCCAGGTCGAAGCCATGCCCACGGTCCGTACACCCTTCCAGCCGGTCTCGTCACCGTCATCGAGAGAGTCACGCGTTAGCACCCACCGGCTGGAATGCTTTCCGAACGCGTATCGCTGCAGCCGATCCGACAGACCACTCGCGGCGAGACTTCCGGCCCGCGCCAGACGCTCGGTTGATCGGAGGACCGGCGGGGCGCGCGTTTCGATCGGGCGCTAGACGAGCGAGTCCACGACGCCGCCATCGACTCTCAGCGCCGCACCGGTTGTCGCGGACGCCTGCGGGGACGCGACGTAGACCACCATGTTCGCAACCTCCTCGACGGTTGCCGGCCGCTCGATGATGGAGGTCGGACGATGCGTCTTGACGAAGTCGATGCCGGCTTGCTCGAAGGACCGCTCGGCGGTGACATGCCCCTTGAGCATCTCGGCGGCGCCTTCGGACATGGTCGGGCCCGGTAGCACCGAGTTCACCGTCACTCCCGTGCCAGCCATGCGCTTGGCAAGACCGCGCGCAACCGCAACGTCGGCGGTCTTGCTGACGCCGTAGTGGATCATCTCAGTGGGAATATTGAAGGCGGATTCCGAACCGAGGAAGATGAAGCGCCCCCACGACTTGGCAGCCATTTTCGGAAGGTAGGCGCGAGCCAGCCGCACGCCTACCATGACGTTGACCTGCCAGTGGCGGTCCCAGATCACATCGTCGGTCTCGAAGAAATCCAGCGGCTGAAAAATGCCGAGGTTGCTGACGACGATGTCCAGCGCAGGTTCGGCCCGAATCATGGCGTCACAGCCCTCAGCGCTGGCGAGGTCGAGCGCATGACCGCGCGCACGGCTACCGAGGCGCGCCACCGCTGCATCGACCTTCGGCTGGGTGCGGCCGTTGATAATGACTGCTGCGCCCGCCTCATGGAGCCCACGGGCAATGGCAAATCCGATGCCTTCGGTGGACCCTGTGACGAGGGCGACTTTACCTGAAAGGTCGATGTTCAACTTGCTTCTCCTGGAAAGATTGGCCGGGCGGCGCGTTCATCGCGCCGCCACCAGCGTCTTGGACGGAGCCGGTACTTCCGTTGATTTCCGTTGGGCAACGCACCGGAGCGGCTTACGCCGCCGCGTCCAGAGTATTGAAGGCGGCCCGGTGCGACGCGACGAAGTCCTGAACGGTCATCGGCGGCACGCCCGTCACTTCGGCGATGATCTTGTCGGCGCCCGAGAAGATGCCGTTCTGGTAATCGAGGGCGATCGCGCAGAAATGCTGGATCAGAAACTCGGGCAAGCCGAACTTTTCGAGGCGCACGCGATAGGCGGGGATGGTCAGCGGCCGGTAGCTGATCTTGCGGCCGAGCACCTCGCCGATCGCCGCGGCGATGCCCGGCTGGTCGAGCTCGGTCGGCCCATGGAGCGTGTAGGTTCTGCCGATATGGGCGGCCGGCTCTACCAGGAGCGCGGCGATCAGCCGGGCCTGATCCTCAGCAGCGATCGGAGCATGACGGCCGGCGCCATAGGGCAGATCGATGATGCTCTGTTCGACGATGGTCTTGCGTGCAAACGGGTAGAGCAGCCATTGCGAGAAGAAGGTCGGGCGCAGATGCACGGTCGGAACGCCCGACCAGTCAAAGATCCGCTCGGCGATCCAGTGATCGCGCGCCGCATGGCTCTTTGAGTCTTCGCGCGCGGAGATCTGCGACATGTTGATCACGGCCTTGAGGCCGGCGCGCCTGGCCGCATCGGCGAAATATGCCGTCGTCTGAATGATGCCGGGACGGACGGGGTAGCAGAAATAGGCGGCGGCGGTGCCGGCTGCGGCGCGGATAACGTCGTCATGCTCGAAGAGGTCGCCGACCACGACCTCCGCGCCGTCACCGCGAAGCGCCTCGGCCCGCTGGTCCTCCTTGTGGACCATAGCCCTGACGGCATGACCATTTTCGAGCAGACGTTGGACGGTGTAGCGGCCGGTCTCACCGGTCGCGCCGGTAACGAGGAACGTGTCAGTCATTTCTATCTCCTTGTGTGTGGCTGCGTCATCATGTGTGTAATTACACACTTTTGGGTAAAAAAAGGGAACTACCCGCCGAGGTTGAACTCCAGGATTTCATCGCGCATGCGCACGGCGCGGTCCTGTCCGACCTCCCGTTCAAATGCGGCTTGGGCCTCTTTCCAAAGGGGCACGGCCTCCGCCACCTTGTCCAGGCCGGAGCGGGAGAGCCCGACATCGAAGGAGCGGCTGCTATCCGCTCTACCGGCCACAACCCACCCGGCCGCCTGAAGCGGCTTCAGCGCGCGGACCAGCGTCGTGCGTTCCATGCTCAGCATCTGCGCCAATTTGGTGATCTTGAGAGTCTCGTAGGCTTCCAGCAGCGACAGGATCGAGAACTGCGAGACGGACAGACCGGCGGGCGCCAGATGATTGTCGTAAAGACGGCTCAGATGCCGCGCGTTTTGGCGGGCAGCGAGGGCGTAACAGAGATGGGGACCAGTTGGCGTCGGCATGGCGTACACTTAACTGTGTAATTGCACAGCGTCAAGCGCGAACCTCTCCGCTCGATTGACAGGGTCACAGACCCGCAACGTCCCGAACCTCTGAACCGATCCTCGCACGCTGAGGGCTCTCAAAGACCGGGGGGCAGGGCTACACCCCGCCCCCCGGCCTTTTGAACATGGTAGCGTCAGCCGCGAAGGAACGCCAGCAGGTCGGCGTTTAAGCGGTCCTTATCGACGTGCAGCAATCCATGGGAGCCGCCGTCGTAGACGATAAGCTTGGCATGCGGAACGAGCCCGGCGGTCAACTTCGCAGATATCTCCAGCGGCACGATCTGATCGTCGCTGCCGTGGACCACCAGGGCGGGAACCGTGATCTTCTTGAGGTCGTCGCGGAAATCGGTTTCCGAGAAGGCGCCAAGCGCATGATAGGCGGCAAGAAACCCGGTTGCCTGTCCCTGACGCCAGTAACTCTCCCGCAGGCCTTCCGACACATGCGCGCCCGGACGATTGAAGCTGTAGTACGGCGTGGTCACGTCGAGATTCCACTGCGACCGGTTTGCCTGCACGGCGGCGCGAAATGTATCGAACAGCTCCTTGGGAGCGCCGTTTGGATTGGTCGCGGTCTTGAGCAGGAAGGGTGTCACCGAGGAAACGAAAGCGACCCTGGCGACGCGGCTCTGGCCATGGCGGGCGATATAGCGTGCGACCTCGCCACCGCCCATCGAATGACCGACGAGGGTCGCCTCGCGCAGATCGAGCGCCTCGACCAGTTGTGCCAGATCATCGGCGAAGGTCTCGTAGTCGTAGCCGCCGGACGGCTGGCTCGACCGCCCAAAACCCCGACGGTCGTGGGCGATGACGCGGTAGCCGTTCTGCAGCAGGAAGAACATCTGGTCTTCCCAGGCGTCGGACGAGAGCGGATAGCCATGGCTGAACACCACGGCCGGCCCGGTGCCCCAGTCCTTGAAATAGAGGCTGGTGCCGTCTTTCGTGACGAGGCGGTCGCCTGTGGCCTTGCCGGCGCGGACAGGCGCGGGGGTGTTTGCATCGGCGGGGGTTGCGCCGGCACCAGCCGCTGCAAGTCCGACCCCGGCGATGGCGGCGCCTTTCAGCAGGTTTCGGCGGGAAGCGCTATCGGGTGTTGAGATTGTAGACATGAGGAAACTCCGTGAGAATGATGCCACATGGAGAGCGGCGTGATTGGCGAATGTGGTTGGGTGCATCGGTGCGGTGTTCTAACCGCTTTCGTGTGGAGGATTAGAAGCCGAGCCTGCGCAGATCCTCGGTGACGAACATCTGGCCGCTGCGATTCTTGACGCTCGGGAGCTCAGAGACCTTCGCGCGCCAGGACTTCAGCGCGGAATGATCGTCAGGGATGGAAATGCCGGCGGCGTCCGCGAACATCAGCCCGGCAAACACCGTGATGTCGGCCATCGAGAATGCATCGCCGGCGACGAACGAACGATCCTGCAGCACCGTGTCGAAATACTTCATGCCGGCTAGCGCCTTATCGCGCTGGCGGTTGCCCCAGTCCTGACGGCCAGCCCATTCCGGGCTCTTGAACACTTGCAGCTCGGCGCCGAGGCCGGGCGTCGCGTGATGGAAGTAGTTGCCGATCGCATCGAGCAGCTCGGTCTCGGCCCGCTTGTGCATCATGTGGATGACAGCCTTTTCCTTCGGCGTCTTGCCGGTGAGCCGCGGATCGCCGTCGAGATTGTCGAGATATTCGGTGATGGCGGTCGCCTCACTGATGTAGGTTCCGTCCTCAAGCTGGAGCACCGGCAGCACGCCCGAAGGGTTCTTTTCGAGGAAGGCGGGTTGCTTATGTTCGGCGCCGATGAGGTCGACGGAGACGAACTCGACCTGCGGTTCGAGCCCTTTTTCGGCAAGCACGATGCGGATGCGGGCCGGATTGGGAAAGCCGGGGCGATCGAAGATTTTCATGAGAGACTTCCTTATCTGTCTATCGATAGATAGATTACAGTTCAGAGATACCTCTTCCCTTTTCGACCGTCAACAACTATCTATCGAGTGATAGGTATGGATCGATGATGGCAAAAACCAAAACGGATATGCGCGAGGCGGTCATGACCGCCGCAAAAGCGACGGTGCAGTCGCGTGGCTACAACGCGCTGAGCTTTCGTGAACTCGCGAAAGAGGTCGGGATCAAAAGCGCCAGCGTGCATTATCATTTCCCAACCAAGGGCGATCTCGGCGCCGCGTTGGCGCGTCGCTATACCGAGGAGGGCGCAGCCTACCTGGCGGAACTGCTGGCCACTTCCAACGATGCGAGTTGGTGTATGGACAGATACGCGGCGATCTTTCGCGCCGCCCTGGCCAACGATAATCGCATGTGCCTGTGCGGCATCATGAGCGCGGAACTCGACGACCTGCCTGCGGAGGTCAGAACCGAGGTCGATAGATTCGCGGAGATGAACGTCGGATGGCTCACCCAGATCCTCTCACGCGCAAGGCCCTCGACGGGTGAGCAAGATCTGCAGGAGTGCGCGATGGCGATCTTTGCTGCTATCGAAGGCGCGCAGCTGGTCGCGCGCGGTTGCCGGGACATCGGCATCTATGACCGGACGATTCGGGCCTATCGGACCACGGGTCTCATCCCGTAATTGGCCGGCGGCTCTAATGTGAGGGCAATGGTTTTTGCGCAAGTCCGCCGGCCGACCTATCCGGCGAGGCACTTCAGCGGCATCTGCGGTCGAAATACCCATCCTACTCAGTCAGTTGATACTGCTGACCGCGGGCCGTGGTTCAAAATATACAGATCGTCAGTTCGATCCCCATACAGACCTCCTCTCGGTCCGCAGTTGCTCTCTCGCACATAGAACCGCCTCCGCTGGCAACCCGCTGAGAACGTTACGAGGCCTCGATCCTACGTGCAACCTGTTCGGGAGTATCGCAGATGCGGATTTTATCGATTAAAAGGTGACTAAAATAATCATCTTATGTTGACAAGGCCAATTTCGCTCCATAGGTTCCGCCCGCATCCGTGACGTAGGGACCAAGCAATGGCGCGTGTTTTTTTGAATGTTTCTAATAATGTATCGCGAATTTATAGAGATAGCCTGTTTCTCACGACAGCGATCGTCCTGATCGGCATTGCAGCATCGCCGGCCTCAGCCCAGAGCGCGTCCACAGATGCCGGCGCGACGGCGCTGGAACCGATCGTCATTCAAGGCGCATCCTCTGATAGCAAGACTGACCGGACGTCCGTTGCTGCCAAGAACAGTTCGGCTGCAACCAAGATCAACACGCCGCTCGTCGAGACGCCGCGTTCGATCTCGGTGACGACGGAGAAGGAAATCGAGCAGCGCGGCGCGCAGACGGTCATCGAGGCTGTGCGCTATTCGGCCGGCGTGACGACAGGAACGAGCGGCTTCGATCCGCGTTTCGACCAGGTCTACATTCGCGGCTACAACGCCACGACGGTCGGTGACTATCGCGACGGATTGCGCCAGCCCTATATCAATTACGGCATGTTCCGCACCGAACCCTATCAGTTGCAGCGGGTCGAAGTGATAAAGGGACCGGTTTCCGTTCTTTACGGTTCTGGTTCGCCGGGCGGCCTCGTTAACAAGATATCGAAGCTTCCGACCGAGGAGCCGATCCGCGAAGTCGGCATTAGCTACGGCACCGAGGATCGGGTGCAGGGGATGTTCGATTTCGGCGGACCGATCAGCGAAGACAACGAGGATTTTCTCTATCGCATCGTCGGCGTCGCCCGCCGCGGCGACACCAACTTCGATATTGCCGACGACCGCTATTTGCTAGCGCCGTCGTTTACCTGGAAGCCTGACGAGGGCACATCCTTCACGGTTTACGGCTTGGCGCAGGCAGATGAGACCGACTCCAATGTCGGCGCCATCACGACCTTGGATGGCAGGATCCTCGATATCAGGGCGAGCGATCCCGACTATGATTACCAGAAGGTCAAGCAGCAGCAGGTCGGCTATCAGTTCGAGCATGAATTCGACAACGGCCTGACCTTCCGGCAGAACCTGCGCTATTCGCACCTCGATCTGGAGGCTCGCTACCTCGGCGTTACCAGCTGGACCGGGACAGTCGCGCATCGTGGCACGAATGCGATCCGGGACGACATGAACGTTTTCCAGGTCGATAATCAACTGGAGGCGAAATTCGACACAGGCCCGCTTGCGCATACGATGCTGTTCGGGCTCGACTACACGAATCTCCAGTCGAGCTTTGGCTATGGCGCCGGAGCTGCCGATCCGGCATTCGACTTCGATATCACCAATCCGACCTATGGAGTCTCAGGCGCTACGCCGGATTATAATGTCTTGGCTTCCGATGCCGACATGCGGCAGGTCGGCATCTACGCCATGGACCAAATCGAGGTCGGAAATTGGCGCTTCAACCTCGGCGGCCGGCAGACCTGGGTGAACCAGACGCGAGATGCGACCTTGCCCTTGGTCAGCTCGGAGGAGGTCGACAAGAATGCCTTCTCCGTACAGGCAGGCGCGCTTTACCTCTTCGACAACGGCATCGCGCCATTCGTTTCCTACGCGACCTCCTTCGATCCGGTCACCAACCGATCGGCTACCAACACAATTCTTCCGCCGACGAAGGGCGAGCAATACGAAGTCGGCGTGAAGTACCAGCCTCCCGGCTCGGATATCCTGCTGTCGGCCGTCGCCTATCACATCGTCGAGCAGAATAAACCGAGGCTCGCCGACCCGTTGACATTTGCCTACGATTCTCAGGGAGAGGTGACCGGAAAGGGTATCGAGCTTGAAGCCCGCGCGGCGATCGCCGACGGTCTCGATATTATTGCGGCCTATACCTACAACGACTCCGAAGTGACCGGCGGCAACAACGTCGGAAATACTCCGGCCATCACCCCGACCCATATTGCGAGCCTATGGGCGAACTACACTTTCCAGGAAAGCAATCCCTTCAACGGTCTGTCGGTCGGCGCGGGCGTGCGCTACATCGGTGAGACCTGGACGGATGTGGCCAACACCTCGAAGAATCCTGCGACTTTCTATGTCGATGCATCCGCCTCCTATGATTTCGGCGCGGTCGACAAGAAATACGAGGGCCTGACGGCAGCCTTTGCCATCCGCAACATCGCCGATGAGCGCGAAACAGTTTGCGAAGAGGGCTTTTGCTATCTCGGCCAGGGCCGCAACATGACCGGCACCCTGAAATACCGGTGGTAAGCTCGGCAATGGAGACAAATGGGGCGTTCCAGCGCTCGACCTTGATCGCTGACCATCCTGTCGCCCACCAGGCCGTCGACCTCGACGGCTTGGTGGGCGACAGCCCGTTCTCCTATTGCCGCGGCAAGCTGCTCAGCGCTCTCCCGCAGACGGGCATCGTCGTTTCCTGCAGGGATCTTTGCGACCGAGCGATCTTCGACGAGATCATTGGCCGATATGCGCAAAAATTTCCGGGGAGCGACCGTCGCGCGATCGTCTCGATGTGGACGCTCTACTATTTTAGCATGCTGACGATTGCCCCCAGCGTCCATATGTTCGTGCACCGGATCGGGCTGTCGTTGGAGATCGACCGGCTTTCGCTCGTCTGCAATGAGCATACGGGCGAGCCGGAAGCATTCGTGTTGTCCGGCAGGCCGGGGGTGACGACTGACCCGGCCGGCGAGCTTCACCGGCTGATGCTCGGTCACGCCGAGCCCGTCATCGCGGCGATCGCCGCCAACGCCGGCGTCGCACCGAAGCTTCTCTGGAACAATGTTGCGGCCTATCTCTCCTGGATTCTGAAAGAGATCGCTCATCGCCATGAGCCTGTCCTCGTCGAAGGCGGCCTGGCGCTGCTGGAAGAAGCTCAATGGCCGGGCGGCGGGCGCAACCCGATGTTCGGCATGATCCGCATTGCGCGCCAGCAATGCGGGCTCGAATTCGTGCGCCGGAAAGTCTGCTGCCTGCGCTATAACCTGCCGGGCGTCGGTGGCTGCGGCGAAGCCTGCCCGCTGCCGGAGGGGCGCCACTAGCTCCTATCGTCCGCCGCGCGCAGAGACGGGTACCCTGCGCACCAGTTATTGCCAATGCGCGCCAAGCAGAAAGGGCCCTCGTCTCAAAGCGTAGTCTCATCTGCCTGGACGCCGGCGAGTGGCTTGACCATAAACAGGCATGGGTGGTCCTCGTGCCAGAGCTTTGCAAAGACCTCCGCCCGCACAAATCCGGCCCGGTCATAGAAGCGCCGCGTCGCCTCGAACTGGGGTTCGTCGAGGCCGCGCGGGGCGAGCGTCTTGACCGTCAGCAGCCGCGCACCCGATTCATGGCCGAAACGTTCGGCCGCATCGATGAGATGGCGTCCGGCGCCGCGACCGTGATGTTCGGGTCGTGTCGCGATCAGCGCGATCTCGACGGCGCCGGGCGGGTGCGGCTTCAAGGCCATCAACGCGGTTACGACATCCGCTTCGACATAGCCGAACACCGGCAGGTCTTCGATCGCCTGGGCACTCGCTTCGATAACCTCAGGTTCTGAAAACCAGTCCGGCAAAGCCCCCATGATCGATCGGCAGAGCTCTGCCTTGCCGGTCAGGATCTCAATTGTTTTTCCCATTTTTTCTCGCCTCCGCTCGGTCGATTTAAACTTGACTCCTGTTATCATCTTAAAATAGACACTGCAATCAAATCGTGTACTTCAGCTCAAAAAGGAGCCCGAGACCGAACCGGCCAGCAACGACAGAGCCTGATTTTCCATTTGTAAAAGGGTACAGGACAATGCAAGCATTGCATCGTGATGTGAACGGAAATGCCGTCGTCAACGCCATGATCGAAAACAAGGACAAGCTCCTTAAAACGATTGAAAGCGTTGTCAAATCAAAGTCATATTCCGAGGATATCTTTCAAGATGGAGTCATTAAAGCCTATGGGGTCAAAACCGACGACATTCGCTGCCCGATCGGCTACGCCTTCCGGATGGTCTACAATCTCGCACTCGATGAGAGCCGCCGGCGACGCCAGAAGATGAACAACCATAGGTCGATAGACCAGATTCAGGAGATCACGGCGCCTGTCCCCACGGTGCTCGACCAGCTCGTCGCTGCCGAGACCCTGCGCAATGTGCTTGCCTCGCTCGAGGCGCTGCCGAAGCGAACCAACGATGCCTTCATTCGCCATCGCCTCAACGGCGTGCCGCAGAAGGATATTGCAGCCGAACTCGGCGTCTCAAGGACCCTCGTCAACTTCATGATCAAGGCGGCAGAGGAACATTGCCATCTGGCGATCGCCGAACCTGCCTTCCGCCCCGGTCATGCACACCGACAGGAGGCTAGCGTTTCGCCGCGTGCAGCGCCTGCTGCAAATCGCTCCACAGCAGTTCCGGCTCTTCCAGGCCAACAGCGAAACGAACCGTCTGCTCGCTCACGCCGAACCGGATGAAGGAGGTCATCCGGTCGGGGATCTGCAGCGCGACCTTGGCGGGAACCACCAGCGTTTCTGGTCCCCCCCAGCTGACACCGAGGCGGATGTCGCGAAGGCTGTTTACGAAGCGTGCGACATCGATATCGGGATTGAGGTCGAAGGCAAACAGCCCGGCATAACCCGTCAGCGTTGCCCGTCCGGGATGGGCCTGGAATGCCGGGTGACGAACGCGTGCGATCGCAGAATGCTCCTTCAGCCGCCCGGCCAGCAAAAGCCCGCTGCGCTCATGCTCTTTGAGACGGACACGCAGCGTGCGCATGCCACGCAGCAGCAGCCAGGCCTCGAACGGCGAGAGTTTGGCACCGACATAGGGGTAAGACGTTGAATTGATCCTGGCGATGGCCTCTTTCGAGCCGACGACGACGCCGGCAACCGTATCGCTGTGACCGCCGAGATATTTCGAGGCGGCGTGAATGACGATATCGACGCCATGCTGGATCGGTTTTTGAAAGAGCGGCGTTGCCCAGGAATTGTCGATGATGGTGGTAACGCCGGCCTCCTTTGCCATGGCCGACAGCGCCGCAATGTCCTGAAGCTCGAAGACGAAGGATGTGGGGTTTTCAAGGTAGAGCAGCTTGGCGCCCGACAGCGCCTTGCGGACCTCGTCGTGGTCGGCGGGATCGACGAAATCCACCGCGACGCCGAGCCTGGCAAGCAGTTTCACCAGAAGACGGTAGACATCGTTGTAGAGATGGCGGACCGCAACGACCCGGTCTCCCGCCTCAACGAGGCTCAGAATTGTCGATGTAATGGCGGCCGTTCCGCTGGAGAAAGCACGTCCGTCCTCTGCGCCCTCGAGGCGGGCAACCAGGAGTTCGAATTCGCGGACCGTCGGATTGTCGCCGCGCGAATAAATGTAGTTGCGGGTGCGGCCGGCGAAAACATCCTCCATCGCCTCGTAACTGTCGTAAGTGAAGAGCGACGTTTGGAAGATCGGCGGAGACACAGCGTTGAATGCCGCCGGATCGACAGGCGTAAAGAGATCGTCAGCGACCGCATGGGCGCCAAGGTCGTGCGGGTTGATCGACTGGTTCATGGTCATCCTCTCATGGACAAAAGCTGGGATATGAACGGATGGAGGTCAGATGGTCGGCAGAGCGCTGCCGGAGCGCGCTGAGCGTCCTCGCCAGGCAGACGGCCGACAGCAGGCCGGTTAAGGCCGAGGCCAGGAATATTGCTGCCAGTAAGCCTGAAAAGCCGAAGAACGGCGGCAGAAGAGCAAGCAGCGGAAAGAGAAGATAGCCATTCTGCGCCAGACCGATGGCAACCGCCGCTTTCGCTCTGCCCTGAGCCTGAAAGAGGATCAGCACCGTTTGCCGTAGGCCGAAAAGCAGAAGGGGAAGATGGGTCGCGATGATCGCTTGCCCTGCGATCCCGATCACCAACGAATCGTCGGTGAAGAATGAGGCAAGCTCTTCGGAGAAAACCAGCGCGGCCAATCCATAGGCGCCACTCACGGCAGTCGTGACCATTGTGAGGATGCGGGCTGCCGATAGCATCCGGGCTGTATCGCCCCGACCCCAGGCAAAGCTCAGGATCGACTGGGCTCCGAGTGAGATGCCGATGACGGGGAGGGTTCCGACCGCCAGCAGCCGCAAGGCAATCCCGACGCCGGCGATGCCGGCTTCTCCGTGATAGGTGCCGGCGAGCGATACCACGGCCGCAATCGCGCCTGCGGTTGCAAGACTTGTCAGCGTCGTCGGTGCGCCCACAGCAAGGACAGGCCTGAGATGACCGATATCCATCCACCGCCAGCCAAACGTCAGCCGGACCGTCCCAAGTCGCCTTGCGTGGTAGGCAGCATAGATGCAAAGCGCGACGAGCTGGGACAGGATGGTTGCGATTGCAACGCCCTGCAGGCCGAGACCGAAGCCGAAGATCATGATCGGGTCGAGGATCATGTTCAGCGCAAAGCAGGCGACCAGCGTCCACATGCTGAAGCGGGCATTGCCCTCTGCGATCGCCAGGAAATCGAGAATGATCTGCGCCATAGTCAGCGGCACCGAGATTGCAATAATCATCAGATAATGTTGCGCGAGCGGCTGAAGGGCAGGCGTGGCGCCGAACAGAAGCAAATCCGGAAATGCCACGATTGCGATGGCGCTTGCCGCGCCGAAGACGACGCCGGCAGCAAGACTGATCGAAGCAATGGCGCCGGCCCGGGATCGGTTGCCGGCTCCGAGCGTGCGTCCGACCTCAGTCGCGACACCAACGCCGATCCCCTCGCCGAAGGCGGCGATGAGCATGAGGATCGGCAGGACGATCATGATCGCCGCGATCTGGTCTTCACCGATCATTCCGACGAAGATCATGTTGATCGTATGATGGGCGGCATTGATCGACAGGCCGAACATGGCCGGCAGCCCGAGCCGAAGCAGCAGCCTGAGAAGCTCAGGACTGGCAAGGTCTTCCGGTGCGAGACGCTGCCGTCTCCGGAAGCTGCCGCTCGCGTCGCTCATATCGTTCATGATGCAGGCACCCAAAGACGATCGCCGAAGAAACGCTCGCGGCCGAGCATCACCAGGAGCGCTCGCTTGTGCGGAAAATCGAAATGTTTGACCTTGGCAAAACCGGAACGATCGAGGTTGCGGATCTGCTGTTCGTGACTGGCGCGCGGCTCGCCGACGATGCGTTTCGTGCGCGGATCGTCGAGGAAGATGAAATGCATCAGCGAAGGAAGCCATGCGCTGATCCATTTCTTGCCGCGATAATCGGGCTCGCCGATCGCGACATGCCATCCGCGATCATAGTCGTCGGCGTCGTAAAAGGGGCCGAGCCGGTTCTCTTTCGCCCAATAGACTTCGAAATAGCCGAAGGGAATGTCCGCGAAACTGCCTATCAGCGGCAGGACGTGCGGATCTGCGATCCTTTCTTCCAGGATCTCCCGATGTTTGTCGATCGAACCCGCATCCTCCCAGATCGTGTTGACCTGTTCGTCGTTCATCCAGCGATGAAATGCTGCAAGATCGGTCTCCGGATCGGCCACCGTAAAGGTGATTTCCCGTTCCAGCCAGGGGATGAAACGCCTGTAGATCGCGCCCTTCGGCTTTGCGGGTCGACGCGGATGATACCGGCCCGCGGTCATCTCCTGCACGGGCGGCAGCGGATAGGACAGCTGCGGCAGCCAGAGCGATGGCCATTGCCACAGGATCGCCGAATCGAGCCCTCCGCCTGCATCCGCAATGTGTCTGGGAAGACTTGTCTGATGCCCTTCGAAGACGACTGAGGTGATCGAGCGATCTTCTGCCGTTACGGCTTCGGCGACCGCCATGAGAAGCTCCGCCGATTGCACCGGATCGCCATGGTAGAAGGTCACCGACGCGATGCCGGCCTCAACCTCGAATGTGGCTTCGTGGTGGCCGTAAGCGGTCTTGAGGTGGATGAGATTGGGGGCGAGGCTGACGTAGCTGCGCGACTGCAGAGCGCGCCTTTGTTTGACGGCGTCGAAATCCATGACGTTCTCCTTGGCCGGTCGGGGGCAGGTCGGGCTTTTGGCGCTGCGAGCATGAAGCGTGCCCTTGCGCCGATTTAGTAGAATGACGATCCATCTCTCGCTGGGTTTAGGGGTAAGCGAAGAAAAAAATTCTCATCAATTTTCTAAACTGCAGCCTGCCGGATCCGTCACTTGCGCATGACCATCATCACCGCAGGAGCTGCGAATGGATAATCTTGAACCTCACGACGATCTCTGGATCGCCGTCATCGACACCGAGCGTCGCTACTCGGTCTGGCCGCAGGACAAGCGGATTCCCCTGGGCTGGGAGCCGGCGGGTTTTGCCGGTTCGCGCCAGCAATGCCTGGCGCATATCGCTGACGTCTGGGCGGATCCGCGCCCCCTCTCTTTGCGCTCGGCAATCGCCGGCGATGCGCGTCTCTGAAAACGGCTGGATGGCACGGATGAACAAACAGATCACAAACTTCGCAGATGCCACCCCGACCGATGTCGCAACGGACACGGTCTTCGAGAGCTTCCCGCTGACGATCGCGCAGAAGCGTATCTGGTCGCTGGAGCAGATCGGCAACGACACGGTGTTTCCCGACCAGGTCATTTCGCTGCGATTGAGCCCGGCGGTCGACATCAAGACGATTGCCGGCGCCTGCCGGACGCTCGTGGCGCAACATCCCTCCCTTGCCACCCGGTTCCGCCGGCTGGCAGGCGGCCGCGTCGAGCAATACTGCGGCGCTTTGAACGCAGTACCGATCGAGATTGTCGGCGAAGGTATCGCTCTTGCGGAGCCGGATGCGTTGGCCGCCCAGAAAGCCTTCCGCGACCGGCGCTTCGACCTCCTTGCTGGTCCGCCGACGCGTGTTCAGATTATCTTGCTTGCCGATGGGCAGTCGCTTCTGACGATCCTGCTTCATCCTGTGATCTCGGACGATCGCGAGAAGTCTGTTCTCGCCGGCTCCCTGACGCGAATTCTCGATGGCGCACCTGCCGGCGACACGCAGCCGGCCGAAATCTTGGCCGGAACGCGGGAGGCTGAGTGGCTGCAGACGGAGCTGGCCCAGGAATCCCTCTCCTATTGGCGGAACACGATCGGTCTCGATTATTCGGCCTCGACCTTTCCCACCCGCTTTAACAGCGGCGGGCTGGCAGGTGTGGCGCGCGCGCAGCATCGATTTTCGATCGAGCCCGAGCTCTGGGAAAAGCTCGGTCGACATGCGCAGCATAAGGGGTATCAGGTCGAGCGCGTGCTTCACGCCGCCTTTTGCGCGCTGCTGGCGCGCTACAGCGGCAACTATGCTTTGCTGACCGGGCTGCTGATCGCGCGACCGCAGAAGGAGCACCTTGCGAACCGCGGCCGTGCCGAACAGGTCCTTCCCCTCATCTTGTCGTTGACATCAAGAAACTCTCTCGACGATGTCATCGCAGCGATCTCATCGGCAACGGAGGAGGGGCTTGCCCGGCTCGTGCCGCTGGAGCGCATCACCCAGGAACTGGTCGTCGATGAAGCGGCTGCCCAGGAAGCTGTGGTCAAGGCGCTGTTCGAATTCCGCGAGCCGTATCCGGTCCCCAGGCACGCAACCAATCTGGAACCTCTGGGCGCGCGCGCCGACAGCGAGCTTTCCCTGGTGATCGAGGCAGATCTGAATGGTGCCGCAGCCGGGCTGATCGATTATGCGCAGGATCTTTATGACGGCGCCCTGATTGCCCGTGTCGCCAGGCATTTCAGCCTCGTGCTCGAGCAGATCGTCGCGCGAGACAATGTGCGGATCAAGGACATCGAACTGGTGGGGAGTGACGAGCTCGACTGGTTGTCGGCGCCTTACGAAGACGAGGTGGTCAACGACGACAGGCCGGTGCACGAGCTGATCTCGGCCCATTCGCGCCGGACGCCCGAGAAAACAGCGATCGTCTATGGTGACGAAGAGTGGACCCATGGCTGGCTGGAGACGAGCACCAACCGCCTCGGCCATCGGCTGCGGCAGCTCGGCGTTCGCGCCGAAGTGACGGTCGCAATCTTCATCAAGCGCTCGCCGGAGGCCATCGTCGGCATCCTCGCGACCCTGAAGGCTGGCGGCGCCTATATTCCGGTCGAACCCGACCATCCGCCGGTGCGCAACCACCACATTCTGCGCGATGGCGGCGTCAAGATCGTCCTCACGCACAGTTGGCTGCGCCATCGCCTGCCGGAAAAACTCGACGCGATCGTTCTCGATCTCGACAAGATCGATCTCGAAAGCGAGCCGGATACGCCGCTGTATATTCCCACGCACAAGGACCAGCTTGCCTACGTCATGTATACCTCCGGATCGACAGGATTGCCGAAGGGCGTGGCTGTCGAGCACGGGCCGCTGACGCACCATCTACAAAACACCTCGCGTGTCTATGGCATGAGCTCTGACTCCCGCGAGCTGCCGTTCCTGCCTTTCAGTTCGGACGGCGGGCACGAGCGATGGATGAACCCGCTGATGGAGGGTGGCAGCATCATTCTTCCCGATCAGCCGCTGTGGACGCCGGAAGAGACATTGACGGCCATGCGCAAGCACGGCGCCAACAATGCCAGCATTCCCACAACCTATCTGCAGCAACTGGCGGAATGGGCTGACATTACCGACGGCGCGCCGCCGATGCGCCTTTATTCCTTCGGCGGCGAGGGGCTGGCGCAGCCGACCTTCGATCTTCTGTCGCGGGCGCTGAAATCGGAATGGCTGATCAACGGCTACGGTCCGACCGAAACCATCATGACGCCGATGGTCTGGAAGGTGAGGGCCGGCACGAAATTCCAGGGGGTCTATGCTCCGCTCGGTCGCGCCGTCGGGTTAAGGCGCGTCTATGTGCTCGACCCCGATCTCAATCCGTGTCCGATCGGCGTGACGGGCGAGCTCTATATCGGCGGCGAGGGTATCGCACGCGGCTATCTCGGCAAGCCGGACACGACGGCGGACCGCTTCATCCCCGATCCGTTCTCAAATGACGGCGGCCGGCTTTATCGCTCCGGCGATCTGACGCGTTGGCGTGATGACGGAACCGTCGAATTCGTCGGTCGTGTCGACCATCAGGTGAAGCTTCGCGGCTACCGGATCGAACTCGGCGAGATCGAAGCGGCACTGCTCCAGCAGCCCGGCGTCGGCGAAGCCCTGGTGGTCCTGCGCGATGACGATGCCGGCGGCGACAAGGCGCTCGTTGCCTATGTCGTTCCGAAGAAAGACGAGACGCTTGACGTCGAGACGATCCGCGCCGGCCTCGAACGCAGCCTGCCATCCTACATGGTGCCGTCTGCCGTGGTCGAACTGGAAAAAATGCCGACCAACCCGAACAGCAAGCTCGATCGCTTCGCGCTGCCGGCGCCACAACCGGTCAAACGCACAATCGTCGAGCCGGCGACCGCTCTCGAAGAAGAGGTGCTGGATGTCTGGCGGCAGGTTCTCAAGCTGGAAGCAATCAGCGTCGAAGACAATTTCTTCGCGATTGGCGGCAATTCGCTGGGCGCGATCCGCATCCTTTCGCAGCTGCGGCAGCGCCGGCCGAAAACCCCGCTCACCGTCGCCGATATCTTCAACAATCCGACCGTGCGTTCGTTTGCCGGCGTGATCGAGCAGGGTGACCAGCGGGATCTGTCTGAGGTGATCGTGCTGCGCGCTTCCGGCGCCAAGCCGCGGCTCTATTGCTTCCCGGGCCTTCTCGTCAGCACCCGCGAATACGTCAAGCTCGTCGATTATCTCGGAGCCGATCAGCCGGCGACCGGCTTCATTTGCCACTCGCTTTCCGAGAAAAAGGCAGTCGGCGCTCCGGTCGAAGAGATCATCGAGAGCTATGTCGACTATATCAGGACGCATAGCCAGGAAGCGCCCTGCTATTTCCTCGGCTGGTCGTGGGGCGGGCTTCTGGCCTATGAGGCTGCCCGCGCCCTCGGTGACCAGGTCGACGTCAGGATGATGGCGATGGTCGACGTTTGCGATCTCGGATCGGAATTCGCGATCGGCGCAAAGCCGAGGTTCCGGCCGGGCGAGCGCGATGAGCTTCATCGAGACGTAAAGGCATGGCTTGGAAGAACGGCTATGCGTCCTGAATGGGACCGGCTGCTGTCGACGATGGACGCGGATACTTACGATCAGTTCCTGCGCTTTGTCGGCGACGAAAAGGACCCGCTTCCAGACGACGGGCCCGATATCAGCAGTCGCGAGCATACGTTTTGGGTGCTCATCGACAATGCCCTGATCTTCCGCAAACACCGGCTCGTTCCCCACGATGTGCCGATCTATCCCTGGGCTGCCGACGACAGCCTCAACCGCGGCCTCAACCTGATCGACTGGCGCCGGCTGTCGCCGCGGGCGCGTGCCGCAGAAATCATCACCGGCACCAACCATCTGCACATGATCGGGTCTCCCGCCTTCCACTCAAGGCTCGCCCTGCGTCTCAAGGAAACAGAGAAGGATATCGCATGACCGTCGCTTTTGCCCGCAGGGATGCCGAACCGCTGGATATTGCCGGCATCGGCATCGGCCCTTCCAATCTGAGCCTCGCCTGCCTGTTCGAGTCGGTGCCCGAGATCAGGAGCCGTTTCTTCGAGCGGCGCCCATCGTTCGACTGGCACCCCGGCATGATGATGCCTGGCGTCGAGCTGCAATCGTCCTTTTTGAAGGACCTCGTCACCCCGGTCCTGCCGACCAGCCGCTGGTCATTCGTCTCCTACCTGGTTGCCCATAAGAGGCTCTACGCCTTCCTGAACGCCAATTATGACGCCGTTCCCCGGCAGGAGTTTGCGCGCTATCTGGCCTGGGTCGCCAATGGTGTGGACGGCTTGCGCTTCGCAACGGAGATTCGTGACGTCGAGCATCGCGACGACCGCTTCTTCCTGCGGTTCGACAACGGGCAGGAGGAGGCGCGAAACCTGGTGATCGGCACAGGGTCTTCACCCTTTGTGCCCGACTGGGCAAAACCGTTTCTAGGCGCCGATTGCTTTCATAACAGCGAGGCCAAATCACGTCTCAGCGATCTCGGCGCCGCCCGCATCGTCGTGGTCGGCGGCGGTCAAAGCGGCGGCGAGGTCGTCGAAGCCCTGCTTGCCGATCCTGGTTCCATGACGGAGCTGACATGGATCAGCCGGCGTCATAATTTCGAGCCGATCAACGATACGCCGTTTTCGAACCAGGTCTTCTCACCCGAATACGTGCAGGCCTATTTGAAGCTCGGCGGCGAGCAGAAGCAGGCCGCTTTGAAGAACTCGATCCTGACCAGCGACGGCTTGTCGATTTCGACGATTCACGCGATCTATCGCCGCCTCTATGCGTTGCGCTATCTCGAACCGAGCACGCTCAACGCCTCCCTGGCGCCAAATCGCGATGTGATCCAGATGGAGCGGAACGGCAATGCCTATCGGCTCATCGTCAGGAACCAGTTCGACGGCGGGATCGAGGTGCTTCATGCGGATGCGGTGGTTCTGGCAACCGGCTACCGGTTCCGATTGCCGGACGCTCTCGGCTCGCTGGGCGACAGGATAACGCTCGACAGAAACGGCTATCCTCTGCTCAATGACGACTACACGATGCAGTGGACGGGTCCGCGGACCAACCGGCTGTTTGCGCAGAATGCAGGGCGCTATTCGCACGGTATCGCCGACTCTCAGCTCAGCCTCATGGCCTGGCGCAGCGCAACCATCGTCAATACGCTTCTCGGCCGGCCGCACTTCGATGCGGAACCCGACAACGGGCAACTCGCCTGGGCGACGGAGACCTCTTCCGCAATGCCTCATCAGCTCCGAGCCGGCTATTCGGACGGCATGTTATCGTCCTGAAATAGGCGTGTCGAAATACCGGGGAACCCGGATCGAGAGCAGGCAGCCAGCGCGACGACGTGCTGGCTGCCGCTTTCGACCAGACGGTGATGCCAGCGCCGATCGCGATCGCCGCCATCGACCATGTCGGGGATGCCATCCTTCCAGGAAAAGGCGACGTTGCGGGGATCCTCGCGCAGCCCGACGCCGAGTGCCTTCAGATGGCTCTCCTTCAGCGTCCAGAGTGCAACGGCCGCGCGCGCGCGTTCGGGCGCAGGCAATTCCGCGAGCCAGCGCCGTTCGTCTGCACTGCAATAGCTATCCACTGCCGCCGCTTCGATTTCGGTATCGACGCGTTCGCAGTCTATTCCCACGTGATCACATCCTGAAGCGACAGCGACCGCCACAAGCCCGTCGGCATTGGCGAGGCTGAATTGCGGCCTCTCACGCCCCTCAAGCCTCAGCTTGCCGCGGTTGTCCGGGGACAACGGGACCTTGTTCGGCGGTGTGCCGATATGCTCGCTCAACAGCCGCCGCAAGAGATAGCGACCGGCAATGAACGAGGCCCGATCCTGGTCAAACCGGTAGGTCGCGGCGCGCTCCCGTTCATCCGGTGAAAGCGACTGCATCCAGCGGCTCCAGTCACCCTCATTCTCGGAATACAGCCAGAGCGCGATTTCAATGCCGGCAGCTTGATCTTCAGGTTGGTGCATTTTCGCTCGCCGTGGCTGCTATTTCCCTGAATTTTCAAGAACTCTGGGTCGCAGCGCGTTTAATTGATCGCGGAAGTATTGGTCAACTCAGAAGATCATCGCAAATGCGGCGGGAACATTGTTTAGTTAATACTAAATTATGGAATCCGGTGCGAGATCTTATATCAGCCGGCACGCCGGTCGTCCCAGGTACCTTCGAGGAGACCCGCATGAAGCGCCCGAGCATCAAGCAAGCCCTGATCTTTAAGCTGTCGATCATCACTCTGTTCATGGTTAGCCTGTCCTATGTCTCGTTGAGCACGATTTCGACACTTCGCGCCAATACCGAGCAGATCGGGACCTTCTGGATGCAGCGGCTTGTGACGGCTCGCGAGATCAAGGATGACTTCCTCGACCTGAAATTGGTCTATGCCCAGTACCTCCTGGAGGATACAGCGCAGGAGCGGAATGTCGGACAGCAACAGATCGACGCCGCAGGCGTTGCGCTGGACACGGTTGTTGGCGAATACGAAAAAAGCGTTCGTACGGAGCGTGGACGCCAACTGATCAATCAGATGAAGCCGGAACTCGCCAAATATCGCGCGCTGGCAGAACAAATGATCGCGCTTGAAAATGATGGGAAGACGCCTGAAGCAATCCGCCTCTTCAAGGAAAAGATGGAGCCACAAGCAGAACTGGTCAACAAGGCGGTGGCGGACCTTGTCGCTTTCATTCTCGGCCAGGCCGAAGGCTTTGTGGCCGCAAGCGGTGCTTCCGCGCAATCCGCTTTCACGCTGACGGCCATGATCGCAGCACTGGCCGTGCTTCTTGCCGTAGCCGGCATCTTATTTGCGATATCGGGTATCGCCAATCCAATCCGAAGCATCGCCTCCGCCATGAGGCGTTTGTCGGATGGCGATCTTGACAGTGATATTCCTTATGCCGGTCGCGCCGACGAAGTCGGCGAAATGGCCGGTGCGGTTGAAATCTTTCGTCAGAATGCCCTCAACGTCGTCAGGCTCGAAAAGGAAGCCGCCGAATCCCGCAGCGAGACCGAGGCAGCGCGTGCCGCAGCCCAGCAGCGCGCCGAACGCGAGGCGGAACAGTTGCGCTTCGCGACCACGACATTGGGCGAAGGTCTCCGGCGGCTTGCATCAGGCGACATATCCTTCCAGCTTTCGGAGCAATTTGCGGCCGAATACGAAGTCTTGCGCGAAGACTTCAACGCTTCGCTCCGGCAATTGGGCGCGACGATCGGCGCCGTGCTCGAGACGGTGCACAGCATCGACAATGGTACGGGTGAAATTGCATCTGCCGCGCAGGATCTTTCCAAACGTACCGAACAACAAGCCGCCTCCCTCGAGGAGACGGCCGCAGCCCTGGACGAGATCACGTCGAATGTGACGATGGCGACCAAACGCACCGACGAGGCGCGCAATGTCGCCAAAGAAGCCGATATCAGCGCCCAGCGATCGGCAAAGGTCGTCTCGGAGGCGGAAGGGGCGATGCGCCGCATCGAGGACAGTTCACAGCAGATTTCGAACATCATTAGTGCAATTGATGAAATCGCCTTCCAGACAAACCTCTTGGCACTGAATGCCGGCGTTGAGGCTGCCCGTGCGGGTGAGGCTGGCAAAGGTTTTGCCGTCGTCGCCCAGGAAGTCCGTGAGCTTGCCCAGCGCGCCGCTCAAGCGGCCAAGGAGATCAAGGGCTTTATTCAAAAATCGTCAACTGACGTCGAAAATGGCGTGAAACTGGTTCTCGAAACCGGAACGTCGCTGAAGTCGATCGGTGAGTACGTCGTCCAGATCAACCAACTCATGGATGCGATTGCCACATCGGCGCGCGAGCAGTCGACTGGACTTGCCGAGATCAATACGGCCGTCAATCAAATGGACCAAGCGACCCAGCAAAATGCGGCGATGGTCGAGCAGTCGACGGCTGCCGTTGCCTCACTGTCCTCCGAGGCAGGCCGCCTGCGGGATCTGGTCAACCAGTTTCAATTGGACGGCGACAAAAGTGCTGCGGACAGGCAGCGCAGCGGACCGGCCTTTGAAGGCAACAGGCCAATCCACTTGGTCGCTTCGCGGCGCGTGACGCAAAGATGAAACGCGGCTGACGTCAGATCAGGTACTGAAGATGTTGAACTAGCGCCTGGACGACCGTCATCCATCATTCGTCGTAATTTATCAGAGCGGCAGCATCATCTCGCCGCGACGTACCATCGTTCAAGGCGTGAGGTGCGAATGATCCATGTCGATGGTTATGCCGCTACAGGCATCCAGGGAATCTGGATGGCGCAGCCGTGCCGAAAGCTTCTTTCTACAATCACTTCGCAAGCAAGGAGGCTTTTGGGGCGGAAGTGATGGAGGCCTATTTCGATCGCAACGAGGGCAAGTTGCGTGACTTCTGTGCGATCAAGATGTCGCGCCCCGTCAAACTGGAAGCTTATTTCGATGAGCGGATAGAGGCATTCAGAGAAGCGGTATTCACAAAAGGCTGCCTGCTTGGCAATTTAAGCGCCGAACCGACACGAGCATGTCGGTTTCCTGCGTAGACAGCACCGTGACTTCGCTATGGCTGGGCCATGAATCCACACGTTCCACCCAAGGCTAGCCTTCAACAATCGAGGGGCGGTCGTCATTGGGTCATTCTCCAAGAGCCATCGCCTATACAAGTTCACGTGCTATAAGTTCGCAATGTCAGCGAAAAAGAAAAGAACTCGCTGGCGTAAGCGCTCGCCTTGAATTTTTACATGGAGATTGCATGCTCTCGCAGCCGCAGCCTTTATACGAACAAATCAAACTCCATGTGCTAGAAAGAATCGCGGATGGCACATTCCGCCCCGGCGCGAAAATACCAAGCGAAAACCAGCTTGCCGCCGAGTTGGGATCATCTCGATTGACCGCCAATCGCGCGCTGCGTGAGCTGACCGTCAGCGGTGTGCTGCAGAGGATTGCCGGCGTTGGAACGTTTGTTGCTCCGCCCAGGGCTTCGTCTACTTTCGTGTTGTTGCACAACATTGCGGACGACATACGAAACCGCGGAGAAGTTCTATCGATTCGCGTGCACGCCGTCGAGCAGACAAGTGTCCCGCCCGACATTGCGCAGCGAATGGGAACAAGAGCTCGCGTTCCCGTCTTCCACTCGCTTATCGTCTACTGTGCAAACGGCAGCCCGGTGCAGCTAGAAGACCGATTTGTATCTCCTGGCTTCGCTCCCGGCTATCTCAACCAGAACTTCACCAGTTATTCCACGACAGATTATCTCCAGTCGATCGCGCTTCCAACGCGCACGGAGAACGAAATTCAGGCCGTCCTTCCAACCGCCAGAGAAGCACAGCTTCTCGAACTCAACGAGAGTGATCCTTGCCTTGTTGTCACGAGAAAGACTTGGGTCGGTGATGATGTCACAACATTCACACGTTTCATCCATCCGGGGACCCGCCATACTTTCATCACTCAAGATAGCCGCTGATGACCGGCGCGAAGACGGCAGCTTTGATCTTGAAACGAGCGCTGTTGGCCATCCAAATCCGAGCATTGGCGCATCGACCGGGAGAGACCTAGCGTTCGTGGTGGCGCATTTGATGCAGCGTCTGGCGCGTCTTTAAACGGCCCCTCCTCCAATCGCACATTTTATGTGCAGTGCGGCATAAAGGCTAAAAACTGGCCTTGCCCGGTTGCGCGCCCCTCGCTTTTGTGTAACCTATATATACAGGTACATATATGTATGGTGAGCTAGGTTGATCACTTTCGAAAATGTGACGAAGCGCTATCACGGCGATGTTGTGGCGGTGAACGAACTGTCGTTCACGGCGCCGACCGGTAAATTGACGGTGCTTGTCGGGCCGTCCGGATGCGGCAAGACGACATCGCTGCGCATGATCAATCGTCTCGTGGCTCCGAGCTCCGGCACGATCCGGCTGGGCGACGAGCCGACATCGCGGATGGATGAGGCGCTGCTTCGGCGGCGGATCGGCTATGTCATTCAGCATGCCGGTCTCTTCCCGCACCGGACGATCATCGACAATGTCGCGACAACCGCCCGCCTGAACGGCACGCCGAAGAAGCAGGCCCGCGCGATCGCGCTGGAGCTGCTCGAGCGTGTCGGTCTCTCGGAAAGCTTTGCGGATCGTTATCCCTGGCAGCTTTCGGGCGGCCAGCAGCAGCGCGTCGGCGTGGCGCGCGCGCTCGCCTCCAATCCCAAATTCATGCTGATGGATGAGCCCTTCAGCGCGGTCGATCCCATCGTCCGGACGCAGCTACAGGACGAATTCCTGCGTCTTCAGCGAGAGATGGGCAAGACCATCATCATGGTCACCCATGATATCGACGAGGCGCTGAAGCTTGGCGACCAGGTCGCCGTCCTGCGAGTCGGCGGCGAGCTCGCGCAGATCGCGACGCCGCAGGAGCTGCTGACGAAACCGGCCGATGCCTTCGTCGCCAATTTCGTCGGCCGCGACCGAGGCTATCGTTTCCTGGGTTTCGTCGGCGCCAATGGACGGCTGGCTGTCAAGACCGAGCCGACCGGGCGCCTCGGCGACGCGCCGGAAGTGGCGCGAGGCGCCACCAAGGATCGGTGGCTGCTGGTGACCAACGAGCGCGGAGAGCCGCTTGGCTGGACGGAACCGGCCAGCCTGCAGGGGCCAATCCGGATGGGCGACCTCAATCTCAGCGGCACGCTCGCCTCGGCTGATGGGTCGCTGCGACAGCTTCTCGACGCGGCTTTGAGCTCGCCCAGCCGCCGCGGTGTCGTCGTCGACGACAAGGGCCAGCTGATGGGCTCCATCGGGGTTGCGGATCTGGTTGCGCTGCTCGACGGATCGGAAGACCCGGCGGCTCCGGTGAAGGGAGTGGACCATGCGGTTTGACTGGCTGCTGCGTGAGTCCGGGAACATTGCCAACCTGTTCTGGTGGCATGTCGGCCTTTCTGTCATTCCCGTCATCGCCGCCCTCATTCTTTCGCTGCCGCTCGGATGGCTGGCGCATAAGAGCGGGCTGTTCAAGTCAGCGATCCTAGGGGTCGCGGGCCTGCTCTACACCATCCCGTCGCTGGCGCTCTTCGTTCTTCTGCCTCTGGTGCTGCACACGAAAATCCTCGATCCGCTCAACGTCGTCGTGGCGCTGACGGTCTATTCCCTGGCCCTGCTTGTCCGCACCGTCAGCGACGGCCTTGGCGCCGTGCCCCCGGATACGCTGCAAGCAGCCACCGCCATGGGATACCGGTCTTTCCAGCGGTTTTTCATGGTCGAGTTACCCATTGCCGTGCCTGTCATCGCGGCGGGCCTGCGCGTCGCGCTCGTGTCCAATGTCAGCATCGTCTCCGTCGCGGCATTGATCGGGACGCCGCAGCTCGGGCTGCTGTTCACGCAAGGTCTTCAGCTTCGGTTCGTCACGCCGCTGATCGCCGGCATCGTGCTTTGCCTGTTGCTTGCCGTCGTCCTCGACGGTCTGGTGATCCTGCTCAATCGTTGGCTGACGCCCTGGCGGCCGAGAAAGGTGTGAGCTGATGATCGAATGGTTTCTCAACCCAGCGCAGTGGCACGGTTCGGAGGGCATCCCGAACCTTCTCGCCCAGCATCTGGAATACAGTTTCATCTCTCTTTTCATCGCGGCGCTCATCGGCCTGCCTGCCGGCCTCTATGTCGGGCATACCGGCAAGGGGACATTCCTGATCGCCGGGCTTGCGAACGCCACGCGCGCCTTGCCGAGCCTCGGCCTGATCGTCCTGCTCGTCATCCTCGTCGGACCCTATTTCAAAACGGACCTGGCCTATCTGGTGCCAAGCATCGCTGTCCTGGTGCTGATTGCGGTGCCGCCGATCATGATGGGCGCCTATTCCGGGATCACCTCGGTGGATCCGGCGGCCGTCGATGCGGCCCGAGGCATGGGATACAGACCACTCGCCTTGCTGCTCACCGTCGAGTTTCCCTGTGCATTGCCGCTGATCTTTTCGGGCTTCCGCAGTGCGGCCTTGCAGGTGATTTCGACAGCGACAATCGCTGCCTATGTCTCGCTTGGTGGCCTCGGCCGGCTCATCATCGATGGCCGCGCCCAAAACGACTACATGCAGATGGCCGCTGGCGCCGTTCTCGTGGGTGTTCTCGCCCTGATCGTCGACCTGTTCTTCGGCCTCGCATCCAGGATCGCAGTCTCGCCCGGCTTGACGCGCCGGACTGTGAAAGGCGTCGCCATCCGGCGCCAGCTTGCAAACGAAAAACAACGGAACAGCTAGGAAGAACGATGATGATAAAGCGAAACATGCTTGCAATCGGCGCTATTGCCATTTCTGCCCTTCTTGCGGTCGCTCCGCTCGCGCGGGCTGAAGACCCCTTGTCCTCGAGCACGCCACGCTCGGATGTGGATACGATCATCATCGGATCCGCGGACTTCCCGGAAAGCCAGCTTCTTGCCAAGATCTATGCCCTGGCGCTCGCTGCCAAGGGCATGAAGGTGGACACGAAGCTCAATATCGGCAGCCGTGAAGTCTACATGCCGGCGCTGCTCGACGGCTCGATCGATCTTCTTCCCGAATATGCCGGCGCGACGCTGAGCTACCTCGACAAGAGCGCGACCGCGCATGCCCCGAAGGATGTCGTCGAGGCGCTCGGCAAGGTGCTGCCGAAGGGCGTGTCGATGCTGACCGCATCCGATGCCCAGGATTCGGACGTGCTTGCCGTCACCGAGGAGACCGCCAAGAAATACTCCCTGACATCGATCGAGGATCTGAAGCCGGTCGCCGGCGAATTCATCCTCGGCGGTCCGCCGGAATGGAAGACCCGCAAGGAAGGCGTCGTCGGTCTGAAGGACGTCTATGGCCTGGTATTCAAGGATTTCAAAACCCTTGACGTGGCCGGTCCGCTGACCCTTTCGGCTCTGATCAACGGTCAGGTTCATGCCGCTGACATGACCTCGACCGATCCGGCGATGAAGGCGAGCAAGCTCGTCGCGCTGAAGGATACGAAGAACCTGTTCCCGGCGCAGAACATCCTGCCGATCATCGCCACCAGCAAGGTCAGCGACAAGGTCACCGCGACGCTCAACGCCGTCTCCGCCGCGCTGACGACCGAGGATCTGATCGAGATGAACGGCCGCCTCGCCAATCAGGAAAGCTTCGACACCGTTGCCGGCGACTGGTTGGCGAAGAACAAGCTGAACTAATCGATATCACGGCGGCCGAGCCCGTGTTCGGCCGCCGGCACCTGGACAGAGGGAAGTAGAGATGCCGCTTGTCTCCAGACGGGGAAAGCCGGCGTCCGCCCAAGGAAACCGGAAATGCCGCACAGCAACAAACGTTCACAGAGCTCCGCGACCGTTCGGCTCGGCGCGTCGCCGACCACGATCCAGGATATCGCGGACATCGCCGCCGGAGCAAGAGTAACCCTTTGCCCCGATGCAGTAGACGGCATGCGCAAAGTTCAGACTCTTCTGCTCCAAGCCATTGAGGCAAACAGGCCGATATATGGCCTGACGACGGGAGTCGGCGACCTCTACACCGTGAAGCTTCAGCCCGAGGATATTTCCCGTACGCAGCTCAATATGCTGCTCAGCCACGCGAGCGGCATGGGCACGCCGCTTGATCCGCCAGCCGTGCGCGCCATCATGGCGACGATGATCAAGGCGCTCTTGCAGGGTTGCAGCGGCGTCAGCGCCGGGCTGGTGCAGACCATGAGCGAGATGCTCAATCGCGGCGTCATCCCCTGGTCGCCTGCAAAAGGTTCGGTCGGCTATCTGATCGCCACCTCGCATATCGGTCTCGTCATTTTCGGCGAGGGACGCGCCTGGTACGAAGGCGAGCTGCTTTCGGGACGCGAGGCGATGACCCGCGCCGGCATTGCCATCAAAGCGCCCGGTCCGCGCGAAGGACATGCGCTGATCAGCGGCACCTATGAAATTACCGGCATCGGCGCACTCGCCGTCCATCAGGCTGAGCAGTTGGTGGCGATTGCCGATGTCGCTGGCGCCATGAGCCTGGAAGCGATGAAAGGCAACAGCCGGGGCTATGACGAGCGCCTTCAGCGGATGCGGCCGCATCCCGGACAGGCCGAGACGGCGAGCCGGCTGCGAAGCCTGTTGTCGGATAGCCAGGTACTGGCGAAGCACCGCGATCATCGCCTTCAGGATGCGCTCAGCCTGCGCTGCATTCCGCAGGTTCATGGCGGTGTGCGCGACGCGCTCGCCTATTGCCGTGATGTCCTGACCATTGAGATCAACTCCGTGACCGACAACCCCGTTTTCGTCATCGAAGACGAGGAGCTCGTGCCTTTGCCCGGCGGCAACGGCCATGGCGCGCCGACGGCGCTCGCGCTGGATGTGCTGGCGATCGCAATCGCGCATGTGAGCACCATGTCGCAGGCAAGATCGGACCGCCTGACCAATGGCCATATCAGCGAGCTGCCGCCTTTCCTCATGGGCGCGAGCGGCGCCAATTCCGGCTTCATGATCCCGCCTTATGCGGCCGCTGCCATTGCCGGCGACAATCGCAGCCTTGCGGCGCCGGCTTCGGTCCATACGGTGACCACCTGCGCCAACCAGGAGGACCATGTGAGCATGGGCGTCTCCGCCGCAATGCAGGCGCGCACAGCGGCCGACAATCTCGCAGATATCCTGACGATCGAGCTCATCTGTGCCGCCCAGGGGCTGGAATTTCACCGGCCTTTGCGGCCTGGCAGGGGCACGGGTGCTGCCTATGACGCGATCCGGCAGGTCGTTCCGCCGCGCGACAGCGACCGCGCCATGTATCCGGAATTGCAGGCCGTCCGCGACCTTATCGACAACGGCACTATCGCTGGGGCCGTCGACCGTGCCCTCGCAGTCAACGTTTAATAGCTTGGAGACTTCCGTGACCGAAGCAATGCGGGCCGTGCGGCCGCTCGATGGAATAAAGGTGCTGGATCTGGCGCGCGTGCTTGCGGGGCCTCTGTGCTCCGCCATGCTCGGCGATCTCGGCGCGACGGTGACTAAAATCGAAATCCCCGATCATGGCGACGATTCCCGCGCCTTCTCTCCGCATATCGCCGGCGAGAGCAGCTATTTCATGCAGGTCAATCGCGGCAAGAAGAGCGTTACGCTCGATCTGAAATCGGATGAGGGCCGCGAACTGCTGCTCGGACTGATCAAGCAGGCCGATATTCTCGTCGAAAATTTCCGGCCGGGCGTCACAGCGCGTTTGGGCATCGACTACGAGGCCGTAAAAGCGCTCAATCCGCGCCTCATCTATGTCAGTATTTCCGGCTTCGGCCAGGACGGGCCGCTTGCCCACCGTGCCGCCTACGATCATGTCGTCCAGGCGATGGGCGGCATCATGACCGTCACCGGCTGGCCGGATGGGCCGCCGACCCGCGTGGGCGATGCGATCGGCGATGTTGTTGCCGGCATCTACGGCTCCTGGGGCGCGCTTGCGGCGCTGTTTCAGCGCGATCGGACCGGCAAGGGTCAGCATGTCGATGTCGCCATGCTCGATTCCATCATGTCCCTGCAAATGGTCTCGCTGTCACAGATCACAGGCGGCAAGGGCGCTCCCGGCCGCGTCGGCAACGCACATCCGATCAGTGCGCCGATGGATTCCTATCAGGCGACCGATGGCTATGTGGTCATCGCCGTTGCCAACGATGCGCTCTTTGCCCGACTGGCGCGCGCGCTCGGCAATCCGGGCCTGACCGCGGATCCCCGCTTCAAGACGGATCCGGATCGGCAGGGCCATCAGGAGGAGCTGCGAGCCCTCATCGAGGCTTGGACGCGCAGCCGCTCGACGGAGGAGGTGACGCAGCTGCTCGATGAGGCGGGCGTCCCGGCCGCACCGATCTATGATCTCGCCCAGGCGCTCGCTACGCCGCATGCGCAGCACCGCCAGCTATTGCATACCGTGCAGCATCGCAATGCCGGTGAATTTCAGGTTATGCCCCAGCCGGTCCGTTTCAGCGGCATTGCCTCGGGCAGAGATTATGCCGCGCCGACCTTGGGTCAACATACTGATGCAGTCTTGAGCGATGAGTTGGGGCTGGCTGGCCCCGATATCGAAAATCTCAGGTTGCGGGGAGTCATCTGACCATGGCGCAGGACATCAATCACAAGAACCGCACCCGGCCAAAGGTCGCCGTCCTCGGTGCGGGCACGATGGGTGCCGGCATCGCCGGCGTATTTGCAGCAAAAGGCTATCCCGTCGCCATTTATTCCCGCAGCACGGAGACGCTTGACAAGGCGCGGAGCCGGATCGTCGCCATCGCTGGCGAAGCGGCGGTCACGTACACGACCTCGATGGAGGATTGCGTTGCCGGCGCCGGCATCGTCAGTGAGAATCTCGCGGAAGACGTTACGCTGAAGCAGCGCGTCTTCGGCGAGATCGAAGCCATGGCGCCGGTCGATTGCCTTTTGACGACGAATACTTCCAGCGTTCCGATCACCCTGATCGCGGCGGGGCTTGCCCGACCGGAGCGGGTTGTCGGCATTCACTGGTTCAATCCGCCGGCCGTCATGCCGCTTGTCGAAATCGTGCGCGGCGAGAAAACCTCGGATGAGGTCGTCCAACGCGCCCGCGAACTCTGCGCCGATATCGGCAAGGAAGTGATCGAGGTGAAGACCGATATAGCGGGCTTCGTCGTCAACCGGCTGCAATATGCGATCCTGCGAGAAGCACTTCATCTCGTCGAAGTGGGTGCCGCCTCGATTGAGGATGTCGACCGGGCGGTCGAAACGACGCTTGCGCCGCGCTGGTCTGCGGCGGGGCCGCTGCGGCTGATGGATCTGGCCGGTCTCGACACAGTCGAGAAAGTGTCGAGTATTCTGATGCCGGCACTGGACCGCAACGAAGCCATACCCTCCCTGGTGAGCCGCCTATGCGAGGAGGGTGCTTTCGGAACGAAGAGTGGTCGCGGCTTTTACGACTGGACGGCTGAAGAGATCGCGGCTGCAATCGCGCGCCGCGACGATACCGTCCGCCTGCTGACGGAAAGGCGCAAGCCATGACATCATCTCTCGTCAAAACCGAGAAGCAAAGCGGCTTCGCGCGCGTCATCCTCGACCGTCCGGCCAAGCGAAACGCGCTCAATAGCGAGATGCTGACCGGGCTTGTCGATGCGCTTCGCGACTGTCAGGCGGATCCGGCGATACGGGCGATCGTCATCAGCGGCAGCGAGCGCGGCTTTGCCGCCGGCGCCGATATCGGATCGCTTTCCGCCGCCAGTCCCATCGAGCTTTATACCAGCGGCTTCAGCGAGAAATGGGACGAAGTGGCGGCCATCACCAAGCCGCTCATCGCTGCGATCTCGAGCTATGCCCTTGGCGGCGGTCTTGAGCTGGCGCTGATCTGCGACATCGTCGTCGCCGATTGCACGGCGGTGCTCGGCCTTCCGGAAACCGCGATCGGCACCATACCCGGCGCCGGCGGAACCCAGCGCCTCGTGCGCGCCGTCGGCAAGTCTATGGCGATGGAGATGGTCCTGGCGGGGCGAAAGCTCGACGCGGAAGAGGCAAGGGCCTGCGGTCTGATCAGCAGCATCGCCGTCGATGGCGAGACGGTGGACGATCTAGCCTGCGCGATCGCCGAGCGTATCGCTCAAGCTGCCCCCATCGCAGTCACCATGGCCAAGGCCGCTGTTCTCGAAAGTTTCGAGACTCCGCTGTCCGCGGGCATTCGTTACGAGCGTTCGCTGTCCGCATTGATTGCGGCAAGCGACGACCGGGCGGAGGGGATGCGTGCCTTTGCCGCAAAGGAACGGCCGCAGTTCAAGGGACGGTAAGCCGTGGAGACGCCGCGCGGGCAGGATAACCACATAAGCGGTCCAACTCCGGCAGGAAGGTTACGAACCTACAAGGACGTTAAACAATTTATTCTTGCCTGCATCCGTACCGGAAAATGGCCGCCACACCACCGTGTGCCGTCCGAAAATCAACTCGTGGTATCGTATGGAGTCAGCAAGACCACCGCTGAGCGCGCGCTGTACGAACTTGCCAGCGAAGGCGTACTGCGGCGGATACCCGGAATCGGTTCGTTCGTAGCCAAACCAAAATGCTTCCCGGCGGTCTTCGATATGCTCGATATTGCTGAAGATATTCGCCAGCGTGGGAAAATTCATACGGCCAATGTTATCACATTGTCTGAAAATCCAGCCAGTTTCGAGATTGGCAATGAACTCGGGGTTGAGGTCGGCTCCACAGTTTTTCATTCCGTGATCCTGCATCACAAAGACAACGTTCCGGTGCAGTTGGAAGATCGCTTCGTACTTCCGAGCGCCGTTCCTGCTTACCTCGCGCAGGATTTCACGGAGCGCACGCCTACTTCTTATCTCCTAGAGGCCGCGCGGGGTGCCAGAAACGAATATTCCATAAGAGCGGTTTCGCCAGAGGGATGGGAACAGACGCTCCTTGCGATCCTTCCGACCAAGCCGTGTTTGTCCATCCACCTGCGCCTCACTTCAAACCGGAATGTAGTCTCGGTTGCTCGCTTGGTTTCTCCGGCTGGTCGGTATCGACTTGAAGCGATCCGTCGACATGCCGCGCGAGCCTAACGACTAAGCTCCATAAATAGGCTTACGCCTCAAAAGTTTGCTTTCCCAGTGGCTTAGGACGGCGGTCGCGCAGGGACCGGGAGGGTCGCCGGTTCATTTCCTTTCAAGGCGGTCATCCTGCCTTTTGTCGCAAGACAGCATGGGCAACGCGATATTCTCATATTCCGCTGCATCTTGTAGGGTCGGCATTGCAGATCTATGGGAAATTTCAAATCGATGAAGAAGACCTTCAATCCGCCCTCGGTGCGCCGGCCTTTTGGAAATTACAATCACGGCCTGCTGGCGCCGCCCGGGGCATCGCTGCTGGTCACGTCGGGCCAGCTTGGTATCGGTCTGGACGATATTGTTCCGAGCGATATCACTGCTCAGGCGGAACTGTGCTTCGAGGCGATCAAGGCGATCCTCGAAGAGGCGGAGATGAGTTTTGCCGATGTGATCCGCATTTCGGGGTTCGTCACCCGCCGTGAGGATTTCCCGGCCTATATGGCCGTGCGGGATCGCTATACGCTCGATCCGAAGCCGGTTTCCACCTTGATCATCGTCGGCGGCTTTACGCGCCCGGAATTCCTCGTCGAGGTCGAGGTGACGGCTGCGAAGATCTTTTAAAAGCGCTCCATTGCTCCTCCGACACGGGCGAGGAATTTTGCCCGCGTCTCCGGCGTGCAATTGTTCATGTCGTAATGGGCGAGGAACGTCACCGGCCTCACCGGATTGATCTGCGCCCTCAGCACGCGCTTGACGATTTTCTTCGGCGGGTTGCCGGCGGCAAACGCCCGGAAGGGCGTTGCGCCATAAGTCAGGACGGCTGCGAGCTTGCGGATGTGGCGCAGCCGCGATTCCACCTTGCCGTTGACCAGTTCGAAGGAAACGCCCGGCAGCCATACGCGGTCGAAATATCCCTTCAGGATCGCCGGAAAGCCGAAGTTCCAGATCGGGGAGCAGATCACCAGCCCCTCGGCCGCCTTCAACCTTTCGACATACGATCCCACCAGCTTCAGGTTTTCCGGATAGTCGTGATAGACGAGGCGGTCGTGGCGCGAGAGCACCGGATCGAACTGCTCTGCATAGAGGTCGCAGGCGTCCACCATATGCCCGGCCTTCTGCAGGCTCTCGACGGTTTGCCGGTAAAGCGCCTTGCCGTAACTTTCCTCGACCGGGTGAGAGTGGAGGACGAGAACCCTCATGAAGCCTCCATCAGGGCCGCGAGACCAGGGAAGAGATAGTTCTTGCCGGCGTTGAAATCGAAATCGGGATTTTCCCACGCGATCATCTTGCCGGGATTGAGCAGGCCCTTCGGATCGGTTTCCTGCTTGAAGGCGAGCTGAACCGTGTCGGTGCGCTTCATGCCGCCTTCTTCAAGCGTATAGCGGTGCGGGTTGAAGATCGGGCATCCATTGTCCTGGTGGATCTTGATGATCTCCTCCAGCCGCTCTTCGGTGGTATAGCGCACCAGCGGCAGGCCGGAGCACTGGATCTGGCCGTCGAATTTGATGAATTCGAGATGACCAGGCACTTCGTCACCGAAGATTTCCACCATCTTGCGGACTTTGGCGACATGATCGGGTCCGGGATATTGCACCTGCAGATAGGTGAAGCTCGGGTCGACCTTCAGCGCACGCAATGTCGTGTGGTTCCAGGCAAGCTCATAGGCATGCGGGATGCCGCGCATGCTTTCCACCTTGTCGGAGCGGAACATGATCTCGCCCTTCTGCGCCGCCGCGAAGGCGAGAAAGGCATCCAGGGAGTGAGGCGCGATCATCAGCACGACGATCGACTGGCCCTGGCGGATGTAGGGCTTGTGGCGGGTGAAATAGTCGTAAGGAATGGGAGCGGCGATCGGCGCGATCTCTTTGACGAGGATGCCGTTGCATTTCGCCAGCGCGTCGGAGAAGCGCACCGCTTCCATGAAGTCATCATAGCCGACGAGCACGTCGACCCAGTCATAGGCAGGTGCAAGCGGCATCTCGATCTCGGTGATGATGCCGTTGGTGCCATAGGCGTGGCTCACCTTCTGCAGATCCCAGCCGGTGAGTTCGAGCACGCGCGGTTCGGCTTCCATGGTGACGACGCGCAGTCGCAATATATTGCCGAGGTCGCGCAAACCGCCCCAGGTGATCGAGCCGACGCCGCCCGAACCCCCGGCGATGAAACCGCCGACCGTCGCCATCTGGGCGGTGGAGGGGTGGAAGCGCAGTTCCTGGCCGGAATGGGCCTTGGTCTGCTTGTCGAGCTGGGCAAGCACGATACCCGGTTCGCAGATGACGCGGCCAGGGTGGATCTCCTTGATCTTGTCCATGGCGGCAAGATTCAGCACGATGCCGCCGGAAAGCGGCATGGCCTGGCCGTAATTGCCGGTGCCGGCGCCGCGCGGCGTGATCGGCACGCCATGGGCATAGGCGACCTTCAGCGTCCGAATGACCTCGTCCTCGGTCTTCGGCGTGACGACGAGATCGGCCGTCACATTGTCGAGCTGCGCCTTGAGAATCGGCGAGTACCAATAGAAATCCCGGCTCTTCTGGCGCACCAGCGCCGGATTGTCCTCAACGGCGATGCCTTCGAGTTCCTTTTTGATCTTCTGATAATCGGCCATGTCAGGCTCCAACGACGCTATCGAGTTCACGGTAATCCGGCAGGCTGCGGTCGATCACCTTGCCGCGGCGAAGCACCACGCGGTCAGCCTGAGGACGGGACAGGAATTCACTCCAGCGCCGCGCGCTGAAGAGCACGAGATCGGCCGGATCGCCGGCGGCGATACGACCCTTGTCCGGCCGTCCGACGATGGCAGCGGGCGAGGTGGTGACGACGCGGGCGGCGGTATCGAGCGGATGGTCGAGATGCAGAATCCGCACGGCCTCACGGAAGACCTCCACCGGATCGAGATCACCATAGGCATAGAAGGGGTCACGGGTATTGTCGGATGCGACCGCGGTCGCGACGCCGGCGCCGGCCAGTTCCTTGAACAGGGTGACGCCGCGCCAGCGCGGGGTGCGGCCGGGATAGCGATCCTGCAGATACATGTTGCACATCGGCAGCGCGATGACCGCGATGCCTGCCTTGGCGACCAATTCGACGGTGCGCGCGGCTGTGTCTTCGTCCTGGCGGGCGAGCGAGCAGCAATGGCCGGCCGTCACCTTGCCTTCGAACCCGTTGCGCAGCACAGCCTCGGCAATTGCCTTCAGCGTCTCGGCGCCTCGATCATCCGTCTCGTCGACATGCAGGTCGACATCCAGGCCATGCTCCGCGGCAGTCCTGAAGAGCGTGTCGAGCTGCCAGACAAGCTCCGGCCCCATCCGGGTGACACCGCCAAGCAGGCCGCCGTTCTGCCGGATGACCGTGACGAGATCGGCAAAGAAGATGCTGTCTGCCATGGCATCCAGCGGGAAGAGGGCGACCGCCTGCAGCGCGATCCTGTCCTTCCAGGCATCCCGGATTTCGGCAAAGACCTCGAAGGAGATGCGATGCTGGGGTGCAAGCGAATCCAGGTGCGTGCGGATCAGGCTGGTGCCATGGGCATAGGCGGAACGCAGCGAGAATTCCATGCGCCGTTTGACGTCTGCGGCCGACCAGTTGGCTTCCCGGTCTGCCCTGACGGCATCGAGTGCGCCCATGAAGCTACCGTCGGGATTGGCCTGGCGCGGCCAGATATGGCCTTTGTCGAGATGGGTATGGATATCGGCAAAACACGGCCAGACCATGCCGTCCTTGAGATCGATCCTGGCATAATCGGCGGGTGCGGCGCCGGCCGGCCGGATGGCGGCAATCATGCCGTCGCTGATGACAATATCGACCGTGGCCAACCCTTCCGTGACCGGCACGTCGATAGGCTCGACGGTGATGGCGGGCACTGTCGCGTTGCTCAGCACGAAGCGGGCCGCATTTGGCGGGGATATGAAGGAATAGGTCATCAGTTTTCCCGTTTGATGCTGCTTTCATGCCAGCGATGAAGGCTCAGCCAGGCAATGAGGGTGGTGAGGCCGAAGATCGCTACGCCGAGCATGGAGAGCATCAACAGCGCCGCGAAGAGCCGCGGGATGTTCATCCGGTACTGCGCTTCGAGCAGGCGGAAGGCGAGGCCGGAGCCGGCGCCGGCCGAGCCCGCGGCAAATTCGGCGACGACGGCAGCGATCAGCGCAAGCCCGCCGCCGATGCGAAGACCGGTCATGAAGTATGGCTGGGCTGCCGGGATCTTCAGATGGATCAGCGTCTGCCAGCGCGAGGCGCCATAGAGCTCGAAGAGATTGATGAGGTTATGGTCGACGCTCTTCAGGCCCTGCACCATGTTCGACAGGATCGGGAAGAATGCGACGAGGAAGGCGCAGATCAGCAGCGCGACCTGCGTGGAGGGAGCGTAGATCAGGATCAGCGGCGAGATCGCCACGATCGGCGTCACCTGCAGGATGACGGCGAGCGGATAGAAGGCAAGCTCGACCCAGCGCGACTGCACGAGAAAGATCGCAAAGCCGACGCCGCCGACAAGCGCCAGCATCAGCGACATGAAGGTGATCTTGGTCGTGACCCAGAGGGCAGGGGCGAGCGTACCCCAATCCGTCACGAAGGCGTTTGCCACAGCGGCCGGTCCTGGCAGGATATAGGGTGGCACGCCGGACAGTTTCACATAGGCGTACCAGACAAGGATCAACAGGGCGATGACGAGAAAGGGGATGGCGATGCGCAGCGCAAGATTGCGGCGCCTTGCGCTTGCGGTACCCTTAACGAGCAGCGGCGATGTGTCTGTTTCGTCACTCATCAATGATCCCCTGCCGAATTGATCGCCCCGATCAGCGAATACGATACCGTTTCGCAGGCCTTGCGGTATTCTTCCGAGGTGCGGTAGTGCGCGTCGCGTTCGAGGCTGGTGATCAGCGGGACGTCGGCATGCACGCGCCCGGGCCTCGCCTTCATCACGACGATGCGGTTCGAGAGATAGGCGGACTCGAAGACCGAATGCGTCACGAAAATCACCGTAATGCCGGTCGCCTTCCACAGCCGCAGCACGTCGTCGTTGAGCTTCTGGCGGGTGATCTCATCGAGCGCGGCGAAAGGCTCGTCCATCAGCAGCAGCTTCGGCTTCGTCACCAGCGCACGGGCGATCGAGACGCGCATCTTCATGCCGCCGGAAAGTTCGCGCGGATAGGCCTTGGCAAAATCCTGAAGGCCGACGGTGGTCAGCACTTCCATGATCTGATCATGCGCAGCTGCCTTCGAAACGCGCCTCAACCTCAGTGGCAGATGGACATTGTCGAACACGTTCTTCCAGGGCATCAACGTCGGCTCCTGGAAGACAAAGCCGATATCGCCCTCCGGCAGACCTCTGGAATTGATGCGCGAACTCGGCCAGTCGATCGTTCCCGAGGTGACATCGCCGAGACCGGCGATGATGCGCAGCGCCGTCGACTTGCCGCAGCCGGAAGGGCCGAGCAGGCTGACGAACTCGCCGCTTTCGACGGTGAGCGACATCTTCGAAAGGGCGACAGTGCCGCTGGAAAAGACCTTGGAAACCGCCTGCATGACGACCAGTGGCCGCTTTTTCGTTTCTTTCGAAGGCGCCGCCTTGGTTTCGGCTAGGGACATTTTCTCGCTCATTTATCGAAAGGGATGCGGTCCGCCACCGGGCGGCGGACCGCGCCTGGCAGGCTTATTTCTTCAGCGACATTCCGGTGCCCTTGCAGACGAACTTCGTCGTGAAGGCCTTGGTGTAGTCGGTATCGGCCTTGAACACCTTGATGGCCGTCATCTCGTCGAAGAACTTCTTGTAATGAGCGTCAGTGATGCAGCCGATGCCCTTGTCGAGGCTGTCGCCGGATTCGATGATGCCGTATTCCTTCATCTTGGCGATCGAATAGGCGATCTGGCCGTCCGTTATTTCAGGATTGTCCTTCTTGATCAGCGCGTTCGCCTTGGCGTTGTCGCCGTAAAGGTAGTTGTACCAGCCCTCGATCGAGGCATCGACGAAGCGCTGCACGACGTCGGACTTGCCGTCGATCATCGCCTGCGTCGTCGTGATCATCGTCGAATAGGGCGAATAGCCGTTGTCGGCGAGCAGGAAGACCTTCGGCTCGAAGCCTGCCTGCTTCTGGATCTCATAGGGTTCGGAGGTCAGGTACCCCTGCTGGGCAGAGTCCTTATCTGCGAGGAAGGGGGCGGGACTGAAGTTATAGGGCTTGTACTGTTCGTCCTTGAAGCCCTTGAAGTTGGCCTTCATCCATTCGAAATAGGTGAGGTAGCCGTCCTTGCTTAGGAACAGCGTTTTCAGCTTGGCGAGGTCCTCGAACTTGTCGACGCCATTGTCCGGATGGGCGATCAGTACCTGTGGATCCTTTTGGAAGATCGCGGCGACATCGACCAGCGGAATGCCCTGCTCGACGGCGGATATCTCTCCCTGAGGACCACCCATGTAGAAATCCAGCTTGCCGGAGATCAAGAGCGCGCTGTTTGCAGCATTCGGGCCGCCTTGGACGATGGTGACATCGAGTCCGTATTTCGCATAGGTGCCGTCGGCGACGGCTTGGTAGAAGCCGCCATGTTCCGCCTGGGCAAGCCAGTTCGTCCCGTAGCTCACCTTGTCGAGGGCAAGCGCCGGCGAGGCGGCGGCAAGCATCGAGGCGAGGCCGAAGCAGCTCAGGAATTGGGTCTTCGTCTGTGCTTTCAACATGGTCGGCAGTTCCCCTTTTGTGGCCGAGGGAGGCCTTGCTCGGCTCCCTTTTGAGGGAATTTGAGCCATTGCCATGCGCTTTGAAAAGCATCAAAATTCGTGCACATTGATGCCTTTTCGGCATCTCTGGGAAAGCTGAAGATAATTTGTGCGCCCTGCGCAAGATTTATGCATCGGAGAGATCATGTTGCACTCCAGACGCCTTCTTTACATCAACGAGATCGCCCGTTGCGGTTCGATCCGCAAGGCGGCCGCGCGCCTCAACGTGGCGTCGTCGGCGGTCAACAGGCAGATTTTGGCGCTGGAGGAGGAAATCGGAGCGCCGCTTTTCGAGCGGCTGCCGCGTGGCTTGCGGCTGACGGCTGCCGGCGAACTCTGCATCGAGCATATTCGGGACGTGCTGAAGAACTACGAGCGGCTGGAGGGGCGCATCCGCAGCCTCAAGATGCAGCAGGCGGGCAAGGTGCGCATGGTGACGACGGTCGGGCTTGCCGCCGGGCCGCTGCCCGAAATCATCGCGCGCTTTCTTTCAGAGCATCCGCGCGTCTTCGTCCAACTGCGCAACGATACCGGCGGCACGACGGCCAGCCCCGTTGTATCAGGCGAGGTGGATATTGGTCTCGGCTTCAACATCCCAGCCATGCCCGGCATCCGCACGCTCGGAAACTTCGATATCCCGATCGGAGTCGTGCTGCCACCGGGGCATCACCTGATCGGTCCCGGGCCGATCAACCTCGCCGATGTCACTCAGGAAAAACTGGTTCTGGCGCAGCCGGGCACCAGCCTGCGCGAAGTGATCAACCTTGCTTTTGCGCGCCTGCCCATCTCGGTCGAGCCGGTGCTGGAAACCAATGCATCGGAGATGCTGAAACAGCTCGTCAAATGCGGCACCGGGCTGACGCTGCTCAATCCGCTCGACGTCATCACCGAATGCCGGCGTGGTGAACTCGTCTTCCGGCCGATCGCCGAGCCGCACGCGCGTTACCAGCAGATGAAACTGTTTGCCCGCGCCCGCGCGCCCCTCGACGCAGCCACCAGCCTTTTCGTTGAATATCTGCTCGCCGAACTGCTCGGCCTGGTGCAGGAATTGCAGGCTAAGGGTCATATCCCAGCGGATGTGAAACCCGCGGCTGAGCCTATTTCACATAGAGATTCGAAAGCGGATAGGCCTTGAGGTCCCGGAGCAGCTCGACGAACCCCCTGACCTGATAGCGGCAGATCGCCTCGCCCTTTTCGGCAGTGGCAATCGAGGCATCGCCGACCACGCCGAAGGGATTGAGGTCATGCGCGATCCAGGCCAGCGAATGCGGCGGCAGAGGCTGAAGAAATTTGGATTGCTCCCGCATCCCTTCGGCCTTCGAGGCAAAGTTTTGGGCCTTGTCCATCCGCACCAGCTCGGGGCGGAAGTGCAGCATCAACGACGTCTCGACATCGCCGCCGTGGATGCCGTATTTGCTCTCGTGATCGCTGACCATGCCTTCCGGATGGCCGAAACGGCCCCATTGCGTGGAGACCACCGCCATTTGATGGTGCACGCGCAGTTCACGCGCGACGATGCTCATGATGTCGACATTGCCGCCGTGGGAATTGACGATCACCATTTTTCGCAAGCCAGCTTCGGCAACCTTTGCGCCGATTGCCGTCCAGACGGGGATGAGCAGCTCGGCGCTGAGCGATAGCGTGCCGGGCCCATAGATATGTTCGTTGGCCTTGCCGATCTCCTGTGTCGGCAGCACCAGGATGTCCAGATCCTCCGGCCGCTGCCTCTTCAGCTCCGCCAGCATGCCGGTCGCGATGGCGACATCCGTTGCGATCGGCAGATGCGGGCCGTGCTGTTCCGTCGAGGCGATGGGCAGAATAACAATCGTTGTCTCGGGGGAGAGGCCGGCAAAATCATATGTATTGAGCTCGTTCCAGTAAAACGGCGTGGGCATGCTGTCTTCCCCTTTCGTCACCTGCTTCGACAGGGAGTAGGGAATAATGATGGGCCCGAAAAGCATCATTTTTTGCGCATGGCGCTGCTTTTTTTCGCGCGCATCGGCGGGCGTTACTCCGCTGGCTTTCCGAGTCCGAGGCAACTTCATCGAAGTTGTGGCTCGCGGCATCTCGCGACCGCGGCTCGGGGAATTCATGAGCCAGATCGATAACCGTATGCAACGGATAGGGTCTAATCAGAAGGTGGAGTTGCACTACCTCAGCAGACGGCGTTGACGCGCGCCTATGTCCAACGAGCAAGGTGGAACAGTTCATGCCAAGTCAGATACAACTGGAACTTTCCCGTCGAGATCTACTTATCTCGTCGGCCGCAACGATTGCGGTCACCGGAGCCGTCGCGCCCGCGGCGGCGCAGTCCCCAGGAAATGACATGGCCTATACATCCAAAGTTTCCTTCGCGGTGAACGGTGAGAAACGCGATCTCGAGGTCGACAATAGAACGTCGCTGCTCGACGCACTGCGCGAACACCTGCATCTGACCGGCACGAAAAAGGGATGCGACCACGGCCAATGCGGTGCATGCACCGTCATTGTCGACGGCCACCGCATCAATTCCTGCCTGACGCTGGCGGTCATGCACGAAGGCGATCAAATCACCACGATCGAAGGCCTCGGCCAGCCAGGAAACCTTCATCCGATGCAGACGGCCTTCGTCAAGCATGACGGGTTCCAATGCGGCTACTGCACGCCGGGACAGATCTGTTCCTCCGTGGCGGTGCTCGAAGAGATCAAGGCGAACATACCGAGCCACGTCACCGGCGATCTTACGGCTGAGGCGGCAGTCACTGCGGCCGAGATCCGCGAACGCATGAGCGGCAATATCTGTCGATGCGGCGCTTATTCCAACATTGTCGATGCCATTTCGGAAGTCGCGGGGATAAAAGCATGAGAGCCTTCACTTACGAACGCGCCTCATCCGTCGAGGCCGCGGCCAAGGCGGCAGCCTCCAATCCTGAAACCAAGTTCATCGCCGGCGGCACCAATCTCCTCGACCTGATGAAGCTCGAGATCGAAACGCCAGCGCATCTGATCGATGTCAACGGTCTCGGCCTCGACAAGATCGAACCCACGCCGGAGGGCGGGCTGCGCATCGGCGCCTTGGTCCGCAATACCGATCTTGCAGCTCATGAAACCGTTCGCCGTGACTACGGCCTGATCTCCAGGGCGCTTGTCGCGGGCGCCTCCGGGCAACTGCGCAACAAGGCGACGACGGCCGGCAACCTCCTGCAGCGCACGCGCTGTCCTTATTTCTATGACCCGAACCAACCGTGCAACAAGCGGCAGCCGGGCAGCGGCTGTTCCGCCATCGGCGGCTTCAGCCGCCAGCATGCAGTGGTCGGGGTAAGCGAGAGCTGCATCGCCACGCATCCGAGTGACATGGCCATCGCCATGCGGGCGCTCGATGCTGTTGTGGAAACGGTCAAAGCCGACGGCAGTCGCCGCGCGATTGCGATCGCCGACTTTCATCGGTTGCCCGGCGACACGCCCCACATCGAAACCGTTCTTGAGCGCGGCGAGTTCATCACGGCGGTCCTGCTGCCGCCGCCGATTGGCGGCAAGCACATCTATCGCAAGGTCCGAGACCGCGCCTCCTACGCCTTCGCACTCGTCTCGGTCGGAGCTGTGATCCAGCCGGACGGCACAGGACGGGTCGCCGTCGGCGGCGTCGCCCACAAGCCGTGGCGCGTCGAGGCAGCCGAAGCCGAACTGCCGAAAGGTGCGCGCGCGGCGGCGGGCGTCCTTCTTGCCGGCGCCCGTCCGACCGAACAGAACCGTTTCAAGGTGGAACTGGTCGAGCGCACGCTCGGCGCGGTCATTGCCGAAGCAAGGGGTTGAGCCATGCAGTTCGATACGCCAGCGACAACCAACCCGATAGACAATCTGAAGGTCGTCGGCCAGCCGATCCACCGCATCGACGGCCAGCTCAAGACGACCGGCCGCGCGATGTACGCCTATGAATGGCACGATCCGAACATGTCCTACGCCTATGGTTATCCCGTCGGCGCGGCCATCGCCAAGGGCCGCATCACGTCCATGGACGTTTCCGCCGCCAAAAAGGCTGCAGGTGTGCTTGCCGTTGTGACGACGCTCGACATCGGCGAGCGGAAGAAGGGCAGGTTCAACACCGCCAAGCTTTTCGGTGGCGACGAGGTTCAGCACTATCACCAGGCAATCGCGGTCGTCGTCGCCGAGACCTTCGAGCAGGCACGCGCCGCAGCCTCCCTGGTCAAGGTCGACTATGCCGAAGAAAAGGGTGCATTCGACCTCGGCCAGGCAAAGGATTCGGCCGTCAAGCCGGATGAATCGCAGCAGCCCGATACCGCGGTCGGCGACTTCGATTCTGCCTTCAGGTCAGCTCCCGTCACTGTTGACGCATCTTACACGACGCCCGACCAGTCGCATGCGATGATGGAACCGCACGCATCGATCGCTGCCTGGAACGGCGACGAGGTGACCGTCTGGACCTCAAGCCAGATGATCGACTGGTGGCGGTCCGACCTTGCGACGACGCTCGACATCGACAAGGAGAAGATCCATCTCATGTCGCCCTTCATCGGCGGCGGCTTCGGCGGCAAGTTGTTCCTGCGGGCGGATGCCGTGCTGGCCGTTCTCGGCGCGCGTGCGGTCAAACGGCCCGTCAAGGTCGCCTTGCCGCGACCGTTCATGATGAACAACACCACCCACCGGCCGGCGACGATCCAGCGGATTCGTATTGGAGCCGAGCGTGACGGCAAGATCACCGCCATTGCGCACGAAAGCTGGTCCGGCGACCTTCCGGGCGGCGGACTGGAGACCGCCGTCAACCAGACGCGGCTTCTCTATGCCGGTGCAAACCGGATGACCGCGATGCGGCTGGCGACGCTTCATCTCCCGGAGGGCAATGCCATGCGCGCTCCGGGCGAAGCCCCCGGACTGATGGCGCTCGAAATCGCCATCGACGAGATTGCCGAAAAAGTTGGGATCGATCCTGTGCAGTTTCGGATCGTCAACGACACGCAGGTCGATCCGGAGAAGCCGCAGCGGCCTTTTTCCCAGCGCAATCTCGTCGGGTGCCTGACGCTCGGTGCGGAGCGGTTTGGCTGGCGTGAAAGAGGAAAGCCGGGTTCCAGACGGGATGGCAGCTGGCTGGTCGGCATGGGCGTCGCCGTTGCCTTCCGCAACAACCTCGTCCTTCCCTCCGGCGCACGGGTAAAGCTCGACCGGGAAGGCGTCGTGACTGTCGAAACCGACATGACCGACATCGGGACGGGCAGCTACACGATCATCGCCCAGACGGCCGCCGAGATGATGGGAGTGACGATCGACAAGGTCGCCGTCCAACTCGGCGACTCGCGTTTTCCGGTTTCTGCGGGTTCCGGCGGACAGTTCGGTGCGAACTCTTCCACGTCCGGTGTCTATGCAGCCTGTGTCAAGCTGCGTGAGGCCATCGCCAAGAAGCTCGGCTTCAACTCCGAAGACATCGTCTTCGAGAATGGCGAGGTCCGCTCGGGCAATCGTTCGGTGCCTCTTGCCGAGGCTGCCGGTCCGGATGGTCTCGTCGGCGAGGACACCATCAAGTGGGGTGAGCTTACCGAGACGCATCAGCAATCGACATTCGGCGCGCACTTCGTGGAGGTTGGCGTCGACATTGCCACGGGAGAAAGCCGTATTCGCAGGATGCTCGCAGTCTGCGCGGCAGGTCGGATCCTCAACCCGATTACGGCCCGCAGCCAGGTCATCGGCGCGATGACGATGGGGGCCGGCGGCGCGCTATCCGAGGAATTGGCGGTCGACACCCGCCGCGGCTTCTTCGTCAACCACGATCTCGCCAGCTACGAAGTGGCGGTGCATGCCGACATTCCGCACCAGGAGGTGATCTTCATGGACGAGACCGATCCGATGTCCTCACCGATGAAGGCCAAAGGCGTCGGCGAGCTTGGCCTTTGCGGCGTCGCGGCAGCAATCGCTAACGCCGTCTACAACGCGACCGGCGTCAGGGTTCGGCACTATCCGCTGACGCTTGACAAGCTGATCGGCGGCTTGCCGGACGTGGCGTGATTATTTTAGCGGCGGTCTCGAAAGCGGACCGCCGTCACTTCCTGTAGGATTTCCGATGGATCAGACACTTGCGCCCATCACGGCGCCAATTCCCGTCAGGGCCTCTTCCACCGACGATCCTGCGGATCTGCTTCGCTTCGCGATCGACGCCCATCGTCTTGGCGCGGCGGCGCTCGCAACCCTCGTCGACATCCGCGGCGGGGCCGCGCGGGCGCTCGGCGCTCATATGGCGGTTGCCGCAGATGGGCGGTTCTGCGGCTATGTCTCCGGCGGATGCGTCGAAGCCGCCGTCGCTTCCGAAGCGCTTCTGGCAATGGCGCAAGGACAGGACCGCACGGTCAAGTTCGGCGACGGCTCTCCCTTCTTCGACATTGTCCTTCCCTGCGGCGGCGGGATCTCGGTCGCAATCCATGTCCTGAAAGATGTCGGAGCTTTGCAGCATGTTCTGGATCGTCTCCGACGGCGGCAGGCAGCCGGCCTTGCCTATTCGCCAGAGCGGCAGACGATCGAACCGGTAGATCCACTGCCACGGGCGTGCTGGCTCGAGCGAGATTTCCTGACCGTCTACCGTCCCCGCACCCGCGTCGTCCTTTCCGGGCAGACGATCGAAGCGCAGGCCGTCGCACGACTGGCCGAAGCTTCCGGCTACGACGTGATCGTCAGGGGACAAAGCGAGGGGAGCAGGGTTGCAGCCGACATCATCGACCCCTTCACGGCCGTCGTCCTCCTGCATCATGACCTCGACGCCGAAGCCGCCATTCTCGAGACCGCGCTTCACTCGCCTGCCTTTTACATCGGCGCACTCGGCAGCACCCGGACGCATCATCGGCGTGTCGAGCGGTTGACAGCCATGGCTTTCAGAAAGAACGACATCGGTCGTATCAAGGCGCCCATCGGGATGTTCGGCCCGACGCGGGATGCAACCTCGCTCGCCCTGTCGGTTCTGGCCGATATCGCTGCGGCAAGACTGGTGGCTTATGCGTAAGGCGTCAGTCGCGATCGTCATTCTCGCTGCCGGCAAGGCAAGCCGGATGGGTGAGGGCGGGAAGCACAAGCTGCTGGCCGAGTTCGACGGCGTGCCGCTCGTGCGCCGGTCGGCATTGACCGCGCTCGCTGCGGATGCAGCGTCCGTTATTGTCGTCACGGGTCATCGCAGGAGCGAGATCGAGGCCGCGCTCGATGGGCTCGCTCTGACTTTCATCGATAATCCCGATTACGCCAGCGGCATGGCGAGCTCACTCATAGCCGGATTCTCATCGAGGGACGCTGACAGCGCCGAAGGCATTCTCGTCATGCTCGCCGATATGCCCGGCATTTCCAAGACGCATCTCGATGCCCTGATTTCCGCCTTCCGCAACGCGGGCGGCGAGGCCATCGTGCGCGCCGTTTCGCAGGGCAAGCCCGGCAATCCCGTTATCCTGCCACGTTCTCTCAATCCGGCAGTCCTGAGACTTGAAGGCGATGTCGGCGCGCGCGATATCATTGCGACGTCAGGCTTGCTTGTGCTCGATGTGGATGTTGGCGACGCGGCCTTGCTCGACGTCGACACGCCGGACGAGGTATTGGCCGCCGGCGGCGCAATGAACTGACGCGCGGAAGACAGCGCGCAGCCCCGGTGTCGCGCCGCTATCGAAGCCTGAATAGGAAATCAAACACTTCAATGCTGCCTGCGGAGGCTGCCCAGCATAGCCTTGAATCCCGCGACCGCTCGCTTCGAAACCGCCTCCGGATCCTCGGCATTGGCGATCCAAAGCGCCATATGGCTGCTGGCGCCATTGATGAGGCGAGCGGCGGTTTCGGTGTCGATGTCGATGATCTCGCCATCGGCCTTGAGACGGTCGAGGCTGCGGGAGAGGGCGGCGATGCAGCCGGGGGCGTTCTGCCATTGCGAGATATCGCCAAGTACCGCCGGACCATCGCGAAACATGATACGCTGGATTTCGGGCTCAAGCGCCATTTCGATATAGGCTGAGCACTCGTCGACAAAGCCCTGCCAGCGCGTGGGAGCGGCGGCCGAGACCTCGTTCAGCCGTTCAGTCATCTCCGCGTCGATTTCCATGATGACGGCTTGGAGCAGGCCCCTCTTGTCACCGAAGTGGTGATAGAGTGCCCCTCGCGTCAATCCCGCTTCGCCGGTGAAATCGTCCATCGAGGCTTCCGCATAGCCGATCGTGCCAAAGGCACGCCGCCCGGCCGCGATAAGTTTGCCGCGGGTCTCTGCGATCATCTCCTGGCGCGGTTTGCGCATGGCTTCTCCATTGGCATACGCCGCGTATCTTTTTCATTGACATACGGGACGTATGCATTATCTAAACACATACGCTCCGTATATAAGTGTTCTATCCGATAGCTGGAAGGATCGTCGCATGTCAAATCCGTATAAACAAATATTCGCGGCACCTGGGGCCAAGGGCTTCTCCGCAGCCGGCTTTTTCGCACGCCTTCCCATCGCCATGGCACCGATCGGCATCGTCGCCATGCTCTCCCAGGCACATGGTGAATATTGGCTGGCAGGCGCCGTGTCGGCGACCTATGCGCTCACCAATGCGGTGATCTCGCCGCAGATTTCGCGAGCGGTCGACCGGCTGGGCCAGACGGCAGTGGTCGTTCCCACAACCATCGTATCGGTATTGGCGTTCATCGCGCTGATCGCGGCGGCCAACCAGAACTGGCCGGTGTGGACGCTGTTTGCCTCAGCCTTCCTCGCGGCAGCCATGCCAAGCATCCCGGCGCTGATGCGGGCGCGCTGGACGGAACTGTTTCGCAACCAGCCTGAGCTCAACACGGCCTTCGCGTTCGAAAGTGCCGCGGACGAACTGGTCTATATCGCCGGCGCTTCGCTGTCGGTGGGGCTCGCCGTGTCACTTTTCCCGGAAGCCGGCATGATGGTGAGCACAGCTTTTCTAGCGCTCGGGACGGCCGCCTTCATCGTGCAGCGCGGCACCGAGCCGAAGGTGCGTTATGTCGCCGGCGCGGCTTCGGTTGGCTCGGCGATCCGGCAGCGTCCGGTGCAGATCATCACACTCGCGCTGATCTTCGTCGGCTCGATCTTCGCAACCGCTGAAGTGAGTGTTGTCGCCATTACCAAGGAGCTTGGTCAGCCGAATGCGGCAAGCCTGGTCATCGGTGTCTATGCCCTCGGTTCCTTCCTATTGGGTTTGACTCTCGGCGCGCTCAATCTGCGCATCCCCTTGCATCGTCAATTGCTGATCGCTGTTGCTATTCTCGCACTGACCTCGCTGCCGCTGCTCGTCGCCGGCAGCTCGGTAACCCTGCTTGCTATCGCCGTCTTCGTCAGCGGCATCGCGATCTCGCCGACCTTTATAACGGCCTTCGGACTGATTGAGCGTCGCGTGCCGGAATCGGTGCTGACGGAAGGTGTCACCTGGGTGATGACCGGCATCGGCATCGGCATGGCGCTTGGCGCCTTCGTCTCGGGCTGGGTCGTCGACAGCTATGGTCCCCAGAGCGGATTCTGGGTTTCTGCGGCGGCCGGGGCCGCGACCGTCCTTATCATTGCCCTTGGTCAGCGCACCCTGTCGGGCGAGTGCACCGGCGGTGAAGATTGCGCCATGCTGGAGCCAGCGCAGTAACAGGGCGGGCGGTAGACAGGAGCGATGCAGGAGGATTCACCTTGAACGGTTCGAAACCGTTCAAGGTGAAGGCAGTGGGTCAAGTCGCATTTCGGGAGAACTCACGAGCTAAGTCGAGGAATGCTCTGACGCCGGCCGACAGATTTCGGCGTCCAGGATAGTATAGGCACAACCCTGGATACGGCGGCGTCCAATCTTCGAGAACACGAACAACGCGCCCCGCCTCTATGTCCGAGAGAATGTCCTGTTCGAAGAGATAGCCCACGCCGGCGCTTTCGAGCACGGCTGTCCGCGTAAGGCTGGCCTCATCGAGTGCGATTGGCCCCCGCACGTCTATCTGCACCGGCTCGCCGTCTTTTTCGAACCGCCATCGAAACAAGGAGCCGTCTGGCAGGCGCACACGAATGCACCTGTGATTGAGAAGATCCGGAGGGACCATGGGCTTACCATGTTTCCCGAAATACTCGGGAGACCCAACCACTGCGTGTCGCTGAGGCCGGCCGAGCGAAACGGCAATCATATCGCTGGGAACGAGGCCTTCAACCCTGACGCCTAGATCGAACCCGTCCTTGACGATATCGACCATCTTACCCTCGGTAACGATATCGACATTCATGTCCGGATAGCGGCGCAGGAACTCCAGCACGAGCGGTGAGATGATGGCGCGCGCCGCAAACGGCGCTGCGTTGATCCGTATGGTTCCGGAAGGAGTCTCGCGGTGGGAGCGTACCAGATCCAGAGCAGCATGGAGATCCTGCAGCGAGGGCCTGACCTGCTGCACAAACAACCGGCCGGCGTCCGTCAGCGACACGCTGCGGGTGGTGCGGTTGAACAACCGCACGCCAAGTCCCGCCTCGAGCCTGCTAATCGTGTGGCTCAACGCGGTCGTGGACATGCCGAGATCAATGGCCGCTGCTCGAAAAGTCCCGCGCCTGGCAATTGCAATGGCCGCTTCAAGTTCCTTCAGGCTGGCTAGTTCCATTGTCCCGATCTGTTCATCATCGCATGCCGGTTTATCCCACTTATTTATGCAATGGTCGAGGGATAAGTATCGGTTAGGTTATGAGGAGAACACAATGGATATGCCCGGTATCATTGACACGTACTTTGAAGCAGACCGTCGCAATGACGCGAATGCGCTGCTGGACACCTTTGCGGTCGAAGCCGTCGTCGAAGACGAACGAGCGCGCCATCAAGGCGTCGCCGCAATCCGAGAATGGTGGGTGGCTGCGAAGAAGTCGGCTCAGTACGTTGCTGAACCTTTGGAATGCACGGTCGACGGTGACAAAGCGCTCATCCGAGCCAAAGTGAGCGGCCAGTTTCCCGGTAGTCCGGTGACCCTCGCTTACGAGTTTGCCATCAAAGACGGCAAGATCGTCAGGCTGGAGATCCAATAATGACTGACTTTCTCAATTTGGAAGGCAAACGCGTCCTCATTACGGCTGGGACCAAGGGCGCCGGCGCTGCGACCGTCAGTTTGTTTCGGGAACTCGGCGCGAAGGTGCTGACGACAGCGCGGGCGCGTCCGGAAGCCTTGCCGGATGAATTGTTCGTTGAAGCGGACCTGACCACCGAGGAAGGCTGTGCAATCGTCGCGGATGCCGCGCGCCAACGTCTCGGCGGCGTTGATATCATCGTGCACATGCTAGGCGGTTCGTCAGCGGCCGGCGGTGGATTTTCTGCACTGTCGGAAGACGACTGGCATAAGGAGCTGTCGCTCAACCTTTTTCCAGCCGTTCGCCTGGATCGGCAACTGGTTCCGGACATGGTCGCTCAAGGAAACGGTGTGGTGGTGCATGTGACATCCATCCAGAGAGTCCTGCCGCTTCCGGAATCGACGACGGCCTATGCTGCGGCGAAGGCAGCGCTTTCCACTTACAGCAAGGCAATTTCGAAGGAAGTTTCGCCCAAAGGTGTCCGGGTCGTTCGGGTGTCGCCAGGCTGGATCGAAACGGAAGCTTCGGTCCACCTTGCAGAGCGCTTGGCGAAGCAGGCCGGTACTGACCTCGAGGGCGGCAAAAAGATCATCATGGACGGGCTGGGCGGCATTCCGCTCGGTCGTCCGGTAAAACCGGAAGAGGTCGCAAACCTGATTGCCTTCCTCGCCTCCGACCGGGCTGCTTCGATCACTGGTACCGAATATACGATCGATGGAGGGACAGTGCCAACAGCCTAGGCGCCGGCATGCACGGCAAATCAGGTCGGCGCGTCCCATCCGCCGATGTGGGAATAGATCGCGTTGCGGAGATAACGCACGTCGCGGTTCAGAGCGGCCAAGTCCTGCGGTTTCTGGGTCGAGGCAGCAAGCAAGGTATCGCTGAGACAGCCTGCCTTGTGCTGCAATGCCCGGCCTTCGTCGGTCAATGCAATCAACACCTGGCGCTCGTTGCTCAGGTTTCTGGTCCTACGCAGGAGGCCGGATACCTCGAGGCGCTTTAGAAGCGGCGTCAGCGTGCTGGATTCCAGGGCAAGGGCGTTGGCAATGGCACCCACCGTTTGTCCATCTTCGCTCCATAACACGTTGAGCACGAGATACTGCGGGTATGTCAGGCCCAGCTCATCGAGAAGGGGCTTGTAAGCACGCTGGATGGCAATACCAGCTGTATAAATTGCGTAGCACAATTGGTCGTGCAGAGCGGGCGGGTCGTTGTGGCGGTCGGTCATTCTGAGCTCCTGTAGACCTCCATATAGCCTATGCAATAGCAAAATTAAATATCGCGATAAGAATTATCTTGACGAGTAATCTAAAGTCTGCGAGCTTATATTTATCGCGATAACAGTTATCGCAGTTAACGAGGAGATAGCCATGACACGCAAGACCACGACCACCGTAGCCGCAATTGTTGCTGCAGCCTCACTGTCCGCTGCCGCATTGCCGGCGAACGCAGCGGACACCATCTCTCAAGACCAGTCCGTCAGAAACGTTGTGCTTGTCCACGGCGCCTTTGCAGACGGTTCTGGCTGGAAGGGTGTTTACGACAATCTCACCAAGCGCGGCTATCGCGTTACGATCGTCCAGAACCCGCTGACCTCCCTCGAAGACGACGTTGCCGCCACCAAACGTGCGCTGGAACGGCAGGATGGTCCGGTCATTCTCGTTGGACATTCCTGGGGCGGCACGGTCATCACGGAAGCGGGCGTCGACGCAAAGGTTGCTGGCCTCGTCTATGTTTCTGCTCTGTCCCCCGATGCCGGCGAGACAACGGCACAGCAATACCAAGGATTTGCTCCTGCATCGGAATTCGTCATTGAGACCACGAAAGATGGCTTTGGATATGTCAGCCCGGAAAAGTTTAAGGCTGGCTTTGCTCATGACGTCAGCGATGCGGATGTTGCATTCATGAGGGATGCGCAGGTCCCGATCAACATGTCGGCGTTCGGCACGAAGTTGGAAAATGCTGCATGGCGCACCAAGCCGAGCTGGGCCGTCATCGCTACCGAAGACAAGGCATTCGATCAGGCGATGCTGATCCACATGGCAGAGCGCATCAAGGCGAAGATCACCAAGGTTTCGGCAAGCCACGCCGTGTTCATGACACAACCGAAGGTGGTCGCAGATACCATTGATCAGGCTGCCAAGGCTGTCTCGGCGAAGAAACAATGACTGATGCAAGGTCATCGGGACAGCCCGCACTGTCCCATGACAACAAACAGAGTCCGTCGAACCAAGCGCGGTAGGGCCGAAGCGAACACGTAAAAGATCGCTCGATTTCTAAATGACCTCCATCGCGTGGCTTGGCACCGGGATCCCAGCACTTTTTTCTCAATACATTCACGGAGGTAACCACGTGAAGCTGAATAGTCATGACCAGAATGCACCCGAAAAACCGCCCGTTCCTCAGAGCGAGGTCGGTGGTGTTTTCGACTTCATCGTCTGCGGCGCCGGGTCCAGCGGCTCCGTCGTTGCCGCACGACTGGCAGAGGATGGAAATGCAAGCGTCCTACTGTTCGAGGCAGGCGGTGACGATGCGGCCGAGACCGTTACAAACCCTGCGCAGTGGCCGCTCAATCTCGGCTCGAGCCGGGACTGGGGTTTTATCGGACAACCGGCACCTGGCCTGGACGGCCGACGTCTTCCTCTCAGCATGGGCAAGGGGCTCGGCGGCGGTTCGAGCATCAATGTCATGGTGTGGGCCAGAGGACACAAGGGGGATTGGGACCACTTTGCCGCTGAAGCCGGCGATGACGCGTGGGGCTATCAGTCTATCCTCGGCTACTATCGCCGGATCGAAGATTGGCAGGGCGCTCCGGACCCAACGCGTCGCGGCATGGGAGGACCGGCCTACGTAGCGCAGCCGCAGGCGCCCCAACCGATCGCAGAGGCCTTGTTGAGTGCGGCATCCACTATCGGCATTCCCGTCTACGATAGCCCGAACGGTGAAATGATGGAGGGCCCGGGCGGCGCATCTATCGCTGAACTGCGGATCCGGGATGGCAAGCGGGAGTCTGTCTTTGGATCCTATGTCAGCCCGCTCATGTCGCGCCCAAACTTGACTGTGCTGACCGACGCACTGGTCACGCGCCTCATCTTCGATGGCAAGCGCGTGACGGGGATCGAGGTTCTCGTCGATGATCAGTTGCGTCAATTCACTGCGCGTTGCGAAACGGTACTGTCGCTAGGCGCGATCAATACTCCGAAAGTGTTGATGCAGTCGGGCATAGGTCCAGAAGATGAGCTGCAAGCCCACGGCATTCCCGTGGTTCAACACTTACCTGGCGTTGGGCGCAATCATCAGGATCATCTCGCATTCGGGTGCACCTGGGCATATCGAAAACCAGAAGCCGTCGGTGGTAGCGGCTGCGAGGCAAAACTCTACTGGAAAAGCGACTCGCGTCTTGCGCAGCCGGACATTCTTCAGTGCCAGTTGGAGTTCGCTGTGCCGTCACCGATCGAGACGGGCCTCGAAACCCCGCAACATGGGTGGACGATGTTTAACGGTCTCGCCCAGCCAAAAAGCCGTGGTCGATTGCGGCTCTCCGGCCCCAATACGAATGACCCTATCCTGATCGAACCGAATTCTCTCAGCGCGCCGGAAGACATGGCGGCCGCCTTGGCTGCGGTCGAGTTGTGTCGCGAACTCGGAAACAGCGATGCCTTCACGCCACTGGTGACAGGCGAGGCGGCTCCGGGCGCGCGCTACAGGTCAGGGATGATCGACTTTATCCGGCGTTCGGCGGTCACCTACTGGCATCAATCCTGCACAGCCAAAATGGGACGCGACAGCATGTCGGTGGTCGACAACGAACTCAAGGTGTACGGCGTCGATGGCCTGCGCATCGCAGACTCCTCGATCATGCCGAGGATCACCACCGGTAATACAATGGCGCCCTGCGTTGTCATTGGAGAGCGGGCGGCTGATCTGATCCGAAAGATGCATAGCCTGCCAGACCTGAGCGGAGGACTCACTCAGCCCACTTGATGAAGAGATTTACGTGGAGCTCAGCGGCCAGCATACGCGGGCCGCCGAGCTTTTTTTGCACAGTGCCAGGACGACGGTTCGTATTGGGTCAAGACCCTCTATTGGGCAGAACCCTACCAAGGGCTTGTCTGGATCAGGCGTTACGCCGCCAATTGCCAGGCGTAGTGCCGACTATACCTGCAAAGACGCGCGTGAAATGGCTTTGGTCCGCAAAACCGCAGGCGATGGCCACTTCGGCGAGCGGAGCATTTGAGGTCCGCAAGAGGTCGCGGGCACGGTCTATTCGCTCACGAAGAAGCCACTGGTAAGGCGTCATGCCGGTTGTGTCGCGAAATGCGCGAATGAAATATCCGCGTGAAAGGTCACAGAGCTGCGCAACCTCGGAAATTGACACGTTGCCATCTAGGTTTTCGAGAAGCAGACTTTTCGCCAAATCCTCATGTGAGCGGGAAAGCTTTTGCGACCTATCGGAAACTTTAACGGGCTGGCCGCCGTAGCGCTGGAGCAGATAGGTGCCGATGGCTGTCGTCATCTGGTCGACGAACAGCGCGTTGGCTTCTTCCGGTTTTTCGAGTGCCGGAATGAGCGCCCGAGCAAGATTGGCAAGCACGACATCTTTCGATGCGGTTTCGGCTGACAGGGAGGTCACGCGTGGTGTCTCTGCATCATCGGCAATTTTGATGAGAGACGCTGGCGAGATTTCAAATAAAATGAAATCGAAGGGCCCGCCCAGGTCTGCCTTGTACGGTTCCGAGAGATCACGGATATAAATCGAGTTTTCGGCAAAGTCGTGGGTTGTCGCGTGATGTTCGTGGAAGATGCGCCGCGTGTGGCCACCGAGCGAGGAAACCCCGACGACAAAACCTCGATCGCTTGCCGGCGTCGTGACCTGATCAAGTTCAGTTTTGGCTGTCGCCTTCCGAAAGATATCAATGTCTGAACCAGGCAGGCTTTGGTTGATCGACAACTGCTTCAACGAGCACCCGAACCCGTCGATCGAGTTTCGAGTGGAAGATTGGTGGCGGAGGGGGAGAACTTGGACCACGACGCAGTTCTTTCATTTTTAGACACTCGAACACGGGACCTACCGGTTTTGGTAGCTTTCCCACGCTATGCTTGCCTCACGACAATTTGTTCAATCGGCTGCGCAAGGATCCTTTTGTTCAAGATTGCGGTTTGAAACCTGTGTAGGAAATTTGGAAGCGCGGCATCTCGTCGGTACGGCTATATAGTCCCCAGCCAGGATGATCGAGACACATGTGAGTGAAGCGTTGACGGTCAGTGAGAGAATTGCGGCATGTTTTGAGATTACGGCCGCAAGGGCGCTGGTAATCAGGCCCCTTTGCGAAGCCAAGCTGGCTGTCGTCCATCTCGAGCATTCCTATGGCAATGGCGAACATACAATCGTCCTGCCGGCTGATGACGCTTTTCTGCTCATGCTCTATCTCGTCGACGTTGATCATCGCGACATTCTGCCCGACGGAACACGGACACCTCTGAAGACCTATTCCAGAGGCTCTATGTGTCTCATCAGTCTGAGGAATGGCGCCGCAATTTCGATTCGTGGCTGCTTCGAAGCACTCGTGTTTCATATCCCAAGCGCGCTTTTTATCGAGCTCTTTGAGGAAGCAGGCGAGCCGCGTATTGATGACCTGACAACCTGCCGCGGGATAAACGATCAGGTGGTCCGCAATATCGGCGGTGCGCTGATACCGATGTTCGACATGCCGGAAGAGGTCAGGGACACACTGCTTCCTCATATCGGATTAGCGTTAAGCGCCCATCTTGCGCATCGTTACGGGCGGTCCCCCATCCAGCACCTTTCGGGCACCGGTCAGTTGTCTCCGCTGCAGGAAAAGCGCATCAAGGCGTACATAGCTGCAAACCTGTCAGGCGGCACTCCGGTCGATAAGATCGCCGAAGCATGCGGGTTTTCAGTCGATGAGCTCTGTTCCGGATTTTTGAGCACGACCGGGCAGTCTGTTTCGGAATGGATTGCATCATATCGAATGAGCAAAGCCCAATCGCAACTGAGCAGAACCGGTGAAACTATTGCCCGGATCGCTGCAGAGTGTGGGTTTCCGGAGGAAAATGAATTCGTCGCAACCTTCACGAAGGCCGTCGGAGTGCCTCCTGCAGACTGGCGCTTGCGTAACCGACACTAACAGAAAACCGTCAAGCAGCGCCGCTCGGCTTTGAGCTCAACTTCGGAACAGATCGCTCAGGACTGTCCTGGTGATAGCCAGCTTCGTTGGGTTTGTCCGGCCGGACCCGGGTGCGGCGAAGACAGCCACACCCGGACAGTCCAATCAAGCTTGGATAAATGCCAAGAGGTCGGCGTTCAGGACGTCAGCGTGGGTTGTCAGCATGCCGTGCGGATAACCCTTGTAGACTTTCAGAGTGCCGTTCTGGACCAGCTTCACGGACAGCCTGCCCGCGTTGTCGATCGGCACGACCTGATCGTCGTCGCCGTGCATGACGAGGGTCGGAACGGCGATTGCCTTCAGGTCTTCCGTCTGGTCCGTCTCTGAAAAGGCCTTGATCCCATCGTAATGGGCCTTCGCACTGCCCATCATGCCCTGCCGCCACCAATTCTGGATAACGCCCGGATAGACCTTGGCGTCAGGACGGTTGAAACCATAGAACGGACCCGTGGGGAAATCGACGAAGAGCTGTGCGCGGTTCTCGGCGACGCCCTTGCGGATGCCATCGAACACTTCCATCGGCAGGCCGCCCGGATTTGTTGGGGTCTTCAGCATCAGCGGCGGAACGGCGGAGACCAGAACGGCCTTGGCGACGCGGCCGGCCGGCTGGCCAAATTTTGCAACATAACGAGCAACTTCGCCGCCGCCAGTCGAATGGCCGATATGAACGGCGTTCTTCAGATCGAGCGCCTCTACGACCGCGAAGGCATCGGCGGCATAGTGGTCCATGTCGTGACCGTCAGAAACTTGAGCAGAACGGCCGTGGCCACGGCGGTCATGTGCCACGACGCGGAAGCCCTTTGCCAGGAAGAACAGCATCTGCGCATCCCAATCGTCCGAGGACAGCGGCCAGCCATGGTGGAAGACGATCGGCTGGGCATCCTTCGGACCCCAATCCTTGTAGAAGATTTCGACGCCGTCCTTGGTGGTGATATAGCCCATTCTATTGTCTCCTTTGATTGAGGTGGTGGTGGTGGTGGAAGCAGCGTTGGCCGCTAGGCCAAACGATGTGGGAAGTACCATGGTGGCTGCGGCGGCAGCTCCGGAAAGCAATGCGCTGCGGCGGGTGATGGAGGGGATGTTCTCGGTCATTTTCGGGTACCGTGATCCTTTAGTGGCTATGATTCGAGGGTAGGGGGGGATGCTACTATCCCGCGTTGTTAGGCGGCTCCCGGCCGGTTGATTGTCAGGAAATGCCGCACGACCGGTTTGTCCGTTCCCGAGTGATAGGCGAGGACCTGGCCTTGCAGATCAGCATCGGCATTTGAAACCCGTTTGTGCTGGCGAAGATGCTCGGCCCAGGATTCGACCATGAACCATTCGACGATCTTTTGCGGATCGGCGGAGTCTTCGGTCACCCCCCATCCATAGGCCCCGTCCCGCCGCCGCTCGTGGGACATCTCATCCAGCGCATGCAGGAAGGCTGTGCGATGATGTTTTTCGACATGGTATTCGATGAGGATCAGGACAGGGCCACGGTCATGGGCTACCGGCTCGGCGACCAAGGGTTCTGGCCAGTGATTGGATGGCACCATATCCGCGTCGCCGGCCGGCAGCTTTAAGCGATGCATGATGAAGCCCGCGATGAGCAGTCCCGCCGCGCCGATCAGCAGCGCTCCCGGCACTCCAGCAGCTTCACCAACGGCACCCCAGCCAAGACTACCTGCCGTCATCGCGCCATTGAAGACGGTGAGATAGACCGCCAGACCGCGACCGCGGACCCAGTTCGGTAGCACGGCCTGCGCTGCCCCATTCAGCGTGGTCAGGGCCGTGATCCACGCAGCTCCGAGAAAGAGCAGAACAATGATGGCGACCCATTTCGGCGGCGCGAGCGACAAAGCGCCCATGACGAGTGCTGTGATAACAGCGGCACCGAGCAGCAGGCCATCGGCATTAAAACGTTCGCGCAGTTTAGGCATGAGCAATGCGCCGCCGATTGCGCCAGCGCCGACGGCGCCAAGCAGGATACCGTAGAAGCCTGCGTCACCACCGAGCAATTGTCGGGCGACGAGCGGCAGGAGTGCCCAGATGGCACTGGCGAAGGCAAAGAAGATCGCAGCGCGCAAAAGTACGACATGCAAGGGCTTGCTGGCGCGGGTGTAGCGCAGGCCTGCACGGAACGCGCCGAAGAAGCCTTCAGCCAACGTACCATTTGCATTCTTTGCCCGCGGCCACCAGACGAGCGCCGCAATGACGACGAGATAGCTCGCAACATCCGCGCCATAGGTGACGCCTGCACCGAAGGCTGCAAGGAGAAGTCCCCCGGCGGCCGGTCCGATCGACCGCGCGATATTGATGCCGAGCGAGTTGAGCGCGACGGCGCTCTTGACGTCCTCTCTCTTCACCAGCTCCGGCACGATCGCCTGCCAGGTCGGCCCCATTAGCGCGGCGCCGATCCCGCCAAGGAAGGTCAGGCCGATCAGCGCGCTGACCGAAAGCATGCCGGTATTTGCCAGGATCATCAGGCTTACACTGACTGACGCGAGCAAAATCTGCACGACAATCAGAAACTTGCGACGATCAAGAATATCGGTGAGCACGCCCGCAGGTATTGCCAGGAGGAAGATCGGCAGGGTTCCGGCCGCCTGCACCAGCGCGACGGCGGCCGGGGAGGCCGATAGATCGGTCATCAGCCAGGAACTGGCGACATCGCGCATGAAGCTGCCGGTATTTCCGAGGACGGTTGCAGCCCAAAGTACTGCGAAGACTGGCTGGGCAAGGGGAGCAAAGCTGCCCCCGGAGGATTTGGTAGCGCTCATTTGCCAGCTCCCTTGGTCAGATCATTTGCGGCGACAATGATGAAAGCGCCAGCGAGCCCGAGATGTTCGAAGAAAGCGTTGGTTGCCATCATGCGGTCCATGCCTGGGGGCAGCTCCCAGAAACGAAGGGCGATAAGGGTGGCAAAGAGCGTGAACCCGGCGAGCGCCAGCGCTCCTGCCCAGCGAAGGATCCCCGACACCACCATGGCCGAGGCCGCCAATTCGAAGGCGATAACGGTGACTGCGAAGAGTGCCGCGGGACGCAGGCCGAAATGGTTCATTTCAGCGATTGCGCCCTGGAAATCGAAGAGCTTGGTGAGCGGCCCCTGGATATAGGCCGCGCAGAGAGCAAGGAGCGCGATGAACCGTGTCGCTGGTGCAGCGATGATCCGCGCAAGAAGCGAGTCCCGGTGGCGGGTGGACGAAAAATGATCAATCATGTCTGCTCCTGTCGTGTAGTCGATCGAAACAAGCGGCTCTGTTTGCCGTTAGTGGAGCGATATTGGCCAGAAAGATTACCGCCAACAATTACATTAATTATTTCGATTTAGTTGCGATTATCGCAATAGACGATCTGGTAGAGCAAATTGGGCAGCGGAGGCCGCTGCCCACTCAATGTGATCGCTAACCGCGCGGGGTCAGACGGCCCAGCAGGCACAACCAAGCGCACCGAAGAAGCCCTTGAGATCGGCAATCGGCAGCTTCGATGTCCAGGCACCGGCGTGGTCGTGACCATGAACGTTGCAGGAACTGGCGCAACCGCACGTCGAGATCGCGGTACGGCGCAACGAGTTCATGCCTGCGCCCTGCGGTTCGCCCCATGCCGCGTAGCCGCCGAACGTGCGCACGGGAGACCAGTCCGGCATGGCGGGAGGCACGTCGTTCTCGTCGAGAGACTTGAAGTCGCCCGCACCGAAGACGATCTTGCCGCCGACCATGGTCAACTGCGAGGTGAGAAACGAGATCTCGTCCTCTGCGCAGGTGAAGAAGTCCCTGTCCGGCACGACGAGATCGGCGAACTGGCCCTTTTCGATCCGGCCCTTCTTGCCTTCTTCGTTGGAAAACCAGGTGACCTTCTCGGTCCACATGCGCAGCGCCGTCTCGCGGTCGAGGCAGTTGGCACGTGGATAGAGCTGCATGCCGCCAACGGTCTTGCCGGTCACCATCCATGAAAGCGAGACCCAGGGGTTATAGGAGGCGACGCGCGTCGCATCGGTGCCGGCGGAGACGTTGATGCCCTTATCAAGCATGCGCCTGATCGGCGGTGTCGCTTCTGCAACGCCGTGGCCGTATCGCTCGACGAAATATTCGCCCTGATAGGCCATGCGGTGCTGCGTGGCGATGCCGCCACCGAGCGCTGCGATCCGGTCGATCGAGCGATCGGAAATCGTCTCGGCATGGTCGAAGAACCAGTTGAGGCCCTCGAGCGGGATATCCTTGTTGACCTTCTCGAACACATCGAGCGAGCGGCTGATCGTTTCGTCATAGGTGGCGTGAAGCCGCCAAGGCCAGCGGTTTTCGGCCAACACCCGAACGACGTCCTCCAGTTCGCCTTCCATTTCCGGCGGCATGTCCGGGCGGGGCTGACGGAAGTCTTCGAAGTCGGCGGCGGAAAAGACCAACATCTCCCCCGCACCGTTGTGGCGGAAATAGTCGTTACCCTGCTTGTATTTGACCGACTGCGTCCAGTTGAGGAAATCCTGCTTCTCTTCCTTCGGCTTCTGCGTGAAGAGATTGTAGGCCAGACGTACCGTAAGCTGGTCCTCGTCCGAAAGCTTCTGGATCACCGCATAGTCGTCCGGGTAATTCTGAAATCCGCCGCCGGCATCAATGACGCCGGTGATGCCCAGCCGGTTGAGTTCGCGCATGAAATGGCGGGTGGAATTGACTTGATATTCGAACGGAAGCTTGGGGCCTTTTGACAAAGTCGAATAGAGGATGCCCGCATTCGGCTTGGCAAGCAAAAGTCCCGTCGGATTGCCATTGGCGTCGCGCGTGATCTCGCCGCCCGGAGGGTTCGGCGTGTCCTTGGTATAGCCGACGGCGCGAAGGGCGGCACCGTTGAGTAGTGCGCGGTCATAGAGATGCAACAGGAAGACAGGCGTATCGGGTGCAATAGCATTGATCTCGTCGATCGTCGGCAGGCGTTTTTCGGCGAACTGGTGTTCGGTGAAGCCGCCGACGACACGCACCCATTGTGGGGCAGGCGTGATGGCGACTTGTCGTCTGAGCATGTCCATCGCATCGGCGAGCGAGCGGACGCCGTCCCAGCGGAGCTCCATGTTGAAGTTGAGACCGCCCCGCACAACGTGGGTGTGATTGTCGATCAGACCAGGCAGTACACGCTTGCCCTTGAGATCGACGATCTTCGTATCCGGTCCGGCGAGCACCATGACATCGCGGTCGGTACCCACGTCCATGAATAGGCCGTCCTTGACGGCGACTGCGGTGGCGTTCGGATTTGCGCGATCAAGCGTCGTGATCAATCCATTGTGAAGAACGATATCTGCATACATGGAAGCGTCTCCGGTCTTGATGGGATCGGCGGCATCGGCCTGTGAAAACAAGTTTGAAAAGGCGAGGCTCGATGCTGCGCCCAGGAATGTGCGGCGCGTCGTCATCAGCTTTTCCCCGATGTTAAATCTTCATGGGGTGGGTTCACCGCCACCACGGTTTCCCCACCTTTCGGCAGGTGACCGAACATGTGCGGCTTGACCTGGTGAAACCAGGAGACGGCGACAGCCTCCCGAGCCCAGATGCTCTTTGCCAGCGGTACGAGCTGCTCGCCGACAAGGATGCCGAGCAGCCCGATGAGCGCGACGACAGGCGGGGCAGGCGAGCGGACATTGAGCAGGCTGTAGATCACGCCCACCAGCAGGCCGGCACCAAGTGAAAGAAGATAGAGTTTCATGGGGGAACCTCGCGTGGTGAAAGAAAATCACTCCGGCAGGACACAGCCGGCCGGAGTGATTGACGGCTTACTTGGCAGGGTTCGGGCCGATCCGCTTGCCGTGCTTGACGCGTTCGGCACCACCGTGGACATGCGTAACAGCATAATCGATGCCCATGCCGTAGGCGCCGGAATGCTCCTTCACCAGCGACGTGACCGCATCGTAGGTTTTCTTGCGAGCCCAATCGCGCTGCCATTCGAGCAGGACCTGCTGCCAGGTGACCGGAACGACGCCGGCCTGCACCATGCGGTCCATCGCATATTTGTGCGCATCGACGGACGTGCCGCCGGAAGCATCCGCAACCATGTAGATCTCATAGTCGGTGTCGTTCATGCAGGAGAGTGCGAAGGTCGTGTTGCAAACCTCCGTCCAGAGGCCGGCGACGACAATCTTCTTGCGGCCATCGGCAGCCTGCTTGGCAAGCGCGTCGCGGACGTTCTGGTCGTCCCAGGAATTCATCGACGTGCGCTCAAGGATATCATTGTCCGGGACGACAGCGAGCAGTTCCGGGAAAGTGTTGCCCGAGAAGCTGTCGGTCTCGACGGTGGTGATGGTGGTCGGGATGTTGAAGATCCTGGCTGCCTTGGCAAGAGCGACCACGTTGTTCTTCAAGACCTGGCGGTCGATCGATTGGACGCCGAAGGCCATCTGCGGCTGCTGATCGATAAAGATGATCTGACTGTTCTGCGGGGTGAGGACCTGAAGCTTGCTGGACATCTCGTGTCTTCCTTTGACTGGGTTGAAGGTAGGTAATGGGGCAGGGAAGGCGGCACGTCTTGAAAGTTATGCCGCCTTATTGTTGGAAAGCGACCTCAGGCGGCGAGCGGTGTTAGCCCGGCTTCGATCTGGTCACGATAGGGCTCGTAACGAGCCGGCAGTTTCAAAGCCTCGCCGAGGTGTGCCGTGTCTTCGTCGCGGTCGAAACCGGGTTCGTTCGTGGCGATTTCGAACAGGACGCCGCCGGGTGTGCGGAAGTAGATAGCCCAGAAGTAATCGCGGTCGATGACAGGTGTCACCTGGTATCCTGTATCCATCAGGGCCTTGCGAACTTCGAGCTGCTTTGCGCGGTTCTCGACGGCGAAGGCGATGTGATGCACCGAACCCGCGCCCTGCCTTGCGAAAGGCGTTTTCGCAAGAACCTCGAGGTCGATCGTATCGGCACCATTGCCGCCGGGCATGATGAAGCGGGTCACATCGCCATCCGTCTCAGCGCGCTGGTAGCCCATGAAACCGAGCAGTTCGGACGTGGCAGCGGCGTCATGCAGGCGGAACTTGGCACCGGTGAAGCCGCGGATGCCGACGCTTTCGTCGATGCCGGCGCCATTCCAGGCCTTGCGGCCATCGTTTTCCGTTTCGACAAGGGCAAACCCTTCGCCGTCCGGCCCTTTGAACAGGAGGCGAGCAGCGCCGAAGGCAGTGTCGGTATGCAGGTTACCGGCTCCCTTTGCCGACAGGCGATCCTGCCAGAAGGAGAGTGAGCCCTTAGGCACCGCGAACTGTGTTTCGCTGACTTCGCCGACGCCCGGGCGGCCGCGCATCACGTCGGGAAAAGGGAAGTAGGTCATGACGGAGCCGGGGGTGCCGGCCTCGTCACCGTAATAGAGGTGGTAGACGTTGGGGTCGTCGAAATTCACGGTCTTCTTGACGCGGCGCAGGCCGAGCGTGTCTGTGAAGAATGCGTTGTTCTGGCGGGCATCCGATGCCATCGACGTGATATGATGCAGTCCCTTGATATCCTTGATCATGATGCTTGCCCTTCCGCGGCGGCGTTGGTTTGTCTGGTGTGATTGAAAACCTACGCCCGTTGATCATCGGTCGGAATTGCAATAATAATCGTTAGTGAATTGCCATGGATGAAATAATCAATGAACGACTACAAGCTGCTGCGAACCTTTCTGCTGGCCGCCGAGAAACGGAACTTCGCGCAGGTCGCGCGCGAACTCGACATGACCCCCGCAGCCGTCACGCGGGCGATCGCGGCCCTGGAAGAAGACCTGGGCGTGCAACTCTTCGTGCGGACCACGCGCCAGGTATCGCTGACGACCGACGGCGCGATCTTCGCCGCCCAGATACAGCCGGCGGTGCAGGCGTTGGACAACGCACGCAAGGACGTGATGAATACCCACAAGGCGGATCATGGCCGCCTGCGAATCAGCGCGCCGACCTGGTTCGGCCGGCAGGTCCTGCCGCCCATCCTTTCGGCATTCAAGGAACGCTACCCGAAGATCAGCTTCGAGATCTCGCTTGCGGATGGACTCGTTGACATCATCGATGACGACTATGATCTGGCAATCCGCATTTCCGCGGCACCCTCGGACAAGTTCACGATCTGGCGCAAGATCAGTGTCGTGCGCCGTATCCTCGTCGCAGCGCCGGGCAGCCGGTTTGCCGACATGAAGCATCCGAACGAGCTCATTCCCGACGATTGCCTGGCCTACAGCGGTGACAGCAAGCGGGAAACCTGGACGCTGTCGGACGGCAGTGGTAGCGCCACGTTTTCTGCGGGCCGGGCATTCAGCGCCAATAGCGGAGAGGTGCTGGCGAGCATGGCCGCCGACGGCGCCGGGGTCGCCATGCTACCCAAGTTCCATGTGGCCGAGCATCTTCGGACCGGACGGCTTGTCCACGTCCTGCCGGACTGGTCGCCGCCGGACTTGTGGCTGACACTCTATTACCCCCCGTATCAGGCACTACCGCCGCGTATCGCCTCGTTCTCAAAGTTCTTCGAGCAACAGATCCCGGCGTTTTTTTCGGCAATCGAATGAACCGGGTTTGTTTTTAAAGGTTTTCGAAACGGATATTGCTGCACCCGACGGCCCCCGCTTTTCAACAGCTCTATTGTCCCCAAGGGGCCGCTCGTTCGAACCTGTTCAAGGCGACCAACCTCACGGCACCTGAGCCCCGCTCACAGCAACGTAAACCGAATAAACCGACCGCGTCGCCGCGATAAACAGCCGGTTGCGTTGAGGCCCGCCGAAGGTGAGGTTGGCGACGGTCTGGGGTACGCGGATCTTGCCGATCAGTTTGCCTGCCGGGTCGAAGCAATGCACGCCATCGGCGGCACTCGACCATAGGTTCCCGTTGACGTCGGTGCGGATGCCGTCCGGGATGCCATTGTCGATGAGGCAGAAGACGCGGCCGTTCGTCAGCCTGTTGCCATCGACCACGTCGAAAGCGCGGATGTGACGCGGCAGGCTTTCGTCATGGCTGGCGGCCGAATCCGCCACATAGAGGATTGCCTCGTCGGGCGAGAAGGCGAGACCGTTCGGTTGGGTGAAATCCGTGACGACCGCCGCAAGCGCGCCGGTCATCGGATCGAGCCGGTAGACGTTGCGGGTCGCCTGCTCCGGCTCGGCGCGATAGCCTTCATAGTCCGACATGATGCCGTAGGTCGGATCGGTGAACCAGATCGTGCCGTCTGATTTCACCACCACATCGTTCGGCGAATTAAGCCTGGCGCCCTCGAAGCGGTCGGCGAGCACGGTGATCGAGCCGTCGACCTCGGTGCGGGTGACGCGGCGCGTTCCATGTTCGCAGGAGATCAGCCGTCCCTGCCGGTCGCGCGTATGGCCGTTGGTGAAGTTCGACGGTTGGCGATAGACGGAAACGCCGCTCTCGGGCGCCCAACGCAGCATGCGCTGGTTGGGAATATCGCTCCAGAGCAGCTGGTTGGCGTCGTTGAACCAGACGGGACCCTCCGCCCAGCGGCAGCCGGAATAGAGTTCGTCGAGGCCGGCGCTGGTTACGATCATCTGCCGGAAGCGCGGGTCGTGGATTTCATAAATGCTGGCCTCGGCCATAGCGGTCTTCCTAATTATCGCATGCCGGCTCGGCGACCGCCGGCGAGCATGATGACGCTGATGATGATGAGGCCGGTCATGATCAGGCGGATACCCGCGCCGAGCCCGTACGTGTTGAGCATGGAGACGACCAGGAACATGAAGAGCGATGCGCCCCAGATGCCCGGCACGTTGGAATCGCCGCCGGCAACCGCCGTGCCGCCGATCACGACGACGGCGATCGACATCAAGAGATATTCCGAGCCCATGTTGAGTGCGGCGCCGCCCGAGAAGCAGGCGAGCAGATAGCCGGCGACCGAGGCGAGCACGGCGCAGAAAAGGTAGGTGACAAAACGCGTGCCGTCGACCGGAATGCCGGCCATGCGCGCGGCCGGCATGCTCTGGCCGATCGCCGAGATCCATCGCCCATAGATCGTCTTCTCGAGCAGGAACCAGGCCAGCAGCGAGATGAGGAGTGCGACGATCGCCACGTTCGGCACGCCGAGCGTGTGCGACGTGGTGAATTCCGCCAGCACGCTCGGAGGCTTGATGCGCAGTCCCCGGTTCGTCCAGATCGCCGCGGACTGCACGATGAAGCTCATGGACAGCGTGGCGATGATCGGCGGAATGCGCAGCGCCTTGATCAGTGCATAGTTGCCCAGGCCGACGACGAAGCCGATGACGATGGAGACTAGGAGCCCGGGCAAGATCATGCCGTTTTCGACATTCATCAGCTTCAACGCCACCGTGCCGGCAAGCGTCATGGTGGCGGGCACCGAGAGATCGATGTTGCCGGGGCCGAGCGTGATGACGAACATCTGGCCGATGCCGACGATGACCGAGAAGGCCGCGAAGGTCAGTGCTGCCTGTGATAGGCCAAGCGTGCTGGCGCCGAGCGTCACCATGATCGTCAGGAACCAGACGATGAAGGCGGCAAGCCACGACCAGATCCAGGGTTTGCCGAACAGGCGCAGAAGCGGGGTCATCGGCGTTTCTCCCGCTTCTCCAGGCGATTCAGCATCAGGCGAAGTGCCAGCACGATGATCAGGATTGCGCCCTGAGCCCCGATCTGCCAGTCCGGCGAGATGCGCAGGAAGGACAGGAACGAACCGGCGAGCGTCAGCGTCAGCGCGCCGATGACGGCGCCGACCGGCGAGACGCGGCCACCGATGAACTCGCCGCCGCCGAGGATCACGCCGGCGATCGACAGCAGTGTGTAGCGCAGCGCGATATTGGCATCGGCCGAGGTGGTCAGGCCCACCAGGGCGATGCCGGCGAGCACGGCAAAGAGGCCGGCGAGACCATAGGCTGCAGCGCGCGCGCCGACAATCGACCAGCCGGCGCGCTCGACCGAGCGCTGGTTGCCGCCGATGCCGCGCATCAACACGCCGAGCGACGACCGCATGACGAGAAGATGGGCGACCAAGGCGATGACGATGCTGGCGACGATCGCCATCGGCGCCAGCGGCGGCTTGACGGTCATCAGCCAGCGCACCCAGTCCGGCGCCTGTCCGCCCGGTGCCGGCAGCAGCAATACGGCAAGGCCGCCCCAGACGAAGCTCATGCCGAGGGTCACGACGATAGAGGGCAGGTTGCGGAGATAGATGACGACGCCGAGCGCCGCATAGGTTGCGATCGCGCCGGCAAGGATCAGCACGCCGATCACGGGAGCATCTCGCAGAAAGGTCGCGGTGACGCAGGCGACGAAGCTGACGAAGGCGCCCATCGAGAGATCGAGATCGTTCACCGCCATCACGATCATCTGAGCAATCGTCGCAAGCGCGATCGGCACGGCCAGGTTGAACAGCAGGTTGAGCCCGACATAGCTCATGGCGCGCGGCTGCAGCCAAAAGACGGCGGCGAGCAGCAACGTCAGCGACAGGGCGGGAATGGCAAGACGCATGGCGTCGGACGACAGCCGGAACGTCATGCGGCGATCCCTTCGAAGGAGGCGGCGATGATGTTCGTCTCGTTGACGGCATCACCGGCGAGTTCGGTCGTGATGCGGCCTTCGCGGAAGACGTAGACGCGGTCGCAGAGGCGGACCTCGTCCATCTCCGTCGAGTACCAGATGAAGGTGCGGCCGCGCGCCGCTTCCTCGCGGATGATCGCATAGACCTCCTGCTTGGTGCCGACGTCGACGCCGCGCATCGGATCGTCCATCAGCACGACAGGTGCGCGCGTCGCAAGCGCGCGGGCAAAGAGCACCTTCTGTTGGTTGCCGCCGGAAAGCGACAGAACGCGATTGTCCATATCGGGGGTGCGAATCTCGATCCGCCGCTTCCAGTCGGCGCCTTTCGTCTGCTCTTCGTCCGCGAGGATGAGGCCGCGCCGCGACAGGTCACCGAGCGAGGCGATGGAGAAGTTGCGTAGGATGCTCCACAGCTCGAAGACACCATTGAGACGGCGGTCGCCGGCGACGAAGGTGACGCGCGGATCGCGCTCCGGCAGCCAGTTGCCGGACTGGGCGGCATGCAGCGCGAGCAGGAGCTCGGTCTGCCCATGGCCCGCCAGACCCGCCAGTCCGATGATCTCGCCCTTGCGTGCCGCAAAGGAAAGGCCCTTCGCCTGATGGGACAGAATGAGCGGAGCGGTGGATTGTTCGCGGGCCGAGCGCTGCTTGGGCTCCTCCTTCGCAACGGTGCCCATCGCTTCCACGAGGCCGTGATGGTCGAAGCCCTGCGCTAGGCGCTCGGCGACGACTCGGCCGTCCTTCATGACGATGATGCGGTCGGCGGTTTCGAGGATCTCGTGCAAGATATGCGAGATGAAGATGACGGAACCACCCGTCGCGATGAAGCGGCGAACATGATCGAGCATCTGCCGGGCAAGGCTTGCATCGAGCGACGAGGTCGGTTCATCGAGGATCACCAGCCTCGGCGCAATGCCGGCGTCGGAAAAGGCCATGGCGATTTCGACCATCTGCCGTTCGGCGATCGAAAGATCTCCCACGGTCCGGCTGCTGTCGATCCCGTGGCCGGGAAAGACGGCGTCGAGGCACGTCTCGATGATTTTCGCGGCGCGCCTGCGCCAGCCGAAGCCACCGAGATGGCGATGCATGATGCGCGTGTTCTCGACGATCGAAAGGTTGGGGCAGAGCGAAAGCTCCTGAAACACGCAGCGCACGCCGCGGGCACGCGCGGCATTGATGCCATAGCGATCCAGCCGTTCGCCGTCGCTCGCCACACTTCCTTCGTGCGGTGTGAGACCGCCGTTGATCACGCTGACGATAGTGGATTTGCCGGCTCCATTGTGCCCGACAAGCCCGACGCATTCTCCCGGCATGACGCGAAGGGTCACGCCATCGAGTGCCCTGACTGCGCCGAAACTCACCTTGGCGCCATCGACGGCGATCACCGCATTCAAAACGTCATCCATGCTGCCCGCCATGCCTGCTTGCAAAAAATGCCGCGCGACCTTCTGCGGTCGCGCGGCAGTCGCCGGGAGAATTACTTTGCCTGCTCGATGACCTTGATTGCATCTGCCTGCGTGTATTCCACGTTGGCGACGCCGCCGGCCTGGGTATTGGCGAGGTTGGTTTCGAGATTGTCCTGATCGATGCGCAGGAAGGGCACGACGAGGTCCTTCTTGACTTCCTTGCCGTCGAGGATCTGCTGCGCCACCCAGAAAGCGAGCGTGGAGACACCCGGCGCGATGGAGACGGACATGGTCTCGTAACCCTTCGCGTCCTTCTGCTCCTTCCACCACTTCAGTTCGTCTTCGCGGTTGCCCATGATAATGATCGGCATCTTCCGGTCGGTCGCGGCAATCGCCTGTGCGGCGCCGTAACCGTCGCCGCCCTGCGTCACCACGCCAACGATGTCGGGCAGGCTCGGCAGGATACCGGCAACAGCCTTCTGCGCCACGTCCTGCGCCCAGTCTCCGTGAACGGAGCCGACAATCTTGAACTGCGGGAACTGCTTGACACCCTCGTGGATGCCGGCCGAGATCTCGTCGTCGACAAAGACGCCGGCAAGGCCGCGGATCTCGAGCAGGTTGCCGCCGTCCGGAATCTTCTTCGACAAGTACTCGACCTCACTGCGGCCCATTTCCTTGAAGTTGACGGCGATGCGCCAGGCGCAGGGTTCGGTCACGATGCCGTCGAAGGAAACGACGGTGATGCCGGCGTCGCAGGCCTCCTTGACCGCGCCGTTCAGCGCCGTCGGCGAGGCGGCGTTGAGCACGATCGCGTCATAGCCCTGCAGGATCATGTTCTGAATCTGCGCGGCCTGTTCCGTCGCCTGGTTCTCGGCGGTGGTGAAAGGGTCGGCTGCGGCAACGGTGCCGGCCTTCACGGCTTCACCTGTCACCTTGCCCCAGCTCGTCAGCATGGCCTGGCGCCACGAGTTGCCGGCATAATTGTTGGAAAGGGCGATTTTCTTGGCCGACGTGTCGGCAAAGGCGGAAACGGGCATCGCGGCGCATGCGATAGCGGCCGATGCCAGAAGCATCTTGCGGATTGTCATGTCTTCCTCCCTGATGATCGCGCCTGTCGGCGGATCGCTTCACTCCTGCCGGCCCACCTGGGTCCGAGTGAAAATTGTTCTTGCACTGAGCTTCCTCCTCTCAGTAAGGGCAGGATGCGGGAGATCGATCGGCCTGTACAGGGGCAAGGCGGCAATCCGTTTGCGGGTTTTGCGCAACAAGCTGCGGGTTTACGCAAGACGGCGGCGCTCCCGCGGGCGCTTACTGGGAAGGAGTCGCGGCGGGTTGAGGAGCCTGCTGCCGCCTCGGGGAGGAACTGACAATGCTGCATCTCGTACCCGCAGCCATGTTTGACCACTATCTCGGCATTTCCCGGCTGCTCGCGGGCCAGCTCGACTTCCGCTCGGCTATCCGTTCCGTCGCGGCCGAGGTCGCCCATATCATCCCGCACGACCATCTCGACGTCTGTGTGCTCCTTGAGGGCGGCAACTACCACACCGCCTATGAGACGGGCATCGAGACCGCCTGGGGCGGCCTTGCCGGCGCGCCTGTTGTCAACAGCCCTATCCGCTCGCTGCTCCGGGGCGAGGTGGATTTTCTGCTGGCGGACGACGCCATGACCGACCCGCGTTTCCACTTCGAGGGCGCATTCAAGCGGCCGATCGTCGAACAGTCGCTGAGAAGTCGCTTGCATGTGCCGATGAAGGTGCAGGGCACGATCATCGCCGCACTCTCCTGTTCGTCGCACAGGGCGGGCGTCTATACGATGGAGGATATCGAACGCGCCCGCATCATTGCCGACCTGCTGACGCCCTATTTCTTCGCGCTGCAGGCGGCCGAGCAGGCGCAACGCTCGGCGATCGTCGAGGCGGAGGCCCGCGCCCGCGAGGAGGGCTTGCGGCAAGGTGCGCTGAAACTTACCGAAGCGCTGGAGCAGGAACGCCAGCGCATCGGCATGGACCTGCACGACCAGACGCTCGCCGACCTGACGCGTCTCGCCCGCCGGATCGATCGGCTGTCGCGCAACGGCGAGGTGACGCCCGAGACGCTGGAGCCGATCTCCCGTTCCCTGCAGCATTGCATGCAGGATCTGCGGCAGATCATCGAGCAGGCAAAACCCTCCGTGCTCCAACTCTTCGGCCTCGCCCAGGCGATCGAGCATCATCTGGACCGATCGACCCGCGACACGGGATCGGGCATCGAATGGGGCCTTGTCGACGAGACGCACGGCGCGCTGGAGCGACTGGAACCGACCGTCAGCGTCGCGCTATTCCGGATCGCGCAGGAGGCGATCAACAATGCGGTGCGCCATGCCGCTCCGCTCACCGTCATGGTGCGCCTCGAGGCCGACGACGATCGGCTGTCGATCGAAATCTCCGACGACGGGACCGGGCTCGCCAAGGCGCGGGGCCGGATCGGCGGCGGCATCGACAATATGAAGACCCGTGCGCGGCTGATTTCGGCGCGCTTTACGACCGGGCCCGGCCACAACAATCGCGGGACTGTGGTGCGCGTCGTGCTGCCGCTCGCACCGCACGACCCGCCGAGCGGGACAAACTGAGGAGAAGGGCACCATGAAGGTTCTGATCGTCGAGGACGACCCGCTGCACCGGTCCTATCTGCACGAGGCGGTCAACGCGGCCCTGCCGGAATGCGACACGGTGATCGAGGCGGAGAACGGAACGGTCGGCGAGAAGCTCGCCCGCGACCACAAGTCGGCGCATATCGTCATGGACCTGCAGATGGCGAACCGCAACGGCATCGAGGCGGCGCGCACCATCTGGAAGGAGCGGCCGGAAACCCGCATCCTGTTCTGGTCGAATTACTCGGACGAGGCCTATGTGCGCGGCGTCTCGCGCATCGTGCCGGATGGCGCCGCTTATGGCTATGTGCTGAAATCCGCCTCCGACGAGCGGCTGAAGCTTGCACTGCGCTCGATCTTCATCGAGAGCCAGTGCGTCATCGACCGCGAAGTGCGGGGCCTGCAGCAGAAGAGCCTCGGCCAGACGAATGGCTTCACCGATTCCGAATACGAGATCCTCGTCGATATCGCGCTCGGCCTCACCGACCGGGCCATCGCCAAACGCCGCGGTCTCTCGCTGCGCAGCGTGCAGAACCGCCTGCAGCAGCTCTACGACAAGCTCGACGTCTACCAGAGCGCCGGCGACGATCACGAGGACGGCCGTTTCAATCTGCGCGCCCGTGCCGTTACGGTCGCTTTCCTGCGCAAACTTTTGAACTACAGCGCTCTGGAGCGGGCGGAGGCAGAGCTGCAGGAATGGCTCGAGGGAAAGTAAGTACGCGAGGTGCAGGCCGCTACCTTCACGGCGCATGAGCCAGAGCGATCGCATCGGCGGCTTCCTCGCAGCGATCGCTAAGCGTGCTGGTCGCCACTCGAATATGACTGCTGGGCAAGACGGAGAATTTGTTGCCCGGGTTGACAGCGATATTGCGTGCGGCGAGCGTCACCATCGCAAATGGTTCGGAGACGACGGGCACCCAGAGGCACAGGCCCTGGCCTGCCGGTATCGGTATTCCCCGTTCGCAGAGCGCATCGGCAAGAGCGTCGCGTCTCTGCTGATAGATCTCGCGCGCCTCGCCGATAAGCTGCCAGGTTGCCGGATCGCGCAATAGCCAGGCGGCGGCACCTTGGAGGATACGGCTGGTCCAGCCGGCGCTGAAGGAACGGTAAGACTGGATCTGATCGACGATCGGCGCGGAACTCGACAAAACCGCGAGACGCAGATCCGGGCCGAGGCTTTTCGAGAGTGAGAGGATATGGATCGTCCGCTTCGCAAATCGGCCGCCCAGCGACTGCGGAGGTGCCGCCGACACGTCGCCGACGCCGTCATCCTCGATAATAAGCGTATCGCTGTCTTCCAGCACATCTCCGAGCTGACCGAGGCGGGAGGAACTGACCGCAACGCCGGTCACGGAATGCAGCCGCGGCTGGAATAGAAAAGCCGCTGGACGTTGCTGCAACGCTTCGTGTAGCGAATCCGGCAAGGGGCCTTCGCCGTCGCAGGCGACAGGGATGATTTTTACGCCGAGGTCTTCCAGAATATCGAGCAGCCGCATCGCGGTCGGATGTTCGATCGCGACCGACGAACCCGAGGAAACCAGTGCATGCAATATCGTATAGACGGCGTTGTAACCGCCATTGGTAGCCAGAAAGGCTTCCGCCTCATAAGGCCATCGCGCTGAAACGGCGTCCTTCAACTCGGGGACGATCCGGCTGCGCTCATAGCTGTTGAGGTCATCAACGGACGCGCCATAGGCCATTGCTTCGGCGAGACGAGGAAGAAGTGCTGCATCCGGTCCCGCTAAGGTAAGGTCGAGCACGCCTGCCGCATAATTTCCCGAGCTGGCGAGACGCTCCGGCTTGGCGACAAAGCGGTCGCCGCTGACCCAGGTGCCGTTGCGCCCCCGGCCGCTGATGATCTTCTGCCGCCGCAATTCGCTCCAGGCTTCGGAGATCGTTGCCGGACTGACCTGCAATTCGTAAGCGATATCGCGGATCGCCGGCAGGCGCGTCCCAATGGGCAGGACACCAGCACGGATCAGCGCGCTCGTTTCGAGAGCGATCCCCCTGATGCTCCGGTCGGCTATTTTTTCGGCAAACCAGGAGGCTTCGACGGCGTCGCCCATTTTTTTCTCACTTTAAATGTTCAATAACGTAATAACATTTGTACTCACCATTTTGAACATTTAATTTACCCCTCGTCGAGCCATTTCAGTGAGTTTTTGCATGCCTGTGACGCTTCGCATCGCCCTTAGAGACTGGGATTACATGACACCGCTTGTGCTCGGTGATGTCAGCTCTTCCCGTCTTGATATTAAAGTGGATCGTGTGGGCACGCTGGTCTCCAGCCTTGCCGATGACATAGCGCATGACGCCGCGGAAATGTCCTTCAGCCGCTATTCGCAGATGCGTCATGACGGCGATGATCGGGTCATTGGCATGCCGAACTTCATCATGCGCGGCTTCCGCCATCGCTGCATTATCACCGCCAAGGCCAGTCCGATCCGCAAGCTCTCCGATTTGGCCGGTAAGAACATCGGCGTGACCGGCTGGCGTGATTCCGGAAATACCTGGACCCGTGCCGCTCTGCGCCGGGAAGGCGTCGGCGTCGAGGATGCCATGTGGTATGCCGGGCGCCTGACGGAGGCTCATCCGATCGTCGACCGGCTCGATGGTTTTGGACGGCCGGGCCGCATCGAGGCTGCTCCCGGCGAGCGTCCGATGGTCGATCTTTTGCTGGATGGCGGGCTCGATGCCGTGTTCACGCCTTTCATGCCGAAGGGTTTCTTCGATCAGGAATCGCCCCTGCGACAGGTGCTGGATGATTTCCGCGCCGCTGAAGTCGCCTACTTCCATGAGGTCGGCTACATCCCGGGCATGCATCTGATCGGCTTCAAGGCTGACATCGTCCAGGAGCATCCCTGGATCATGGATGAACTCAGCGAACTGATCGACGAGTCCCAGCGTATCTGGCTGGAAAAGCGTGAGAAATACGCCGACACCACGCCCTGGATGATCGACGAACTGCGCCGCTGCGCGGCTGATCTGCCGCCGACCTGGAGAGCCAGCGGGCTTGCTGAGAACGAGGCAATGATCGCCGACTTTGCCGAGGAACTCTACGAACAGAAGATCATGCCGCGCCTTTTGACGCCCGCCGATCTGTTTCCGTGGCACGCCAAAGCGCGATGAACAAGGCCTAGGGAAACCCTTCGCAAGCATCATCGTGGAATTACCATTTTCGCAAAACCAAAAAGGGGAATGACATGCATTCGAAACTGATCGCTTCCGCCGCTCTGCTGGGTCTGATGATGACGACGTCAGTCTTCGCCCAGGAGGCGGCCGTGCCAAAGCAGACCGTCAACGACGCTCTTCGCGCCCGCCTGCCGGAGAAGATCCGCACGGACGGCAAGATGATCTCCGTCAACAACGGTTCCTTTCCTCCCTATGAGATCGTCACCGGTACGAAATTGACCGGCGCCAGCGCCGATCTGACCGATGCAATCGGCCAGATGCTCGGCGTCGAGATCGAGCACGAAACCGTCAGCGGGTTGAGCGCGTTGCTCGCCGGCATCAATTCCGGCCGATACCAGTTCGCCTTCGGCCCGATCGGTGACTTCAAGAGCCGTGAAGAGGCCAATGATTTCGTCGACTGGGTTCAGGAATACGTGGTCTTCTCCGTCCAGAAGGGCAATCCGAAGGCCATCACCTCGCTCGACAGCGCTTGCGGCAATCGCATTGCAGTCATGGCCGGCGGCTCCGCCGAAAAGGTAATCCAGGCCCAGGTTGAAAAGTGCAAGACGGACGGCAAGCCTGCGCCCGAAGTGCAGTCCTATACCGATCAGCCGAGCTCGATCCTGGCAGTCCGCTCCAAACGCGCCGATGCCTTCTTCTCCTCGCAGGCACCGCTGACCTATTTCGTGTCTCAGGCAAACGGCCAGCTGGAATTGAGCGGCGTCGGCCAGAAAAACGGGTTCGAGGATCTCTATCAGGGCGCCGTCGTGCCCAAGGGCTCGTCGCTCGGCCCCGTTCTGCTCGACTCGATCAAGGCGTTGATGGATAACGGCGCCTATGCCGCCATCATGAAGAAGTGGGGTCTTGAGAACAACATGATCAAGCAGCCCGGTCTCAATCTTGGTGGAGTCCTGCCGAAATGAGCAATGACCGCACGACTGCCGCACCGCCTTCGGGCGGTGCGGACTTCCGGGATGTTGCCCACGCCCACAAGCCCTTTCAAACGGGCCGGCTCGTCCTGTGGGTAGTGGTGCTCCTGATTGCCGCGAACTTCCTGTGGATCGTCGCCCATAACGAGAATTTCGGCTGGCCGGTCGTCGCGGCCTATTTCTTCGATCCGACTGTCATCAGTGGCCTTTATGTCAGCCTGGGCCTGACAGTGGTGGCGATGGCCATCGGCATCGTTCTCGGCCTCGGACTGGCGATCGCCCGGTTGTCGAATGACCGGCTCGCACGTTCGCTGGCATCGCTGTTCATTTGGTTCTTTCGCGGCACGCCGCTGCTGGTGCAGCTGATCTTCTGGTACAATCTCTCGACCCTCTTTCCCGAACTTTCTATCACCATTCCGTTCGGCCCGACGCTCGCCAGCTGGGAGACCAATTCGGTGATCACGCCGATGACGGCGGCAATCGTCGGCCTTGCCTTGAACGAAGCGGCCTACATGGCCGAGATCATTCGTGGCGGCCTGCTCTCGGTCGATCGCGGCCAGTTCGAGACGGCGGAAGCCTTCGGCATGACCAAGGCGAGGGCGCTGTGGCGGATCATCATTCCGCAGGCGATGCGCTCGATCGTGCCGCCAACGGGCAACCAGCTGATCAGCATGATCAAGGCAACCTCGCTCGTCAGCGTTATCGCCATGGCCGATCTGCTCTATTCCGTCCAGTCGATCTACAATCGCACCTTCGAGATCGTGCCGATGCTGCTGGTCGCGGTCCTGTGGTACCTCTTTATTACCTCGATCCTCAATCTCGGCCAGAGCTATATCGAGGCCTATTACGGCCGCAGCGAGCGGCGCAACAATGTCGCTGTCGCCAAATCCGAGACCCTTGTCGAGGAGGCAAGCCATTGACCGCTGCCGAAATTGCAAAACCTCTCGTCAGAGCCCGCAACGTCCACAAGTCCTTCGACCAGCTCGAGGTGCTGAAGGGGATCGACCTCGACGTCATGCCGGGTGAAGTCGTCGTCGTGCTCGGCCCGTCCGGCTCGGGAAAATCGACCTTCCTGCGCTGCATCAACCATCTCGAAGCGATCAACAGGGGGTTCATCGAAGTCGATGGCGAGCAGATCGGCTATCGCCTTCGCAAAGACCGGCTGGAAAAGCTGTCCAGCAACGGGATCGCCAGCCAGCGGCGCAAGATCGGCATGGTGTTCCAGCAGTTCAATCTCTATCCGCATATGACGGTGCTGCAAAACATCGTCGAGGCCCCGATCGGCGTGCACGGCGAAAGCCGCAAGGCCGCGACCGAGAACGCCCTGCGGCTTTTGGAGCGAGTGGGCTTGTCGGAAAAGGCAAGTAGCTATCCCCGTCAGCTTTCCGGCGGGCAGCAGCAGCGCGTCGCCATCGCCCGTGCCCTTGCGATCAAACCCAAGCTGATGCTGTTCGATGAGCCCACCTCTGCGCTCGACCCGGAACTGGTGGGTGAAGTTCTCTCCACCATGCGCGATCTCGCCAAACAGGGCCTGACGATGATCGTCGTGACCCATGAGATCGGTTTCGCCCGTGAAGCGGCCGATCGGGTGGTGTTCATGGACGGCGGCAATGTCGTCGAGGTGGGCAAACCCGAGGATGTCATCGGCAATCCGCAACATCCCCGGACTCAGGCTTTTCTCGCCCGTTTTCTCTAACTGATGTCAGCTTCTGCTTCGACCCTTGGGCCGCAGCAATGCCCTTTTCGATCAAGACTGGATGTTTTCATGCCCACGCTCGACAATGCCTATGCCCGCCTTTCCGATTTCGAAGCCATGGAGGCGGAGTTGAAGGCGACCCGCCAGTATCTGCATGCCCATCCGGAACTCTCTTTCGAGGAAGCAGAAACGGCGCGCTACGTCGCGGAAAAGCTGGAAGGCTGGGGGTATGACGTGACCCGCAATGTCGGCGGTCACGGCGTTGTCGCCCGCCTCAGCGCCGGTAAGGGCAGCAAGGGCATCGCCATCCGCGCCGATATGGATGCGCTGCCGATCGTCGAGGAAACCGGGCTTGCCTATGCCAGCGGCACCACTGGCAAGATGCATGCCTGCGGCCATGACGGCCACACGACCGTGCTGCTCGGCGCGGCCGAATATCTCGCCCGCACCCGCCGCTTCAACGGCACAGTGACGCTGATCTTCCAGCCGGCGGAAGAGGCAAGCAAGAATAGCGGCGCCCAGGCGATGATCGCCGACGGTCTGTTCGAACGCTTTCCGTTCGACGCGATCTTTGGCCTCCATAACCACCCCGGCGCTCCCGAAGGCACCATCCTGCTGCGATCCGGCCCGATGATGGCGGCGTCGGACACCGTCGAGCTTACGATCAAGGGCAAAGGCGGCCATGCGTCGCGGCCGCACCTGACCGTCGATCCCGTGGTCGTGGCGTGCAACCTCGTCGTCTCGCTGCAGACCATCATCTCGCGCAACCTCGATCCGACCCAGACGGCGGTCATCACCGTCGGCACGATCCATGCCGGCGATGCCGTCAACGTCATTCCGGAATATGCCAAGCTCGCATTGAGCGTGCGCTCCTTCGAGCCTGGCATTCGCGACCTCCTGCAGGAACGCATCACCAAGCTCGCCCGCTCGGTGGCAGAAGGGCACAATGCTTCTATCGAGATCGACTACGATCGCGGCAATCCTGTCGTCGTCAACTCGCCTGCCGAGACGGATTTTGCCCGGATCGTCGCCGCAGAACTCGTCGGCGAAGACAAGGTCGCGACCTGCCCGCTCATTCCCGGTAGCGAGGATTTTTCGCACTTTCTCGAGCACAAGCCGGGCAGCTTTCTGCGTCTCGGCAACGGCATGAATTCCGCCATCCTGCATAGCGCCAAATATGATTTCGCCGATGCCAGCCTGACGGTTGGCGCAGCCATGTGGGCAAGGCTCGCGGAACGCTACCTCCAGGATGACGCCTGAAGTCCCGATCGCCCAGCTTGAAGCGTCGCATTTGGAGCTTGCACTTTCTGTAGCGCAAAGGATTTTGTAACGAGACCATCACGTCAACATCTCTCGCCGCAATCCAGGATGCGCAGCATGATTGCCAACTATAACGACGCCGGCCTCGACTTGGCTTACGATCTCGAATTTTACGCACTGATGGCGGAAAGCTTCGAACGAAGCGTGGGGCGCAGCCTGACGCCGGAAGGCCAGGGTGCTGAATGGCTTTACGACCAGTCGCCGGCAGTTGTCCTTGCCCACAATACCGACGCTGATCCGCGCTTCATCTACGCAAACCGCGCTGCCCAGGCCTGCTTTGAATATTCGTGGGACGAGTTCATCACTTTGCCATCGCGTCTTTCGGCGGAGGCGCCCGATCGCGCGGAACGTGACAGGTTGTTGAGTGCCGTGGCGGCCAACGGCTTTATCGCCGACTACCGCGGACTTCGCATCGCCAAATCAGGGCGGCGTTTCTATATCGAGAAAGCCATCGTCTGGGATCTTGTCGACCGCAGCGGATGCCGTCGCGGTCAAGCTGCGACATTCGATTCCTGGCAAGACATGCAGGCGGATTGAGCGCCGGCTGCGGCGACGCCGATCACGCGCCGGATATGTTTCCGCGGCTTTGCAAATCTTGTCGTTTGCCACTTGGTTGCCAAAAAACCATGATTGCGTCACATAGATCGCACATCGACACTCGGCATTAAGAATTGGATCGACGCTGAATGCGCATAGCCTACGTTTTTCTTGGTGCATTTCTTGCAATTGCACAGTCCGCATATGCTGAAGTCGCATCACCGCCTGTTTTGGCGCCGCTAAAGCGACAGGCGCAAGCCGCTGAGTTGAGCGCACAATTTCTTTCGCGATATAGCTACAAGCCCGTTCCACTCGACGACGCCTTGTCGGCCAGGATCATGGATGGGTTCATCAAGTCACTTGATCCGGACCGCATGCTCTTCCTGCAAGCCGACATCGACGGATTCATGTCCGACCGCAGCGAGATCGATGATGCCATCGAGAGGAAAGACTTGAAGATCCCGTTTGCGATCTTCAAAGCGTATCAGCAGCGCGTTGTCGACCGCATGAACTATGCGCGCAACCTGCTTAAGCAGGGCTTCGATTTCAGCGTGCAGGAAGAATATTCTCTGCTGCGCGATAAAGCGCCGTGGCCGCAGTCGGAGGCCGAGAGCAATGAGCTTTGGCGTAAGCGCGTCAAGAGCGACTGGTTGCGGTTGAAACTGGGCAACCAAAACGACGCGGCCATTCGCGAAACGCTCGACAAACGCTATGAAAACACGCTCGAGCGCGTCTACAAGTTCAAAAGCGACGACGTTTTCCAATCGTTCATGGATGCCTACGCAACGTCGATCGATCCGCACACGGACTATTTCGGTACGGCCGCTTCAGCCGACTTCAATGTCTCGATGAAGCTTTCACTGTTTGGTATCGGTGCGGTCCTGCAGGAGCGCGATGACTACACGACGATCCGCGAGCTCGTGCCGGGCGGACCGGCACAGCTGTCCGGCAAGCTCTCGGTCGGAGACCGAATTACCGGCGTTGGTCAAGGCAAGGACGGCGCGATCAAGGACGTGGTGGGCACGCGCCTTGATGAAGTCGTGCAGATGATACGAGGCAAAAAGGGTTCCGTCGTGCGGCTGGACATCCTGCCGGCAGATGCCGGAGCTGATGCCACGCATCGCGTCATCAGCCTGGTGCGCGATAAGATCAGTCTCGACAAGCAGGCCGCCCGGAAGACTGTGTTGTCCGTAAAAGCGGGCGACGCCACGCGTAAAGTCGGGATCATTACCCTGCCGGTATTCTATGAGGATTTTGAAGCCAAGCGCAAAGGGGATGAGGATTACAAAAGCGCAAGCCGCGATGTCGCCAAGCTTCTCGACGAACTGAAGGAAGAAAAAGTCGACAGCGTTCTCATCGACCTGCGCAATAATGGCGGCGGTTCATTGGACGAGGCAATTGATTTGACTGGCCTGTTCATCGGCAATGGCCCGGTCGTTCAGCAACGCGGCAGCGATGGCAAGGTCGAGGTGAGGAGCTCGGATCTTGCAGCGCCTGTCTGGACAGGCCCGGTGGGTGTCCTGATCAATCGCGGGTCGGCGTCGGCTTCGGAGATTTTTGCCGCGGCAATCCAGGATTACGGCCGAGGCGTGATCGTCGGCGAACCCAGTTTCGGGAAGGGCACCGTTCAGACCGTCGTCGATCTTGACCGGATCGTCCGCAACAGCAAACCCGAGTTCGGGGAGCTAAAGGTGACGATTGCCCAGTTTTTCCGGGTCAACGGCGGTACGACGCAGCTGCACGGCGTGACGCCCGATATCAGCTTGCCAGGACTTTTCGATCCGGCGAGCTTCGGCGAGACCAGTTATGACAATGCCCTGCCGTGGGCGCAGATCAAACCTGCGAAGTACACGGCTGTCGACACGGTCACGACGTTGCTGCCGACATTGCAAAGCCGCCATGATGCGCGTGTTGAAAGCGATCCGGACTTCCAACGCTTGTTACAAGACATTGCCGACTTCAAGGTGCAGCGCGAAAAAGGGGTTATCTCCCTCAATGAAGCCGAACGTCGCAAAGAAGCAGCTGCTCGCGAGAAACGGTTCAAGGATCGAGCGGAAGCAGGGGATGGCGAGAATCTTGGTGATGATGGCCTGGAGGCAGGCGAGCGCAGCCTGAGCGCTGATATTGCCATCGAGAATGCCCGCAAGAACGCAAAAGACGTCCTGCTCGACGAGGCCGCCGCCATTCTTGCCGACGAGGCGGATTTGCAGCAAGGCGTGCTGAAAGCAGCCACGAAACAAACGGGAAAAACGGACGGGAAATAATCGTCGCTGACCGGTGCAACGGTGTGCACATTGCGATCACCTGGGCATAGTGGGCCTGGGTTCAGGTCCTTTCAAGACGAGGGATTTCGTTGGCGATTTCTGAATCGGCGTGATGACAGGCGGTCAGAAGACCACGGGCCGCCGTTCGCGCGGTCAGCGCAGGCTCCTGTTCTGCGCAGATCGACGTCGCTTTCCAGCAACGCGTTCGAAAACGGCATCCACTGGGCGGATTTGCGGGGCTCGGCAGATCGCCCTGCAGAACGATGCGCTTGCGCTGCGCGCGACGCCTCGGATCCGGTGTCGGGACCGCCGACATCAGGGCCTGCGTGTAGGGATGGGCCGCCGCATTGAAGATCGATTGCTTCGGTCCCGTTTCGATGATCTTGCCGAGATACATGACCATGACACGGTCCGAGACATGCCGCACGACGGCTAGATCATGCGCGACGAACAGCATCGCCAGATTGCGCTCGCGCCTCAGTCCGGCGAGCAGGTTGATCACCTGCGCCTGGACCGAGACGTCGAGGGCCGAGACAGGCTCGTCGCAGACAAGAAGTGTCGGATTAAGCGCGAGAGCGCGGGCAATGCCAAGGCGCTGCCGCTGGCCGCCTGAAAATTCAGAGGGATAACGGTCCGCATGTTCGGCGCGCAGCCCGACGGATTCGAGCAGCTTGACCGTCTCTTCACGCCAGCTGCCCTTGGGCACGACCCCCGGGTGCAATGCCCAGGGTTCGGAAATCAGCCGATCGACCCGCATGCGGGGATTGAGCGACTGGTAAGGATCCTGGAAAACGACCTGCATCTTGCGGCGCAATTCATGCAGCCGCCGGCCGCTGGCTGTCGTAATGTCCACACCGTCAAGCAAAGCGCTGCCGCTTGTCGCCGGCCCAAGCTTCAACAGCGTCCGAACCAGCGAGGTTTTGCCGCAACCGCTTTCGCCGACGAGGCCGAGGGTCTCTCCATTGGCAATCTCGAAGCTGACATCGTCGACGGCACGCACCGGCGCCGAGGCGCTGCCGAAGTGCCGGGAGAGGTTTTGGACCTTGAGCAGAGGTTCGATCATACTGGTGATACCGGGAAGTGGCAGGCGGCCTGGCGGCCCGGCCCTACGGTTTCAAGAGAGGGGACGACCTCGGCACAGAGCCCTTCGGCGCGTGGACAGCGGGTTCTGAATGCGCAGCCGGAAGGCAGGGCGACAGGATTGGGGGCTGAGCCGGGGATCGGCACCAATTCGTCTTCATCCGTGTCCATGCGCAGCTGCGAGGCAAGCAATCCGATGCTGTAGGGATGGCGGGCATCCTCGAACAGTTCGAAGACGCTTGCGGTTTCGACGACGCGGCCGGCATACATGACGGCGACGCGGTCGGCGAGTTCGGCGACGACGCCGAGATCGTGGGTGATGAAGATCATGCCGGCATCGCTGCGTTTGCGGATCGTCTCCAGAAGATCGACCACCTGCGCCTGGATCGTGACGTCGAGCGCAGTTGTCGGCTCGTCTGCGATGATGACATCCGGTTCCAGCGCGACGGCCATGGCGATCATGATGCGTTGGCGCATGCCGCCCGAAAACTCATGCGGATATTGCCTGGCACGGCTTTCAGGATCAGGAATGCCGATAGCGGTCAGGAGGTCGATCACGGCCTTTTCGACACCGCCTTCCGGAGTGCGGCGGTGGATACGGAACATTTCGGCGATCTGCCAACCCACGGAATAGACCGGGTTGAGCGCTGCGAGCGCATCCTGAAAGATCAGGGCGATCCGGTCGCCGCAAAGATCGCGCCGTTCGTTCCGCGAGAGCTGCAAAAGCTCGACGCCGTCGAAACGGATCGATCCTTGATTGATTTCGCCCGGCGGGTTGGGAACGAGATCCATGATGGCCGATGCGGTTACCGACTTCCCGGAGCCGCTTTCGCCGAGAAGCGCCAGGACCTCTCCACGCTCGAGCGAGAAGGAAACGCCGTTGAGCGCGAGGATGCGGCCGGCTGCAGTAACGAAACTGACCTGCAAGTCCTCGACTTCAAGAAGAGCCATCAGCGCCTCCGGCTGACAAGACGCCAGTGCTGCGACGGGTCATTGACGATCCGGAACCAGTTGGCGAGGAGATTGAAGGACATGGTGGTGAGCATCACAGCCAGGCCAGGGAAAAAGCCCAGCCACCAGGCGGATGACAGATATCCCTGGCCCTGCGCCACCATCAGACCCCAGCTCACGGAAGGCGGCTGGATGCCGAGACCGAGATAGCTCAGCCCGGATTCGAACAGCATGACCATGGCGAGATTGACCGAAGCGAGCGTCAGCATCGTCGGAGCGACGCTTGGGAGAATGTGATTGCGCAATATCCAGACAGGCCCGCCGCCGAAGACGCGCGCTGCATCAACGAAAAGCCTCTCCCGGACTTCGAGGGTTTCGGCTCTTGCGACGCGGATATAGGCCGGCATGCGGGTAACGGCGAGCACGATGATGAGGTTGCCGACGCTCGGGCCGAACAGGTAAAGGCCAAACAGCGCCACCAGCAGCGTCGGGAAACCCAGGATGATGTCGCAGATCCGCATGACAAGGTTGCCGATGATGCCACCGAAGTAACCGGCAATCACGCCGAGCAGCGTTCCGCCGATCAGGCTCGTCAGCACGGTCACCAGCGCTATGCCGATCGTCGTCGATGCCGCCTGAATGAGGCGAACGAGAAGCGGGCGCCCGAGGGCGTCGGCGCCCAGCCACAACGTCCAAGACTGGCCGAAGTCGAAGGGCGGCAGGTTGCGCGCCTTCAGCGAAATGCGGTTTTCGCCCAGCAGCGACGATGCATCCGCAAGAATGGCAAGGGCGACGATCAGCAGCCAGATTGTCGCAGCGACCGCCATGGGGTCGCCTGTGAGCGCGCGCACGAACCACAAGATGCGGCGGCTTCGGCGCTCGCGGGCGGGGAGGACGTCGGCGGACGTGCTGGTCATTCAACCCTCACGCGCGGATCGATCGATGCATAGAGCATATCGACCAGAATATTGATGAAGAAGATAACGACGGCGACCGCGAAGATCGATGCCTGGACGATCGCGAAATCGCGCTTCAGGATGCCGTCGATCAGCAGCTTGCCGATGCCGGGAAACCCGAAAACAACCTCGACGACGCCACCGCCACCGGCGAACTGGGCGGCGAGGTCACCGGTCACGGTCACCGCGGGCAGCAGGGCATTGCGCAACGCATGCACGAAGGTAACCCGGCCGCTACGCGCGCCCTTGGCCCGCGCAGTCCGGACAAATGTCGCGTTCAGTGCTTCGATCATCGAGCCTCGGACGATCTGCACCAGCGTCCCGAACGGTCTGGCAAAAAGACAGGCAACCGGCAGGACCCAATAGATCGGACCGCCGAAACCCGATGTCGGCAGAATGCGCAAGGTGACGGCAAACAGCAGGACGCCCATCAGCCCGAGCCAGAAATCCGGCACGCTGGCCGCTGCCTGCGACAGCACGTTGACAGCCCGGTCGATCCAACCGCCGGCATTCACAGCGGCAATCGATCCAATGATGACGGCAGCGACGAAGGCCAGGGTCAAGGCAATGGCACCGAGCGCCAGCGTGTTCGGCAACGCCTCCAGGACAACGTCCATGGCCGGGCGGTTGTGCCAAAGCGACGTGCCGAAATCGAGGCTCAGCATGTCCCCGGCCCAATCGAGGAATTGCCACGGGAGGGAACGATCGAGGCCGAGCCGGACGCGCATGGCTTCACGGGCCGCATCCGAGGCATCGACGGGCAGGTAGAGATTGACGGGATCGCCCGTCAACCGCACCAGGAAGAAGGCGGATGTCATCAATGCTGCAAGCGCGAGTGCCGCAAAGGCCGCACGTTTCAGGAAAAAAGTGAAGGACATCCGCTCTCCTCAAGGGACGTTCGGCGACCAGTCTGTGCCGTCAGCGGTAGCTTATCGATTTAAGCTTGATCTCGTTGCCGGCCTGCACATCGGGCGTATAGGTGACGTTCTCGGCGACGCGCGCAATCGTGACCATGTGGAATAGCGGAACGATATTGACCGCATCGATGGCGATGTAGCTGAACGCCTCCTCGAACAGTTTCTTGCGTTCGTCGCCGGTTGCCTTCGACGCGTCGGCAATCAATGTGTCGAGCTTGGCATCGGCGATGGTCGACTGGTTGCCGTCGGTGGTAAAACGGTTCGGCAGCGTGAATACGGCGTCGCCTTCGGTGTTGTCGATCTGCGTCTGCAGGATCGACGGCTGACGTTCCTTGTCCCAAGGTTTCAGCAGCTTCTTCAGCCACGGGCTTGTTTCAAGCATTTCGAGCCGGGCATTGAAGCCGGCATCCGCGAGCATCGCCTGAATGGCTTCCAGGCTTTCGGACGAATTGGGATAGATGCCGATGCGGCCGTAGATGACGATTTCCTTGTCGACCGGCACGCCATCGGCTTTGGCCGCGGCGAGCAGGGATTTTGCCTTTTCGGGATCATACGTCCAGCCGGGGATGTCGGGATTGAAGCCGAAGACGGACGGCGGCACCGCCTGCATCGCCTTTTGGGCATCCTGGTGGAAGATGGTGCCGACAAGGCCGTCCCGGTCGATCGCAAGATTTAGGGCTTCACGCACCCGTTTGTCGTTGAGCGGCGGAATTTCTGCATCGATCCTCAGCAGCGAGGTTTCGGCGTTTGGGAAGGCATGATCCTGTTCTGTGGTGCCGTCCTGGGGCGCTATTTCATATGCGATCTGCGCTTCCCCAGTGGCGACCATCGCCGCGCGAACAGCGGATTCGGCGCGCCAGATGATGGTTGCGTTCTTGATCGCCGGCCTGTCGCCCCAATAGCCGTCATAGGCCACGAGGTCGACCGATTGCCCTGGCGTCCACGCTGCAAGCTTGTAGGGTCCGGTTCCGGCCGGGGAGCGCGACTTGCCGTCGTTCGGGGTCGCCGGCGAACTGATGTCCACGGCCGACATTTTGTTCGGCAGGATCGGCTCGACGATATCGGTTTTGATGAGGAGGGTCGTCGGGTTCACCACTTCTGCATTGAACTTGACGCCCTTCAACGTCGCAAGTCCGACTTCGCAGGCCAGTGCCGGATCCTGCGCCCGCTTGAGAGCGGCAACGACTGCACTGGCATCGAACGCCTTGCCGTCGTGGAAGGTGACGTCGTCGCGGAGCTTGAATTCCCAGGTCAACTCGTCCACTTGCCGCCAGCCGGTGGCAAGGCTCGGGACGAGCGATCCGTCGGCCGGGCTCAGATTGACCAGCGCTTCCGTGATGTTGTTGTGTAGAATGCGAGAGTTGCCCGAAAGGTCTGTATCACAGGGATCGAGCGACTTCGGTTCGTCGGTCACCACCACCGTCAGCGTATCCGACGCAGCGTCGGCGCGAATTGCGCTGCCCGGAGCCAGCAGAAATGCCAGTCCGATGCTCAGCGCACCAATTCCCTTCATCTTCTTCATGAAATCCCTCCTCCAGATCCAAACGAGCGGCATCCCGTCCATCGCGGTGCCGTCTGTGTGAAAACCATCCGGTTGCGCACCGCCTCGGCGGGTATCCAAATGGCTTTACTTCCTCCGCCAAGTGCGTAGTGTCAAATGTGACACTCATGCCACTGACCATGCTCGCTCTGTCCTGAGAAGTCAATATTATAATTCTTATATGGAATTCAAAGTTCATGATTGAACCAAAACATGGATCGCCCGTCGTCGAAAAGACCGCCCACCTGCTTGAGGCCGTTGCCGATGCGAAGACGGGAATTTCCTTGGCCGCGCTGGTTGATCAGCTGGGAGTTCCGCGTTCGACCGTCTATCGGATCCTCAATTCATTGGCCGCGCATGGGCTTGTGGCGCGGGTGAATGGTGGAGCGTCCTACGAGCTGGGGCCAAAATTCGTCGAGCTTGCGCGGCGCGTCTCGCCCGGCGCCGACAGGGCAACGGTGATCGAGGCGGCAAGGCCGATCCTGACGGCTGCGGCTGACCGCATTTTCGAATCCTTCAGGCTGGCCGCCCCCGAAGGCAACGAAATGATGACGATATTTGCAGCCTCCAGTCCCGGCGATTATTCGCTTTTCATCAAGGTCGGCAGCCGCTCGCGTAAACATGTCGGCGCCGCCGGCAAGCTCGCCCTTGCCTATTCGGACTACGGTGACATAGAGGCCTATTGCAGCGGCGGACTGGAGTCGAAGACGCCATATACGATTACCGATCCGGAGGCGCTGAAGGAAGCCCTCGTTGAAATTCGGCGCAATGGATGCGCCGAGGACAATCAGGAATCCAACCTCGGCCTGCGGGCCTTTGCCGCGCCCGTCTTCGATTCCGAAGGTCGACTCGTCGCGACGATCAGCGTCCCGTTTATTGGTGAAGCGACGCCGGACAGGGCACGGGCAATCAAGCGCGAGGTTGTGGAGAGTGCCGCCATCTTGACAAAGGCGATCAACGGCAAGCAACCATTACCCAAATAAGAAACATAAAATTCTTTATTGAACTATCTTCTCGTTGTGGTAGAGCTTCCGCCGGACAATGGAGGATCTCATGACGGCTTTGGACCCATCAGTTTACGCAAAGCTTTTGCGGACGAATTCTGCAAGTCTCAGCACTCTGTTGCTGAAGCGTGGCCTGAAGAACACCGCGGTTCGCGGCGTGCGGCCGCTGGCCAGCGCCGGCGGGCCGATGATCGGCCCGGCCGTCACCGTACGCTACATCCCCGCACGGGAAGATATCGACGGTTCGACTTACAGTTCGGATCCATCCAATCAACAGCGCAGGGCCATCGACACAATCCCCGACGGCCATGTTCTCGTCTTCGATTGCCGCTCCTTGGCGGAAGTCGCCGGCATTGGTGCCATGCTTGCCCGTCGTCTCGTCTATCGTGGCGCCGCCGGTCTCGTGCTCGACGGCGGCGTCCGCGATACGGCCGATATCGCGCAGCTGGGGCTCCCGACCTACTGCATGGGACCAGCAGCGCCGGCGAACCTGGTTGCCCACCATGCCTCAGACATGAACCAGCCAATCGCCTGCGGCGGCGTCGCCGTTTATCCCGATGACATCATCTTTGGTGACAGCGAAGCGGTAATCGTTATTCCGCGGGAATATGTCGATGACATTGCCGAAGAAGCTGTCGCGATGGAGGAGCAGGAAGAGTTTCTCAAGCTGGAAATCGAGGCAGGCAAATCGACCTTGGGCGTATACCCGCCAAACCAGGAGACCCTCGAGCGTTACGAGGCCTGGCGCCAAGCGCGTCATATGACGGCATGACACCATTGCTTCAAGTATTGTCTAAGGCTGTCGTCTGCTCGCAGATTAACCCGTGCGTTCGTTCTTTTGAAACGCTCGCCGGTGCTGCCGACATTGCAAAGCCCCCGCGGGGATATTAGGGGACGAGCGCTATCCACTGGGGTTGCTGCTTGACGCTCGACACACGCAACTTCACACTTGCATTGTCGAAGGTGAGTCGGACAGGCTGTACTGTTTTTCACATCCGTTGCTCACCTCAGAAGGAGTCGCCAGCAGGGGCCGGTCCACGCGCCGACCGACACCGGTTGATCGCAAATAGGATCGAGATTGATTGAGTTCGAACTCGCAGCCGCTCCTATTTTGCTTGTGAGGTCGCGCCGTGGATAAGGTGCTATTAGCAGTCGATCCTCCTCGCGACAGCCCGCTTTGGCAGCGGATTTTCTCATTGCCGAGCAACCGCCGGTCTCTGCTTTGGCCGGGGCTTTTAATATCCGTTTTACTTCTTGCAGGCACCGTCGTTTTTTATCGTGAAGTCCACCACCTCGAAGAGCCGGTCGAGCCCTTTGAATATCGAACTCTCAATAAGGCTGCCCGATCATCTCGCGCAGCCGCCCGCCCTGATCCGGCGGCTCCTTCTCCCTTCCCGGCAACGTCGATATCGCTGCAGCTGATCGAGGTGCCGAAGCTGGAATTGGCAAGTCAGTTTCTGCGGATCTGGCGCGTCTCGGGGCGGAATATGTGCGGCGCTCTTCGAGAGGCCGGCATCGAGATAAGCGAATGGAAAGCCGCATCGATGCGCAATCGCAGCTATGAATGTTATTTTCAGCGCATCTACGAACGGGACGAGATACGTCCCCTCAGCTCAACCTTCGTTAAGGTTCGTGGAGATGAAATGGGCGATATTCTTGAAATCCGCGCCAAGATCATTGGACCGACGACCGACGCCCAGGGACGTCTCGCCCCGGCCGTCCTGCGCATTTTCGAGATCATTGTGAAGCAGGCGTGCTGGCGTGATTTCGAGGATACTCTTGCCTCGATCCAAAATCTTCAAAACGTTGAATACGAACGATTCGGCTCCTATCTCAGCTTCACGCGCGAAGCAGGCAGCGCAAATATCTTTAATTTTGTTCTTGGCCTTAAGGCGACTTCAAGTTCGCAGGTGAAGACCAAGACGTATTTTTCGACTGAGCGCTGGCTACGAATGCCCGCAGTGCTCCCGCGAGCTTCATCCTCAGGGAGCGCTTGGGGACGTCCATATCAGCCAATTGCGCTCAATGACGTCGCAAGTACCCGTCACAATTCAAGTTCAAGCAACTGTGGCTGAACATCGACGATTTCATCGTATTGAGCGATGAAAGCGTCACGCCGAGCAGCCGAACTGGACGCTTGAAGGATAATGGACGGGCGATGGGTCAGGAGGTCGCAAGCCCGTCGAAGGCTCTCGAGGTAGTGTTCGCTGAACCATTCCATGAATGCTGCGATCATCCCAGGAAACTTCTTGTACACATACTATGTGTACGCTACATTGAGATCAAGGAGAAAATTATGCCGAGAACCGCGGACAATAAAACCGAACGCTACCAGCTGCGTATCCCGCCAACGCAGAAGGCAATGATCGCGCGGGCGGCTGCCCTCTCGAACAAGGATATGGCCGATTTCATTCTCGATAAGATAATACCCGAGGCCGAAGCCGTCATTCAGGCTGCTGAAGTTGAGACCGTGTCGAGCCGCGATTTCATCCGCATCCTTGACCTGCTTGAACGCCCGCCCAAGCCGAACGCGAAACTACGCGCCGCGATCTCTGCTCTACCGGATGCCTTGTGACCCTCCCCATCTGGCATGAAGAGCCGATCGCTAAGTCGCACGATCGGGCCTCATTCGATTGCGGTGATGCGGCAATGAACGAGTTTATTCGCCGCTTCGCTCGGCAGAGCCATGAGCAGAATGCGGCGAAGACCTTCTGCGCTATCGACAAGGCCCAACCTGATCGCATCCTCGGATTCTACACAGTCGCGCCTTCGGCCGTTACGCATGAGGCCGTGCCTCCGAAGCTGACGAGAGGGCTCGCACGCCATGAAGTCGCAGGCTTCAAGCTCGCGCGCTTGGCAACCGACATAAAGGTGGCGGGAAAAGGTTTAGGCGGCCAGTTCATCGCTGCTGCAGCGCTCCGTTGCCTACGGCTCGCCAGCGAGGGCGGAGGAATCCTGCTCATCATCGATGCCAAGAGCGAACGCGCCGCCCATTGGTATGCCAGCTATGGCGCCGAACCGCTGCAAGGGAAACCGCTCACCCTCGTTATGCCGCTTGCCACCTTCGCCGCCGACTTCAAGGCCAAGGGGCTCTTGTAGCCGGTTAGCAGCCAAGCCATTGATATCCTCGATACACCAAAACAGGGCTCTGCGGGCGGGAGGTGCCGGCTTGAACCGCGACATCTCACATCATCAGTCAAAGCTGTTTGCCAGCAGAACTGTGGAGAGCTTTTTTATTCCCGCGGCAAAACCTCTACAAGCTCTCGGCGGGATTGAGGACAACCGCTAATGCCGCCGAACTCATGGACAGGCCCGGAAAAGAACATATCTTCGAGGGGCCTTCCTTTCTGGAAGCCTCGAACCAAACACACGGGCAACGATCCATGACCAAAGGCTCCGATCTTCTAGTGGCAGCGCTTGAGAACGAAGGTGTCGACCGCATTTTCGGCATCCCAGGCGAAGAGAACCTCGACGTCGTCGAATCCATCCGAAAGTCGTCGATTGAGCTCGTCCTCACCCGACACGAACAGGCGGCGGCCTTCATGGCCGCGACCTATGGCCGCCTGACCGGAAAGCCCGGCGTCTGCCTGACGACGCTCGGGCCTGGTGCTCTTAACCTCTCGACGGGTGCCGCCTATGCCTTGCTCGGCGCGATGCCGATGGTGATGATCACAGGTCAGAAGGGGATTCTCTCGTCCCGCCAGGCGCGTTTCCAGGTGGTCGACGTCGTCGCGTCGATGAAGCCGCTGACCAAACTCGCAAGGCAAATCGTGTCGCCGCAGATGATCCCGACGACGGTCAGGGAGGCGTTCCGCATCGCCCAGGAGGAAAGGCCGGGGCCGGTGCACCTGGAGCTTCCGGAAGATATTGCGGCCGAAGAATGCCAGGAGGTGGCGCTGATTGCGCCGCATCAGCTCGAACTGCCGACGGCAAGCGATGCGGCCCTCGATCGCGCTGCCGCCATCATCGCCGCAGCCAAACGTCCGCTTCTGATGTTCGGGGCAGCGGCCTCGCGCCCCCGCTCGACCTCCGACATCGCGCAGTTTGTGATCCGTACGCGCATTCCGTTCTTTACCACTCAGATGGGGAAGGGAACGGTTCCCGGTGGAACCGAACTTTATATGGGCACCGCGGCGCTGTCGGAGCGAGATTATGTCCACGAGGCCATCGAACAGGCAGACCTTATCATCACGATCGGGCACGACACGATCGAGAAGCCACCGTTCATCATGGGCAAGGGCGGCCCGAAGGTCGTTCATGTCGGATATCAGCCGGCGACCGTCGAGCAGGTCTACTTCCCGCAGTCGGAGGTCATCGGCGACATCGGCCCTTCGCTGAAGGCGCTGGCGGATCGCCTTGAGGGCAAGCTGCCAAACGCGCAGGCGCTTCTCCATCTCCGGGAGCGCATTCTCGAGCGCATTGCCGCGCGGGCAACAGAAGATCGCTTTACGCCACAGCGGCTGGTCCACGACATAAGAGAGGTGATGCCGCATGACGGCATCCTGGCGCTCGACAACGGCATGTACAAGATCTGGTTTGCCCGCAACTACCGGACGCGGATGGCGAACACGCTGCTGCTCGACAATGCTCTTGCAACGATGGGAGCAGGGCTGCCTTCGGCGATGGTTGCCTCGATGCTCTATCCGGCGCGGCGGGTTATGGCGATCTGCGGCGACGGCGGCTTCATGATGAACTCCCAGGAACTCGAAACCGCCGTCCGGTTGAAGCTCAACCTCGTCGTTCTTGTCATTGAGGACAATGCTTACGGCATGATCCGCTGGAAGCAGGCGGTGGACGAGTTCCCGGATTTCGGGATGACCTTCGGCAATCCCGACTTCGTGAAATATGCCGAATCCTACGGCGCCAGGGGAACCAGGGTCGACGATATCGGCCAGTTCAAACAGGTTCTCGAAGAGGCATTCTCAGGAGGTGGCGTCCATCTGGTGAACGTCCCGGTCGACTACTCGGAAAATGAACGCGTGCTGGTAAAGGAGCTTCGCGAACGGCTCCCCGCGATATTGGAGGCCTGAGGATGCCGCCTGCCATGAAGGTCCATAGGTGTTCGACTGCGAGACGCGGCACGATGGAAGCGATGGGCGACGACACGATGATGGTAATCAACGGAGTTATCTAGGATCAGGCGGCATTCCGCCCGGAGGTTCTGGGGCGGTATCAGCAGCGGTCCTCATCCGTGAACGGGTGTGGATACGGTGTCAAACATCACTCAAAATTAGACAAGTATTGGATAACGGCTTGTTCGGCCAGGATAGGCTTGCGTCGCCTGTTGCCGGGAGGCATGGTCTGTCCCGGAACAGCGGAATCACGAGGCTGCGGACGAGGCCTACTGCCGCGCATCTGAATGACGCGCGGCGCTGTAGACCATGCTCGAAAGCTCGTGGCGCATCGCAAACATGGCTGGTTAATGTTTTCCTTCCTGCACAGTTCGGACCTTCATATTGGCAAGCGTTTTGGCAATCTTCCGGAGGATTTGAGAGGGCGCCTGCGCGAGGCGCGGCATGGCGTGATCGCCAGGCTTGCCGGTGCGGCACGAGAGCATGGGGCTGGTGTCATCCTGCTTGCGGGCGACACGTTCGATACCGAGACGCCAACGCCTGCCGTGCTTCGCCAGGCGCTTGGCGAAATGGCCCGGAATACGCCGCTGCGCTGGGTTCTGCTTCCGGGCAACCACGATTCGCTGCTGGCAGACCAGCTCTGGAGTGCTGCGCGTGGCGTGCTGCCCGACAATGTCATCCTGGCGACGGAAGCGGCGCCTCTTTCGCTTGGACCTGATATCAACCTGCTGCCGGCGCCTTGCACGACCAGGCGGCCGGGCCGCGACCTGACCGAATGGATGACCGGTGCCGGGACACCGGACGGCTCGATCCGCATCGGCCTCGCCCATGGCCCGATCCAGGAATTTTCGGAGGATGCCACGGCCACGAACGTGATTGCGCCGAACCGCGCGGCGCTGGCCGGCCTCGACTATATGGCGCTCGGCGATTGGCACGGATCGATCGCGGTCGACGCCAGAACATATTATAGTGGCGCGCCCGAGCCGGACCGTTTCAAGCATGACCGGCCGGGACAGGCGATGGTCGTTTCGATTGCCGGGCAGGGGGCGATGCCGACGACGACTGCAGTCGCGACCGCCAGCTTTTCCTGGCAGACGTTGCAGCTTCCCCTGCTGGCGTCGGAGGACGGTGTTGAAGCGCTGAAGGCTGCGCTGCCGGAACCGTTCGCGCGGCGACAAACCCTGTTGCGCGTCGCGCTGTCCGGTCGTACCCGGCTGAACGGGCGCACAGCAATGACCAGCCTGCTGGAGCAGGTCGCGCCGGAATTTGCGCATCTGGAGATCGATACGGAACTGCTGGGGACCGATTGCGAAAGCGATGATCTCGAGATCATCGACCGAGCCGGTGCGCTGCGCGATACCGCGGAGTTGCTGCTTGCCGAAAGCCTCGACCAATCCCGCTCGGGCGATGACAGGGGCGTGGCGCGTGAAGCGTTGATCCGCCTGTTTTCCTATTGCGAGGCGATTGATCGATGAAACTCAACGCTCTTCGCCTTCACAATGTCAAACGCTTCGCCGGCCGCGGCATATCCGTCGAAGGAATCGCCGACGGCGTCAATGTGCTGAGCGCCGCCAACGAACACGGCAAATCAACCTGTTTCGAGGCGCTGCATGCCCTGTTCTTCCAGCCGCACGGCGGCACGCCAAAGAGCGTGCAGATGCTGCGCCCCTATAGCGGCGGCAATCCGATCGTCGAGGCCGATATCACGATCGAAGCCGGACGCTACCGCCTGACCAAGCAGTTCTATGGCGGCCGGCGCGCCAGCGTCACCGATCTCGGCAGCGGCCGGCTCGTCGCCCAGGCCGACGAGGCCGAGGCTTTCATCGGCGATCTCATTTCCGGCGGAACTGCCGGCCCGGCAGGCCTGCTCTGGGTGCGCCAGGGCGTCACCGGCATCGAAAATCGCAGCAAGAGCGAGGAAGAAAACGACAAGCGAGTGCGTGAAAGCCTGCTGTCTTCGGTGCAGGGCGAGGTGGAGGCGCTGACCGGCGGACGGCGCATGTCGGCGGTGCTCGAAGCCTGCGAGGAGGAACTCAACCGCCTTGTCACCGCCACGCTCCGGCCAAAGGCGGGAGGCCGCTTTGCCGCCGCGCTCGACGATCGTGACCGGCTGCAGGCGGAAGAGGCGCGGCTGGCCAAGGAGGTGGAGATGCTGCACGGCGCGCTCGACCGACGCCGCTCAGTGCAAGCGAGACTCAGCGAACTGGAAAACCCTGATGAGGAAGCCGGCCGAAAGACGGCGATTGCCAATGCCGAGTCGGTGCTCGTAGCCGCTAAACTGCACGACAGGGAGCTCAAGGCACTCGATGCCGAAGCTGCCTTGGCCGCCAGCCGCCGCGATGAGGCGCAGCAGGCATTCGACCGCTTCCACGCGGCATTGAACCGCAGTGACGAACTCGCGCGGCGTTTCGCCGTGACGGAAAAAGAGCTTGCAAATGCAGCCGAGCGACGCGCGGCATCGCTTGTTGAAAGCGAGGCCGCAACGGCGGAGGTTCAGGCGGCCGAAGAGGAAGAGCGGGTAAACCGCGAATTGCTGGCCCGGCTGGAGGCGGCGCTTCGTTCGCGCCACGCCGCAGAGCGGCTGGCGGAGGTTCGTCTGCATCTCGAACAGGCCGAAGCGGCGCGGCGGCAGATCGAGGACGGGGAGGCTGCGCATGCATTGCTCGCCATTCCCGCCGATGCGATCGAACGGCTCGAAGCGTTGGACCTCAAGATCGTTGGCTTGCGTGCAGCAGCCGAGGTCGGTCTTCCCAGGCTCAGGATCGACTACCTCAAGGAGGCCTCCGGATCGGTGAGCATGGACCGCCAGCCTTTGCCGGGGGGCGAGGACAAGAGTTTTGCCGGGGTGGCGAGGCTCGACATCGCAGGCGTCGGCACCCTGACGATCCATTCCAGCCGACAGGCAGAACAGGACGGGGCGCTCGAAAGCGCGGAAGCCACGCGCCAAACATTGCTTGCCAGGCTCGGAGTCGACAGTCTGCGGGCGGCGCGACAGCGCGATATTGCCGCCCGGAACAAGCAGGAGGAACTGGTGCGGGCACGCCAGCGATTCGCAGACGTGGCGCCGAATGGCATCGACCAGCTTCACCTCGATGCCGCACGCTTTGCGGAACTCAGCCAGGGTCCAGTCGAACTCGACGCCGACCCGGAAGAGGTGCGCGCCCGTCTCGCGGATGCGACGCAGCGTATCGAACTGGCGCGAAACCGGGCGCGGGAAGCATCGGTGATGGGCACGGAGGCCGGCGAGGCAATATTTCGGGCGCAGACGGAGCACGCCAAACTTGGCCATGACCTCGAGGCCATCGCGGCGATCATCGGTCCTGAAGCCGGCCGACCGGAATTGCAACGGGACCTTGCGGCCAGGCTTTCCAGCGCCAAAGAACAACTCGACGCGGTTGAACTCCGGGCCGGGCCTTTGCGCAGAGCCGGGCGGGACCTCGCCGGCGCGGAAGCCGCCCTTGCCAGGGCACGTTCGGTCGCCGACGCCGCAGCGCGTGAAATTGCCAGGTTACGCGAGGAGCTTGCCGACCTCGGCGGTCAAATTCGCACCCGCTCAGACAGTGCGGTGGAAGAAAACTGGTTGGAAACTCGCGGTTTGCTTGACGCGGCGCGGGAGCAGGTGAAGCGTTTCGAAACCGAGGTCGCCGTCCTCGATCGCCTGCGCAAGGCGCTGACGGCGACGCGGGCAGCCGCGCGCGACCTCTATCTCAAGCCGGTCATGAACGAACTCGCCCCGCTGGTCGGCCTGCTGTTCGACGACATCTCGATTACCTTCGACGGCGACACGCTGCTACCGCAGATCGTGCGCCGCAACGGCCTGGACGAGGATGTCGACCGGCTGAGCGGCGGTATGCGGGAGCAGCTCTCGGTGCTGACCCGCCTCGCATTCGCAAGGCTGCTTGCCCGCGACGGCCGGCCGGCGCCGGTCATCCTCGACGATGCGCTTGTTTATTCCGACGACGACCGGATCGAGCGGATGTTCGATGCGCTGCACCGCCAATCGCGCGACCAGCAGATCCTGGTCTTCTCCTGCCGCCAGCGCGCCTTCGCCAAGCTGGGCGGCAACGTGCTCACCATGCAGCCATGGCAGCCGGATTGATGAGGATCGATGCTCAGGCGAGCACTCTGCCACGCTCAAGCCACAGATAGGCTGCAGCCGTCCAGGAAAAGCCGAGGCCGCCGCAGCCTTCGCCGGTGACCGGGTCGAAATATTCGGCGAAACCTTCCGTTTCGATGGCCGCGATGGTGGATTTCCGCAGCTCTTCGGCCGCATCCGCATGGCCATTGCGCTTCAGTCCGTCGATCAGCAGCCAGTTGATGATCGCCCAGGCGGGGCCGCGCCAATAGCGCTTCGGCTCCCAGCTGGCGATGCCGGGTTTGGTCGTCGGGAAGGCAACCTTGAGATCCTTGGACCAAGCCTTCATTTCCGAGACCAGAGCATTGGCAACCTGCTTGTCGAGGTCCAGCGAAAGGAGGGGGATGAAGCCCGCCTGCGTTGCGGCTTCGACATCTTCGCCGGAGATCAGGTCTCGCGAGACGAAGCGCGAAAGCTCCGGCCGCCATTGGGCCATCATCGCCTTGCGAGTGCGGTTGTTGAAGGCCGCGATCTCGATCGCGTCCTCCGTCCGGCCGAACAGGCGGGCAAGATGTTCCAGATCTTCGCCCGCCTTGAGCAGGATTGCGGTCGTCTGGATCTCGGCGACCTTAAAGGACGCCTTTTCCCATTGCCTCGCCGGATCCCAGCCGCAGGCGGCATAGGTATCGACGAGATGGATGAAGCGGCGGTAATCCTCGTCGCGCGGACGCATGTCGGCATCGACATGGCCGGTATCCTTGCGCACGACGGGGGTATCAGTGGTGATAGGTACACGAGCGAGCGCGATGTCCCAGGCGGGAGAATTGTCGCTGCCGCTTTCCCAGGGATGCAGGAGTGCTACGAGTCCGGTGCCATCGGGATCGCGGGCGGAATACCACCAGCGGTGCCATTTCAGCGCCGCCTCGTAGAGGGGCAGGGTGCGCGTCTCGGCATCGTTGCCAGCGGCTTCATGCAGCTTGCGCAGTGCGATTGCGAAGACCGGCGGCTGGGTTATGCCGGAGGTCGGAATCGTATGCTCAGTGCGCCAGACGTTCGGCCCCGGAAAATAGGTTTCGCTTGGCGCGTGGAAGACGATATGCGGGATCATCCCGTCCGCCCACTGGCCCTCGACCAGCCGTTCCAGCTCGCGATAGGCGCGATCGATATCGTAGAGCACGAAGCCCATGGCGACGAAGGCGGAATCCCAGTTCCACTGAAAGGGATAGAGCCGGTCGGTCGGCACCGTATAGCCGCCGCGATCGTTGGCGGCGAGGATGCGCTTCGCCTGGTCGATATGCATATTCATTCTGGGTACTCCGGTATTCTTAGGCCAGGACGGCCGGAAAGGACTTGCCGCTTTCGGGCGAAAGCCAGGTAATGCGCTTCTGGTCGAGCTTCAGACCGATCGTCTCGCCGCTCTTCACGGTTTCCGAGGCCGGCAGGATGACGCGGACGGGCTGGTCATGAATCGAACCGGTCAAAAGCAGGTGCGAGCCCATCGGCTCGGCAACCCGCACCCGCATTTCGAGACCCTGCGGCAATGGCGCGAGTTCGACGGCCTCGCCGCGCAGGCCGAGGATGATTTGATCGCCGGATTCCCGCGGCGCCACAAGCTGTTCTATACCGGCCGCCACCTGGCCATTCGTAACCGGCACCTGGATGAAGTTCATCGGCGGATTGCCGATGAAGCCGCCGACGAAACGTGTCGCCGGGTGATTGTAGATCTCGACCGGGTGGCCGACCTGCTCGACCACGCCGCCATGCATGACGGCGATGCGGTCGGAAAGGCCCATCGCTTCCGTCTGGTCGTGGGTGACATAGATCGTCGTGGTGCCCGCCGATTGCAGCACGGTCTTGAGTTCGGTGCGCATTTCCAAGCGAAGCAATGCGTCGAGGTTCGAAAGCGGCTCGTCCATGAGGAGAACCTTCGGTTCGACGGCAAGGGCGCGAGCGACCGCCACGCGCTGGCGCTGGCCGCCGGAAAGCTTGTTCGGGTAGCGGTCGAGATATTGTTCGATATGCAACAGGCCGGCGGCCTTTTCGACCTGCGCCTTCACGCGTGCGTCGTCGGCCTTCTGCATCCGCAGCCCAAAGGCGACGTTCTCGTAAACAGTCATATGCGGAAAGACGGCGTAGTTCTGGAACACCATTGCAAGGCCGCGATCCTTAGGCGGCAGGCCGATTACCGACCTGTCGCCGATGCGAATATCTCCCGATGTTGCGGTCTCGAGGCCGGCGATGATGCGCAGCAGCGTGGTCTTGCCGCAGCCGGATGGACCGAGCAGCGAGACGAATTCGCCGTCGTTGATCGTCAGCGAGACCTCTTTCAGCGCCTGGAAGGCTCCGAAGCTCTTGCGGATGCGGTCGATGACAATATTGGCCATATCTCTGGTCCCGTTATTTGGAGGAAATGCCCCAGATCGCGAAGAGGTAGCGCCTGACCGCGAAGATGAAGACAACCGAGGGAAGGATGAGCATCAGGCCCCCGGCAAAGCGGTAGTGCATCGGGCTTTCCGAAAGCACGGTCAGCAGGTAGGCGGTCAGTGTGCGGTTGCGAACCGTCAGCACCGAGGCGGCAAAAACCTCGTTCCACGAGATGACGAAGGCAAAGACCGCGGTTGCGACGATGCCGGGAAGCGCCAAGGGCGCCACCACCTTGAAGAAGGCCTGGATGCGGGTGCAGCCGAACACCCAGGCGGCTTCCTCCAATTCCTTCGGAACGCCGAGGAAAATCCCTTGTGTGACCAGTGCGGCAAACGGCAGCGCCAGCACCGTATGGATGAGGCCGACGCCGAGGATCGTGTCGTAGAGGCCGAGCCGGATGAAGGAGACCGTCAGCGGCAGCGCCAGGATCGCCAGCGGGAAGGCGCGGGTCAGCAGTACCAGGAGGCGGTAGCTGTCCTTGCCGCGGAAATCATAGCGGGCGAGCGCATAACCGGCCGGCGCGCCGAGCAGGATCGAAAGCGCCACCGTGATGCCTGCCGCACCCAGCGAATTGAGAAATGACTGGAGGACGCCTTCGGTCTTCAGGAAGAGAATGAAAGGCTGCAGTGAAATGCCGGTGGGAAGGCCGGTTTTCGGCCAGACGTAGACGCCCTGGCGACCACCGAGTGCGCCGAGTGCCACCAGATAGATCGGCACCAGCACCCAGGCACAGAGTGCGGCAATGCCGCTCCAGAGCAGCCATCGGCGTGAAGAGACGAAGCCGGCGGCTTTGGGTGTGTCTGCGGCCGTGCTGATGGTGTCCGTGGTCATGGCAGGCGCTCCGGATCGACTTTCAGGGCCTTCAGATAGATGAGCGTGGCGGCAAGCGAGATGATCATGATCAGCACCGCGTAGGCAGCAGCGACGCTGTAGTTCTGGTTCTGGTTCTGCCAGTTGTAGGCCTCGCCGACGAGGACCGGAAAATTGCGCCCGCCGAGCGCATAGACCACCGCGAAGACCTCGAAGGCGAGCACGGTGCGCAGGATGAGCGCCGATTGCAGGGCCGGGCGGATCAGCGGCAGGGTGATGCGCCAGAAGCGCGTCCACGGACCAGCACCGAAGATTTCGGCGGCTTCCTTGAATTCCTTCGGCACCTGGTTGAGACCGGCGACGATGATGACCATGACGATCGCCGTGCCGCGCCAGACTTCCGCAACCGCAATCGCGATGAAGAGCGCGACCGGCGTCTGGTAGGAGAGCCAGCTTGCCTGCCTGCCGATGATGCCGAGTCCGAAGAGCAGCGAATTCAGATAGCCGGTATTCTGCAGGATCGACAGCCAGACGAGACCGGCGGCGAGGTCGGAAATGCCGAGCGGGATCGTCCAGATCCACAGGATCGTCTCGCGCCCACGGCCGACCTTGGCGACCATCGTGCCCATGGCAAGCGCAATGGCGATCTGCACCGGCACGACCGCGATCGTCAGCAGGAAGGTGTTCTTCACCGAGCGGGTGAAATTGATGTCGGTTATCATGCGCTCAGCATTTGCGAGCGATGGCGCGCCATTGTCCGAAACCGCCAGCCAGATCGTCTGCAACAGCGGCACGACGAACAACAGCGCCAGGAAGGCGACGGATGGCAGGATCAGCAGATAGGGGATCCAGGGTCGGCTATTGGTCATCGGCTCCCGCCTCGACGAGCAGAATGGTGAAAGAGCGCCCGGGCATTTCGCCCGGACGCTTAAGTGGGTTTATTGAACCGGGCAGGGGCCGTCGCTCTTGGCATCGGGCGCCCAGCAGGCAGCCTTCGTGTCGGTCATCAGCTTGGCCATCGTGGCGCCCTGGGCCTTCAGCACGTCCGCGACGGGCTCGTTCTGCAGCACGATGCGCTGGAAACTGTCCATGTAGACCTTGTTGAACTCGCCGCCTTTGTCGCCGAGGCCGACCGGGAGCAGCGAGATGACGGCGTCCTTGGAAGCCTGGGTGGCGGTGACTGCACCGGCGAGCAGAGCGACGCCGGCGTCGAGATCCGGCGGCAGCTTGACGTTCAGCGTCGGGAAGAAGCCGACCTTGGAGGCGGTCAGGAGCTGCGTCTCCGGCATGGAAAGGTGCTCGATGATCTTTTCGGCGCCGGCCTTGTCAGGCGCGCCCTTCGGAATGGCGAGACCCGCGACAACAGGCATGTAGCCGCGGCCCTTGGGACCGGCGGGAGCGGGGAAGACCACAAAATCATCCGGTGCAGCGGAAATGGCATTCTTCAGCCGGGCGATATGATCCCAGGCGACCATGACTTCGCCGGCGGCCAGCGGCTCCTGCATGAAGTCGTAGCTGGTCGAGTTCGGTGTCACATAGGCCCATAGCGCCTTCAGCTTCTCCCAGCCGGCGGCCGCATCCGCACTCTGGAAGGTGCGCACGACACCTCCCGTAAACGACGGATAGAAATAGCCCTGGAAGTAACGCGCCATCAGCCCCTTCGGGCCGGCCGGGAAACCGATCTGCGGCTGGCCCGTCGCCTCCTGCATGTTCTTGCCCCACTCGATCAGTTGATCGTAGTTCAGCGCGTTCACGTCGGCGCCGTCAGGCAGGTATTGCAGGGCTTCCTTCTTGGCAGCCATCACATAGGTCGCCTGCATCCACGGGATATATTGCTGGGTCGACTTGCCGAGCTTACCGAGATCGAGCAGCGACTGCGGCATGCCGCTCGCTGCCAGCTTCTTGGCGAGATCGTCGAGCGGTTCGAGCGTGTCCTTGTCGGCAAGCGGCGAAAGCTCGCCATGCAGCGCTCCGACGAGGCTGACGGTATGCTTGCCGGCTTGGCGTTCGGCTTCCATGCGGACGGCAAACTGCGGCGGCTCCTCGACCACGTAATCGACCGAGCCGACGTCCTTCAGGAGTTCCTCGCGCACGACCGTCGCCTCCTCGATCGGACGAAGCTGGGTGGACACGAAAACCGTCTGGGCAAGCACCGGCGAGGCGAAGGCCAGCACGGTGGAAGCCAGAATCCCAAATGACATGATATGTTTCATCTTCTCCTCCTTCATTGTTCTTTGTTTGAGATGCACTGCTGTCTATGCCGCTCGAAGCGGACGGCGGTGGCTGTCGCGATCGACGAATTCGATCGCGTGAAGCTCCTGGAGTTCTTCGGCGGGTTCGCCGGCAATGGCGCGCAGCAGCAGCGAGGCGAAGCTCGCGCCGAGGTGTTCGCCGGTCATGCGCATGGTCGAGAGCGGCGGGCTGGTGAAGGCGCCCATCGGCAGGTCGTCATGGCCGACAATGCTGATCTGGTTGCCGCCATCGACCTCGCGCAGTGCCCGGAGCGCTCCGATCGCCATTTCGTCGGTGGCGCAGACGAGTGCCGTCGGACGTGACGGCTGGCGCAGAAGTTCGAGCGCTGCGAGATAACCGCCCTGTTCCAACGGCGCACCTTCGGCGCAGAGATCGGTGGCCAGGCCGCATTCCTCCATTGCCGCCCGCCAGCCACGGCAGCGGTCATGTGCGAAGTAATATTCCTGCGGGCCGGCGATATGGCCGATGCGGCGGTGGCCGGCGGCATGGAAGCGCAGCGTCGCGGCACGGAACCCGGCAAAGCCGTCGCCATCGATAAAGGCGTGAGGCAGCAGGCTTTCTGTGCGGCCGTTGGTCACGAAGGGGATGCCCCGCGACTGCAGGAATTCGACGCGCTCGTCCTTCCGCTTGGTGCGAACGAGAAGCATGGCATCGACGCGGCGGCCATCGACGAAGCGGCGGCAGATGTCGAGTTCGCTCTCGCCGCGCGGCACCGGCGCAATCACCAGATTGAGGCCGGCAGCAGCGAGATGTTCGGCGCAACCCGACAACATATCGAGGAAATGCGGAGGGCCGATATGACAAGGATCGCTCGGCAGCGTGACGGCAACCAGTTCGGCGCGCTGCTTGCGGAGGCGGCGGGCCGAAGCATTCGGCCGATAGCCGACCTTGTCGGCAGCCTCGCGAACCCGCTCGCGCGTGGTGGCCGACACATCGGCATAACCGTCGAGCGCACGCGACACCGTGGTGATCGACAGTCCCAGCGATTGCGCGAGTTGTTTGAGATTGGCCAAGACCTTCCTCCCGAAGTGAGAAAAGATTCTCCAAAACGTTTTGGGAGTCAAGCCAAAACGTTTTGGAACGATTATCTCTGGCCGGGGTAAAAGCGCGGGAGCTGTAGGAGACAGCTCGGGACACTCAACGCAGGTTTGGCGGGACCACTATCTTGTGTATCTGGATACGCTCCGGAAGTTCGCACAGCAGTTCTGCATCTCGCGCCAGATGATGAACCTGCTCCGGATCACCTTTCGTAAACGCTGTCATCGATTGCATGTCGGCCCAGTAGGAGATCGTCGTGAACCAGGTTTCATCCTTTCGATCTTCGCGCAGCAATTGGACGCCGAGTGCCGTCTTTAGCAGTGGCGGAACTCCCTCAGCGCGATTGTAAACTTCGTATTCATCAGCAAATTCCGGCTTCGTGCGACCGCGCCAGATACGGGCGATAGTTGGAACTTTCGTCATGTTCTGCTCTCCGTGACATTTGAATGAAGCAAGCCGACGGCCGAGGACGTCTGCCTCAAACGGCATGGGCATCGTGGAACAGGGCACCAAGCCGCGCCGATCAGAAGCGATTATGCGCAGGGCATGCACCCAATCCGGGCATTACCCGTTCACAGCCTGGAACGTCTGCTCCACGAGCAAAAGGAGATGAGTCCCACAATCGATTATTCAAGGTCTGCGTGAGCCGATCGACCCGGCCTCGGGTCTGGACCTTCCAACCCGCTTGGGGGCACGGTCGTTGATGGCTCGCGAGTGCGTTCATTCGATCAAAATCTAATCAACGGCGTAACCTGATTTGAAAGTCGGTTTGATACGGAGGGTCTCCTTCCGGGAAGTGACGTTATGATCCTTGAGTTGCAGAATGCCATTCTGGAAATGATTGCCAAAGGGGAACCGCTGGCAGCAACGATCGAGCAACTTTGCCTCAAGGTTGAGGCCGCCGTTCCCGGGATCATCGCTTCGGTGCTGACGTTCGACGGGACCCGTCTTCACACGCTTGCTGGCCCCTCCCTTCCGCCTGACTATTCAGCGGCTGTCGACAGTCTTGAAGCCGGTCCTCTTGCGGGCTCCTGTGGCGCTGCTGCCTATTTCGGAGAAGCGGTCGTTGTCACCGATATCGAGACCGATCCTCGTTGGCAGGATTTCAAGTCCCTGGTCCTTCCGCTGGGGTTACGGGCTTGCTGGTCGAGCCCGATCAAGAGCGGCGAGCGGGTGATCGGCACCTTCGCCTTCTACTATCGAGACCGGAGCGGTCCGAAGGCCGTCGAACGGGACCTCGTCGAGGCTTGTGTCCATCTCTGCACAATCGCCATCGATCGCGAAGAACGGGTGATGGAACGTCAGCGGCTGACATACAGCGACGCTATGACGGGACTGTCGAATCGCGCTCGTTTCAACCAGCTTCTCGCCGAAGAGCTGGCTCGATCCCGGCGCGCCTGGGGCATCTTGCTGGTGGACATCGACAACTTGAAACTGGTGAATGACACGTTCGGGCACGCAGCCGGCGACGCATTGATTCAAGTGGTTGCAGACCGGATTTCCGCGACAGCAGGCGCCAAAGACACGTTCAGGCTTGGTGGAGATGAGTTTGCTGTCATTGTATCGGACGACAAAGAGCTTGATCTGAGTGCGAGGGCAACCGACATCCTCGAAGCACTGTCCCCTCCTGCAACGTGCGACGGTCATGTCGTCTTTCCCGCCGCGACGATTGGCGGCGCGTTGGCGGAGACGGAAACAAACCCCGACCAGACCCGCCAGAACGCCGATGTGGCGCTCTATCATGCGAAGGAACACAACCGCGGCCGGTACGTGCAACACTATCCCGGCCTGGGCACCGCCCTCACCAGACGCTTCAGGGCGGTTCGGGACGTGGGCGTAGCCCTGGAAGACAATCGGATCGATGCGCATTACCAACCGATCTTGCGCCTGGATACGCGGGAAATCGTAGGTTTCGAAGCCTTGTGTCGAATGACCACGCCTTCCGGCGAAATCATAGCTGCAGCGCATTTCCATGAGGCGACGAAAGACGCGCATATTGCTGCTGAGCTGACCCAACGGATGTTGCTGAGGGTTGCGAGAGACATCCGCAGTTGGCTCGCCCGGGGCCTTCCTCTCCAGCATGTCGGCATCAACCTGTCCGCCGCAGATTTTCGTGGCGGTAACCTGCAAGACAGGCTGTGCCGAATTTTCGGGGAAGCGGAGGTTCCTCTCAAGCACATCATCCTCGAAGTGACGGAATCGGTTTATCTCGGACAACGGGACTATGTCGTGGCGGACGAGATAAAGGCTCTTCGGTCCAAGGGCTTGCGGGTTGCCCTCGACGATTTCGGCACGGGTTACGCGTCTTTGACCCACCTGCTGACGGTGCCGGTCGACATCATCAAGATCGACAAGTCCTTCATCGACCGCATGGTGCCGGGCGACGCTGGGACCTTCATCGTTGAGGGCCTGATCGGAATAGCTCACAAGCTGGGAATTCGGGTCGTCGCAGAAGGGATTGAAACAGAACCCCAAGCTGCTCAATTGAGCCAGCTCGGCTGCAAGCTCGGACAGGGCTATCTGTTCTCGAAAGCAGTCGATCGAACGGTTGCCGCGGCCATTTTAGAGCAGCATGGACAACGGCTCAGCCAAGACAAGACCCGTGCCGGAGCCCTATAGCCTGAGCGAGGTTTTCGCGCTCGGGCCAGCCCCGGATACCTCAGACAACGCTTGAGTACCAAGATTATTTTGAACGGATCAGAGATGCGAAAACGGATACATGTCAGCCAATTGCGGGTCGGAATGTATGTCGAGGACGTCGAAATCGAGGGGGAAGACAGGACACGCCGGTTCAAGCCGTTCCTGATCTCGGCCGCCGGTCAGGTCGAGAGTTTGATGGCAAACCGCCTGATGACAGTCGTTATCGACGTCGGAAAAGGCGCGGATGTCGATCCGGGCGGGGCACAGGACATCGACCGGGCTGCGTTTGACGCCCAGCTTCGTGCCGTGTTTTCGGCAAATGATATCAAGCAGGCGAGGGAATGCGTCGAGGATACGAGACCGCAGATCCGTCAAATGCTTGCCCACGCCAGGATCAAAGCCTCTTTTGCCAGTGATGCGGCAAGCGCAGCTGTGGAGCGGATCATGTCGGCAGCCTTCGACAACGCCGGAGCGCTGATCGCAGTCGCAAAGCTGAAGGAAAAAGATGAGCTGACGTTCCTCCACTCGCTGGCGGTTAGCGCGTTGATGATCACCCTAGGGCGCAGCCTCGGTCATGGAGAAGAGGATGTGCGGGTCTTGGGGCTGGGTGGACTGGTTCACGATCTGGGAAAAATGGCGCTCCCGGACGAAATCTTGACGAAACCCGGTAAGCTGACTGCCGAGGAAATGGATCTTGTCCGCGGGCATCCTGAGCGGGGATATGAGCTGGTTTCTCATGTCGCGCATGTCCCGAAGCCGGTGCTCGACATTTGTCGCTACCACCACGAAAAGTTCGATGGCTCCGGCTATCCTGGTCGGCTCGCCGGAAAGAAGATTCCTTACGTCGCTCGGCTTGCGGCGATTTGTGACGTTTATGAAGCGCTGACCACAATCAGGCCCTATAAGCGCGCCTTCTCGCAAGCGGAGGCGATCAACATGATGATGAATTCGCCCGGCCATTTCGACAGCCAGCTTCTTTCCGCATTCGTGTCAAAAATGGTGATCAGCGGCACGCTCCACTAGAGCCATCATTTACCGGACGGCGCGTCGTACCGGCCAACGTCAATTGCAAGTCCGCTCCGGATCGGCGGTCATTTCGGCAGCAGAGGCAACCCCCGGCCAGCGCCGGGCAGGCCAAGCGCTGATCGTCTACAGCGGGTAAAGATTGCGCGCCGACAGGGGGCAGTTTTGTGCGCCTATTGACAGATAGGTGTTCGGAAACGCCGAGCCGTGCCCGTAAAGCCGCTTGACAAAACGCGTCCGCTGCCACTATTGGGTAATCGATCACCCAAGGGGATGGCGAAGATCGTGGCAGCATCTCTTTCTGACATCGCGGAACGTGCGGGCGTCTCGGTAAAGACGGTTTCCGGCGCACTGCACGGCGGCTCCGCCCGCATGTCGGACGATACGCGCCAGAAGGTCAAAGCCATTGCGGAAGAACTCGGCTACGTGACCAACTTTGCGGCGCGCGGCGTGCGTCAGGGCTGGCTGCCGCTGGTCGGCGTCGTCTCCGACGGCCTCATCACTTCGCCCTTCGCCACCGAGATCGTGCGTGGCCTCGACGGGGCGGCCCGCGCCGCCGGCATGGCGGTCTTTGCGGTCAACCATAGCAGCGGCCAGTCTATCGGCTCGGTGCTCGACGAGGTACAGCAGTTCCGGCCGCGCGCCGTTGCTTATGCCGCCATGTACCACAAGGATGTCGCCCTGCCGGACAAGTTGGCGGGCGCCGTCGGCGTCATGATCAACTGCCGCGAGGCTGCCGGCCGCGTCACCGCGCTGGTGCCGGACGAAGAGGGCGGTGCGCGGGAGATCGTGCGTTATCTCCTCGTCGCCGGCCGCCGGCGCATCGCCTTCATCAACCTGCCGGGCATTCTCGCCGGCACGTTGCGCGAGATCGGGTTTCGTGCGGCGCTCGAGGAGGGGGGCATCGAGCCCGTCGGCGTGTTGCCGGCGGTGCGCCGCAGCGTCTACAGCGACCGCGCGCCAAGCCTTGTTGCCTCTCATGTGGAGGCACTTCTGAAATCCGGTCAACGGCCGGACGCCATCCTGTGCGGCAACGATCGCGTGGCGATGGAAGTCTATGCGGCGCTTGCCCGCGCCGGCCTTCGCATTCCGGATGATATCGCGGTGGCAAGCTTCGACAACCAGGTCGAGCTTGCCTCGCGGCTGGACCCGCCATTGACGACGATGGCCCTGCCGCACCGCGCCATGGGCCGCCTTGCCATGGAGATCCTCCTGGCTGAGCAGCCCGAACCGCCGCACATGCGGAAACTGCCGTTCCATCTGGTCGAACGGGCATCCGTCTGAACATCGATAGTGTCCAACAGGAGGAGAATACTAATGAAGATTTTAATGGGTAATCGTTTACTTTCCGCACTCCTAGCGTCCGCCGCGCTGGCTGCGACCGCCGGTCTTGCCGAGGCGAAGACCGTCATCCACGTTATGCACCAGGGCGATCCCGGCTGGGTGAAGGCCTATGGCGACGTTGCCACCCGCTTCGAGGCCGCCAATCCCGATATCGACATCGAGATGATCTACGCGCCGCACGATGCCTATAACGAGAAGTTCAGCGCCGCCGTCATGGCCAAGCAGCTGCCCGATATCATGGAACTCGATGCTCCCTTCCTCGCCAATTATGTTTGGTCCGGCTATCTCAAGCCCGTCAAGCCGCTCATTGACAAGGACCTGCTCGATGACATGACGGATTCGAATATTGCCCAGGGCACCTATCCGATCGACAAGGATCTCTATGCGATCGGCCTCACCGACTCCTCGGTCGTGCTCTACGGCAACAAGAAATATCTTGAAGCCATTGGCGCCCGCATTCCGAAATCGGTCGACGATGCCTGGACCCGCGAGGAATTCGAAGGCTATCTCGAAAAGCTGTCCAAGCTCGAAGGCGTGAAGTGGCCGATCGACATCTTCCGAGGCTACGGCATCAAGACCGAGTGGATCACCTATGCCTACGGCCCCCTGCTCGAAAGCGCCGGCTGCGATCTGATCGACCGGAAGACTTGGAAGGCCAGCGGCACCCTCGATGGCGAGGCCTGCGTCAAGGCGCTGACGATGATGCAGGACTGGGTAAAGAAGGGCTGGATCGTACCGACGTCGTCGGGCACCAACCAGTTCTACGCCGAGGGACAGCCGGCCGCGCTCGCCATGGGCGGCCACTGGTTCTACGCGGAGGCGTCGGCAGCGATGAAGGATAATATCGTCGTCATGCCGCTGCCGAAGATCGGCGACAAGGGCGTGAGCCCGAACGGCACCTGGATCTGGGGCATTTCCGCGACCTCGGAAAACCCTGAGATCGCCGGCAAGTTCCTGAGCTTCCTGCTGAAGGACAAGGAGTACCGGGAGTACGCCAAGACCCAGTCCGCCTATCCGGGCCTGAAGAGCTTCGCCGCCGAATCCCCGCTCTATGCGCAAGGCGGTCCGCTCGCCATCGCCTTTGAGCAGGCGTCCAAGACCGCGGTCGCTCGTCCGCCGCATCCGGCCTATCCGACGATCACCTCGGCCTTCATGCAGGCCGTCGACAAGATCTTCAACGGTGGTGACGCGCAGGAAGCGCTGACGGCCGCTGCCAAGAAGATCGACGAGGATATCGAGGACAACGCCGGCTACCCGCCCTTCGACGAGCAGCAGTAAGGGTTTTGACGGGGCCGGTTCTCCGGCCGGCCCCGGACTATCTCTGGAGGATGACCGATGAGGAGGAAACAATGACTTTGCAACAGACCTCCACGCCCGCTTTGCGGCGTCCGGCGAAACGCCGCGACAACAAGCGGCTCTGGCAGGAAATAGCGATGATCGCGCCTGCCTTTCTGCTTCTGGCGATCTTCCTGATCACGCCATTCCTCTTGTCCTTCTGGACGGCGATGACCAACCAGCCGCTCGTGCCGCGCCCGACGCCGGTGCGCTTCGTCGGCCTCCTGAATTTCGAGCGCGTCTTCACCGATCCGCTGTTCTGGACCTCGCTGTGGAACGTTACGCGCTTCACCATCTTGGTGCTGCCGGTGCAGTGCGGCCTCGCCTTCCTGACCGCGCTGCTCTTGCACCAGAAGCTGCCGATGCAAAACCTGTTGCGCGGCCTGTTCTTCCTGCCGGCGATCACCTCCATGGTGGTGGTCTGCGTCATCTGGGGCACGCTGTTCCAGTATCCAAGCGGCCCGCTCAACCAGATCGTCGGTTTCCTTTCCGGCGGCACAATCCAGCCGATCGACTGGCTCGGCGACCCCAACTGGGCGATGTTCTCCATCGTGTTGCTTTCGGCCTGGCAGGCCTATGGCTTTCAGATGATCATCTATCTCGCCGGCCTGCAGGGCATTCCCGAAGAACTGTACGATGCCGCCCGCATCGACGGGGCAAGCGCACTGCGCCGCTTCTGGCACGTCACCATGCCCGGCCTTCGCCCGACCCATGTCTTCGTGCTGGTTATCACGACCATCCAGGCCTTCAAGCTCTATACGCAGGTGGCGATCCTCACCCAGGGCGGCCCGAAGGAAAGCACCGAAACCGTTGTCCACTACATGGTGCGCGCCGGCTTCGAGGAGCAGAAACTCGGCTACGCATCGGCCGTTTCCGTCATCCTCTTCGTCATCGTTCTTCTGATCGCGCTCCTGCAACGCAAACTCCTGAGGCGCTTCGATGTCTGATATCGCTTTGAGTCGGCCCGCCCCGCTGGCAATCGCAAGGGGGAACGGCAAGAGAAGCCTGCGCATCGTGCAGAGCCTCTGCATCCTGGTCATCGCGCTGGTGATGATCTCGCCGCTGTTCATGCTGTTGATCGCCAGCCTGAAGGACGACCGCTTCCGCATCCTCGCCGACATGGGCAGCTTCCGCGCCTTCTGGGTCAGCGACCCGACGATGTCGAACTACCAGGAGATCGCCCATTTTTCCGGCGAGCTGGCCTATGGCCGATATCTCTTCAATTCGCTGGTGATCCTTGTCGCCACGGTCGTCTCGGGTCTGGTCGTCAATTCCATGGCGGGCTTCGTTCTGGCCTGGGGCTCGCTGCGCGGCAAGGCGGCGCTCTTGGCGCTGGTCGTCGCGCTCTATGTCATCCCGCAGGAAAGCATCATCATGCCGCTCGTCGTCATGATGTCGCGGGCGGGGCTGACGGATACCTTCGCGGTGCAGATCCTGCCCTGGGTGGCAAGCCCGCTCTATGTCTTCCTCTTCTACCAGTTCTTCGCGCAGCTGCCGAAGGAACTCTATGAAGCGGCGGAAATGGATGGCGCATCGGTCTTCCGCATCTACCGGTCGATCTACATGCCGCTCAGCCTGCCGGCGCTCGCCACGGTCTCGATCCTCATGGGCATTGAAAGCTGGAACCAGTATCTCTGGCCGACGCTGGTCACCCAGACCGACTATGCTCGGCCGATTGCCGTCGCCATCGCCACCTTCTTCGGACAGGACAGCATCTACTGGGACCGCGCCATGGCCGCCTCGGTGCTGATGATGATCCCCGTCCTCATTCTCTATCTGGCTTTCCAGCGCTGGTTCGTCAGTTCATTCGTCGGCTCCGCCGTGAAAGGTTGATCATGTCTCTGCAGGCAAAGTCCGAAACGTCAGCACCTGAAACCATTGAAGCGGAACTGCCCGAAGGCACGGTGCTGCATCTCTGGCTGAAGGCGCGCCATGCCGGCGGCGAGGCGAAGCTCTTCGTCGCGGTTGATGGCAACGACATCGGCGAGCCCTCGACCCGCCGCACCGGAGAATTTGAGTTCTTCGCTGTGACGCTGGCGAAGGGCGGTCGTGCCACGCTGTCCTATGATGCGACAACCACAGCGCTCTCCGTCGCTTACGCCTTCCGGCCGGACACCGTGATGAAGGAGGGCATCCGCGTCCTGCACAGCGATGCCCGCACCGCCGCCCCCGACGTGCCCGACAGCTACCACTTCCGCCCGCCCTTCGGCTGGATGAACGATCCGAACGGTTTTGGACGGTTTGGCGGAAACGCTCACCTCTTCTACCAGCATTATCCTCATGAGCCGCGCTGGAACACTATGCACTGGGGCCATGCCGTCTCGAAGGATTTCGTCCACTGGACACATCTGCCCATGTTCCTCTTCCCGGCGGCGCATCTGTCGGAAAAGGACGATGGGCGCGGCGGCGCCTTCTCCGGCTCGGCGATCCCCGGCACCGGCCCGGAAGGCGAGGAAATCCGCGTCTTCTACACCGAGCATGTGCGTGATCGGCAACCGGAAGAGCAAATCCAGCTTTCCGCCGTCAGCCGCGACGGCATCGTCGCCGGCCCGTCGGAAACCGTGATGCCGCTGCGCCCGGAAGGCTTGAACCTCACCACCGATTTCCGTGACCCCTATGTCTTCAAAGGCCCGGACGGCCGCTGGAAGATGCTGCTCGGCAGCCGCGACAGGCAGGGCGGCGTCGTACTGCTCTATGAAACCGCAGACGCGCAAGGCGCCGATGGATGGACCTTCCTCGGCATCATCCATCGCGAGGACGGTTTCGGCATGACGGCGGCGGAATGCCCCTGCATGGTGCCGCTTTCCGGAAAAAACGCAGAAACCCGCTGGGCGCTGATCTTCGGTCTGCTCACCAGCCGCGACCCGGCCACCGGCCGCCGCAATCTCACCTCCGTCACCGTCGGCGGTTTCGATGGCCGCACCTTCACTGCGGAGTTCGTGCAGGAGTTGGATTTCGGTTCGGATGCCTATGCCTTCCAGGCCTTCGTTGATGGCGACGAGCCGGTCGGCATTGCCTGGCTCGCCAACTGGACGGACTTTTCCAAGAAGGACGATTTCCCGACGACCATGACCCTGCCGCGCCGCGTGCTTCTCGACGGCGACACCGTGCTGACCCCGCCGGTCGTAGCCGTCGAAAGCCTGCGCCATCAGTTGCTGGATGACACCGCGCTTGCCGCCGGCAAGACCGTGCCGCTCGGCACCGGCGCCGTCGAGATCGTCCTTGATCTCACCGAGCCGGGTGCCGCCTTTGATCTCACCTTCGATCATCCGGATGTCGATCTAGGCGTGAAACTCGATGCCGATGGTCTGGCGATTGTCTTCGACGCTCGCACCGGTGTGACGCCGCCACGTTACGTCGCCACCGGCGCGAAACCGTCGAGCCTGCGCGTCTTCCTCGATGCCGGCTCCATCGAGGTCTTCGCTGACAACGGCCGCTGGACGGGGTCCAAACGCATTCCGGGCTTTGCCGCCGCACGATCGGCAACGCTCACCGGCGCCGTCGCCGAGGCCTGCGTCTGGCAATTGAAACTGTGAGGGAGGACAGACATGGAATAACAGGTCGTTGGTCATATCCCGTCAAGGCGCTGGAGTGTTCTTGGAGTTCACCGCTTCTCGGAAATGACGGGGGGTCGTCCCCGTTCGCTCCTTGAAGATCTCGTAGAAGCGACTGCTGGAACCAAACCCGCAGTCAAAACCGATCTGGAGGACAGGATCCTCCGTGTCTGTCAGAAGCTGCATCGCTCGGGCAATCCGATGTCGGGTCAGGTATTCGTTGACTGATATTCCCAAAATCTTTCGGAAAGCGCTGTTGGCGATGCTTGGATGCATGCCCGCGAGTCTTGCGAGATCGGCTACGCCTACCGGATCTGCGTAGCGGGAATTGATGAGGTCGATCAGCAGCTCGACGTGGCGCACCGCATGGCCGGCCAACGATGTCTGAGAGACATGGGTTGGCGAATTGTCGATTTCAGCATTGTCCAGGATCAGACGCCGTATTCGGGATTGCGCCGTCACCGGCCTGCGCCCGATCTAATGCGTGTCGTCGCCCTCATCCGACATCGTGCAGCAACGCTGGCGGTCAGTTCGCTGCAGGTCAGCGTCCAAGGCTGCCGGCGGCGGCGATTATCTCCGCAGCAGTCGGGAAGATGCAAAGGCTGTTCGGTCCGTCCAGCGCCTCAATTTGCGACCAGGCGATGGTGCCATTCGCATTGACCAGGAAGTGCCCGACGAGCTGGGTGGCGTGGTTCGAGAAGATCGCCATATCGGCTTCATCAAGCTCGAAGCGGTCCTTGGCGTTGAGTATCGTATTGGCTTCCATCGGCTGGAGCACTTCCGACAATTCGCCCGTGGGGTTGATGCGCGCCGCCTGGAACTGCGCCATCGTCGCGCGATAAGGCCATTCGGGCTGCTTGCTGCTCCCATCGGGTAGGAACTCAGCATGGGGCACACCATAGGCCCGATGTGTGTGGCAGTCGGGATCGCATAGCAGCGTTACTGGCGTCGGCCGGTGGCGGAAATACAGGCGGGCGCGTTCTACTGGTGTGTTGATAACGGCCACGGTCTCCACCCCGGAGGCGCGCAGGGTGGGCTGTATGCCAGCGAGCTGTTCGACCTGGCGCCGACAGAACGGGCAGTGTAGCCCGCGAAAGAACCCGATCAAGAACGGGCGACCGCTCAAATCGGCGAATGAGACCGTTCCATCGAAGTTGGCCGTGGCTAGCGCGAAGGCGGGGGCGGTTTCTCCTGGTTGCAGCGGGCGATTCTGGTCTCCCATGGAATAATTCCTTTGTCGTATCGTCCAGTTGGACGACCGAAATTCAACTATATCACTTGTCGCAAGAAGGCCCAGCGCTCGATGTTGAGAGCGCCGAATGTGGTTCGGCATGCCATTTGCCGCTCCGACCGGCGTCGAGAGCTTGCCGGTATCGGTCGCCGCCCCTATCTTATTTAGAACAGACTGATGGAGCAACGAGATGGCGGAACTTGTGGCCGACACTCTAATCGACACGACGATCGAGATTATTCCACCGGAAGACACGAAAGAACATCCCGACAGTCGTGCTTGCCTTTGCTGTAGGCGCCGGCGTCAGTGGATGGACGATGACGGCTGCGGCATCTGTGAGGAATGCCTGGCCTCGTGATCGACACAAGAAGGGCACACGCGATGGCAATCCGTAGCGCCGGACTTCTGCTTTACCGGCGTGTTTCCAGGGACATCGAAGTGCTTCTCGTCCATCCGGGCGGTCCTTTCTGGGCTAGGAAAGACGAGGCTGCGTGGTCGATCCCGAAGGGGCTGATCGAGCCTGGAGAAGATGAGCTCGCCGCAGCAATAAGGGAAACTGCCGAAGAGCTGGGTGTCGAAGTCGATGGCAGGTTCACACCGTTAGGCGAATACCGACAACCTGGCGGAAAGACGGTTGTTGCGTGGTCGATCGAAGCCGATCCGATACTGGACGTGAATGCGATACAGAGTTGCGAATTTAAAATGGAATGGCCACCAGGGTCAGGCCGGGTAAAGAGCTTTCCGGAGGTCGATCGCGCGGGGTGGTTTTCCCCGCCCGACGCAGCCATAAAGCTGTTGAAAGGGCAGCGACCGATGCTTGCCGACCTCCTGACGCATCTGGAATGATCGGCCCGAAATTATCGATTGAGCCGTCCGATCTCGCTTCACTCATGCGTCAGGTGCGCGGCAGCCATGAGTTGCTTCTGAAAACAGCCATCCTATCTGACAGTCACCGCCACGTAACTGAAATCGAGAAAACGGAGCTGCGATCCGCCTTGAGCACGCGCGAGGAGACAATCATGAACGGCATTTCCAAAACCCTGAACGACATGACGCTCGTCGAACGCTCGAGCCTGCTCGACACCGTCGCTGATGCCTTGGAAGCAACGGCCGAGGAGGCGGAAGGTGAGGGCGACGCCCGCTTCGTCGCCAACTCCATTTGCGTCGCCAATACGATTCGCGGACTATCCGGGGACCTGACGCCACGCGATCTGCAGGCCGCCGAGTTGCTCCTTGAGCAAGGCATTATGCTCGTCCACCAGTTCTCGAACCGGGCGAAGACGAACGGAGTGATCCACTAGAACAGGATGGTTTTAGGCTCGGCCTAAAATCTGAATCCTGTTCTACTTTATATAGTTAGAGCATGATGTCGTCCGAAAACCGCTCACACTTTTCGGCATCATGCTCTAGCCGTGAGCGAGGGCGGCCCCCGTCAGCAATACGCTCTGTCACGGTGGACGGCGGCCGATGGATTGAGATAAAGCCGTTAATCCGCGCTGGGGATAGCGGATGCCACCGGCCCCTGGTGAGAACGAGTGGTCTCCGCCGCGGCAAACCGCGGGAGCGGGAGATCAGCAGACACGCCAGGAAGGCTTTATTTCCAATGGATTGCCGGTTCAACGCGCTGCCGTATCGAATAGCCGATATAGCAGGGTTCACCTTTGTTCGGTCAGGAGCAGCGTGATGCAGCCTGGTCGCACAGGCCTTGCCGTCTGCTTGATGGTGGCCGCCGCTTTTTTAAATAGTCTCGACGCAGTCATTGTGCGTTTGCTGGCCGGTGACGTGCATCCATTGATGATCGGCTTTTTCCGGTCGTTTTTCGGACTTCTTGTCGTCACGCCCTGGATCGTGTCACGGGTCGACCTGAAATCCTCTCCCTATCGTGTTCTGCATGTCGTGCGTGCGGGTCTGAAGCTTGCCTCACTGGTTGCTTTGTTCGTCGCCTTTGCGCACGCGCCACTCGCCGATGCGACGGCGATCAATTTCACCATGCCGATGTTTCTCGTTCTGGGTGCTTGGCTGGTGCTCAAGGAACATGTCGGCATCTCCAGCGTGGCCGGCATTGTCGCAGGTTTTATCGGTGTCATGATCATCATTCGCCCTGGAGCGTCCGGTTTCGACCAATGGCTGCTTTTTGCGCTGGCAGGAGCGGTCTTGACGGCAGCCAGCCAATTGATGCTGCGGCGGATGGCATTGAAGGATAGTGCCGACCGGCTGGTTGGATGGAATCTGATAGCGACGGTGCCGCTTGGCCTAATCGTCATGCTGCCGGTCTGGTCAATGCCGACCTGGAACCAACTCGCACTGCTTGCCATGCAGGGGGCACTCGGCGCTCTCAACATGACGCTGATCACGCGCGCTTTCGGCATGGCGGCCGCAAGCGTCCTGGCACCGCTTGACTTTCTCCGACTGCCCATCGTGGCCCTTATGGCCTTCTCATTTTTCTCGGAAGTTCCGGCCGCACAGACTTGGATCGGCGCGGTCGTGATCATCGGCGCGGCCATTATTGGAACCCGCGACATGACATGGCGACGCAAACCACCGCGATAAGCCCCGTTCATTTTTGGGGTTCACAAAAATTTTAGATGAACTAATATTTCAGTTATAACGCCGATCGTCGAGCCGTGCCTGTTGCCGGCCGGGTATGACAGGCACCCGGACGAACGGACATCACGGCCCAATGGGGTTCACTCGGGAGGAGTGCATGAAGAGTTTCATCGGCAAACGCGCGATCGCCAGTGGCGTATCGCTCGTGGTGCTTATCGTCATCGTGTTCTTCCTGTCCCGGCTGACGGGCGATCCGACCGACCTCTATCTGCCGATCGATGCGACCACGGAAATGCGCCAGCAATTCCGAGAGATGAACGGTTTCAACGATCCGTTGATCATCCAGTTCGGCCGTTATGTCTCGGATCTTGCCCAAGGCAATTTCGGTCAGTCACTGCGACAGGCCCGTCCGGCCATGGATGTCGTGCTGGAGGCTTTCGTGTGGACCTTCTGGCTGGCCGTCATCACCATGGCGCTGGTCACGGTCGCCGCGATCGTCATCGGTTCGCTCGCGGCGTTTCGCGTCGGCGGCGTCTTCGACCGTCTTGCCACTTTCTTCTCGCTGATCGGCGCTGCGGCGCCGGATTTCTGGCTGGCCATCGTGGCGATCGTTATTTTCGCCGTCAAACTGCATGTCCTGCCGACATCGGGAACGGGAACTTTCTGGCACTGGGTCCTGCCGGTCAGCGTGCTGTTCATCCGGCCTTTCGGCCTGATCCTGCAGGTGGTCCGCGGCTCGATGATCAGCGTTCTGTCTTCCGCCTATGTGAAGACGGCCCGCGCCAAGGGGGTCCGCTCGAACTCAATCATCTTCATTCACGGACTGCGCAACGCCATGCTGCCGGTGATCACAGTCATCGGCGACCAGGCGGCCGCCATCTTGAACGGTGCCGTCGTCGTCGAGACGGTGTTTGGCTTTCCGGGCATCGGCAAGCTGATGATCGATTCCATTTTGCTTCGCGATTTCGCCGTCGTTCTGGCCGTCATCATGGTCTCGGCAATGGCGATCTTCATCATGAACCTGTTGATCGACATCGCCTATGCGCTGCTCGATCCGCGCATCCGGTATTGAGCGATGACGATGGCCGACACACAAATCCTCGCCGAGAAAAAACCAAGCGGCCCGATCGGGCGCTGGCTGACGATGCTGTGGGCGGACAAGCTCGCTTTTTTCGCGGCTCTGTTCCTCTTGATCGTTCTGCTCTGTGCGCTGTTTGGCCCGCTGCTGCTGGAGGCCATCGCCACCAAGCAGAACCTGCGGGGCCGCAACGCACCGCCGTTCGATATCACCCGCGGATTGCTTTATGTCCTCGGCGCCGATGCGCTCGGCAGGCCGCTTCTCGCCCGCGTCATCGTGGCGGCGCAAAACACCATCCTGGTTGCCACGGCAGCCGTGCTCGCATCATCTGTCGTCGGTACGGCGCTCGGTCTGGTGGCAGGTTACAGCCGCTCTTCTGCTGCTCAATGGATCATGCGCCTCGGCGACGTCATCATGTCCTTTCCGTCGCTGCTTCTGGCGGTGATCGTGCTCTACATGCTCGAGCCCTCGGTCACCAATATCGTCCTCGTCCTGGCGATCACCCGCATTCCCATCTATCTGCGCACCACGCGCGCCGAAGTGCTGGAAGTGCGCGAGCGGATGTTCGTGCAGGCGGCGAAGGTCATGGGAGCATCGTATTGGCGCATTGTCTTCCATCACATCCTGCCGGTGATCTTCCCGACGCTGGTGACCATCGCGACGCTGGATTTCGCTTTCGTCATGCTGGCGGAGTCCTCCCTGTCATTCCTGGGCATCGGCATTCAGGCGCCGGAGATCACCTGGGGTCTCATGGTTGCTCAAGGACGGCCCTATCTCACCAATGCCTGGTGGCTATCCTTCTGGCCGGGCCTTGTAATCATCCTGACGACGCTGTCGCTGAACCTTCTGTCGAATTGGCTGCGCATCGCGCTCGATCCGACACAACGCTGGCGCCTTGAAATGAGGGGCAGGAAAAATGGCTGAACATCTTTTGGAAGTGCGTGACCTCTCGGTCGAGTTTCACACCGCCAGCGGGACCGTCAAGGCGGTGCAGGATGTCAGCTGGCATCTCGATCGCGGCGAGACGCTGGCGATCCTTGGGGAAAGCGGTTCGGGCAAGTCCGTGTCGGCCTCGGCGATCATGAACTTGATCGACATGCCACCCGGCAAGATCACCAGCGGCACCATTCTCCTCAACGGCCGCGACATGCTAAAAATGACGCCCGAGGAGCGGCGCTCGATCAACGGCGCCAAGATCGCCATGATCTTTCAGGACCCTCTCGCCCACCTCAATCCGGTCTATCCGGTCGGCTGGCAAATCACCGAGATGATGACGACGCATGGTCAGTCGGCGGCACGTGCTGGCGCGAGAGCGCTCGAATTGATCGGGCGCGTCGGCATAAGCGATCCGCCGGCGGCGATGCGAAAATATCCGTTCCAGTTCTCCGGCGGCCAGCGGCAGCGCCTGATGATCGCCATGGCAATAGCCTGCAAGCCCGATATCCTGATCGCGGATGAACCCACCACCGCGCTTGATGTTACCGTGCAGGCGCAGGTGCTCGAACTTCTGCAGGAGTTGCAGCTGGAAACCGGCATGGGCCTGTTGCTGATCACCCACGATTTGGGCGTTGTTGCCGAGATCGCCGACCGGGTCGTGGTGATGAATTCCGGCTGTGTCGTCGAAACCGGCAATGCGGCCGAAGTCTATCGCAACCCGCAGAACGCCTATACGAAGAAGCTGATTGCCGCCGCACCGGGGAAGGGTGCGATGGCGCAGGAGCGTGACCGGCAGGGCGAACCGCTGCTGCGCGCCATCGGCTTGAAAAAGAGTTTTGGTGCATTCCAGGCGCTGAAGGGCGTGGATTTCGTCATCATGCCCGGCGAGACGGTCGCCGTTGTCGGCGAGAGCGGTTCCGGCAAGTCAACCCTTGCCCGGGCGATCGTTCGCCTCGATGATCCGCAGGAGGGCCAGGTTCTCTACCGCGGCAACGATCTGCTTGCGATGGCTCCGAGGGAAATATTCGGGCTGCGTCGCGATTTGCAGATGGTCTTTCAGGACCCCACCCAATCACTGAACCCGCGGATGAGCGTGTTCCGGTTGATTTCCGAAGCCTGGGTCATTCACCCGGATATCCTGCCGAAAGCGAGATGGAAGGAAAGAGTGGCCGAGCTGCTGGTCAAAGTCGGCCTGAAACCGGATATGGCCGACCGATATCCACATCAGTTTTCCGGCGGCCAGCGCCAGCGCATCGCGATTGCCCGTGCGCTGGCGATGGAGCCTAAACTGATCATCTGCGACGAGGCGGTTTCCGCACTCGACGTGTCGATCCAGGCACAGGTGATCGCCTTGCTTGAGGGCCTGCGTCGCGAATTCGGCCTGTCCTACCTCTTCATCGCACACGACCTGCCGGTGGTTCGCGATTTCGCCGATCGCGTCATCGTCATGAAGGCCGGCGAGATTGTCGAGGAGGGGCCGGTGGAACAGATCTTCAACGCGCCCTCCCACCCTTACACGCAGGCGCTTCTTGCCGCGAGCCTCGATCCCGATCCGGAAATCCAGGCCACCCGACGCGCCGCCCGCCAACTACAGGAAGGACTCGTTTCCGCATGAAGCCCGATGTCATCGTCGCCTATCCGCTCCGGCCCCATCAGATGGCGATGCTGGAGGAGACCTACACGCTGCACCGGCTCGATCTTGTCAAAGGCGAAGAGCGGGATGCTCTGTTGCAGGAGGCTGGCCCGATCTCTTCCGCGCTGGTCTGCAACGGCCATGTGACGATCGACGAAGCCCTGCTTTCAAAATTGCCGGCATTAAAGCTCGCCGCCTGTTCCTCGGCTGGCTACGACCAGATGGATGTCGAGGCGATGACACGGCGCGGCATCAAGCTCACCAACACATCCGAGGTGCTGTGCGACGACGTTGCCGACATGGCACTGCTTCTGATGTTGGCGGCACGCCGGCGCCTGCCGGAAGGCGATCGCTATGTGCGCTCCGGCGATTGGGGGCGGAAGGGCATGATGCCGCTGACGACATCGACGTCGGGCAAGAAGGCCGGGATCGTCGGCCTCGGCCGCATAGGGATGGCAATCGCCAAGCGATGCGAAGCTGTCGGGCTGACGGTCGGTTATTATGGGAGGACGACGAAAGCCGGCAACGATTTTGCCTATTTCGACACGCCGGTAAAACTGGCGGACTGGGCCGATATCCTGATCGTCGCGACCCCAGGCGGCCCCTCGACCGAAGGATTGATTTCGGCGGACGTGCTGAATGCGCTCGGACCGACGGGCAGCTTCATCAATATTGCTCGCGGCACCGTCGTCGACGAGCCGGCCTTGATCAAGGCCTTGCAGGAAAGGCGGATCGCCTCGGCCGGTATCGATGTCTACCTCAACGAACCCAATCCCGATCCGCGCTTCGCGGCGCTCGACAATGTTGTGCTCTATCCCCATCATGCCAGCGGTACCGAGGAAACGCGCGACAGGATGGCGCAATTGACGGTCGACAACCTTGCCGCCTTCTTCGCAGGCAGGCCGCTGCTGACGCCGGTCAATTGACGCCGACTGAAACCCGCGATGCGGCCGGTTCAGACAAAGTAATCCGGGAACTCCTTCCTGAGCTCTTCGACTTTTGCGACGGTCTGGCTGAGATGCTCACGGATCGCGTCGACGGCACCCTGTTCGTCGCGGGCGGCAATCGCATCGATGATGGCGTGGTGCCCATCGAGGATGCTGATGATCTTGCCCTTCTCGGGCAGATGCAGGCGACGAATGCGCTCGAGATGGCCGGACCGCTCGCGTATCAATTGGTGGAGACTGCTGCGCTTGGCGCCTGCGAACAATGTCTGGTGAAAGAGCTCGTCGAGCTCCTGGAAGATCGCGATCTGATCGGCGTCGTCGGCGACGGCCGACTGCATCTTGATGATCGACCGGGCGCGGGTGATGACGCTCGGATCCGGATCCGGATCGGTTGCGAGGCGGCGGCAAACTTCCGTTTCCAGTGCAACGCGAAGGAAATGCGCCTCGTAAATCTGCAGGACGTCGATCCTGGTCACCACAGTGCGGGACTGCGGGTAAATGCGGACCAGACCCTCCTGTTTGAGAAGCTGCAATGCGTCACGGATAGGAGTCTGGCTGACTTGATAAGTCTCGGTGAGTTCGGTGCGCGACAGCGTGGTGTCCGGCGGCAGCTGAATAGTGATGATGCGCTTTCGCAGATCATCATAGACCCGCTGGACCGTACTGCCGGCAACGACCGGAAAGCCGGGCGCGGTCAGGCCAAATGTAGAGGCGAACTGGGAATTCATGTGAGGCGTCCTTTTCGACTCCATTCATAGCTTTGCACGACCTAATGCACAAGAACGCAAACTTTCCATTGATATATATGTAAAACTAAAATATCAGTTGGTGCAAACGCTGAGATAAGCAAGCGAAAATGTGGGAGGAAGCCGTGACCGCGAGGAAAACCTACGAGCAATTGCGGTCCGCCCGATGGATGTTGCCGGATGATCAGCGCTCATTCGGCCACCGGTCTAGGACCATGCAGATGGGCTACGCGCCGGAGGATTGGCAGGGAAAGCCGATCATTGCCGTGATCAACACCTGGTCCGATGCGCAGCCGTGCCACATGCATTTCCGCGAACGCGCCGAATGGGTAAAGCGCGGAATTCTTCAGTCGGGTGGGTTTCCCATGGAACTGCCCGCTCTTTCCCTTTCCGAAAACTTCGTCAAGCCGACCACCATGCTTTATCGCAACATGCTGGCGATGGAGACCGAGGAACTGTTGCGGAGCCATCCTGTCGATGGCGCCGTCCTGATGGGTGGCTGCGACAAGACGACACCAGGTCTTGTCATGGGCGCGGTTAGCATGGGCATTCCCTTCATTTATCTCCCTGCCGGCCCGATGCTTCGCGGCAACTATGCCGGCAAGACGCTGGGCTCTGGTACCGACGGCTTCAAATATTGGGACGAGCGGCGCGCCGGCACGATCACCCAGGAGGAATGGCAGGGCATCGAAGGCGGGATTGCCCGCAGTTACGGCCATTGCATGACCATGGGCACGGCGTCGACGATGACGGCGATCGCCGAGGCTATGGGGTTGACGCTGCCGGGCGCATCCTCGATCCCGGCAGCCGACGCCAATCACCAGCGCATGTCGGCGGCCTGCGGCCGCCGCATCGTCGATATGGTGTGGGAGGATCTGACGCCGGACCAGATCATCACGTCCGCGGCCGTCGACAACGCAGTCACGGTCGCCATGGCGACCGGCTGCTCCACCAATGCGATCATTCACCTGATCGCCATGGCGCGGCGTGCCGGCGTCCCGCTGGAGCTCGATGATCTCGATCGCATCGGTCGCACGACGCCGGTTCTCGCCAACATCCGGCCTTCCGGTTCGACCTATTTGATGGAGGATTTCTTTTATGCGGGCGGCTTGCGCGCCCTGATGAAGCAGCTCGGCGACAAGCTGGATCCCACCGCGATCACCGTGACGGGAAAACCCTTGGTGGACGGTCTCGACCAGGTGAAGATCTACAATGACGACGTTATCCGGCCATTGTCGAACCCGGTCTATCACGAAGGTTCGCTGGCCGTGCTCAAGGGGAACCTGTGTCCGGACGGCGCGGTCATCAAACCGGCGGCCTGCGACCCGAAATTTCATCGCCATTGCGGCCCGGCGCTGGTCGCCGACAGCTATGCGGAGATGAAGAAGATCATCGATGATCCAGACTATCCGCTGACGCCGGACACGGTTCTCGTGCTCCGCAATGCTGGCCCACAGGGTGGACCGGGCATGCCGGAATGGGGCATGATCCCGATGCCGAAGGCGCTGTTGAAGCTCGGCCTGCGCGACATGGTGCGGATCTCGGACGCCCGCATGTCCGGAACCAGTTTTGGCGCCTGCGTGCTGCATGTCGCACCGGAATCTTATGTTGGCGGGCCTCTGGCGCTGCTGAAAACGGGGGACATGGTCGAGCTCGACATTCCGGCACGCAGCCTCAATATGCTGGTTTCCGAAGAAGAGATCACAGCACGGCGGGCCGCCTGGGTGGCGCCGACGCGGCATTACGAGCGCGGTTACGGTTTTATGTTCTCCGGCCATATCGAGCAGGCCGACAAAGGCTGCGACTTTGATTTCCTGACGACGCAATTCGGTGGCAAGACGCCGGAACCGGCCATCAACTGAGGCACTACGATGTTTGATCCCGATCGACGTACGATTCCCGCACAGCCTCCCAAGGCTGGCTTCGCTGCCGGTCCGTCCAAGCTGGACGCCATCCGATCGGTCACCCTGTCGCTCGTCTACCTGCCTTTGGCGCGGCCGATCAGCGATGCCAAGGTGTTGACAGGCCGGCAAAAGCCGCTGACGCAGGTGGCCTTTCTATTTTGCGAGATCGTCTCCGAGGCTGGCCACAGCGGTCTCGGCTTCAGTTACTCGAAGCGGGCAGGTGGACCTGCGCTTTATGCACATGCCTGCGAGCTTGCCGACAACCTGATCGGCGAAGATCCCAACGATACCGCGCGCATCTGGGACAAGCTCTGCTGGGCCGGGGCCTCGGTCGGCCGCTCCGGCATCGCGACCCAGGCGATCGCCGCCATCGACATCTGCCTCTGGGATCTGAAGGCGAAACGCGCCGGCCTGCCGCTCGCAAAACTGCTTGGCGCCCATCGCGACAGTGTCGCCTGCTACAACACCTCCGGCGGCTTCCTGTCATCGAGCGTCGAGGAAATCCGCGATGCCATCGACCACTCGATCGCGTCCGGGATCGGCGGCATCAAGATCAAGGTCGGGCAGCCGGATCCGATGATCGACCTTCGCAGGCTTGACGCGGTGACCAGCCATATCGATGGCCGTGTTCCGCTGATGGTCGATGCAAACCAGCAATGGGACCGCACGACGGCCTTGCGCTTCGGCCGGCTGGTCGAGCCGCTCAATCTCGAATGGATCGAAGAGCCGCTCGATGCCTATGACGCCGAAGGCCATGCGGCACTGGCACGCGAACTCGCCACGCCGATCGCCACCGGCGAAATGCTGGCAAGCGCCGACGAGCACATGGCGCTGATCCGAGCCGATGCGGTCGACTTCATTCAGCCGGATGCGCCGCGTGTCGGCGGCATCACCCCTTTTCTGCGCATCTGCACGCACGCCGAGGCGAAACGTATGCGCCTGGCCCCGCACTTCGCCATGGAAATCCATCTGCACCTGGCGGCCGCTTATGCGCATGAGCCATGGGTCGAGCATTTCGATTGGCTGGCGCCCCTGTTTAACGAACAACTCGACATCAAGGACGGCCGGATGATCGTGCCGGCTCGTCCTGGGCTCGGCTGCAGCCTGACAGGCAAAGCCCGTGACTGGACTGCGGAAACCCGCAGCTTCGGCGCGTGAACGAGAACGAGGAGGAGGAAAAATGAACCCCGCAACCCGTGAAAAACTGATGGGTGTCTCCGTCGCGACGCTCTGCTCGGCCCTGTTCAAGCGCGGCCTGAGAAACCAGACGATCCAGGATGTTCGGCCGGTCCAGCCGAAGGGCCGCAATATGGTCGGACCGGCCTTCACGCTGCGCTACATGCCGGCGCGCGAGGACCGCAACGCGATGAACGTCTTTCGGAACCCGAAACATCCGCAACGGCTTGCCATCGAGACGTGCCCGGAAGGCTCTGTTATGGTGATGGACAGCCGCAAGGATCCGCGCGCGGCCTCTGCCGGCGACATCCTGATTACCCGCCTGATGATGCGCGGCGGCGCCGGCGTCGTCACCGATGGCGGCTTCCGGGACGCCATGACGATCGGCGGCCTCGATATCCCCGCCTATCACCATCGCCCCTCCAGCCCGACGAACCTGACGCTGCACGAGGCAATCGACATCAATGTGCCGATAGGCTGTGGTGATGTGGCGGTTTTCCCGGGCGACATCATGGTTGGCGACGACGATAGCGTGATCGTCATCCCGGCAGAGATTGCCGACGAGATCGCTGATGAAGCGGTGGAGATGACCGCTTACGAGGATTTCGTCACGGAACGCGTCAAGCAAGGTCATACGATCATTGGCCTCTACCCGGCCACCGACGAAAGCAATCTGACGCTCTTTGCCGAATGGCGGAAGGTGAATGGCCGCTAAGGCGGCGCATCTTGAACAACGGAATCAGGACGGAGCAAAGCTCCGCCGAGGAGAATGACAATGAGCTGGACCCCTTCAGGCAAGCATTTCATCGCCGGCGAATGGATTGCCGGAACGACGACATTTCGGTCAGAGCCGGCGCATGGGCAGGCGCATGACTTCGCTGTCGGCACAACGGAATTGGTCGACCGCGCCTGCCGCGCTGCTGAAGCTGCCTTTGCAGCATTTTCGGCAACGACACGCGAGGAACGCGCCATTTTCCTCGAGGCAATCGCCGAGGAGATCGACAAGCGCGGCGAGGCCGTCACCCTCATCGGAACGCAGGAAACCGGACTTCCAGAGGGCCGGCTCAACGGCGAACGTGCTCGCACCACCGGCCAACTCAGACTGTTTGCCGACCATATCCGCAAGGGCGCGCATCTTGACGCCCGCATCGATGCGGCCCAACCCGATCGGCAACCGGCGCCGCGGCCCGAGATCCGTCTGGTGCAACGGCCGATCGGCCCCGTCGCCGTCTTCGGCGCTTCGAATTTTCCGCTGGCATTTTCGACGGCCGGCGGCGATACGGCAGCGGCGCTTGCCGCGGGCTGCCCGGTCGTTGTGAAGGGACATTCAGCCCATCCCGGCACCGGTGAGATCATCGCCGAGGCGGTTGCAGCCGCTATCGAGCGCACTGGAATGCCGGCCGGCGTCTTCAGCCTGATCCAGGGCGGCCGCCGTGATGTCGGAACGGCTCTAGTGACGCATCCGGCAATCAAAGCCGTCGGCTTTACCGGTTCGCTTGCCGGCGGACGGGCGCTCTTTGACCTTTGCGCCCAGCGCCCTGAGCCGATCCCCTTTTTCGGGGAACTGGGCAGCGTTAATCCGATGTTCCTCCTTCCGGCCGCTACCGCTGCCCGGGCGGAGGCAATCGGTTCAGGCTGGGCCGGTTCACTGACGCTTGGTGCCGGCCAGTTCTGCACCAAACCCGGTATCGCCGTCGTCGTCGACGGGCCGGAGGCGGACAAATTCACCAGTGCCGCCAAATCGGCTCTTGAAAAGGTGGCGCCGCAGACGATGCTGACCAAAGGCATCGCCACTGCCTATCACGAAGGTGTCGACCGCATGCGGGCAAGCAATGCCGTCGCGCCGGTTCTCGCTGCAGAGAGTGCCGGCCGCGACGCAGAGCCGAGCCTGTTCGAGACCAACGGCTCGGCCTGGCTTGCCGATCACTCGCTCAGCGAAGAGGTGTTCGGTCCTCTCGGCCTCGTCGTACGCGTCGACTCGCCTGAAAAGATGCTCGCCCTTGCCGAAAGCTTCCAGGGGCAACTGACCGCGACGATCCATATGGACGACACCGATCTGGGCCTTGCCCGCGACCTGCTGCCGATCCTCGAAAGGAAGGCGGGCAGATTGCTGGTCAATGGCTTCCCAACCGGCGTCGAGGTTGTCGATTCCATGGTGCATGGCGGACCCTACCCGGCCTCGACCAATTTCGGCGCGACCAGCGTCGGGACCATGTCGATCCGCAGGTTTCTGCGCCCCGTCGCTTATCAGAATTTCCCCGCCGACCTGTTGCCGCAAGACCTGCGCAACTGAAACCGAGGAGTACCAAATTGATTGCCCCGACGGAACTTCGCGAGATCATTCGCAACGGCCTGCTGTCTTTTCCCGTCACTCCTTTCGATGCGGAGGACCGGTTTGCCGCCAGGCCTTTTTCAGCGCATCTGGAATGGCTGTCATCCTATCCCGTTGCCGGCCTGATCGTTGCCGGCGGCACCGGTGAGCTGTTTTCGCTGACACCGGGTGAGGTGGTCGAGGTGGTAAAGGCCGCCCGCGCCGTGTCCGGCGACGCGCCGGTCATTTCCGGATGCGGCTACGGCACGCGGATTGCCTGCGACATGGCGCGCGAGATCGAGGCGGCCGGTGGCGACGGCATTCTTCTGCTGCCGCATTACCTCACCGAGGCGCCGGCAGATGGCATTGCCGCGCGTGTACGGGCCGTTTGCAAGGCCACCAATATGGGCGTCATCGTTTATAATCGCGGCCAGGCGCGGGTTTCGGCCGAGCAGCTGGCCCAGCTTGCCGACGAATGCCCAAATCTGATCGGCTTCAAGGACGGTACCGGTGACATCGATACGGTGCGCCGTGTGACGATCGCGCTTGGGGACCGCCTTTCCTATATCGGCGGCATGCCGACACATGAACTGTTTGCTCAGGCCTATCGCGGAGCCGGCATGCCGACCTATTCCTCGGCGGTCTTCAATTTCGTGCCTGAAACGGCATTGAAGTTCCACAAGGCATTCCTTAGCGGTGACGACACGGCCTGTGAACAGATGCTGCGCGACTTCTATTATCCCTTCGCCCGTATTCGTGATCGCAAGGCCGGTTATGCGGTATCCGCCGTTAAGGCAGGCGTGCGTTTGCGTGGCTTTGATGCCGGTCCGGTGCGGGCGCCGCTAACGGATCTTACCGATGAGGAAGTCGAGATGATGCGCGAACTGATTGCTTCGGCCAGCTAAAATAAGGCGTTCCAGACACGGTTGAGAGCTCCGCGCTTCGGAGCGCCACGGTTGAAGGGTGTCGTCAACTAGTATATTAGTGCACTTGTGCTTTGCAGAACTATGAGGAGATGAATGCCGGAGCACCGGAAACGGGACGCAGATTGACTGTGAGGAGCGCCAAAGGCGCATGGGAGGAGAACGAAATGAAACTGCATTTGTTAGCTGCCTGCTTTTCAACAACGGTGCTGGCGCTGAGCGGCGGCACGGCTCAGGCGCAGGATGCCAAGAGCAACGTCACTGTCGTGCTTGCCGAAACCGTCGATGTCGTCGAACCCTGCATGGCGGCGCGCCAGGACGTCGGCCGGGTCATTTCTGAAAACGTCAACGAGATGCTCGTGGAATTCGACTACGTCAATGGCGGCCTCAAACCCCGCCTGGCGACGGAATGGTCGAAGATCGACGACGACACCTGGGAGTTCAAGCTGCGCCAGAATGTCAAATGGCACGATGGCAAGCCGTTCACCGCCAAAGATGTCCAATTCACCATCGAGCGCAACAAGAACAAGAAGCTCAGCTGTGAGACCGGCGGCAAATATTTCGGCGGCACGGAGTTCAGCTTCGAAACGCCGGATGCCAACACTATCCGCATTACGACAAAACCAGCACAACCGATTCTCCCGCTTCTGATGACGGTGATGGCGGTGGAATCGGCCGAGGCGACACCAGCCGACGAATTCACCCGCAAGCCGATTGGCACCGGCCCTTATACGTTCGACAAATGGGAAATCGGCCAGTCAATCGTGCTGAAGCGCAATCCGGAATATTGGGGGGAGAAACCGCAGGTGGAACAGGCGACCTATCTGTTCCGCTCCGACAGCGCCGTTGCTGCCGCCATGGTCGATGCCGGCGAAGCCGATATCGTTCCGGCCGTATCCGTACAGGATGCCACCAACAAGGAAACCGATTTCGCCTATCCGAATTCGGAGACGACATCGCTGCGCATCGATACGCGCGCCGCACCCCTTAACGACCGGCGCATCCGCGAAGCGATGAACCTCGCCATCGATCGTCAGGCGATGCTCGGAACGCTGTTCCCCGAACAGGCAAAGATCGCGACGCAGCTCGTCGTGCCGACCACGATCGGCTACAATGCCGATATCCCCGCCTGGCCCTATGATCCCGAAAAAGCAAAGGAACTGGTCGCAGCAGCGAAAGCGGACGGCGTCCCGGTCGATCGCGAGATCCGCATTATCGGTCGCAATGGGCAATATCCCAATGCCACCGAAGCAATGGAAGCGATGATGGCAATGCTTCAGGAAGTCGGCTTGAACGTAAAGCTCGACATGTATGACGTTTCCGTGTGGAACGGCTACTTCGTTGCACCCTTTGTCGCCGACTCCGGTCCGACGCTGACCCAGTCGCAGCACGACAATGCGACCGGCGACCCCGTCTTCACCGCATTCGTGAAATACGCGACCGAAGGCTCCCACTCCATGGTTCGCGATCCTGCCGTCGACGCACTGATCGCCAAGGCGACGTCTGCCACCGGCGACGAGCGCACAAAACTCTGGAAGGAACTATTCGCCAAGGTGAACACCGAAATCATCGCCGACATCCCGATGTTTCATATGGTCGGTTTCACCCGCGTCTCGCCGCGTCTCGACTTCAAGCCGACGATCGCGACGAATTCCGAACTGCAGCTGTCGCAGATCCGCTTCAAGTAAGCCGGTATGCCGCACTTGAGCACGGGCCGCCGCAAATAGCGGCCCGTGTTTTCGATGACGTGAGGGAGGAATGCCTATGCCCCTGATTGACCGCATCGCCCTGACCCAATTCGCAAAGCAGATATTGACCCGCGCCGGCATGGAGACCGACAAGGCCGATACGACCGCCGCCGTCCTGGTGGAGGGCGACATGATCGGCCACGAGACTCATGGCGTCAGCCTTTTGAACTGGTATGTCGAGGCGTTGGAAGATGGCTCGTTGGCGAAGTCCGGCAGCTATGAGGTCGTCAATGACCGCGGCGCAGCCTTTGTTTGGGAAGGCAAATCCTTGCCCGGTGCATGGCTGCTGACCAAGGCGATCGAGCAGGCCTGCGAACGGGTAGGCGATCATGGCGTCGTCACCGCCGCAATCCGCAACTGCCATCATACCTGCGCTCTTTCGGCTTTCATGCGGCAGGTAACCGACCGGGGCCTGATCGTTCAGCTGTCGGTCTCGCATCCCGCTGCAAGCCGCGTTGCGCCCTATGGCGGCACGAAGCCGCTCCTGACGCCCAATCCGATGGCGGCCGGCTTCCCGACGTCTAAGGATCCGATCCTGATCGACGTCTCTGCCTCGATCACCACCACGACCATGACGCAAAACCTGGCGAAGGCCGGCAAGAAATTTCCTGAGGCCTGGGCTTTCACCGCCGCAGGCGAGCCGACCGATGATCCGCGCGAGGTGACCGAACGGGGCGGGACAATGATGCCTCTTGGCGGTCAGTTGAAGGGGCACAAGGGTTTTGGGCTCGGGCTGATCGTCGAATTGCTGGGGCAGGGGCTTTCCGGCAAGGGACGGGCCAACACGCCGTCCGGTGTCTTTTCGCAAAGCGCTTTCCTTCAGGTCATCGATCCCGCCTTTTTTGCCGGGCTGGATGCCTTTACGGCGCAGTCTGACTTTCTCGCCTCTGCCTGCCGCAGCAATCCACCGGCGCCCTGGAACGATGGCCCCGTTCGCATGCCGGGCGAAAGCGCAGCGCGAAAGCGCCGCTTGGCGTTAGAAGAGGGCGTGCCGGTCGGCGATGCAGCTTGGCAGAAGCTTTGTAAACATGCCGAGATCCTGGGCTTGCCTATTCCTGACGTCGCTGCGTGAGGGACAGATCTCTGCTTCGAAACTTCTTATCGGTCGCCGCAATGCCCGGTGTCGGTTCTAATCAAATCGGCCAAACCAACAACAGGATCGGCACGCTGACGACTACCACAATGAGCGAGAGCGGCAGACCCAGTCGGGCGTAGTCACCAAATCGATATCCGCCCGGTCCCATCACGAGCGTGTTGCATTGGTGTCCGATGGGCGTGAGGAAGTCACAGCCGGCTCCAATTGCCACCGCCATCAGAAAGGCATCGGGCCTGAAGCCCAGCTTCTCGGCAAAGGTCGCGGCGATCGGGGCCATGACCAGAACCGTCGCTGCGTTGTTCAAAAACGGGGTTACCGCCATGGCCGCAACCAGGATCAGAGCCAAAGCGCCGAAGGGCGGGAGCATTTCGGCAGTTCGCGAGAGGAGGTCCGCGATGATGTCGGTGGTTCCTGTGGTCCTGAGCGAGTCGCTGATCGGAATGAGAGCGGCCAGCATGATCAGAATGGGCGCATCGAGATGCTGATAGACTTCCCGCAAAGGAACGGATCCGGTGACCACCATCAGAAAAGCGGCGGCGAAAAACGCTGTCGCAACGGGAATGCCCCCGAAGGCTGTCGCCCCCATCGTTGCCATCAGGATGATGACGGGGATCATGCCATTGCGGGCGTTGCCGAGCTTCATATCTCGTTCGACCAGCGGCAAACATCCCCATTCGCGTAGAAGATCCGGTAGTTTCTGCAAGTCGCCCTGCAAGACCACGACGTCGCCATTGCGGATCTTGATCTCGCCCAGACGCTCGGTGAAGCGCCTGTCGCGGCGGCTGACGGCAAGAAGGTTGAGCCCGGTATTGTGGAAGAGAGAAACGTCTTTTGCGCTGACGCCGATCAATCGGGAATGTTCGCCAACGATAGCTTCAACAGAACTGATGTCTTGGCGTGTCTCAGGCTGGTGTTTACGGTCGGACAGTTGAAGCTTGGCTTCACTGACGATCTTATCGAGAGCGCCCTGCTCCCCCTCGATAATAAGAAGGTCGCCATCCTTGAGCACCGTGTCGGGAAGGGGCGTTCGTCTTTGGCCGTTGCCACCGATAATCGCAGTCACCATCGCATCGCCGCCCGCCGGCTTCTGCAGCCAGCTGACGGACCGCCCGATCGCCCCTGATGGCGTGGTGACCTTGGCCTCGGTCGTGTAGTTTTTGATCGCCACCGCCTCATCCATCGACGTTTCGACCCGTGATCTTTCAGGCAGCAGCTTGTAGAACAGCGCCAGAAAGATAACGCCGGCGACCGAGAGCGCCAGGCCGACAGGCGTGTAGTCAAACATCATGAACGGCTGCCCGGTGATCTCCTCGCGCACCCGGGAAACGATGATGTTTGGCGACGTGCCGATCTGCGTCATAAGCCCTCCGAGCAGAGAGGCGAAAGACATCGGCATCAGGAACATCGACGGTGATACGCGCGATTTCCGGGCCATTTGCACAGCGACCGGGATCATGATCGCCAGCGCACCAATGTTTTTGATGAAAGCCGACAGGGCTGCGACAATGGCAACCAGAATGATCAACTGCATCCGTGGCCCGCGTCGTTCGGGAGAAAATCGGCGCAAGGCGACATCCATGATCCCCGATCTGGATATCGCCGCACTGACGATGAGCGCACTGCCGACGATAATAACAATGTCATCGGCAAAGCCGGAAAAGGCATTTTTGGCAGGGACGATGCCGACAATGATTGCAGCGAGAAGGGAGCTCACGGCGACTATATCGTATCGATAGCGACCCCATAGGAAGGCGGCCATCATCAGCGCGATGATAAGAAGAGATAGCCATTGATCAGCGCGCATGTTTGCATCCCGGTGGTGGCAATTAACGTTTCAAGCAAGAGAACGATGCGGCGAGGCGGAGAAAATTTTTCTCGTCTATCCCCAGCCATTTTGTCCGCTGAGGGCTGGAGGAGCACCCTGATGGAACTTCCAGCCGCCAGGCGGCATTTCGCTGTCGGGGTTGCTTTCGGGAACGACCATGGCCAGTGACAAACTATCGACCTATCGGTCGAAGCGCGACTTTCAAAAGACGGGGGAGCCGAGCGGCGATACGCAGCTCGCCCGCAGCAATCGCCGTCGCTTCGTGATTCAGAAACATGATGCCACCCGGCTGCACTACGACCTGCGGCTTGAGTTGGATGGCGTCTTCAAATCCTGGGCGGTCACCAAAGGCCCGTCTCTTGATCCGCACGACAAGCGGTTGGCCGTCGAGGTGGAGGACCACCCGCTGGACTACGGTGATTTCGAAGGCACTATTCCGAAAGGCCAGTATGGCGGCGGCACGGTTATGCTCTGGGATCGGGGCTATTGGGAACCGGAAGGAAAGAAGAGCCCGGAGCAGGCGCTGGCAAAAGGCGATTTCAAGTTTACGCTGCAAGGCAAACGCCTGCACGGCAGCTTCGTGCTGGTGCGCATGCGCAATGATCGCAACGGCGGCAACCGGACAAATTGGCTGCTCATCAAACACCATGATGACTTCTCTGTCGAAAACAATGGCGAAGCGATCCTCGAGGAGAACGACACCTCTGTCGCCTCCGGCCGAACCATGGAGATGATTGCCGCCGGCAAGGGACGAAAGCCCAAGCCTTTCATGGTCGAGGGTGGCGACGTTCAGGCTGATGCCGTCTGGGATAGCAATCACGGACTGGCTGCCGAAGAGCGAAAAGAGGACGCCGGAGGCGGTCGAAAATCGAGACCGGCCACAAAGATCGATCTGCCGGATTTCATTGCGCCGCAGCTCTGCCGGACCCTGGAACGCCCGCCGGCCGGGACCGGCTGGATTCACGAGATCAAGTTCGACGGCTACCGGATCCAGATGCGGGTGCTGGATGGCGAGGCAACGCTGAAGACCAGGAAAGGGCTCGACTGGACGGCAAAATATCCCGAGATCGCCGAGGCGGCATCGACACTGCCCGATGCGATCATCGACGGCGAGATCTGCGCCCTCGACGATAATGGCGTTCCTGATTTCGCGGCCCTGCAGGCGGCCCTTTCCGAAGGCAAGACCGGCGAGCTCGTCTATTTCGCCTTCGATCTTCTCTATGAGGGTGGCGAGGACGTGCGATCTCTGCCGCTTGTCGAGCGCAAGACGCGGCTTCAAAGCCTTCTGTCCGACGCCGGCAATGATCCGCGCCTCCGTTTCGTCGAGCATTTCGACACCGGCGGCGATGCAGTTCTCCGGTCTGCCTGCAAGCTCTCGCTGGAAGGCATCATCTCGAAAGAGGCGGATGCCCCCTATCAATCCGGCCGTACCGAAAGCTGGGCGAAGTCGAAATGCCGCGCCGGCCACGAGGTGGTGATCGGCGCCTATGCCAAGACCAACGGAAAATTCCGATCCCTGCTGGTCGGCGTCTACCGCGGCGACCACTTCGTCTATGTCGGCCGCGTCGGCACAGGATATGGCGCGAAGAAGGTTGAAACGCTGCTTCCGAAGTTGAAGGCGCTCGAGACGGCAAAATCACCTTTCACCGGCATCGGCGCGCCAAAGAAGGAGGCCGAGGTCACCTGGCTGAAGCCCAAGCTCGTGGCGGAAATCGAATTCGCAGGCTGGACCGCCGACGGTATTGTCCGGCAGGCGGCCTTCAAGGGACTGCGGGACGACAAGCCGGCCGAAGAGGTCAAGGCCGAACGGCCGGCAAAGCCCGCGCAAACTGACGTGCCGCAGCCGGCCGTGGAGGCGAAGGCCAGACCTACCCGCAAAAAGGGCGCCAAGGCCGAGGTCATGGGGGTGCTGATCTCCAACCCGGACAAGCCGCTGTGGCCGGATGCCAATGACGGCAGACCCGTCATCAAGGAAGAGCTGGCCCGCTACTACGAAGCCGTCGGTTCCTGGCTGATCGATCACATCAGGGGACGGCCATGTTCGATCATCCGCGCGCCCGACGGGATCGGCGGCGAGCAGTTTTTCCAGCGCCATGCGATGCCCGGCACCTCGAACCTTCTCGAACTGGTCAAGGTCTTCGGCGATAAAAAGCCCTATCTGCAAATCGACCGGGTCGAAGGCTTGGCTGCCGTCGCGCAGATCGGCGCCGTCGAGCTGCATCCCTGGAATTGCGAACCGCATCAGCCTGAGGTGCCCGGCCGGCTCGTCTTCGACCTTGATCCAGGTCCGGACGTGCCGTTCTCCGCGATCGTTTCGGCAGCGCGCGAAATGCGGGACCGTCTCGACGCGCTGGGCCTGATCGGCTTTTGCAAGACGACCGGCGGCAAGGGTCTGCACGTCGTCACTCCGCTTGCGGTCAACAAGCGCAAGGCGCTTTCGTGGGCCGAAGCGAAGAGCTTCGCACACGATGTGTGCCAGCAGATGGCGCGCGACAATCCCGATCTCTATCTGATCAAGATGACAAAGAGCCTGAGGAACGGCCGGATCTTCCTCGACTATCTGCGGAACGACCGGATGGCGACGGCGGTTGCACCTTTATCACCGCGCGCCCGGCCGGGTGCCACCGTCTCAATGCCGCTGAGCTGGACGCAGGTCAAATCAGATCTGGACCCCAAGCGCTTCACCATCCGCACCGTTCCGGCCCTGTTGTCGAAATCCTCTGCCTGGGAAGATTACGGTGATGGCAAGCGTCCGCTGGAACAGGCGATCAAGCGGCTCGCCAAGGCGCGGGTGGCGGCTTGATTGAGGGCTTATCCGCGGACCGGGTTCGAGGTGATAGTTAGCCCGAACCGGAATTGCTTTGGGAGTTCGCGCCCGGCGGTCCACCGTGGCGACAGCCGGGCCAGGCGTCGGATTAATGCCGCGGTGTTCAAGTTGGATTTGTTGCAGGTAACGACACTCGCCTGGCCACGATCGACAGTTTCCGTGGAGCAGTCCGAAAAGTCCATCGGTCGGAGGCTTTCGACGCTGACTGCTTTATCGCATCGTCGAGAGGTCAGTCGTCTATCGGGCCGCCGCCTCGTGGTAAGTTTCATCGCGTCTGACGCGGTTCCGCCATGCGTGCCTTCCCTCGGAGGCGGGTTTACCGCCAATCGAACCACGGTGTCAGCAAGCCCGTCTTGCGCCGATAGGCTTCATATTCGGATGCCAGCGGTGATAGGGAGAACTTCCTCTCCTCATTGCGGGCTGCAATCACGTAGACAACCGTAAAAAATAAGACCGGCAGGATCGACCATATCGACCATGATGCCAGCGCCCACCCCGACCAGAAGAGCAGGTAGGACGTGTAAAAAGGGTGCCGCAGGTAGCGATAGGGACCGTCGGTGACAAGACTATCTGGATGATCGAGGGTGAACACAAAGCGCAACCTGGCCTGTCGCGACGCCGACACAGCCCACCAGAACAAGCCCGCCGACCCGATTTCAAATCCGAGTCCTACTACCTGTACCCATAGCATCTGCGTCCCGGACCAAACCAGGTACAGGAAAAACGCCGTCGTCGCGATGACGCCGACGGTGATCAGCTTTGCTCCGGCTTCCATCTTCGGTGAGTTGAAGTGGCCTCGCAACGACCACGCGTAGGACCCGACGATAGTCAGGCTGGTGATCGAAATAATAAAGTCCAGAAGAAATTGCATCTCGATACCCAGCTTGAAAGGTTGGTTACAATTGCTGCTGCGACAGACCTAACCCGTATAAAACGCCAAGGCAAATGATTGATGTATGATACGCAACCGCACTGAAACGAGTCATGATTGCACGATCTGGTTTAGATCTGGTTTACGATGATCATGCACCTGCCGTAGATATTTTCGTGCAAGATTTGGGCTGCGCTTTAGGGGTCGCAGCTTATGGACGTATTTCACTGTACAATCGACACCAGCCACGGCGCTGTGCGCATCAGTGACACTATTGATGGCGCTGCACCACTGGTTATGATACACGGTTCCGGCAGCTCACGGACGGTCTTTTCACGGCAACTACACAGCCATTTGTCCCGGAATTGGCGTCTGATTGCGATCGATCTTCCGGGACATGGCGAATCGAGCGACGCTCGAGATCCGCAGTCAACTTACACCGCCACCGGTCTCGCCGACTGCATAGGAGAGGTGGCAGCCCGCCTGGGGCTTCATCGCTTTCCCGTGCTGGGATGGTCGCTTGGCGGTCACGTCGCGATTGAGATGGCGGGCAGCGGCAACGGCATTTCGGGCCTGATGTTATGCGGCACGCCACCGGTCCCCAGCGGTCTCCTCGGAATGCTGCGGGGATTCCATCCATCATTTGATATTCTTCTGGCATCAAAAGAGAACTTTACATCGCGTGACGTGGAGCGGTTTCAGTCTCTTTGCTTTGGAGACACGAGCAACCCCTCCTTTCGCGATGCTATAGCGCGTGCAGACGGAAGACTAAGGAGCGTTTTTTCTCGCGCAATGTTGCGGGGGCAGGGGGTGGATCAGCGCCGCACCGTCGAACAGGCTGATATACCCATTGCTTTTGTGAATGGGTTTTATGACCCCTTTGTCAAACTCAGCTATTTTTCGGGCCTGAACATCCATTTGCTCTTCGAAGGCAAAGCGCATGTAATGGAAGGTGCTGGTCACGCGCCTTTCTGGGAAAAGCCGGAGAGCTTCAATTCGATGCTCGACCGGTTCCTGAACACAGTCGCCGCTCATGAAGCCAATATCAACCTGAAAAATCATCACTTTCTTTCGAACAGATCAGTGTACTAAAAGCGATCCGCGGAGCTGCGGTCAACCGCCATTGCCTTTCCCGCAGACCGATCCCGCCCTATCATTCAGAGGCGCCTGCATGAAAGCCAGGGAGATGGGAAAGCGATGCAGAATTGTTTAGGCCTGCTGGCGGCAGGAGTCTTTCTCCTCCAGCCATGCTCCTTCGCCAACGCACAGGCACCGAATGCCCTGGAGAGGGCCATCGGAGATGCGCAGCCATGCAGGTCGTTGAAGACCAAGGTATCGAGCTTCGGAATCAGTGTGGAGGTAGGCGTCGACAAGCTCGATTCCGTGAAGATCGAAAACCTGCAATTGTCGGTTAATGGCGACACCGCGGAGGCGAGCGCCCGCGGCACGCTTGCTTGCAAGACCTCGGACGAAGCGCTGGTCGAAGGGGGTTTTTCAGCGACCGCTGAGGTTCGGCTGAAGGTCGACCTTACGACCTGCGAGATGACCGAGACCTCCATCGAGATCGTGAAGACCGGTGGCCGGTTCGGCGACATCGTCAAAGGACTTGAGACTGAAATCTCTGGCGCCCTCAGGCGAAGTTTGGAGAAGAACTTGGCCAAGCTTTGCGAGAAGTGATCAGTGGATCGACACCGTTAGACAGAGTTGCGGATTGACGCCGCCAAAAAGTTTCTCCAGCCTTAGGACCCTGACGAAGCGAATTCCGCTGAGAGCTGTCGCCGGATTCGAAGATTTTCATCCAGGGAATGTAGATCCTTCATCGGCGTCCGCACGTCGCCGATGAGACGGAAGTCCCTCGGTGACAGTCTTAACTGTCTCGTCCTCCTCGCGAAGGAGAAATTCCGGAGAGCTGTATTGCAGCATGCCGGCGGAGGGGTGGGGGCCTCCACGTTTGTGATGCCGACCCGATCTTCAAGGTCCCGAAATGCCTTCGGCGACTATCGGGAGGGATCGAAGACTGCGTTGCAGAGGTTCCGCGCCTTAGCGGAGCAACCCATCGCGACTGAACTCTTCCCAGCCGAGAGGTTTCGAACGTGACGCATCGTCGTGATCGGCATCAGGTTTCGAAGGGGTCTTAGCCTTGGTCTTCAGCGAACGCGTCAACTTCGCTTTCAAGGCTGCCCGTCGTCGTTTCTCGGCTGTAGCTTCAGCATCCTCTTCGCGCCAGACTGTCACCAGGTCTCGGTCGAGGATGTCCTCCACCACGCGCGGGTCGAATACGTGGAAGGTAATTTTCCTCGCCCGCCCACGCAGCTTCACCGTGCGGGTTCCTGCACTGGGCAAGCGCCCGTCGCTGAGCCAGCGATGTCTCTCGGTAGTAGAGATCGTCAGGATATCCTGGATTTCACGGGGGATCACAGGCAGGCTTTCGATGTCTTCGAGCGCGTTGGAAACGACTGACGAAGCAGCACGGAACGCACTCTTAGCCGTTTCAGCCATCGCCAATGTCAGAGCACCCGCCTCGATTTCGAGCGACTTTCTCACCGCCAAAGGCAGACGTGCGCGAATTTCCAGCAGAATCCCCTTCGCGCGAACGGATGATCCGAGCGTGGCTGCGGTCGATAGGGGCCACTCCTTGATCAGTTCCGCATCGTCGGTGGTCTTGGGTTTTGCCATGTACGAGTAGATGGGCCTTCCGCTCTGCAGCGTCAACGACTACGTTAGGACGGAAGGCATCATGTGATTACGCTCAGTCGCGGTGCTCGGGCATCTGCTTGAGCTCGTCCTTGGTCCAGCTCGTAACGGCATGAACGTCACCGTCTTCATCGCGCATGAACTCAAGATCCGACACCGGAACTACAACAGGCTTCGCGCCGATACCCAGAAAGCCTCCGACGTCGATGACCGCGGAGCCGCCGGCACCCGCGCCATGGATATGATCGACCTTGCCGACTTTGTGATCGTCGGCTCCATAGATGGTGGCGCCTTCGAGGACGGCAGGGGTAAGTTCTGAAGTCGTCAAGCGTACGTGGTTGGTGTGATCCATGATCGTTTCCTCCTTTGTGGAGGAGGAGTAATCGAAGCGCAAACTGAATGTTCCGGCGAGTACAGTCCGTCCGGCGCTGTGATCAGCTGGTTTTCGCGGCGTGCTGATATTGCCATTCACAAAACTGCTCCAAATAACGGTCGGGTGGAGAGCGCGCCATCATGCGTTGACAATCCTCTTTTGCTAAGGTCTACTGGTCCACTTACCGGACCAGTAGACCTTAGCGCGGGAGGGAAAAGCAATGGACGTTCGAGCGATGCTCGAAGACGACGTTGCGGCGCTCGGTGGAGCGCCGAAGAAGTCAATGAAAGACTTCGTCGTCCAGAAGATTGCGACCTTCATTGCCACCGGTATTCTCAAGGTGGGCGATCCGCTGCCAAGCGAACGTGAACTCTCCTCCGCACTCTCGGTCAGCCGCGAGACCGTCCGTGGGGCGATCCTTATCCTTTCCACCCATGGGATTCTCTCAGTCGTGCAGGGAACGCGCACGGTGGTGGCATCAGAGGATGTCGGCGAATTGGCGGTCCAGGCCGCGCGGTATCGCGACATTGCGGCCTACAGTCTCGACCATGTTCATGAGGCGCGGCTGCTGATCGAAGCACAGGTCGTCAGGGCTGCCGCGCTCAAGATGGAGCCTTCAACTCTTGATTATCTCCGCAAGTCGATCGCAGCACAAGAAGCTGCCTGTGACGATCCTGTTCGTTTTTTGATATGTGACCGGGAATTTCACACCGTTATCTACCGTTCCAGCGGCAACGCGGTGCTGGCTGATATGGCCGCCGACCTCTATTCCTATCTTCTGAGCCACCGAAGGCGCGTCGTATCGCAGCCCGGAACGATCGCCACGAGCATCGCCGATCACCGGATGATCCTCGCCGGTTTGGAGACGCGGGACCCGGACGCCGCGGCCGCGGCCTTCGCAATCCACGAAACCCGTATTTATACGACGACCAAGTTACTCTTCTCGTAGTTCGCAGGGAGGCGAAACACGATGCATATTCTCATCATCGGGGCGGGAGGAATGATCGGCCGGAAGCTCGCCGCCACACTGGGGCGCAGCGGTTCCCTCGGCGATCAAGCAATCACCCGCATGACGCTCGCAGATGTCGCGGCTCCGCCGGTGCCCGCAGGTGTCTCCTGGCCGGTGGAAGCCCTGGCTGCCGATATTTCCGAAAGTGGTGCGGCGGAAGCCCTGGCGGCTCGCCGGGCCGACGTGATCTTCCATCTCGCCGCGATCGTTTCCGGCGAAGCCGAGCGCAATTTCGAACTCGGCTATCGGGTCAATCTCGATGGCACGCGATCGCTGTTGGAAGCGATCCGCCGGGAGGGAAGCCGGCAAGCCTATGTTCCCCGGTTCGTATTCTCCTCATCGATCGCGGTCTATGGCTCGCCGTTTCCGGATCCGATTCCCGACGACTACGTGCTCGCACCTCTCACAAGCTACGGAGTTCAAAAGGCGATATCCGAGCTTCTGCTCGCCGACTATTCGCGGCGCGGCTTTATCGACGGCGTCGGAATTCGGTTGCCGACCATCGTGATCCGGCCGGGTGCGCCGAATGCCGCCGCATCGGGCTTCTTTTCCGGAATCCTGCGTGAACCGCTCGCAGGCCAGCGGGCTGTTCTTCCGGTCGAGGAAACGGTCAAGCACTGGCTGGCGAGCCCGCGTTCCGCCATCAAGTTCCTGATCCATGCTGCGACGCTCGACACGGCGGCGCTGGGTGTCCGACGCACGCTCACCATGCCGGGCGTCGCCGCCACCGTTGCCGACCAGATTGCCGCCTTGCGCCGTGCTGCCGGTCCCGAGGCGGCGGACTTGATCGATCGTCGCCGCGACGAGGTCATTGAAGGGATCGTTGCCGGATGGCCGAAGTCCTTTACGCCCGAACGCGCCACGCAACTAGGTTTCGTCGCCGAGACAACGGTGGACGAGCTGATCGAGGTCTACCTCGCGGAAGACGCTCCGGGTGCGTCCGGATGAGATTGCGCTGGGCTAAAACCGCCCCATAGGAGGAGAGTACCGCCAGGGCACACCCGCATATGCGGGATTGCGGCGGCAGAAGGACTTGAGAAGATAAGGCCGCCGGCAAGATATACGAAAATACGAATACATAGCATGTAGCGCTCGATTTCTGGGAGGAGTGGGTATGGCAGGCGTTCAATTCGCGGATGTGCGGAAATCATTCGGGTCATTTCCGGTCATCAAAGGCGTGGATATCGACATTGCCGACGGGGAGTTCGTGATCCTGGTCGGCCCGTCGGGTTGTGGAAAGTCCACGCTGCTGCGGATGCTGGCGGGACTTGAGAATATTTCCGGCGGTGAGATCAAGATCGGCGGACGCGTGGTCAACACGCTGCCGCCCAAGGACCGCGACATCGCCATGGTGTTTCAGAACTATGCGCTCTATCCGCATATGACGGTACAGGAGAACATGGGTTTCTCGCTGATGCTGAACAAGGCGCCGAAGGCGGAAGCCGAGAAGCGAGTGAAATATGCCGCCGGCATCCTCGGTCTCGACAAATTGCTCGACCGTTATCCGCGCCAGCTTTCCGGCGGCCAGCGTCAACGCGTCGCCATGGGCCGCGCCATCGTCCGCGATCCGGAAGTCTTCCTATTCGACGAACCGCTGTCCAACCTCGATGCGAAGCTGCGCGTCGCCATGCGCGCCGAAATCAAGGAACTGCACCAGCGGCTGAAAACGACGACGGTCTACGTCACCCATGACCAGATCGAGGCCATGACCATGGCCGACAAGATCGTCGTTATGCATGACGGCGTCGTCGAGCAGATCGGCACGCCGCTCGAGCTTTATGACAAACCGGCCAATCTCTTCGTTGGCGGGTTCATCGGCTCGCCGGCGATGAACATGATCAGGGGCAGGCTCGACCCCGAAAACCCTAAAAGTTTCAAGGCGCCGGACGGCACGGCGCTCCCGGTTTCCAATCCGCCTGCCGACGCCCTGGGGCGCGACCTCGTCTACGGGCTTCGCCCGGAATACATCCTGCTCGATGCCAATGGCCTGCCCGGTGAAATCGTGGTGATCGAGCCCACCGGCTACGAGACGCATCTTATCCTCCGGCTCGGCGGCAGCGATCTCAGCTGCGTCTTCCGCGAACGCGTCAGCGCGCGGCCGGGCGAGACCCTGCGCGTTTCGATCGACGCTGCGCATGTTCACCTCTTCGATGCCGAGAGCGGCCGGAGATTGACCGACTGACGCCGTCCGGCGGCTGCGCGGGGCGGAGGAGCCCCCGTGGCCCGCAGGCCGGCAGCACCCCGTTTCAGGGATGCAAGGACCGTCGTTCACCAAGCGGGAGGTGAATGGCGGGGGAGTTCGCACCCGCTTTTTTGAAGAGGAGGAATATCATGAGGTTTAAGAGACGTGACTTTCTTGCCGCCTCGGCTGCCGTTGCCGGCGCCGCCGGCCTCGGCATCCGGCCGACCTTCGCGCAGGCCGAACCGACCTACACACCGGAAAGCGGCGCCAGCCTGCGGCTGCTGCGCTGGACACCTTTCGTCAAGGGCGACGAGGAGGCATGGCTTGCCAACACCAAGAAGTTCACCGAAGCGACCGGCGTCGAGGTGCGCATCGACAAGGAAAGCTGGGAAGATATCCGCCCGAAGGCTGCCGTCGCGGCGAATGTCGGTTCCGGCCCGGACCTCATCATGTGCTGGTTCGACGACGCTCATCAGTATCCCGACAAGCTGGTCGACCTGACCGAGCTCGCCAACTATCTCGGCAACAAGTATGGCGGCTGGTATGACGGTGTGAGGGGCTATGCCGCGCGCGGCGATACCTTCATCGCCATGCCGCTGGCGGCAATCGGAAATGCGGTGGTCTATCGCGACACTCACGTGAAGGCAGCCGGCTTCAGCGAGTTCCCGAAAGACACGGCAGGCTTCCTCGAGCTTTGCAAGGCGATGAAAGCCAAGGGCACGCCGGCCGGCTTCCCACACGGCAAGGCCGTCGGCGACGGCAACAACTACGCCCATTGGCTGCTGTGGAGCCACGGCGGCAAGATGGTCGACGAAGGCGGCAAGGTAACGATCAACAGCCCGGAAACGCTGGCCTCGATCAACTATGCCAAGGAGCTCTATGCGACCTTCATTCCGGGCACGGAAAGCTGGCAGGACGTCAACAACAACCGCGCCTTCCTCGCCGGCCAGGTGTCGCTGATCGCCAACGGCGTCTCGGTCTATTACACGGCCAAGAACGACCCGAAGCTCGCCGAGATCGCTAAGGACATCCGTACGACGAATTTCCCCGTCGGCCCGGTTGGCCAGAGCGTCGAGCTTTTCCAGACGAGCTCACTGCTTCTCTTCAAGCATACGAAGTATCCGGAGGCGGCGAAGGCCTACCTCAAGTTCATGATGGAAGCCGACCAGATGAATGCCTGGATCCAGGGCTCAAGCGCCTATTGCTGCCAGCCGCTCAAGGCTTTCGCCCAGAACCCGATCTGGACCTCCGACCCGATCCACGCGCCTTATGCGCGCGCCTCGGAAAAACTGCGCCCGAACGGCTATGCCGGCCCGCTCGGTTATGCCTCGGCAGCGACCATGGCCGACTACGTTCTGGTCGACATGTATGCGGCCGCCGTCACCGGCCAGATGTCGCCCGAGGATGCGATGAAGGAAGCGGAACGCCGGGCAAACCGCTACTATCGCGTCTGAGCCGCGCTTCAAAGCAAGCGGCATGTCGGCTTCGGCATGCCGCAAGCACTCTGCGAGTTCAAAACGCAATCTGGAGATAAGCAATGTCGATGGTGAATCCGGAGGATAGACGCGGGCCGATCTCTTCGCTCCTGCAGAACAACAACGTGCTCGGCTTCCTGTTCATGCTGCCGGCGGCGGTGTTCCTCGTCTGCTTTCTCACCTATCCGCTGGGGCTCGGCGTCTGGCTCGGCTTCACCGATACGAGGATCGGCCGCGACGGCATCTTCATCGGGCTGGAGAACTACCAGTTCCTGATGGACGACAGCGTCTTCTGGCTGTCGGTCTTCAACACCATTCTCTATACCTCCGTTGCCTCGGTGCTGAAATTCGCGCTCGGCCTCTGGCTGGCCATGCTGCTCAACCAGCATCTGCCGTTCAAGTCCTTCTTCCGGGCAATCGTACTGCTTCCCTGGGTCGTGCCGACGGTGCTTTCGGCGCTGGCCTTCTGGTGGATCTACGATTCCCAGTTCTCGATCATCTCCTGGTCGCTGATGCAGCTCGGGCTGATCAGCGGGCCGATCAACTTTCTCGGCGATCCCATAAATGCGCGCATATCCGTCATCATCGCCAATGTCTGGCGCGGCATTCCCTTCGTGGCGATCTCGCTGCTTGCGGGCCTGCAGACGATTCCAGCGTCGCTGCAGGAGGCCGCCTCGCTCGACGGCGCCACGAGCTGGCAGCGTTTCCGCTATGTGACGCTGCCGATGCTGACGCCGATCATCGCCGTGGTAATGACCTTCTCGGTGCTCTTCACCTTCACCGATTTCCAGCTCATCTACGTGCTGACCAAGGGCGGGCCGGTCAACGCGACGCATCTGATGGCGACGCTATCCTTCCAGCGCGGCATTCCAGGGGGGCAGCTCGGCGAGGGTGCGGCCATCGCGGTCGCCATGGTGCCCTTCCTGCTCGGCGCCATCATGTTCAGCTTCTTCGGTCTGCAGCGGCGCAAATGGCAACAGGGCGGCCAGGATTAAGGCCAGGGTTAGAGCCAAATTGGGGTTAGGGAGAGTGATGATGTCGATAAATTCAAACGCCGCCGATCAGGTCGTGACCGACAATGCCGAAGGCATGAGCTATCTGAACCGCTTGCCGCGACGGATCGTGATGCTCTATCTGCCGATGGCCGTCTTCGTCTTCGTGCTGCTCTTCCCGTTCTACTGGATGGCAATCACCGCGGTGAAGCCGAACGAGCAGCTGACCGACTACAGCAACTACAGCCCCTTCTGGGTGGTGGGCCCGACGCTTGCGCACATCAAATACCTGTTCCTTGAGACCTCCTATCCGGGCTGGCTGTGGAACACGATGCTGATCGCGGTCTGCTCCACCTTTCTCTCGCTGGTAGCCTCGGTCTTCGGCGCCTATGCTATAGAGCGCGTGCGCTTCACCGGCTCCCGTTCGGTCGGCCTCGTCATCTTCCTCGCCTATCTCGTGCCGCCGTCGATCCTTTTCATCCCGCTTGCCTTCATCGTCTTCAAGCTCGGGATCTATGACTCGCGGCTGGCGCTGATCTTCACCTATCCGACCTTCCTCATTCCCTTCTGCACCTGGCTGCTGATGGGCTATTTCCGGTCGATCCCATTCGAGCTGGAGGAAAGCGCGCTGGTGGACGGCGCCAACAGATGGCAGATTCTCACCAAGATCATTCTGCCGCTCGCAGTACCCGGGTTGATTTCGGCTGGCATCTTCGCCTTCACGCTATCCTGGAACGAATTCATCTATGCGCTGACTTTCATCCAGTCCTCGGAAAACAAAACCATCCCGGTCGGCGTGCTGACCGAACTGGTGCGCGGCGACGTCTTCGAATGGGGGGCACTGATGGCGGGCGCATTGTTCGGCTCGCTCCCGGTGGTCATCCTCTACTCGTTCTTCGTGGACTACTACGTCTCATCGATGACGGGGGCGGTGAAGGAGTGACCGTCTACCGCGGACACGCCCTTGCTTCCTCCAGCATGCGACTGCTTGTTATCATGCGCAGGAGGAGTGTCCGCAAAATGGGATCAAGTGCCTGCCCATCATGTATCGAAACCTCGTTTTGCCGAGATCGAATAATTGTAAACTGCCGCATAGCTCGTCGATACGAGCAGCGGAAATGCGATGGTCTTGAGTATTTCCGGTGTGCCGGTTGCTGCATGGATTGCCACGAGAATGCTGGCTGAGCCGAGACAAGCAATGGGAGGCGGCGCCCAAAAGCGTGCAGATCCGACGAAGCGCTTTGAAAGCCAGTCGATCACAGATTTCAGAAAAAGCGTCAGGCAGGCGGATATCGCACCCTGCACAAGGCCGGCATAGAGCGGCAATGGCATGGCGTGCGCGCGATTGGCGAAAACCGCCCAACTGCCCATCGCCAACAAGGCGACGAGAACATGGATGACGCCGCTGCGGAGAAGCCGATGCAGTGCATTCGGCATCACAGCGACCATCCGTGGCGTACAAGACGGCGCAACAGGGTCAGAGCCTGTTCTTCATCGCGGCGCGCAATATATCGTTGATCCGATCCTGCCAGCCGGGGCCATCTCCCTGGAAAAAGGCAAGCACATCACTGTCGATCTTGAGCGAAACAAGCTCCTTGGTATTCGGCAGCGCCGGCCGCTCAACAGCTTGTTCCGGCTTCTTCTTCGCGGGTTTGAACAACGCTTCGGCAGCATCCATTGGATTGACAGATCTGCGGGGCGGGTTTGCCATAGTTGTCACTTTCTGTTGCCTGTCGGAGCGACATATGAGCGGCATACGGGATGTCGGCCGCTTCGTCGACTATTTATCTTGTTTTACGACACGGGGATTTAGCCGACCTGCTCGATCGCCAGCGTGCCGCCGGCAGCAACCACTTGTCCTTGCGCTTCCGGTCTTTCGCCTCGGTGAACGCGCAAGAGCCGTCGGCGATGATCAGGCATTGACTTCACAAAGTTGCATTGCCGGCAGGTTCTGGATGCCAAACCTGCCGGCAATCTGGCCGTCAATCAGCCTTTTTGCGATACAGCAACGTCATGAGCGCGAGGACGCATCCCAAGACTCCGACCGATGCGAAGATGTAGAAGTTCCACTGCGGAGCCAGGCCTGCACCCAGAACCGCACCGCCGATGGCTGGCCCTATCATGCCGCCGATACGGCCGATGCCGAGCGAGAAGCCAAGGCCAGTTCCACGAATCTCGACCGGATAGAGGTTTCCAACGAGAACGTTGGCGAGGATCTGCGTGCCGATCGTTCCCGTACCGGCAAGTGCGACGAGACCATAAACCTGGAGGCCCTGATCCACCTGCGTCAGCAACCAGATCGAGCAGGCTCCGAGAAGAAACATACCCGCGACGACTACTTTGACGTTTCCGCGGTCGGCAATCCTTGCGCCGATCAGGAGGCCGACTGCGGCTCCGAGATTGAGCGTTACGGAGAAGAGGAGGGCGGAACCGAGGTCATAGCCCATCTTGTTCATGATGGTCGGAAGCCAGTTGACCATACCGAATGTGAGCAGAAGCGAACAGAAGTGGATGCCCCATGCGTTCAATGTCGGCAGCAGGCGACCTTCGGAAAACAGCGCCCGGATGCCCACCTGGCGGGACGCAACAGGCCTGGCTACGGGATCGGGCAGCCCGTACTGGTTTGCAATCTGGTTGGCTTCGGTCTGGCGGTTCTTCGTTGCCAGCCATTCGGGGGATTCGGGGATGAGGCGGATGAAGAAAGGCAGAAGCAGGATCGGTGCGCCGCCGATGATCATCAGTGGACGCCATCCGTATGTCTGTACCAGCAGCATTCCGAGGATACCCGAGATGATGCCGCCGGCCAGATACCCCAGAAGAGCAATCGAGTAGGCCATTGCCTTCCGCTTCGGCGGAGAAAACTCGATGATCAAAGCGGTTACCGTTGGAAAAAGAGCGCCAAGGCCCAGGCCGGCGAGAAAGCGTGTTCCTTCGAAAACGAGAAAGTCCGGCGCAAGACCGCTGCCGATCATCATCACGGAAAAACTCAGCAGACTGCCGATGATGACCTTGCGACGACCTATCCTGTCAGCAAGTGTTCCGGCAACGAGAGCACCCAGCAGCATACCGAACAGGGTGATGGAGGCTGCGCGTCCGACCATGCCCGGCGTCAAGCCCCAGCTGGCTTCACCGAGCAACGCCGGCGCGACTGCGCCGTAAACGATCAGGTCATAGCCGTCGAACAGGATCAGCAGACCGCAAAGGGCGATGATGATATTCGGGCTGCGAACACGTTCGTTGATAATAGCGAGATCTTGTATGGCCAATTTTCCCTCCCCATACATTTGCGTACAGGAAGTACGCTCCTGCCAGCGGCAGGTCCGCGTCGATCCGTGTACAAATCCTCCTGGATCGTTGCCGGCGTGGTTCCTCCCAGCGCCAGACTCACCCGCAAACGGGCTATGTCAAGACAACGATGACATGCTATTAAATACTTGCGAACAAAATATTTGCAACTGCAAACTTTTCAGCCCGCAACTTTTCCCTTTCCGGACATTGCCGGCAGGTTGCTGTGCATGCGGCGCAGCGCCTTCTTCAGTGCTGCGACCTCCTCGTCCGACATGTCCTGAACCGCGGTACGCTCAAGCTCGACGGCAAGCGGCATGAGCCTTTCCGTCAGCGCCTCACCCTGCGGGGTCAGTCTCACGATGACGATACGGCCATTATCTTCCGGACGTGTTCGCGACACCAGCTTGCGCTTGGCCAGTGTGCCAACGAGGCGCGAAAGCGTCGAAATCTCGACAGAGACGACGTCGGCGAGATCCCCCAGGGTGCTCTCCCGGCGCTCCTTGAGCATGGCCAGAACCCGGTACATCGCCACGCTGAGATTGTCTTCGGCGATTCTCTGCGCGAATACCTCGGCTATCCGCACGCCGGCGCGATTGAGAAGATAGGGAACGGAATCGGTAAGTTTGTACATGTCTCTGTCTGCTGCGGATTCGGCTTGCTGAGGGCTCTCTCCGACATGCACCTAAATGACCGGGATGACAACATGATTGGCTTTCGACCGCCGAGAAGGGGTGGGTAGATCAAGCATTTTCCCGCCCAATTTCTAAATTTGCATTGACAATAGTTGCAAATGCAATAATTTTGACGCCAAGGAGACACGGGAGGAAATCATGTCTGCCACTGCTGCCCTCGGCATAGCGCCGGCCCCCGCGCCGATCAGCGATGCGTTTCGATCGACCATGCGCCGTTTCCCGGCGACGGTGACGGTCATTTCCGCCTGTCGCAATGGTGCGGATCATGGAATGACGGCCACCGCCGTCACATCACTTTCGATGGATCCGCCATCTCTCATCATCTGCCTGAACAATCGCACCTACCTGCACGACATGCTGCTCGAGGTGCCGGAATTCGCCGTCAGCGTTCTGACCGACAGGCAGGCAGCCGTATCGGAAGGTTTCAGCGGCAAGATTGCGCCTGAGCGACGATTCGACGCTGCCGATTGGGTTCGCCATGAGCGCGGCATGATGGTGCTGGGCTCCGCTCATGCCTCGGTTGTCTGCCGACGCATGGGCGCAGTTCCCTATGGAACGCACACGATCTTCATCGGGCAGGTGGTCGATACACGCCATTCCGACGACACCGTCGCGCTGATGTACGAGAACTCCAAATATTGCGCACCACAACACGCGCTCCCTGCATCCCAGAACTGAAAGTAGTTCCATGAACAATACAGCTGCCCTGTTTCCCGCCGCGGCGCGGGTTGAGAACGCATGCCTTAAAGATCGCATCGCCCCGGTGCTGGACGAAATCCGTGCCGGCGCGCGCGATACCGAGAAATCCGGCCGTGTGCCGGCGCGCAATATCGATCTGCTGCGCTCCGCCGGCTATTTCGATATCGTCAAGCCCGCCCGTTTCGGTGGCGACGAAGGATCGTTTGCCGAGCTTGTCGATGCAAATATCGAGCTGTCGTCGGCCTGCGCCTCCACCGGCTGGGTTGCCGGCCTCCTTTCCGCGCATCAATGGCTCCTTGCCATGTTCGATGAAAGGGTTCAGCAGGAGGTGTGGGGCAGCAATCCGGATGCGCTGCTCTGCGGTTCCTATGCGCCGGTCCGTATGGCTGAACGTGTCGAGGGTGGTTTCCGGCTATCCGGCGATTGGGCCTTTGCGAGCGGATGCGAAAATGCCCAATGGGCGCTCTGTGCGGCGATCATTCCGCCAAACGGCGAGGGGGAGCGTCCTGTACCGGCGTTTCTTCTGGTTCCCGCCAGCGACTATACCATCGCCGAGACCTGGGACGTGGTCGGCCTCGCGGGCACCGGCTCAAAAAGCCTGATCCTCAAGGATGTCTTCGTTCCGGAATACCGCATACTGAGCTTTCCGGATGCGACTTCGGGCAGAACGCCGGGCGGACGTGGCTACAAGGGTATCGGCCTTTTCAACATTCCGCTCCTCATGGGGGTTCCGTTCTGCCTCGGCACCGCAGCCGTCGGGGCGGCGAAGGGCGCTCTGGAGAGCTATATCGACCACATGGGGGCCCGTGTGACACGTGGTGCAGTTGCCGGCGGCAACAACAAGATCGCCGAGTTTCCGACGATTCAGCTTCGCGTGGCGGAAGCCTCGGCATCCGTGGATGCGGCCCGCGAAATCATGCTGCGCGATATCGCCCGGGCGCAGCAACTGGCCCAGGCCCGCGAGGATGGCACCGGCGAGATCACCGAGGAAGATCGGATTCTTGCCCGGCGGAGCCAGTCCTTTGCGGTCAGCCTGGCTCTTCGGGCTGTGGAAGCACTCAATGCATCGACAGGCGGCCTCGGCCTCCAGATGTCCAACCCCGTCCAGCGGGCATGGCGAGATGCAAATGCCGTCGGGCGCCACATTTCTATGAACTGGGATGCCGTCGGCACCATGGTCGGCCAGCAGCTGCTCGGTCTTCCGCCCAAGGGGCAATTCTGACCCGCCATCCTTAGTATTTCGATTAAGACAGGAAAGTGAGCATATCGTGCAAGGCAAGATCGCGCTTGAAGAACATTTCGCCATTCCCGAGACGCTGCAGGATTCGGCTGGATTCGTGCCGGGCGACTACTGGACGGAACTGTCCGCCCGTCTTCTGGATATCCAGGACAAGCGTTTGCGGCTGATGGATGCCCACGGCATCGAGAAAATGATCCTGTCGCTGAACGCTCCGGCTGTGCAGGCGATCCCTGACAAGGCAAAGGCCCTGGAGATTTCCCGACGCGCCAACGACTTTCTGGCGGAGCAATGCCTCAAAAACCCGAACCGTTTCCTGGGATTTGCCGCTTTGCCCCTGCAGGATCCGGATGTGGCTGCGCAGGAATTGCAGCGCTGCGTGACAACGATGGGTTTTGTCGGCGCACTGGTCAATGGCTTCTCGCAGGAAGGCGACGGAACGACGCCGCTCTACTACGACCTGCCGCAATACCGTCCGTTCTGGGCCGAAGTCGAAAAACTCAACGTTCCCTTCTATCTGCATCCACGCAACCCGCTGCCGCAGGATAGCCGGATCTATGCTGGCCATTCCTGGCTGATGGGGCCGACATGGGCGTTCGCGCAGGAGACCGCAGTTCATGCCCTGCGCTTGATGGGATCCGGCCTGTTTGACGAACATCCGGCTTTGCGAATCATCGTTGGTCACATGGGCGAGGGACTGCCATACATGATGTGGCGCATTGACAACCGGAATGCGTGGGTCAAGGTGGAAAAGAACTATCCGGCCAAACGCCCGATTGCCGATTATTTCAACGAGAATTTCTACATCACGACGTCGGGGAACTTCCGCACGCAATCGCTGATCGATGCTATGCTGGAAATCGGCGCAGACCGAATTCTGTTCTCGACGGACTGGCCATTCGAGAACATCGACCATGCTGCAAACTGGTTCGACAGCACGACCATCTCCGAAGCCGACCGTCTGAAGATCGGTCGCACCAACGCGGTTTCACTCTTTAAACTCGATCGATAGCATGGTTGCACCTTTCAGATACACGGCCAGCGCGGCCCAGGTCTTCTTCGGGAGCGGCTCGTTGAACCGTCTCGCCGAGGCGATTGCAGGGCAGGGCGGCAAGCGCGCCCTGATCCTTTCGACCCCGCACCAGAAGGCGGAAGCTGAACGGATCGCCGCATCCCTCGGCCCGCTTGCGGCGGGATTGTTCCACGATGCGACGATGCATACGCCGGTCGATGTGACCGAGCGCGCGATGGCGGCATATAACGCAGCCGGCGCCGATTGCGTGGTCGCGATCGGCGGCGGATCGACGATCGGTCTCGGCAAGGCAATCGCCTATCGCAACGACGCACCACAAATCGTGGTGGCGACGACCTATGCGGGGTCGGAGGTTACACCGATCCTCGGCCAGACAGAGAACGGGCAGAAGACGACGGTCCGCGGGCCCAGCATCCTGCCCGAAGTGGTGCTCTACGACCCGGAATTGACATTGGGATTGCCGGTCAACATCAGCGTCAGCAGCGGACTCAATGCGATGGCGCATGCAGTCGAAGGTCTCTATGCACAGGATCGCAATCCAATTTCGTCAATGATGGCGGTCGAGGGCTTGCGCGCGCTGAAGCAGGCTTTGCCTCAAATCGTCAATGCCCCTGGGGACATCGAGCCGCGAAGCGAAGCGCTTTACGGTTCCTGGCTGTGCGGCACGGTGCTCGGAGCGGTTGGCATGGCCCTGCACCACAAGCTTTGCCATACGCTGGGCGGCAGTTTCGATCTGCCGCATGCGGAAACCCATGCGGTCATTCTTCCCCATTCTGCTGCCTTCAACGCCTCAGCCGCAGCGGATGCGCTAAAACCCGCTGCCGATCTTTTCGGCGGCTCGCTGGGCAGCGGTCTTTATGATTTTGCAGCTTCGATCGGCGCCCCCTTGGCGTTGCGCGATCTAGGCATGAAGGCTGCCGACCTGGACCGTGCGGCGGAACTCGCCGCCCAAAACCCCTACTGGAACCCGCGCCCGATCGAACGGGAAGCAATCCGGGCTTTGTTGCAGAGCGCCTGGGAGGGCGCGCGGCCGCGTTAATGCTGAGGAGGATGGCCACGTGCCTGAATATTTCACCGAAGAGAGATCCGTGGAAGCCGTCAACTCGCGGATGGGGCAGGGCATTAATCCGCGCCTTGCCGAAGTCATGGCGTCGCTCGTGAAGCACCTGCATGCCTTTGCCAAGGATATCAGCCTGACCCAGGCGGAATGGGAGCTCGCCATAGGCTTCCTGACCCGTACCGGCCATCTCTGTCATGACGAGCGACAGGAGTTCATCCTGCTCAGCGATACGCTGGGGCTGTCGATGCTGGTGGATGCGATCAACAACCGGCGCCCGCCAGGCGCCACGGAAAATACGGTGTTCGGACCTTTCCATGTCGAAGGAGCGCCCTTACGGCAGATGGGCGAAAACATCTCGCTCGACGGCAAGGGCGAGAGCTGTCTCTTCATCGGGCGAGTGCTGGATATTAACGGCAATCCGATCGGGGGAGCCCGGATCGATGTATGGTCGGATAATTCCGACGGCTTCTACGACGTCCAGCAGCCGGATATCCAGCCGAAGTGGAACAACCGGGGCATCTTCGTCACCGGCGCAGATGGCACCTATAGTTTCGTCGGCATAAAGCCGGTTTCCTATCCGATCCCGGATGACGGCCCGGTCGGCCAGATGTTGACGTCCCTCGGCCGCCATCCCTACCGTCCTGCCCATACCCATTACCTGATCATGGCTTCAGGTTATCAAAAGCTCGTAACCCACACTTTTGTCGGCGACGATCCCTATCTGGAATCCGATACGGTGTTTGGTGTCAAAAACAGCCTGGTCGCGCCTTTCGAGCGTGTCGATCGTGCGACGGTCTGGCGTTCCGATTTCGATTTTGTGCTGACGCCGATGGAGAATAGACAATGATCGTTGCCCGCTATGCGGTATCCGACCCCGGCAAGGCTGCAGAACGTTCCCGATTGCTCGAAGAACACAAGGCCTATCTGCATGGCGCGACGATCCGCATCCTGCTATCCGGACCTTCCGCACCGCCGGCGGAGGGCAAGGGTTCCACCGCAATCGTGATCGCGGAGGTCGAAACGCTCGCCGAGTTCGATGCGTTCAGCGCGGAAGACCCCTTCGTCCGCTCCTGCGTTTACGCGAGCGTCGATATATTCGAATGGCGGCCGAGTTTTGGGCTTCTTCAGGAGAGCCTCTGATCGGCGTCTTGACCTGCTGAAAGCGATCAAATGTAGGTCATATCGAAGACAGCGGCGTTGTCCTGAACCTCGCGCAGCCCCTTGTAAGACGCATGGCGGAGATTGCCGTCATCCGTCCAGCCGCGAAACTCGATCTCGGCGATCAGCGTCGGCTGCACGAGGACGAGGCGCTTGCCCTTCAGGGGAACAACCGGCCGGCTCGTCTTCAACCGGTCCAGCGTCTTTTTCAGGTATTCAGCATCGCTGGCACCGAAACCAGTTCCGACGGAGCCAACGTAAATCCAGTCGAACCCTTGTCTACCGGCCAGCAGCAGCCTGCCGATGCCGCCGCGGGCGGATGCCGAGGGCTCATAACCGACGATCATGAAGCTCTCGCTCTGGACGCATTTGATCTTCAGCCAGTCGCCCGTGCGGCCACTGCCGTAGGGCCGGTCGCGATGCTTGGCGATGATGCCTTCCAGATGACGATGGCAGGCGTGCTCGAGGAGATCTTCCGCCGGCAGCTCTATCTCCTCGGAGATGCGGATCGTCTGATCGTCGCCTTCCGGTATCAGGTCTTCAAGCAGGTGCCGGCGTACATCAAGCTCGGTGCCGGTCAAATCGTGTCCATCGAGATAGAGAAGGTCGAAGGCGACCAGGATCGACTCGGTCGATACTCGCTTGCCGCCCCGCCCGCCGAGCGAGCGCTGCAGGGCGCCGAAATCCGATCGGCCATGATCATCGAGTACAACGGCCTCGCCATCGAGAATGGCGGTCGTTACGCCAAGTTCTTTCGCTGCGGCGGCGATGGTGGGAAAGCGATGGGTCCAGTCATGGCCGCCGCGGGTGATGACCCGCACACCCTTCGGCTCAATGTGGATTGCCAATCGATAGCCATCCAACTTCACCTCATAGAGCCAATCCGGCCCCACGGGCACGGTCGGCTTCAGCAGTGCAAGGCAGGGCTCGACGCGCGACGGCATTGGATCGAAGGGCAGGCTGGGTTGGTCGGGGTCGCGCTTGCGGATCGGACGAGACTGCAGCGTTGAGCGGGACTCGTCGAGCAAGGGCAGAATGGGGCGGCGCGAGCGCTTCATGAGTAGGTCTGACGCCTCCCCGGGTGGTTTTCGGCGTCGACCGACTTGCGCCGAGCACTCATGATTCTGATGATATTGCTCGATGCCGGCTCTTGCTTTTCCCCAGCCTTGGACTTTGGCCTGCTCAGCTTTTTCATCTGGTTCTTCTTCGCTTCGATGGCAACAACGCGACTCAACCGAATCAATCGGCCGATTGTTCCGAGTCGAAACGAATCTCAATTCAAGGACTTAACGCGGAGATGCCTCCCGTGGATCGGGCCGAGCAGTCGTCGCGCTGGTCCTCCCGGTGCGGCCTCAGTGGCTTGAACACACCCCGGCCCGGCATCACCATCAGCATTCTTCAGCGGGCGCTGTACTTCGCGTCAAGATCGTCCATGGCCTTGACGTTACCGGCAGAGCGGCCGTTCTCGTCGAAGGTCTGGGCCAGAAACGCGTCAGCGATCGACTTTGCAAGCTCCGTTCCGATGACGCGGGCTCCCATGGTGATGATCTGCGCATTGTTGGAAAGCGCGGCACGCTCGGCCGAATAGGTGTCGTGCGTCAGGGCGGCGCGGATGCCCGGAACCTTGTTGGCCGAGATGCACACACCGATGCCGGTGCCGCAAACGAGGATCGCCTTGTCGTAGGTGCCGTCGATGACGCCTGAGGCGACGCGGTCCGAGAGGTTGGCGTAGAAAGGATCGGCACCGGCGCTGGTGCGCGAGACTTCGTAAACGTCGAAGCGCTCTTTCAGATGGTCGGCCAGGATCTTGGCGAGGCCTTCGCCGGCGCTGTCTCCTGCAATGGCAAGCTTCATTGTCTTTCTCCTCAGAGTTTGGCGGCGCATCTGGCCAGGATGTCGAGGTAACCTTCGACATTCCAGGCCGAACGGCCGATGAAGAGCCCGTCGATATGCGGGCTCGAAATCAGTTCTTCGCAGTTCTGCGGGTTGACCGACCCGCCGTAGAGGCAGGGGATCTTCCGGCCCAGCACAGCTTCGGCAACGGCGATGATTTCGGACTGGCGGGCATCCGCATAATCCGCAGTCGCCGGGATGCCCTTCTCGCCGATCGCCCAGACCGGTTCGTAGGCGAGCAGGATTTCGGCGCTTTTCTGGGCGCCCGAAAGTTTCGAAAGCGCGCCGCGCACCTGGGTTGCGAGGATGTCGGCAGCCTTTCCGCTTTCGCGGTCGGAAAGCGTCTCGCCAATGCAGATCAGCGGAATGAGGCCGTGGCGAACGGCCGCTTCGGTCTTCAGACCCACAGTCTCGTCGGTCTCTCCAAAATGTTCGCGCCGCTCAGAATGACCGAGCTCGACGAGATCGAGATTGCAGTCCTTCAGCATCACCGGCGAGACTTCGCCGGTCCAGGCACCCTGGTCGGCCCAATGCATGTTCTGGGCGCCGACCTTCACCGAGGTCTTGGCAAGCATCGCCTTGACCTCGCGCACCGCCGTGAAGGGTGGAATCACGAAGCGCTGGATACGCGGGTCGCGCGCGGCATCGGCAGCTTCGAGACCGCGGGCGAAATGCTCGGCTTCAGCAAGCGTCTTGTTCATCTTCCAGCTGGTGCCAATCCAGAAGTGCGGCTTTTCGGTCATGTCGGATCCTGCGTTGATGCGATGGTGAGCGTAATGCCCGCCTGCTCGAATTCCTCCAGGACAGCGGCATCCGGTGCGCTGTCGGTGATAATCGCGTCGAAGTCGGCCAGATCCGCCATAACATGCAGCGCGGTGTGGCCGATGCGCTGATGGTTGACCAGAAGGCAGGTTCTGGTCGACGACGCGATCATCGCCCGTTTGGCACGCACGACGTTATCGTCCATGTGATAGGCGCGCCCGCCGCTGACGGCAGGCGTCGAAATAAAGGCGATGTCGGCTCTCAGCCGCGACAGTGCCTCCTCGGTAACAACACCGAGATAGGCGTTGAATTTGGCCGAGTAGATGCCGCCGAGCGCGATCAGCGTGATGCCGGCTTCGCCTTTCAGCCGCTCCATGATCGCCGCGTTGTTGGTGATCAAGGTCAGCGGCCGCTTCTGCAGCAGCATTTCGCCGAGCACGGCCGCCATCGAGCCGTCGTTTACCATCACCGTCATCCCCGGCTCGACCAGTTCCAGTGCGGTCTCAGCCATTGCCAGCTTGGCCTCGTTGCCCTGGCGTTCGCGAATGCGGAAGTCGCTTTCGAATTGCGTTCCGGCGTCAATGGTCGCGCCGCCGCGAACCTTGCGCAGGACGCCGGCCTGCTCGAGATCGTCGAGATCGCGATGGATCGTCATCTTTGACACGGTGAAGCGATCGGCAAGGTCGTCGAGATCGACGGTCTTGTTTTCGACGAGCAGGTTGACGATCAACTGCTGCCGCTCTTCTCGCCTCATCCCGATCTCCACCCATCGTTGATGTTAAGATAACGGAGTAAACGTGATAATCAACACTTATTATGTTATTTTGCGATCAAATGTTGTTGTCTTGCGGTAGCTACTTCAGCAGTGCCTGCGCGGTTCGTTCGTCGGTAATCAGCCCGAAAAGGCGGCGGCTATTCAGAATTGCCCGGATGGCCGCCACTTTCGACTGTCCGCCCGCCAGCGCCACGAGCCGCTCCTTCTTGGTTTTGGGAAAGGACGCAGACAGCGTGCGCGCCGTCAGCGCGGTGTCGAGGATATGGCCGTCGGCGTCGAAAAAATGTCCGAGGATTTCGCCAACGCCGCCGGCGGCAGCGATGTCGTCGATTTCACCGGGTTCGACCATGCCGGACAAAACCAGCTGCGCCTCGGCATCGACAGTGCCCAGGCCGACGAGCTTCAGATCGGCATTATTGGCAAGATCGAAGACCTCCTTGACGGCACGCTGCGCCTTCAGCACTTCGCGGTCCTCGCCGGTATTGGCGAAAAAAGGAACCGGCATCACATAGGCATGGGTGCCGGTCTTTTCGGCGATGCGATGCATCACGTCATAGGGATTGGCGCCGTAGTTTCGTGTCAGGCCGCCAAGCAAGGAGACGAAGCGCAGGTTCTTCGCGCTTACCCTCGGCATATATTGGACGGCGGCGGAAAGCGTGCGGCCATGACCAAGGCCGATCACCGTATTGTCGCCGCGCTCGATCTCGCGCTTGAGATAGCCGGCGCCGGCATGGCCGAGTGCACGGAGCGGCAAGCCTTCTTCGCCGAGATCGGGTGCGACCTCGCAATATTGAAGCCCGAACCGTTCCGAAAGCCGCATCTCCAGCTCGACGCATTCGACGATATCCCCGTCGATGGTAACTTTGACGACGCCATCGGCGACCGCTCTTGCGATCAGGCGATGGGCCTTTACCGACGGCACGCCGAGGCGGCGCGCAACGTCGGACTGCGTCAGGCCACCGGCATAGTGAAGCCAGGCAGCACGCACGGCAAGCGTATCATCTGCGTCCGTCATCACGGCTCCTTTTCGAAGGTCATTCGGCGATTCCGCCGTATGCAGTGCTGCCTTTTAAAGATCTCCACCTCAGATGTTCAAGTCGTCGGCGCCGGTGTCGATATGCGGCGCCCAGAAGGCGACGCTTTCGGCGATCTGCGGAATGACCTGGCGATCGTTCGGCTCGCGTTCCTTGAAGGAGAGTTCCAGGCAGATTTCATTGTCCTTCGCCCCACCTTCGGCCAGCGCTTGCAGCAGAGGTGCCGGCTGGATGCGGCCCTTGGCGTTGAATTCGGCGGTAAAGGGCCGGTGCCCGCCCTTGTCCATCAGGCTCTGTTTGATGTGGATGATCGGCGATACCGACGGGACGGCGCGTGCCCAGGCATAGGGGTCGTAGTCGTCGGGATCGGCGGAGGTGATGTCGCCATGATCGATGTCGGCCATCATCCACATCGGGATGGCCATTCCGGCCGATGTCAACCGCTCCTGCAGCGACAGACAGGCGCCGATCGTCTCGCCGAACTCGCGGCCGATGCTCATCGGCTCCCAGAACATGTAGGCGAGTCCTGCGGCGCGCGCGTGCTCGGCGACATCGGCCCAACAATCGATAGCGATCTTGATCAGTTCCTGGCGTCTGACCGGATCGTCGAAGTCCTTGTAGGTGAAGATCGCAAATTGCGTGCCAACCGAGTGGCCGCCGAGATCGGCGGTGATGTCGGCAAAGGTCTTGAACCAGTCGATGTAGTGGCGGCGCACATCGGCATCCGGATGTCCGAAATGGTTGAGGCGCCCATAGGGGCCAGTCATGCCCGAGGTGACCCGCACACCGGTGCGCTTCAGCGCAGCGCTCATCGTGCGCGTCAGGCGGCGGATGACGGGCGCCGGCCAGCTCGGATTGATGAACTCGTGGGTCAGTTGGAGGTCGCGGATCCGCAAATCATGCGCAACCGTGTCGATGAGGTCGTCTGGGTCGGCGAAGCGGTTCACCAGCGGATTGGTATTCAGCGAAAGGGTCAGCGGCATGACGGCATCCTTCAGGCGGCGGCAAGGCGGGTTGAAGCAAACCACTCGCCAAAGGCCACGCGCTCCGCTTCATTCAGATGGAGATAATGTTTGGTGCGGCGATAGAGGATGTCGTCCGCCGTTTCGGCCCATTCCGTGGCGACGAGATAGCGGGCCTCGGCCTCATAGAGCTGTCCGCCGAAATGCCGCCCAAGCCCTTCTAAGCCCGTCGCGCCGGCAACCACATTCCTGGTGCGGGCGCCATAGAGACGGCCGTAGTGATGCACGAGCTCGCGCGGCATCCAGGGATAGATATCGCGCAGGCTGTTGGCGAAAGTTTCATAGTCGGCGTTCGGAATTTCGCCGCCGGGCAGCGGCGCTTTCTCAGTCCAGTCGCCTCCCATATTCGGGAAGACGTGCTTCAGGCGCTGCATGCCGCGTTCGGCGAGCTCGCGGAATGTGGTGATCTTGCCGCCGAAGACATTGAGCAGCGGAGCGCCGCCTGTCTCGTCGAGATCGAAGACATAGTCGCGGGTAACGGCGGACGGGTTGCCCTTGCCATCGTCAAACAGCGGGCGCACGCCGGAGAAGCTGTGCAGCACGTCGTGGCGACGCAGCCTTTCCTTGAAATAGCGATTGACCGCCTTCAGCAGATACTCGATTTCCGTCTCGTCGGCGGCAACATCCTCGGCCCGGCCTTCGTAAGCGATATCGGTCGTTCCGATCAACGCCTTGTCGCCCTCATAGGGATTGATGAAAATGACGCGCTTGTCGTGGTTCTGCACCAGATAGGCATTGGCGCCCGCCCAGAACTTCGGCACGATGATGTGGCTGCCCTTGACGAGGCGGACGTTGCGGCTGGAGTTCGAACCGGCAACGCGATTGATGATGTCCATCACCCAGGGGCCGGCGCAGTTCACCAGGCATTTGGCACGGAAGGTTCGCGTCTCTCCCGTGGCGTGGCTTTTCGTGACCACGGTCCAACCGCCATTCTCGCGACGGGCCGACACGGCCGGCGAGCGGGTCAGCACCAGAGCGCCGTTTTCCGCTGCGCTCACCGCATTCAAAGTCACGAGGCGGGCGTCGTCGACCCAGCAATCGGAATATTCAAAGCCGCGCGTGTATTGATCGAGGATCGGCGTGCCTTCCGGGTCGCGGAGCAGATTGAGCGTTCGGGTCCCGGGCAGCTTCTTGCGGCCGCCGAGATGATCGTAGAGGAAGAGGCCGAGCCGCACGAGCCATGCGGGGCGATCCTCGGGGCTGTGCGGCAGGACGAAGCGCATCGGCCAGATGATATGCGGCGCGGCATTGAGCAGCACTTCACGCTCGATCAGCGCTTCGCGCACCAGGCGGAATTCGTAGTATTCGAGGTAACGCAGACCGCCATGCACCAGCTTGCCCGAGCGCGACGAGGTTCCCTCCGCCAGATCGTCCTTTTCGCACAGCACGACCTTCAGGCCGCGGCCCGCAGCATCGCGTGCTATCCCGGCGCCATTGATGCCTCCGCCGATGACGAAGAGATCCAGGAGTTCGGGTTCGGTCATGTCATGCTCCTTCGATGCCTGCTGCATCAGAATTACGCGCCCACCGGCGACGTCGTTGCGGCTTCGGCAAGCTTGTCCCAGGCGGGCGCCATTGCCTGGCGTACATCGGTGTAGACAGAAAAGAGCCGGTCGAACCGGTGGGCCTCGTTGGCATCCGGTATCTCCGGATCGCCGAGCAGCGGCGTCACCCAGTCGGCAATGCAATCGTCCATGCTGGAATAGACGCCGATAGCCACCGCGGCCATCATCGCCACGCCGGCCGCCCCTGTCTCATCGCGGCGCGACTGGCGGATCGGTGCGTTGACGGCGGCCGAAAGTGAACGGCGAAGGGCGACGGAGCGTGTTGCCCCGCCGGTAACCCGCAACTCTTCGGGCATCGCGCCCATCGCCGCGTAGCAGTCGCGGGTGGCAAACCCCAACCCTTCGACCACGCTGCGCAGCAGGTCGGGGAAGCCGTGACGCATCGAAAGCCCGGTGAAGCCCGCGCGCGCATTGGCGTTGACGAAAGGCCCGCGTTCGCCCGCTTCGGAAATATAGGGATGGTAGAGCGCCGACCCCGGCCGGCTTTCTGCAAACCAGCCGTCGATGCGCGCAATGAGGTCTGCATGCGAAGCAGGCTTGCCCGCCTCGGCCATCAGATAGGCGGCGACACCGAGGATCCAGTCGATGTTGATCGTTGCGCCCATATTCGTCTGGACCTGAGTGACGATGCCGGGAATAGGCAGGGCGATCACATAGCCGGTGCCCTCACGATTGAGCTGAACGTCGGCAACGGACTTGGCGCGCAAGTGCACGCCGGTCGAGCCGATCGTCGAGCAGGCGGCGTTGCGAGCGCCGCTGCGCACGCCTGCACCAAGCGCCGTCATCACCATGTCGACATAGCCGAGACAAACCGGCGTTCCGACAAGAAGCCCGCAGGCCTTCGCCGCCTCCGATGTCAGCGGGTGGCTGATCTCGCTGCCGTCGATGATTTCGGGCAGGAGCCCGCGTCTGTGGTCAAGGCCGAGCGCGTCGATCACGACGGCATCATACTGGCGTGTTCTGAAATTGCCGAAGGTGAAACTTGCCTCCGATGGATCGGTTGCCCGCACGCCTGTGAGGTTGAGATAGAGCCAGTCCTTGCAGTGCAGCGCCGCCTCCGCCCGATCGAGAAGATCCGGCGTGAAGCGGTCCATATGGGCGAGTTGCGCGCCCTGCTGGCAAGTGTTGAGGCCGGTGCCTGTTGCCTCGAAGCGGGCACGGTTCTGCGTTCCGCCGGCGAGCGAGTTGACTGTCGGCGCGGCGCGCGCGTCGAGCCACAGCCAGGCATCGGCAACCGGCCTATTGCCGCGGCCAACGAGCCAGGTGCCGTCGCCCTGTCCGGTGACGGCGATGGCTGCGGTGCGGGACGCAAGATCAGGGACTTTTTCGCCAAGGCCACGCAACGCGCTGGCGCAATCGAGCCAGGTCTGATCCAGCGACTGCGTTGCCGAGCCATCGTCTCCGGTGGCGTATCGGTTGCGAACGGAAGCCGTGGCGATCTGGCGTCCGGACAGATCGAAGGCGACGGCCTTGATGACCGAGGTGCCGGCATCTATGCCAATGATGATCTTCTGGGTCGATGTCATCGCAGGCCTATCTCGCCACCATCGCAAGCGCCGCGGCGGGCAATACGCGCATCAAATTCATCCGAAGTCCTCCCGATCCCTAAACTCTCTGGGATGATGCATCCGGCTGCCAACGTCGGTCCTTTCAAGGATGACGGCAAGCGCGCCGCCTTTGGCAAATCCAGATCTGGCGCGCAGCCGAAACCTCCCTAGCTTCACTCGAAAAGATAACATAAAGATACCATAATGCCAGTAAGATTTTTCTAGCGATGTAATTTTTTTCATTTAAAATAGAAGAGTGAGGAGATTGCTTCCGCCCCGCCGCGCCATCAGCGGGCGGCATCAAAAGCCGCAGTATGCGCAATGTTCAATCTGTGAGATATTGCATTCAAAACAGACAGATGGCGCCAACGCTCGGCAGAATGACAAGTGTGAAAGCGTCTGCATTTTCTACCCCTTTTTGCTGCAGTGCAGCGTGATAAACAAGATGTGAGGTCGTGCATTTTAGTCGAGTTACCGCGAAAGTGCCGTTGACAGCTTATAAAATATATAACATCATTTACGACATAAATAACATACTTCTATCACGGAAGTGCGCTTCCTGATGGAGGATTTGCAGGCCCAGGCGGCTGGAGGAGACAGCCGCCGGTCTTGTTGAGGAGGCTTCCAATGCGAATTTTCGTCCAGAGTTGCGCTCTTGCGAGCGGTCCGCCGGCTTCTGTTCCGGTGCGACGCAATGCTTCAGCGCGCCTGCGATCATCATCGCGCTAGCCTTCTCCACCTCGCCATTCCAAGCCAAAGGCCGTCCGGACATGAGTACCTCGCCCGATTATCCAGCATCAAAGCCGAGCAGCGGCAATCGCACGCTCCTTGTCAGCGCGGCGTTGGCGGCCATCGTCGTTGCGGCGATCGTGTTCGATACGACGGTCGTCAGGATCGGTTCCGAAAACGATGTCCGGCAGCAGGCATTCTCTCCGGAAACCTTCGGCGCCGAGCAGTTCCCGAAGATCAAGGCGAATGTCGAGGAGCGGGCCGTTGCGGCGGCCGATCTCGCGGCCGCCATTGCTGCCGACAAGAAGGCGGCGGCCGAGAAATACGGCACCGCAACGAGCACCGGCCCGGTTATTCCCGTCACGCTGACCGGCGTTTTCGGCGCCCGCAAGTCGAACACCAACGAAATGAAGATCGATGGGTTGCCTCCCGAGACGGTGGTCCGTGTCCAGACCGGCCCTGCGGTCAACGGCACGGACCTCCGCGATGCAACCGGCACCATCGAATTCGGCCAGTTTACCAACCAGATCCAGTATCAGGATGCCGGCTCGGCCATCAATAACGAGATGAAGAAGGCGGTTTTCGCTGGCCTGGATGCTGATGCCCTGGACGGAAAGCAGGCGACCGTCGTCGGCGTCTTCAAGCTCATCAACCCGAAGAACTGGCTCGTCACGCCGGTGAAGGTCGAGCTCAAATGAACCAGCCGCAACGCAGCAACGGGGCGATAGGCGAGGTCGTCCTCGCGGCCCGCAACATCGCAAAATCCTACGGTAGCGTTCACGCCCTCAAGGGAGTGAACTTCGACATCCATCGCGGTCAGGTCACAACGCTGTTCGGGGAGAATGGCGCGGGCAAGTCGACCTTGATGAAGATCCTTTCGGGTGTCGCCCAGCCAAGCTCCGGCGAGATCATTCTCGACGGCTCGCCGATCAGCTTTACCTCGTCGACCCATGCCCGCGAGTGCGGGATCTCCATTATTCACCAGGAGCTCAGCCTCGCACCCAATCTCAGTGTGCGCGACAATATTTTCATGGGTCGGGAGATCATCAAGGGCGGTGTCGTCGACTTCGCTGAAGAGGCGCGTCAGACCCGCGCGCTGATGGAGGAACTCGAGGAAGACATCGATCCGCTGACGCGCGTCGAGGATCTTCGCCTCGGCCAGCAGCAGATCGTCGAGATTGCACGGGCGCTCTCCGTCAATTCGCGCATCCTGATCATGGACGAGCCGACCTCGGCGCTGAGCGCGACCGAGGTGGAAGTGCTCTTCAAGGTCATCCACGACCTGACGAGCCGAGGCGTGTCGATCGTCTACATCTCGCATCATCTGGAAGAGGCGCTGCAGATCACCAATCACGCCGTCGTTCTGCGCGACGGAAACATGACGGCCTATGCCGAGCGTAAGGATATCGATCTCGAGTGGATCGTCCGCAACATGGTCGGCGAGAATTTCGACCTCGGCAGCCCGCCGGAAGGTCACCCGTTCGGAAACGTGTCGCTTTCCATCGAAAATCTCAGTGTCCCCGGCCCCTCCGGCGCTGCCTATAATGCAGTCGATCGTCTGTCTCTCAAGGTGCGTGCCGGGGAGATCGTCTGCATCTACGGGCTGATGGGCGCCGGACGCACGGAACTACTCGAGTGTGTTGCCGGACGTCTGCGCGCAAGTGGCGGACAGGTTCTGCTCGAAGGACAGGACGTCAGTGGGCTCAGCATCGCCGGGCGCATTGCCAGCGGTCTCGTGCTCGTGCCCGAAGATCGCCAGCGCGACGGTCTCGTCCAGACGATGACGGTCGGCTCCAATCTGTCGCTTGCGAGTATCCGCGCTTTCACCAAAGGGCTTTTCACCTCCGGCCATCGGGAGCGCGATCTCGTCAATGATGCGATCCGGCGGGTGCATGTGAAAACCGATGGCGGTGCAGCTTCGATCGGCTCGCTCTCCGGCGGCAACCAGCAGAAGGTCGTCATCGGCAAGATGCTGGCAACCCAGCCGAAGGTCATCCTGCTCGATGAGCCAAGCCGCGGCATCGACATCGGCGCCAAGGCGGAAGTTTTCAAATTGCTCGCGGAGCGCGCCAAGCAGGGATTGGCGGTCATCTATTCGACGTCCGAAGTCAACGAATGCCTGAGCATCGCGCACCGCATCATCGTCATGCATCGCGGCAGGATATCAGCCGAGTTCGGCTCGGATGTCACCAAGGAAAAGATCATGGCCGCCTCCGGCGAAGCCGTGGTCGCGCACTAGCCTGGATTATGGAGCACTGATTATGTCAGTCACGAACATCACCGAAAAGAAATCAGTTTCCAGCGGGCAGAAGCGCAATACCAATATCGTGCGTCTCATTCTGGAGGGCCGGGCCTTCTTTGCGCTGATCGTCATCATCGCGGTCTTCTCGTTCCTGTCGCCCTATTACTTCACGCTGAACAACTTCCTGATCATGGCGTCGCACGTCGCGATCTTCGGCATTCTGGCGATCGGCATGCTGCTCGTCATCCTGAACGGCGGCATCGACCTTTCGGTCGGCTCGACGCTTGGGCTTGCAGGCTGCATCGCCGGTTTTCTGATGCAGGGCGTCACGCTCACCTATTTCGGCGTCATCCTCTATCCGCCGGTCTGGGCCGTCGTCGTCATCACGTGTGCGCTCGGTGCGCTGGTCGGTGCGGTCAACGGCGTGCTGATCGCCTATCTCAAGGTGCCGGCCTTCGTCGCCTCGCTCGGCGTGCTCTACGTGGCCCGCGGTATCGCGCTCTTGATGACCAACGGCCTGACCTACAACAATCTCGGTGGCCGTCCGGAACTCGGCAATACCGGCTTCGACTGGCTCGGCTTCAACCGGCTCGCAGGCATTCCGATCGGCGTCATCGTGCTTGCGGTTCTCGCGATCATTTGCGGCATCGTGCTGAGCCGTACCGCCTTCGGCCGCTGGCTCTACGCCTCAGGCGGTAACGAGCGGGCCGCCGACCTCTCCGGCGTCCCGGTCAAGCGCGTGAAGATCATCGTCTATGTGCTTTCGGGTGTCTGTGCTGCGATTGCCGGCCTGGTCCTCTCCTCGCAGCTGACCTCAGCCGGTCCGACGGCAGGCACAACCTACGAACTGACGGCGATCGCAGCCGTGGTCATCGGCGGCGCGGCGCTGACCGGCGGCCGCGGTACGGTCCGCGGCACCATGCTCGGCGCCTTCGTTATCGGCTTCCTTTCGGACGGCCTCGTGATCATCGGCGTCTCGGCCTACTGGCAGACCGTATTCACCGGCGCTGTGATCGTTCTCGCCGTCCTTATGAACAGCATCCAATACGGCCGCCGGGTTAAATCGTCCTGACGGCTGAGACCGAAACTTATCCACGACGGCAGCCTGGAGTCCAGAAAGCCGATTGGGGAAAGCAACGCCGGATCACCGGCAATAACTGAGCTCACGAATGGGAGAGAGACTATGTTTAAGAAAGGCATGCGCATACTTCTGGCCGCTGCGGCCGTAGCACCGCTTCTTGCAAGCTCGGCTTGGGCAGCGGGCATGATGACGATCATCGTCAATGATCCGTCGAATCCCTATTGGCTGACGGAAGGCAATGTCGCCAAGGCAACTGCCGAAAAGCTGGGCTACACGGCCTCGGTCAACGCCCACAAGGGCGACACCAATACCGAAAGCAACCTGATCGATACGGCGATCACCAACAAATCGGTGGCGATCATCCTCGACCCGGCAAACGCCGACGGTTCCGTCGGTGCGGTCAAGAAGGCCGTTGCTGCCGGCATCCCGGTCATCCTCGTCAACGCCGAAATCAACCAGGAAGGCCTGGCCAAGGCGCAGCTTGTTTCCAATAACGCACAGGGTGCCGCCCTCGGCGCGCAGCAATGGGTCGAAGCGATCGGCGACAAGGGCAACTATGCCGAACTCTTCGGCGCGCCGTCCGACAATAACGCGGCAACGCGTTCTAATGGCTACGAGACCGTCCTTTCGCAGTATCCGGACCTGAAGAAGGTCGCCAAGGAAGTTGCCAACTGGGACCGCACCCAGGGCCACAACAAGATGCAGTCCATGCTGCAGGCCAACCCGGATATCGTCGGCGTCATCTCGGGCAATGACGAAATGGCGCTCGGCGCGATCGCCGCGCTCAAGGAAGCCGGCAAGCTCGCCAATGTGAAGGTCGGCGGCTTCGACGGTTCGCCGGATGCCGTTGCTGCCATCAAGGCAGGCGAACTCCAGTACACCGTTCTCCAACCGGTTGCCGTCTTCTCCGAAGAAGCCGTCAAGCAGGCAGACAACCTGATCAAGACGGGTAACACGGGCGCCAAGAGCGAGAAGCAGCTCTTCGATTGCCTGTTGATCACCAAGGACAACATCGACAAGTACACTGGCCCGTTCGTTCTGGCGCAGTAAACGGAAGAGGGCGCTCGCAAGAGCGCCCTCATTTTCATGCTGGAAGCGACGGTCGGCGGTTCAATCCTCGGTTGCGCTTCGCCTTTTTGCCTTGGCGCGGCAATCACTGTACGAAGCTGGGATCCATAATTCAGCGACAGGGGTGACCCGTGACACAGAAGACCAGCCGGGACGACGATCTGTTGGACCAGCTCACCAGCGACAGCCGGCAGACGCGCCAGATCGCGCGCCGCCGCATGATTGCAGAGGCCGTGATGGGTGAAGGCTCGATGCGGATTGAAGACCTGACCGACCGCTTTGGGATCAGCCTGATGACGGCTCACCGCGATGTCGATGAACTCGTCAGCCGCGGCCTCTTCAGGAAGACGCGCGGCATCGTCACGGCGGCGGCGACCAATCTCATCGAATCCAGCGACGTCTATCGCTCGAACCGTCAGTCGGCCGAAAAGAAGCTGATCGCCGAGGCGGCAATGCAATTCGTCGAACCGGGGCAGGCGATCTTTTTCGATGACTCGACCACGGTTCTTCAGATGGCGGCGCATCTGCCGTCGAAGGTGCCGGTCACCGCGATCACCAATTCCCTGACGCTGATGAATGCGCTGACGGGCCTGCACGACGTGACGCTGCTCGCCCTCGGCGGCCAGTATTACAATTGGTGCAATGCCTTCATGGGCCGCATGACCATCAACGAGATCAAGGCTCTCAGGGCAGATGTCGCGTTCATCTCGATGTCGGCGATCAGCGACGGCACGGTGCTGCACCAGTCTCCTGAGACAGTCGATACCAAGCGCGCCATGTTCGACTGTTCCGTAAAACGCATCCTGCTTGCCGATCATACCAAGTTCGAACGGCGTGCGCTCCACAGTTTCGCAGCACTGGATGAATTCGACGTCGTCATCGTCGACGACAAGACCCAGCCGGTGCACATCGACCGCATGCGGTCCAGAGATATCAACGTGGTCATCGCCAAGGGCGCCGGAGGGCGCTCCTGACAGCGCCGGCCCGTTGCCCCTCATGAGGTAAACCTGAATGCCGACACTGCTCGGGATCGATAGTGGTTTGACAGTCACCAAGGCGGTCATCTTCGATATCGACGGCACGCCGCTTGCAGTCGCCCGGCGCCGCGTCACGCAGTTCATTCCGAAGGCCCGCCATATCGAGCGCGACATGAATGAATTGTGGAACGCGACGGCCGATGCCATCCGCGAAGCGATTTCCCTTAGCGGGCGACCGGCAAGCGACATAGAGGGCATTGCCGCTACCGCGCATGGAGACGGCATCTACCTGCTCGATCACGCCCAAAAGCCGCTCGGCCGGGCCATTCTTTCGCTGGACAGCCGGGCAGGGGCGATCGTCGACCGGTGGACGCAGAGCGATGTCGCCGACCTGGCGATCGAGCTGACGGGGCAGATCCCGCATGTCTCCGCGCCATCGGCATTGCTTGCCTGGATCCGCGAAATGGAGCCTGAGCGCTACAAGCGCATTGGCCATTTCTGCAGCTGCAAGGACTGGCTGCGGTTCTGCCTGACCGGGATCATCGGTACGGACTGCACCGAAGCGAGCACCTCCTTCACCAATGTCAAAACGCAGAACTACAGTGAGGACGCCCTGCGGCTGTTTGGCTTGCAGGATCTGGTCCACGCCCTGCCGCCAGCCTCGCGCTCCGACCAGATCGTCGGACGCGTGACCCGTGAAGCCGCGCAGCAGACGGGCCTTGCCGAAGGAACGCCTGTCGTTGCCGGTCTGCACGACGTCACGGCCTCGGCGCTCGGGGCAGGGGGCTATGCCAAGGGCGTTGTCGCGGTCATTGCCGGGACCTATTCGATCAACGAGACGCTTTCGTCGGAACCGCGTGTCGACCGGCGCTGGTTCTGCCGCAACGGGATTGCGCCCGGCATCTGGAACAGCATGTCGATCTCGCCTGCATCGACAGCCAATTACGACTGGTTTCTCGACACGCTCTGCGCCGCCGAGCGAACGAATGGCGAGGTGCAAGGCAACTCGATCCATGCCCTGCTGGCGCCCGAGATCGACGCCGCCTTCGAACGCCCCTCGACGGCGCTCTTCCATCCCTATCTGTTCGGCTCGCCTTATGGCGCGGCGGCGAGCGCCGGCTTCTTCGGGCTCGGTGGATGGCACGACCGCGGCGACATGCTGCGCGCCGTGCTAGAGGGTATCGCTTTTAATCATCGCATCCATGTCGACGCGCTTCGCGACGGCTTTGCCTTCGATCAGGCGCGGCTCGCCGGTGGCGTCTCGCGCAATCCTGCCGTCGTGCAGATGTTTGCCGATGTGCTTGGCATGCCGGTCACGGTAACCGAGACGGATGAGGCGGCCGCCTGGGGTGCTGCGCTTTGTGCCGGGTCGGGCGCCGGTATCTTTGCCGATCCGCAGAGCGATCCACGCGACACCGCTTCCATCGCGAAGACTTGCCGGCCGGATGCGGCGCGCAGCGAGGACTATGAAAAGCGTTACCAGGTATTCCGCGACATTGCCGACGCGATGATCCCCCTTTGGCCGAAGATTGCCGCGCTTGCGCCGGAGCAATCGGCAAACTGAAAAGATAGATGCCTGCTGCGGCGGGCGATTTAGGACGATGAGCATGACCCCCGATTTGCAGCAGCGCTTCTCGAATCTCGGCGAGAACGATATCGACGTTTTGATCATCGGGGCGGGCATCAACGGTGCCGGCCTGTTCCGCGACCTCTCGCTACAGGGTGTCAATTGCCTGATCGTCGACAAGGCCGACTTTGGCTCCGGCACGAGCGCGGCACCATCGCGGCTCATTCACGGCGGCCTGAAATATCTGGAAACGGGCGAATTCGGACTGGTTGCGCAGTCGACGCTTGAGCGCAACCTCCTGCTGAAGAACGCGCCGCATTGCGTCGAGCCGCTGCCGACCTTCATTCCGGTCTTTTCCTGGACGCACGGCATCTGGGCAGCGATCCGGACGCTCCTTGGGTCGAAGACTGCGCCACGCAGCCGTGGTGCGGTTCTCATCAAGATCGGGCTTCGGCTCTACGACTTCTTCGGTTCGCGCGACCAGGTCATGCCGCGTCACCGGCTGATCCTGAAGAAACAGGCGCGCAGGGAAATGCCGCATATTACCCCCGCCATCGTCGCCGGCGGCATCTATTACGATGCCAAGATCAGCAGGCCGGAGCGGCTCGTCTATGAGCTCGTGAGCGATGGTCTCGATGCGAATGCGGGGAGCCTCGCGGCAAATTTCGCGACATTGACTGCCGTTTCAGAAGGGCGTTTGACCTTCCGCCAGCCCGACGGCCGCGAGTTCAGCTTCGCTCCCAAGCTGATCGTCAATGCGGCAGGACCTTGGATCGATCACGTCAACACTTTGCTTGGCGCTCCATCGCGGCTGATCGGCGGCACGAAGGGTTCCCATATCCTGCTTGACCATCCCGAATTGGTGCGAAGCCTCAATGGCCACATGATCTATTTCGAGGCCGACGACGGCCGCATTTGCCTGGTCTACGACTATCTCGGGTTGGCACTGGTCGGGTCGACAGACATTCCGGCAGGTAATCCGGACAATGTCTCCTGCGAGGAGCCGGAAACGGAGTATTTCCTCGAAAGCATCCGTTCGCTGCTGCCGACGCTTCGCTTCGATCGCGATCAGATCGTCTACAGCTATAGCGGCATCCGCCCTCTGCCAGCATCGGATGCAACCGCACCGGGGCTGATCAGCCGCGACCACTCCGCGCCGGTGAAGGAACCCGAGGACGGTAGACCTTTTCCGGTCATTTCGCTGGTCGGAGGCAAGTGGACGACGTTCCGCGGCTTTGCGGAAGAGGTCGCCGACACCGTTCTCTCCCGGCTGCAACGCCGCCGCAGCCAGTCGACACGCTATCTGGCGATCGGCGGCGGCAAGGCCTTTCCGGCGGCTGCTGAGCAGCGTAACGCCTGGATCAACGATACTGCGGCGCGCAGCGGCGTCGCTGCCGAGCGTGCCGACGAACTACTCGGCCGCTATGGCACGACGGCTGTGTCCCTGCTTTCTTCCGCTTCAAGCTATTCCGACGAACAGCGCCTGACGGGTGCTGCACGTTACAGTCTCCGGGAGATCGACTGGATCGCCCGGAACGAACTCGTCGTCCATCTGTCGGACATCGTGATGCGCCGCACGACGCTTGCGATCGAGGGGCGGTTGACGCTGGAAGGCTTGCGGGAAATCGCCGGCGTTGCCGAGGCGGCGCTCGGCTGGAGTGCCGAACGAACGGCAAGCGAAATCCAGGAGGTTGTCAGCCAGTTGAGCCGTTTCCACGGCCAGACGCTGACGGGCAAGCCTGCCGCCGCCGAGCCGGAAAAGACACCCCGCCCGGCGTTGGGCTAGCCGAATTTCAGGAGAAAGCCGGATCGAGGGAACCGGATTTATAACGCTTCGCCATTTCCGAAACGGGAAGGGGCGCGATGCGGCCAGCCATGCCGGCAGTGCCGAACTGTTCGAAGCGCTCCTTGCAGAGCTTGGTCAGCGCCGTCATTGCCGGCTTCAGATATTTGCGCGGGTCGAACTCGCTTGGGTCCTCCTGCAGCACGCGGCGGATCTGACCGGTCATCGCCATTCTGCCATCGGTGTCGATGTTGACCTTACGCACGCCGTTCTTGATGCCGCGCTGGATTTCCTCGACCGGCACTCCCCATGTCGGCTTCATCTGGCCGCCATACTTGTTGATGATCTCCTGCAGCTCGATCGGGACCGAGGACGAGCCATGCATGACGAGATGCGTGTTCGGGAGCTTACGGTGAATTTCTTCGATGACATTCATCGCCAGCACCGAACCGTCCGGCTTGCGGGTGAACTTGTAGGCGCCATGCGATGTGCCCATCGCGATGGCGAGCGCATCGACCTTGGTTTCGCGCACGAACTTCACGGCTTCGTCCGGATCGGTCAGCAGCTGGTCATGCGAAAGCTTGCCCTCGGCGCCGTGACCGTCCTCGGCCTCGCCCATGCCCGTCTCCAGAGAGCCGAGAACGCCGAGTTCGCCTTCCACCGAGATGCCGCCGAAATGCGCCATATCCGTCACCATCTTGGTGACGCCGACATTATAGGCCCAGTCGGCGGGCGTCTTGGCGTCCGCCTTCAGCGAACCATCCATCATCACCGAGGTGAAGCCCGCCTGGATCGCCGTCATGCAGTTGGAGGGATCGTTGCCATGGTCGAGATGCACGCAGACCGGAATATGCGGATAGATTTCGACGACGGCGTCCATCATGTGCTTCAACATGATGTCATGGGCATAGGCGCGGGCTCCGCGCGACGCCTGCATGATAACCGGCGCATGACACGCGTCGGCGGCTTCCATGATGGCGAGCGCCTGCTCCATATTATTGATGTTGAAAGCGGGAACGCCGTAGCCTTCCTCCGCAGCATGGTCGAGCAGTTGCCTCAGCGTAATGCGTGCCATCCAAGATTCCCCCATATCGATGGTCGATCGAAACGCCGCCATCTCTTCGAAACTAGAGCCCGGGCGTGAGCCGTTCAAGCGTCTTATTTTAATAGGCAAAATGGCATAGGAGGAGGAATGTAACAAGCAATAATAACAATATCACAACGGGCATGATATTTCTCAAGAGCCGGTTCGTATCGGCGAGCCGAATGAATTTAGTGGCCGTGCTGAAGAGGGGTGGGCCGTCACGGTCCCGGCGGTGGCAAGAACTCTTCAGCCAGACACCCCCGAGCGGCCGCTACGGTTATGGCTTGTGGTCGATGTCAGTCGGCCAAGAGTGGAATCCGGAATATCTGGCAAACCGGGTCAGATGAGACCGTATTGTTCCGCCTTATTGCGCAGGAACGGCAGCCCCTTGTCCATGACCTCTTCCATATCGCGTGCAACGGGGCGCCAAACGGCCAGGCCATAGGCGACCTCAGGCGGCATGTTGATGAAGCTTTCCATCGCGAGCCCGCCCTTGAAGCCAATCGCGGCGAGCGCGGCATAGATCGCATCCCACGGAATATTGCCGTAGCCCGGCGTGCCGCGGTCGCTTTCGGAAAGGTGGATGTACTTCAGGTGGTCGCGGGCGGTCAGGATGCCGTTTGCCGCACCCTTCTCCTCGATATTCATGTGGTAGGTATCGAGGTGAACAAAGACGTTGTCCGCGCCGACCCGCTCCACCATGTCGACGGCCTGCTGCGCCGAGTTGATCAGGTGGTTCTCATAGCGGTTCACGGCCTCGACGCCGAGTTGGATGCCGTACTTCCTAGCATGCTTTGCCGCGACGTCGAGCACCTTGGCGATGTTGTCGTATTCGCCCTCAGTTGGCGGCACGCCGGTGCGCTCGCCGATGCCGCCGAAGATGACGCCGGACAGAGCTTCTGCGTTCATTTCCGCGGTCTTTTCGATCGCGACCTTCAGATGCTCGATCGCCGCATCCGGGCGGACGGAAGCCCAGGCATGTTCCGGCAGGCCGAGCGAGCAGACGGCGCGCAGCTTGTGCTTTTCAAGCAGGTCGCGAGTGTGTTTGGCATCGACGGCCGGCGCGTTGAGCAACGCGATCTCGATGAAGTCCATCTTGTAGCGCACGGCTCCGGCAATCGCCTTCTCGGCGCCTGCGCGGTCCCAGTTCATGGTCCACATACTGGTGTGAACGCCGAAACCTTCCATGGTCGTATCTCCTATTTCACGATTCTGATGAATTTGGCCGAGAGCCACCGCAGCACCATCACGACGATGAGCAGGATGCCCCAGACGGCAGTAGTGAGATGCTGGTTGGCGCCGAGCAGGTTGAGCCCCGAAGAGAGAAGCTGCAGCACGATCAGCGCCACGAAGACGGGCAGGACGCGGCCGAAGCCGCCGAAGGGATTGATGCCGCCGAGGAAGCAGGCGAGCACGGTGATCAGCAGATAGGATTCGCCGTGGCCGACGCGCACCGAATTGAAACGCGCAAGCATGATGATGCCGGCAACCGCAGCCATCACGCCGGAGAGCATGTAGACCAGCACCAGGACCTTGCGGGTGTTGATGCCGGAATAACGGGCAGACTCGATATTGGAGCCGATCATGTAAGTGGAAAAGCCGAGCCTGGAGCGCGAAAGCAAGACGTGGCTGGCGATCACGCAGGCGATCAGGATCAGCAACGGGACCGGGATACCGAGGATGCTGCCGTGGCCGATCGGCGCGATGAAGGTGGGGAAGCCCGAGATATCGCCGCCGCGTGTCAGGAATTCGCCGAGGCCGCGCAGGAAGATCATCATCGACAGCGAAACGAGGATCGGATGGGCGCGGGTAAAGGCGATGACCAGGCCCATGACCAGGCCGCTTGCCGCGCCGACGGCAAGCGCCAGAGCCGAGCCCAGCAGAAAGGCGCCCGGGCCGGCATCGATGCCGCCATTGGCCTGCAGCGTCCAGGCGAGCGTCAGGCCGGCGATGTTGGCGGTGAAGGTGATTGCAAGGTTGAGGCCGCCGGTGAGGATCGGCATCAGCATGGCAAGCGTCAGGACGCCAAGCTCGGGAAGCTGAAAGGCGACCGATCCGAAGGTCGCGCCTGTCAGGAAATGCGGCGAGGCGAAACCGAAGACGATGAGCACAGCTACGAGCGCGGCGAGGGGACCGGCCATGTCAGCCCCGAAGATGGCGTTGAAGCGGGCGGCGAACGCGTTCATCAGCTCTCTCCCCTGTCTGCGGGCCTGCCGCCGGTCGATTTGCGGGTCGCAAACACCGGCACCAGATTGCCGATGCGGGCGCTCGACAAGGTGATCGCAACGAGGATGATCGCGCCGACGACCATCTTGAAGGCGAAGGGCGAGACGCCCATCAGGTTGAGGCCGTTCTGGGTGATCGAGACGAGCAGCACGCCCAGCACGCAACCGAGCACCGAGCCTTTGCCGCCGCCTAGCCGCGCGCCACCGAGCACCACCGCGGCCAGGACATCGAGCTCGCGGCCATAAAGTGCGTTCGGCACGACCTCCTGCGCATAATGCGCCTGCATGAGCCCGGCGATGCCTGCCATCAACCCAAGCCAGCCGAAGGCGATGAACTGCATGGCGCCGATATTGATGCCGAAGCGGCGCGCGCCTTCCGGATTGTCGCCGAAGGCATAGAGCTGCCGGCCGGTCGTCGTGCGGGTAATGAAGAACCAGGTGGCGAGCGCGCAGACGGCCATGACCACTACAGGCAACGTGATCTCAGCCCAGCTCCCATCGGCCATTTCGCGCTCGTAGATGATGACACGGCTTGTCAGCCAGTCGGGCAGATTGTAGATCGACACCCCCTTGGTGAAAAACATCAGCAAGCCGAAATAGACGTTGAAGGTCGCGATCGTCGCGACGATCGAGATGATGCGGAAGCGGTGGATCAGGAAGGCGTTGATCACGCCGAGCACGATGCCGATGCCGGTCGCAATCAGGAAGCCGGATACCCATCCACCCCCGCCGATCCTCTCGAGCGCAAGTGCAGTGACATATTGCACGATCGAGGCGGCGACGGCGAAGGAGATGTCGATTCCGCCTGATATCAGCACCACGAGCAGGCCAACGGCAAAGATAATGTTGACCGCGCTGATATTGAGCAGGTCGAAGGCATTGCCGAGCGTGAAGAAACGGTCGGTCGTAAAAGCGAGGACAATGCTCATCGCGATGATGACGGCAAACAGCACAAATTCCGTCGTATGGGACAGGAACAGCTTACGCATAGACCGCCGCCTCCAGGTCCTTCAGTGTGGTCGCGCGCGGATCGTGCCAGCCGGCGATCCGGCCCTTTTCCATGTGGATGATCCGGTCGGCGTTGAAATAGACCTCCGGCACCTCGTCCGAGATGAGGATGATCGCAAGCCCCGCCTCGGCGAGGCGGGCAACGATTTCGAAGATGCCGGCGCGCGCGCCGACATCGACGCCGACCGTGGGTGCATCGAGGATCAACACTTTTGGATCGGTGGCGAGCCATTTGGCGATCGCGACGCGCTGCTGGTTACCGCCCGAAAGCGTCGAGATCGCATCGTCCTGCTTGCCGATCCTGATGCCGAGATCGGCGATCCAGCGCGCGACCAGCGAACGCTTCTTGTCCGGCGAAATGAGCCGGCCGCTCAGGATACGGTTAAGCGAGGCCATGACCAGATTGTCGGCGATGGATTGCGGCTGGTTGAGACCGAGCGAAAGGCGGTCTTCGGAGAGATAGGCGACGCCTGATGTGATCGCCTCGCGGTTGGAGGCAAAGCGCACCGGCTTTCCCTCCAACATGATCATTCCGGCGGCGGGCCGACGCATGCCGAACAGCGTCAGCGCAAGTTCGGTGCGCCCGGAGCCGAGCAGGCCGGTTATCCCGAGCGTCTCCCCACGGCGCAGATCAAAGGAGATGTCCTCGAACTCGCCAGGCCGGGAAAGTTTGCTGACAGAAAGCAGGACCGGGTTCTGCGATACGTCGCGGGCGAGAACATTCTGGTCGAAGGTGCGCCCGGTCATCAGCTCGGTGATCTTAGACTGGGTCATGCCCTCCACCGGATAGACCCCGACCAGTGCGCCATCGCGCAGCACGGTGATGCGCGAGGAGATGTCCAGCACTTCCGCAAGACGATGGCTGACGAAGACCACGGCAACGCCCGAAGCCGACAGCGTACGCACGATCGCCAGCAGATGATCGGTCTCAGACTGGGTGAGCGAGGCGGTCGGCTCGTCCATGAAGACGATCCGGGCCTCTCCGACCAGCGCGCGGGCAATGGCAACGATCTGGCGCTGGGCGATGGCGAAGTCCTTGAGGGGTCTGTCGACGTCGAGGGTGACGCCGAGCCGGGCGAGCGCCTCCTCGGCTATTCCGCGGATCGCGGCATAATTGACGAAGCGCGGGCGCGAACCGGAAAGGGTCTGGAAGGCGATGTTTTCCGCCACGCTCATTTCCGGAAAGAGCGCGAGGTCCTGCCAGATGATCTGGATGCCGCGGGACTGGGCCATGGCAGGCGTCATGTGGGATATCGTCTCGCCGTCGAAGACGATCTCAGCGCCGTCTGCAGGCCGATAGACGCCTGATATCACCTTGATCAACGTGCTCTTGCCGGATCCATTCTCACCGGCGAGGCAATGCACTTCGCCGGGCAAGACTTCGAAGGAGACGTTTTTCAACGCCTTCACACCGCCGAATGTCATGTTGATGCCGCGAAGCAAAAGAAGCGGCTGGGCCTTCACACCATCATCCGTTGCCGTGCTCATGCCGATTGCCTGTCCAGTCGAATGCCATGAAAGATCAATGGTCCGGCCATGGCCGAATACCGCTCTCTCTCTCTCTCTCTCTCTCTCCCGAACGCCGGGCCGGTCGACATGGACCAGCCCGACACCCGGGGAGGGGGCCTCTTCAGAGGCCCATTGCGGCCAGGTCGTCGACCGTATCCTTGTTGATCGGCAGCAGTTGATCGACGATGATGTCGTTACCAACAGGCTTGATCACGCCGAGACCCGGAATGTCATCACCTTCCTTGACGCTCTCGCCCTTGATCAGGCGATCGGCGAGCGTGACGAAGACTTCGCCGGCCTGCTTCGGATTCCACATGAAGCCGCCCGATATCGCATCGGACTTGATCAGCTTCTGGCCCTGGCCGGGCGAGAATGGGCCGAGCACGAAGATTTTGCCCGTCTTGCGGCGTTCCTCGATGGCGCGCCCAGCGCCGATAGGACCCTGGCTGCCGAAGGCGAGGAAGCCGGTCAAATCCGGATGCGCGGCAATGAGATCGAGCGCCGTCGAGCGGCTCTTGTCGACATCTTCCGCCACGCCGTAGCGCTCGCCGACGAGCTTCATGTCCGGGTAATTCGCCTTGATATAGGCGATTGCGGCATCCGCCCAGGCGTTGTGGAGCGGCACGGTCAGCGAACCGACGAAGACGGCATATTCACCCTTGCCGCCCATTTTCTCGGCGAGCAGCTTGCCATGCGCTTCACCGAAGCCGGTGGCCGATGCGAGTTCGAAATTCCAGTCGGCGCCCTTCTGCGAGGGCGATTCATGCGTAATGACCTTGATGCCGGCGGCCTGCGCTTTGGTCAGCACCGGCTCGAGCACCTTGGCATCGTTCGGCACCACGCCGATAACCTTGACGCCTTGGGCAATCAGATCCTCGATGGCGCGCACCTGCAGCGCCGGATCGGCGCTGGTCGGGCCGATCATGAAGGCATCGACGCCTAATTTCTGGCCCTGTTCCTTGATGCCGGCTTCCATCGCGTTGAACCAGGGGATGCCGCCGATCTTGACGACAACACCGACCTTCGGCGCATCCTGCGCAAACGCGACCACCGCCCCGGCAAGCGACAGCGATGCGGCAAATGCCGCTACGATAAGGCTCCTCATTCTCACTCCTCCTCAAAGGTCGCTCATACGAACGACGACCACCGGCCGGTTTTGCGGCAGGTTGTTCCTGGTTGCTTCTTGGCGAGGGAATACCCTTGCCTCCCATCCCGCCTCCTCCGGCGAACCATCTTTGCACAATCGATCTTTCTTTTTTGCACAATCGATGGTGCAATGACTATCGATCAAGGTAGGGCTTTCGTCAAGAGGGGTTTGTTTCTAAGGGAAGCGACAAAGGAAAGGCGAGATATGACCGACATCGGCAAGAAGAAGGCGACGATCTACGATCTCTCGATGCTATCGGGTGCGTCGCCTTCCACCGTGAGCGCTGTGCTGAACGGAAGCTGGCGGAAGCGGCGTATCAAGGAGGCGACGGCGCAGCTCATTCAGAAGCTGGCAAACGAGCACGGCTATACGGCAAACCTGCAGGCCCGTGGCCTGCGTTCGTCCCGCTCCGGTCTCGTCGGTCTTCTGCTGCCGGTGCACGACAACCGCTATTTCTCCTCGATGGCCCAGTCTTTCGAGGCGCAGGTCAGAAGCCGCGGCCAGTGCCCTCTCGTCGTCAGTGCCTGTCGCGATCCGGAGGAGGAGCGCAAGGTCGTCGAGACGCTGATCTCCTATTCGATCGATGAGCTTTTCATCGCCGGCGCAACCGATCCGGATGGCGTGCACAAGGTCTGCGAAAAGGCAGGGCTGAAGCACGTCAACATCGATCTGCCGGGCACGCTGGCGCCGTCGATCATCAGCGACAATCATGAAGGTGCGCGCATGCTGACACAGGCGATCATCGAGCGCGCGCAGGACGACGGCCCGCTTTCACCTGACGATCTGTACCTGTTCGGCGGCCGCAACGACCATGCGAGCCATGAGCGAATTCGCGGTTTCCGCGACGTAAAGCGCGCATTGCTGGGCGCGGATCCCGACGTCTGCATCCAGCCGACCGGCTATTCCCCGGCCATGACGGCGCGTGCCTTCGAAGCCTTCTACGAAGGCCATGGAAAGCTGCCGCGCGCATTCTTCGTCAATTCCTCGATCAACCTCGAAGGGCTGATGCGTTTCCTCGCCCTGCATCCGCACGAGACCTTCGCCGATATCATCGTCGGCTGCTATGACTACGATCCCTTCGGCTCTTTCCTGCCTTTCCCCGTCTTCATGATCCGGCAGGACAGCGAAACGATGATTACAAAGGGGTTTGCGATCCTCGATGCGGACCGCCGCCCGCCAATCACGCATCTGGTGCGGCCGACACTCGTGCCACCACGCACGGCGCTGACCGGCCCGCTCGATGCGCTGAAGGATATCGAGTAATGCGCCCTGCCGCGTTGGAGAGGCTGGGCTGACGGAGCGACAGACTCTTTGATGCCGATCGCGTTGGCATCGACAACTGCCTTATCGGATCTAGCTTTCTGTGATGCGGCGATCTTCATCGGAGCCGACGGAGAGCTGCTTCCAGTCCAGGTCCTCCTGCAGCTCGAGATATTGCGTCGCGCCGATCTGATCTGTGTCGCGCAATTCCTCGAGGCGCTGGCGCTGGGCAAGAACGGCGGCAATCGTCAGGTCGCGGCGGCGGTCGAGCGGCGAGGTCTTGTCTGCATCGGTTGATGCGGTCCAATGATCCTTGCAGATCGTCCGGATCGCTTCGGCCTCGATGCCGTCTTCTTTCTCAAGCCGCTGAAAGGCCGCTTCGGCGAGCGATCTTCGGGCCGCCTTGAGTTCATCGCGGACTTCTGCCTGCCGACCGAGTTTCAAGAAATGGATCATCGGTGCCAGGGTCGCCCCCTGAATGACCAGGGTTGCGAGCACCACCGTGAAGGCTGTGAGCACGACCAGGTCTCGCTCGGGAAAGTCCGCGGGGAGTGCGAAGGCCGTCGCCAGCGTAACGAGGCCGCGCATACCGGCCCAACCCACGAGCAAGGTCTCGCCGGAAGTGAAAGGCGCCAATTCATTTCCTCTTCGGTGGCGAGACGCGACGACGGCGTGAAGCAGGAACGCCATCGCCATTCGCGCCAGAATGACGCCGACCACCACGATGGCGGCAAATCCCATCGCCCGCTGAAGCTCTTCAGCCGACATCGTCTCGAGGATGCGACGCGCCTGCAGCCCCATCAACAGGAAAGCCACCACGTTCAACAGGAAGACGACCGTTGTCCAGACCGCGAAGGAATGCACCCGCATCCGTGGCGAATCCTCGACCGAAGAAAGGGTGGCGATGGTCATTGCGCTCGCCACGGTGGCAAGGACAGCCGACAGGTGAAGATGCTCGGCGATCAACCAGGTCGAAAAAGCGTAGACGAATTGAAGCAGGGTCCCGCCGACCGTATTTTCGGTTAACGGTCGAAGCCGTGAGACGACAAAGCCGAAGGCGATGCCGAACAGGATTCCTCCAGGCGCGGCGAACCCCACCTGAAGGGCCGTCCCCGCATCCAGCCCACCCCGCGCCTGGACGGTGAGCGCAGCCCCGAAAAGCAGCAGCGCGGTCGCATCGTTGAACAGGCTTTCTCCCTTGAGCAGGGCATCCACACGGCGCGCGACGGGCAAATTGGAAAGGACCGCCGTGGCGGCCGCGGCATCGGGCGGCGCAACGATTGCGCCGAGTGTGACTGCAACCGCAATCGGAAGCCCGACTGTCAGCATGCTGATCGACACCACCACGCCTGTCGTGACGAGAACGGCAACGACGGCATAGAAGAACAGCGGCAGCAGCATGCGCCGGGCCGCACCCACCGGGAAATCATAAGCCGAGTCGACAAGGACGGGGGCGATGAACAGGGCAAGCGCCGTCGGCGGATCGATGGGGATCGTGGGCGCGCCGGGCAGCATCGCCACTGCGACGCCGGCGGCAGCCAGGATGCCGGGGTAGGGCAGGCGCGTGCGACGCGTCACCTGCAGCAACAGGATGGCAACCGCCAGCAATGCAACAAGTGTTTCGAAGAACGTCATTTCAGCATACTAGCAGGCTTTCGGGCACATTGAAGCGGGTGCAGCCCCGATGTAAAGCTTGTGTCGTATCAAGCTGCCGACGCAGCGGCGGAGGGCGACGATGGACTACGAGGTTGCGATTGTCGGCGCTGGCGCGGCCGGTATTGCAGCAGCAAAAAGACTGGCCGATGCCGGACGCTCGGTCATCATCCTGGAGGCCGGCACCCGCGTTGGCGGGCGAGCCTGGACAATCGAATTGGCAGGAATGCCGCTGGATATGGGCTGCGGCTGGTTGCACTCTGCGGAGCGCAATCCTCTCGTCGCCATTGGCCGGGCCGCCGGATTCAATATCGAACGCGGGCCGACGGCGTGGCAAAGCCAGTGGCACGATCTCGGCTTCCCACCGGATGAGCGCGCAGCTGCGGCGGCTGCCTGGAGGGCGCTTGGAGAGCGGATGCAGGTCCGTCCCCCCGCCAGCGACAGGGCGTCGGACGCGCTGGAGCCTGACGGCAAATGGAACGCCTACTGCCAGTCGCTCAGCGGATATCTGAACGGCGCATCGCTGGATCGGCTGTCGGTCGCTGATTTTCTTGCCTATGACAATGCGGCGACCGACGCCAATTGGCGGGTGCGTGAAGGCTATGGAAGCCTGATCAGCGCGGCCGTTCCGACCGTCGCCTTGCGCCTCGCGTCTCCCGTTCGACGCGTGGCATTGAGAGGGAGCGGCGTTCAGCTGGAGACCGACCGTGGTCCGGTCAAAGCAGCTGCCGCAATCATCACGTCATCGACCACCGTTCTGGCCCGCGGAGCCATTGACTGCGGCCCCGAGGCCGACGATCACCTCCACGCCGCAAATCAGCTGCCGCTTGGCCTTGCAGACAAGCTGTTTCTGGAACTCCATGGCAATCATGGTCTCGAGCCGGAAACCCATCTGCTCGGCGACCCGCAAAATGCCGAGACCGGCAGCTATTATATTCGGCCGCTCGGCCGGCAGGTCGTCGAAGGCTTCTTTGGCGGAAACGGCGCTGTCGTCATCGAACGCGCAGGTTTGGTGGAGGCATTTGCCTTCGCACTCGACCAGCTGTCATCACTGCTCGGCAGCAATATCCGCCGCCACCTGCGGCCGCTGGCAGCCTCTTCCTGGTGTCGTACCGATTGGATAGGCGGCTCCTACAGCCATGCGTTGCCCGGCCATGCGGGCGCACGCGCAGTCCTGGCGCGCCCGGTCGGCGACCGGCTGTTTTTTGCCGGCGAGGCGACGCACCAGTCCGACTTCTCGACCGCGCATGGCGCATGGGAAAGCGGGTTGCGGGCCGCCGACCAGGCTGCGGCTGTTCTGCCACCCATATGATATCCCGGCCACTGACCCCTAGTTTAGAAAACACATTGGTGGAATTTCACCGCCTAACGTCAAGACGAGGAGCCTGATGAAATGGATGCGCTCGCTCCGAGAGAAGCGGTTAGCCTGTAGCTTTATCATTGTCAGGCTGTGAGCGGGTCATGACATCACTGATCGATTTTGATTGCCGGAGCTGCGGAGCCTGCTGCTCCTTTTCGCCGACCTGCCCCAGATTTTCCACCGAAACAGAAGCTGCTCTCGATAAAGCCGGCTGTGGCGGTTCAGCACCCGTGATAACACCCCAACCTTCGGCGCTGGCGCTACCGTCTGTAGATTTTCGAGGGTTTTGCTTCCACCTCGACCCTGCGGTGGCGTCACCGGTTCACATCCCTTCAAGAGCACTAACGGGCGAGGCCTCGGCTGAATCGTACCGATTTACAGCGATTGCTTCGAGTCTTTCTCGCAACACCTGAGCGGGAACTGTAATCTTGGAAGGATTTGGCTGGATTTGAGCGATTCAGTTACGGTATTCGTAGGACTGCGAAGCGATTTGCGCGAGCGGGACAGCTAGAGACAGCACGTCCGCATCTCCTAAAGCAGGATCTTGATGAACGCGGATATGATAGCCGCCTGGGCGGTGGAAAATGGATTCCACGCGATGGATTCCGGGAATTATCGTCGCCATGACAATGCAGGCGTGATCACGATCGAGATAAAGAGGATGTCATTCCTCCTCATCGACGAGAGGCAAGGATTGCAACCGCGCCTCATATCGCGGTTGTTCAAAGATACATCCCTCACAAGCGGGAGCGGCCGCTTGCAGGGTCTTCTTCGTGACCGCAATCACAATCATTGAGCGCTCACGCTATCCCCCAGCCCAGCCAATTCAGGTGGCGGATCATGGCTGACGCCGATGAGCACCGGCGCAAACGTTCAACACTTTCAATATTTCTTCTTGCGAACGATCTTGTTGCCGCGGGGTCCGCTCACGACCGGTGTTCGGTCGCGGTTTTCGGCAAGCAGGTTCCGCCAGCGTTCCAGGCGATCGGCGACCAGGGCACCGCTTGCGACAGCTGCCTGGACCGCGCACCCAGGCTCGTGGGCATGAGTGCAATCGCGAAAGCGGCAAAGCGGCGCCAGTTCAGTTATTTCAGCAAAGAGGGTGTCTATACCGTCGGCAACATCACTCACGTAAAGCGTTCTTATTCCCGGCGTATCGATAACCCAGCCGCCGCCTGAAATTGCATGCAGGGATCGCGCCGTGGTTGTGTGTCGGCCCTGCGCGTCATATTCGCGGATGGTGCCTGTCTTTTGCTTTGTGTCAGATTCAGGCCCGGTCATGGTGTTCACCAGCGTTGATTTTCCGACACCAGAAGATCCCACCAACGCAACCGTCTGACCAACGCCGCACCAGGGCCTCAACAGGGAAACGGCGTCCGCGGAGCGCCCGTTCAAGGCAATGACAGGCAGATCGCGCTGCAAAGCCTCGGCTTGCGTCTGGAATATGCCGGCATCTTCCGCGATGTCAGCCTTCGTCAGCACAATCACCGGATTGCTCCCGGCCTGGTTGGCCATGATCAGGTAACGTTCCAGCCGAGCAAGATTAAAATCGGCATTGCACGAGGTCACGATCAACAGGGTGTCGATGTTGGCGGCAACAAGTTGCTGGCCACGCCCGCCTTCCGGGCGTCGTTGAAAGACGCTTTTTCGGTCGAGACGTCTGATAAGCATGTCAGTCAGGGAATCGGCAAGAACCCAGTCGCCCACCGCGTAATCACCAGTACTGGTATTGGATGGAAATTCGAGTCCGACCGGCCCGGTGACATCGATTGCCTCGATGCGTGCCCGGTGAACTGAAGCGATGCGTCGGGGGATCAAATCCGCTTCGCTGGGCTGGACCTGGTCCGCGAAGAATTCAGACCACCCAAGCAGTTCCAGCGGTGAAGAAAGTTGGGAGCTGGTCAAATCTTGTTCCACTTTCAGTAAGGCTGCCATAAAGGGTTTTTGATTGATCTTCCTCGGCTTTCGCCTAGCTGCGTCGATGATCCCGTTTTGGCAACGAGGTTGCGTAAGCAGCAGCTTCGCCGGGGTAGGGGAAATCGTCCCCGAGCTGACGGTCGCCATCGTAGACTTTGAAGGTCGGCCCCTCGACTTCAACGATCTTATAGCCATTCACGTATTCGATCTTCGGTGTTTTCCAGCCCATCAAAAGCTCTCCAGTCCGGTCCGAGGGTTGTCTCTGAACAGGGTGCCAAGACCTCATACACAGCGGTCTATGACCTATCAGGTGCTTCACGATTAGCCAACGCCGGTTCGATCCTGTTCAAGACCACCTTTCGTCTGCAAATTCGGCGAAGCGTCACCGCCATGCTGGTTTAAAGGTGATCAATGGGGCACGAGTGGCGAGGGCGATCGCCTAATCGACGTGGTCGAGCCCGGCGGCTCAGATAACTTTGCCGTCAACAAACTCGGCGGCAAGCAAGTGGCCTCGCGCCTGCGCCCGCATTTCCCTCGACCAGACGCGCGACGGACCTTCAATCTCGCAAGGCGATCTATTCCGAACCGCAGTGCCAGCCGTATTGCTTAGGAGAGCACCGAGCAGGCCGCCAATACGTGCTCGTTTGGGTTTTCACCGAACCAATCGCGCGGCCAAAAACCGGCAGCACAATCCGTTACCCGTTGACGCTCCGAGCAGTCGCAGCGCTACCGCCGCCGGCAGCCCGGCGCGTAGCAAGCGCCTTGGCCGAGAAGAGCGCGTAAATGATCAGCGGAAGACAGACGAGATAGGATGTCCGGATGCCAGCATGTTCGGCAATGAAACCGAGCAGCGGCGGCGCCAGGAAGAAGACGACAAAGCTCATCTGGCCGAGGGCGGCAACGTTGAGATACGCCGCGCGATCTGTGCGTTGGGCCGCCGCCGAAACGGCGAGAGGATAGACCGCGCTGCAGCCGGCGCCCATCAAGGCAAAGCCCGCCAGCGCGACATAGGGATGCGGCGCCCCGGACACGGCGCAGATGCCGATGGCCGAAAGAACAAGCAACATCGTGGCGACGGTCCGCGCGCCAAACCGATCGACCAGCGGATCGACGAACAGCCGCGCCAGCGCCATGCAGAAGGTAAAGAGCGTCAATCCCAGTCCGCCAATGAAGGGCTCGACCGAAAACACATCGCGCATATAGATCGCCGACCAGTCGATCCCGGCACCTTCGACGAGAAAGGCCGCGATGCCGATCACGCAGAGCGGCATTAGGCCCCAGGTGGGAAGCGCTACCAGCGGCGCCTTGCCTTCATGCAACGCGATCCGCGCCGGCGCATTCCGCATGCCGGAAATCGCCCAGATGCCGATGACAAGAACCGTGACAAAGGTCGCAGCGAGATGGAGTTCCATCGAAATGCCCGCTTGGCGGACGACCGAGGAGACAAGCGCCGTGACGAAGAAGCCGAGGCTCCAGAAACCATGCGCCCTGTTCATCACGCCGCGTCCTAGCTGCGCTTCGATGCGGTCGATCTCAACATTGAGATTGATCTCCAGCGCCCCGGCGAGCAGCCCCTCGACGAAGAGCACACAGAACACGACCGGCGCCGCACCGATCCACGGCACCAGTGACAGCAGCGCAGACGTGCCGAGAACAGTGATGAATGCCGTCGTACGCGCGCCGAGCCGGGCGATCAAGGGCGAAGATAAAGTTAACGAAATCAAGGCGCCGATCGCAGCCCCTATCAGCGTCAACCCAAGCTCGGACTTATTGACGCCCATCGCAACCTGCAAATCCGGCATCCTCGACAGCAGCGCCCCCAGCGACACTGCGAAGAGAAAGAAGCAGACATAGATCCGCTGCTGCGGCGCGATCTTCATGATGCAACTCCGGGGATTGACGCGTCGAAGCTAAATACGCGCGTATGGACCTGGGATGTCTATCTCACAGGGCCCAAGATCGAAACTAGTTTCCGAGGGAATGCATCGGAGAAGGTTATCTTAGGGAGCGGCGCGATTTGCCTAGCCGCCGTGACGTGGCTTGCCATTTGATCAAGGTTGCCGCGATTTCGAACGCGAGTTTCGTACCGCTTGAGAGCAAGAACCATGTGCTCGTGCCGGACAAGCCTGCGTGTAACGTGTTTCGAGCCGAACTTGCTGCCTTCCTCGGGCAGGATCGGTCGATGCAGCCGCACGAGGTTCGTGGTTTTCCCCTTGCAGTTCCATAAGCTATCTTATGCCGCAAAGTTGTTGTAGCCGCAAAGTTGAAGTGTCCTGTTTCTGCAAAGTTGGAATGTCACTCTCCCCGTGTTTGATGACCTGGGAGATTGCGGATGGGACTGATAGCGATGAGCGAGCGTGATCTGCAGCGGATCGAGGTTTTGTCGAAGGTGATCGCCGGCCGGATGAGGTGGTGTCGGCGGCGTATGTGCTTGATCTGAGTACGCGCCAGGTGCGTCGGCGGACGGCCGGCATCAGGGTCGAGATTATCGGCGAGAAATTCGGGCGGCATCGCTCGACGCGTACATGAAGATAGCTGCGCCTGAAGCGATATACCTCCTCTTATCCGACTATGACGTGCGGCACGAAACGCGATAGATTGGCGGTTATACGCGAGCGGTCCTCGCGGACGGCAAGACCGCAGGCGCGATCACCGACGATCCAGCTGCCGAGCACGGCGAAGCCGCCATCGCTTTCGAAAAGCGGGGCATAGGCCTGGACGATAAAGCCTTCGTCACCATAATCGCCGGGCGCGGAAATCAATTCCCGGCCATCCCGGAATATCGTGACGTTCTCGCCTTCTCGCGACAGCAGCGGTTTGCGTACGTAGTCCGTCAAGGTCGAGGCCGCCGGGTCGTCTGCGAAATAGCTGGCCAGCAGGTTGGGATGATTGGGGTGGCGCTGCCAGAGCAGAGGCAGAAGCCCCTTGTTGGAGAGCACGGACTTCCAGGCGGGCTCGATGAAAACATCGCCCGAGCGCACGAGTTGACGGGCGAACGGCTCGCGCAGCATGAACTCCCAGGGGTACAGCTTGAAGCAGCGGTCGATCACCCGATCCTGGAGGTCGGTGTAGCGACCCTGCGCATCGATGCCGATCTCGCGTATGTCCAGAAGCTCGACGCGATGGCCGGCTTGCACTGCACAGTCCATCAGATAGACAGTAGTGCCGCGATCCTCCTCATTGTCGGTCATCGCGGCGAAGTGGAAGATAGGCTCTTTGGAAAATTGCTCGAATGCCTCGACGAGGCTTTCCTGCAAGGAATTGTACTGGTCCGCCTCCTTGGGCAGGACACCCAAAGCCACCTGGTCAGTCAGCCAGTTGAACTGGAAATAGGCTGTCTCAAACACCGAAGTGGGAGTATCGGCGTTATATTCGAGCAACTTGGCCGGGCCAGTGCCGTCGTAAGCAAGATCGAACCGGCCGTAGAGGTGCCGGTCGCGGCGCTGCCAGGAGCGCTGCACCACATCGCGCAGGTCCTCCGGAATGGCTAGCCTGTCGAGCGTCTCTTCGCTTCTGACGATATCGCCGACCATATCCATGCACATGTCGTGCAGTTCCTGGCTCGGCCCTTCGATCTGCATCTCGATCTCATCGAGCGTGAACGTATAGGCGGCATCGTCGAGCCAATAGGGCTCGCCATACATGACGTGAAACCCGAAGCCGACGGCGCGCGCCTTGTCAAGCCAATCAGGACGCGCCGGAAGGGTGATGCGCTTCATGTCAGCCGCCGAAACTGAACGACGAACGGCCCCCGAAGCCTTGACGGGCAACGGTGCGAGTGTTGACGTTGACTGGCTTGACGGTCTGACGCGAGGGCGCGATCGCGGTGTCGTTGCCGCCCGAGCGAACAGTCGTTGTCACCGTTTGCCCCGAGCGATTGCGATAAATCGGTGTCGAGCCGTAGGAGCCACTCTCCTCCTGGCGCCGGCGATAATTGTAATAGTCGCCGATGTTGTTGAGTGCGGAAGACAACACGTAGCCTGTCAGGAACGGCACGAAAAAGCTGCCGCCTCCGCCGGTATTGTTGGGGACGGCACTGGCCGACTGTTCCGTGCACTGGCCCGAGCCGTATTCGGCCTCGCAGGCGGCCATGCCGTTGAAACGCGGCGCTGCAGCGAGATGGGCCCGCATGGCATCCTGATAGCCGGCCTGGCAGACCTGCCGGTCCATGCCGGAAGTCACGCATTGGTCGACGGAGGTGAACATTGTCTCCGAAGGAGTCTGATCGCCGCAACCGGACAGCGCCAGGGTCGAGGCAGCGATCGTGCCGAGGGCCAGGAAAGGTCGTTTGTGCCCGCTCTTACGTCTGCGCATCGTTCCCTCCCCTCAATAGGTCATACAGGCGGCGTTGAGAATACCGATGACGAGCGCGATGCCACCGCCCCATATGCCCGCGGCGATATTGTCGGCAGTGATCTTTTCATGCAGATCCGTCATGGTGAAATTCGCAATATAGTAAGCGAGGATCTGCGCCAGAATGCCGACCACCGCCCATATGATGTAGTCGACGATGCTGACCGAATTGGCTGCGGCCGAAGCCAGAGGCAGGCTGAAACCGACAAGTGCGCCCAAGAATGCCGTGACGGCGGCAAGATTGCCTGCGCGAATGAGTTGGACTTCCTTCTGCGGCGTCAAGAATGTGTAGATCACCGCGAAAACGCCATAGGCGGCAAGACCGACGGCGAAATAGCCGAGGAAGGCAGGCAGACCCGCCACGTAATGGAGCATTGAAAAAGTCCTCCGTTGAAATTGATAGGATCCATCAGACGCGGCGAACATCGGCCGGGGCGAGTCCGTAGCCGATCAGAAATTCCACCGAGCTGCCTGCCTGGCTCTGTCCGAGATCGAGGTCGCGCTCGACATTGATCAGAAGCATTTCGCGCGTCGAGCCAAGCGGGCGATAATACAACATGCAGGTCTGGTGAATGGAGCGTTGCGCCTCACCATCGTCGACCTTCTCGACAAACTCCGCCAATGGGGTCCGTTCCGGGCCTTCGCCCCAGAATCGGCTGTAGAGGATGCCGTCGGCATCGTAGGTTGGCTGGCCGATCAGGCCGTCCGGCCCGGTCCAGCGGTTCCATTCGCCCTGCCCGGCAGGCACGACGCTGTCCCAGGGCTGATAAAAGCTGATGTCGTCGACATCACCCGGCTGGCCCGACGTCGACATCACCTGAATCATCCGATGGTCTTCATCGTAGTAGCGCGACAGAACCGTCGCGGCATCGAGCGAAACCTCACCATAGGCGGCAATGATGAACGGGCCGCTCCGTGGCAGCGGCATGGCCGGCTGGCCGGCCAAAGCCTCGGCTTCGAGGGAGAGGAAATCGATCTCCAACGCCCCGCCGATGGCAGCGCTCAACGGGCCAAGTTCTTTGGGTAAGGGCCTTTCGTTCTTGTCTCTGCCGAACCAGCCGATCATGATACATCTCCCATTCGAGCCCAAGCGATGGCAGCGGGATCTAGCCGCATTCCGCTGATATAGTAAAGGGTCTCGCCGCCCCGCATCAGCGTCTCGTCCCGGCAATTGAGGTCGGTCATGCCCTGGCTCAGCATGCCCACCAGCGTCACGTTATGTTGACGCTTGAGCCTTAAAAACACGTCTCCATAGAGTAGCGGCATTTGCAAAGGCGGTACCGCCAGGGAAAAGGCCGTGTCGGTGGAGGCGGCCGACAGCAGCCGTGCGGCGATTTCCGAAGAGCCAGGATCACGGGCCGAACGCGACAGCAGCTCCTCGGCGAGCGAGCCCACCGCCTCGACACGCGGCCGGCGTTGTTTGACCATCTGCGCCGTGCGGTCGTCGGCGAAATAGGCCACGATATGGGCGTTGGGCGCATGGTCTTCGGCAATCAGCACCGCGGCCAGCGTCTCGTCGTCATTTGCTCCGCGCGCGATGATCGCCCGCGCTTGGGCCACGCCGGCCCGCACCAGAGCGTCGGCATCTGCAAGCCGCTCGGTTCTGATATAGTCGGCGTAATGGCTGGCGGGGTTTTCCTGAAGGTCCTTGGCAACCAGAACACTCATCGGTTCGTTGGCCTGTCGTTCGGCATGCAGCAGCCGAAGCGTCTGGTATGTCTGCCCCTCCTGCCAGCCGAGGACGATGATATGGCCGGTGCGTTCGCTGTAATCACCCAATCCGCGCATGCGGTTTCTCCAGATCGTACCTATGGTTGTCAACAACTTGCCAAGAACAGCGGTGAAGATGGCAATGCCACCGGGAAGAACGAACAGGACGGTCATGATTCGGCCGAGCCCGGATTTTGGAGAGAGATCGCCATAGCCGACAGTCGTTGCCGTCACCATATAGTAATAAAGAAAGTCAACCGGATTGCCGACGAGGTCGCCTTCGCCGGCTAGCAGGAAGAGCAGATAAGAAGCGACCAGGTGGATCACGAGGATAAGAAAAAGGGCTGACCAGGCCAATTCGCCGAGCGAGAGATATACACGCCGCAGTAATGAAGCGATAAATGGCACGCGATTGGCCCCCGTTCCCAACGCTTAGCCTAGCGAAATTTATTTAGCGCGCCACCTTTAAGTGGCATATCGACTACCCAGATATTTTCGACGTTCCAACCGATGGAGGATTTTTTGGAGACCTGGAACCTCACCACTTTAACGCGCCTGTTCGCCGCCGATCCGGAGGTGCTGGGCGATGTGGATGTAGCCGTACCCGAACAGGGCGACGTCATATGCGTGACTCTGAAGGAAAAAGGCGATCTCGACGTCTTCGTCGCGGTAAGCGGGGAGCGCGATATTCTTGTCAGCGCTGTTCTGGTGCCGTGCAAGGACATCCCCAAGCGGGAAGCCTTCGAACGCCTGGTGCTCAAGACGCACAAGTTCGTGCCCCTCTCCAGCTTCGGCATCACCACGATCGACGGTGAGGAATGGTATGAATTGTTCGGCTCGCTGTCGGCACGCTCGACGGCCGAGACGGTGGTCGAGGAGGTCGCAATTCTGGCTGCCAATGCCGTCGATGCGGCACACATGATTGAAGAATGGAAAAACGGGGAGATTGCAGCGTGAGTACCTGGGGAAAGATTTTCACCGCCATTCGCGGCGGCATTAACGAGGCAGCGGAAGCGGCCGCCGACAGCCAGTCCATGCGCATTCTTGACCAAGAAATCCGCGACGCTGAACAGTCTCTACGCAGCGCGCGGTCTGATCTGGCCGGGATTATGGCGTCCAACAAGAGCGTCATGCGCCGACTTGAAGAAAACCGCGCAAAGGAGACCAAGGATACCGACAGCGCTCGCGCCGCGATCTCCGCGGGCCGCTCGGATCTGGCTCAGGGTCTCGCTCAGCGCATTGCCGGTACCCGTGCCGAAGTGCAGCGCGACCAAGAAGAGCTCGATCGGCTGCTGCCCCGCCAGCAGCAGATGCTGCGCACGATCCAGGAGACCGAAGCGCGCATTGCTCAGATGAAGCGTGAGGTGGAGAATGTCAAAGCCAATGAGTCCCTGCTGCGCGCTCAGTCGGCGATTGCCCACAGCCAGTCGGGCATCAACACCCGTCTCGGTAGCGCCGTCGAAAGTCTCGAACGTATCAAGAAGCGCCAGGAAATCACTTCCGGCCGCATCGAAGCCGGTGCTGAACTGGCCGCGCTGGAAAACGGCAGCGATCTCGATCGTCAACTGCGCGAGGCCGGCATTGGCAGTTCGAGCCACTCGGCCGACGACATTCTTGCACAACTGATGGCACCGAAGCATTCGGTCGATCCCATCTTGCTGCCCGCGCCCGCCGGCAACAAAGACTGATAATTTGCGAAGCGGCCGCCCTGTCGGCAGATTCAAGACAGAGCGGCCGCACGTGGGACTTTCGGCGTTGCAGCCCGAACAATCGAAGAATGATACGGCTCCTGCCTGTGAGCTCGTCAGTGGGCTGCCGGCCAAGCACGTGCTCGCAGACCGCGCCTATGACGCCAGCACGATCCCGGATTTCGGCACCGATGCGGCTTTGAGCCGGAGCTTTTGGAGCGATGGGCGCCTCCTAATTATTTGGATGTAATGCATTTGAATGGTGATCCCCCGCGACGCGCATCTTGCGCTTGCAGTCAAAGCACGCTAGTTGGCTTCTGTAATGTTATTACATCACCACCACGGCTCGATCCGTGCCGGCCAATCGAAAGAGTTTCAGTGAATGAACAAAGCGATCACAACACTCAGCTACGCACTGGCTGTATCTGCAACATTGACTTTTGCAGGAACGGCAGGCGCCCAGACATCTTCGGGAAACAATCACAGCCACAGCCATTCCCACGATAAGAAGGGGTCGGTAAATGAGGGTTATTTCGATGACGATCAGGTGAAGGCGCGTGAACTGTCGGACTGGGAAGGCGACTGGCAGTCGGTCTATCCCTATCTTGTCGACGGAACCTTGGATCCGGTGATGGCCGACAAGGCGAAACACGGCGAGAAGAGCGCCGGGGAATATCGTGCCTACTACGACAAGGGATACAAGACCGACGTCGACCGGATCGTCATCAACGGAAAGAAAGTTGCGTTTTTCCGCGGCAAGGACTCCGTGACCGGAGACTACGAGACGGATGGCCACGAAATCCTCACCTACAAAAAGGGTAATCGAGGGGTTCGTTTCATCTTCAGGAAAAGCGCCGGTGATGACGCCGCACCTCGGTTCATCCAGTTCAGCGATCACATCGTCGCCCCCGAGAAGGCCGACCACTACCATCTTTATTGGGGCAATGACCGCGCCGCCCTACTGAATGAGGTCACTAACTGGCCGACCTACTACCCCTCGAGCCTGAATGGGAAGCAGATCGCCGAGGAGATGCTGGCCCACTGACTAGCCGAGGCCGCAAGTAGCCGGATCGGGGGCGCAGAGCGCCCCCTCTTGTGTTTGCTTGGAGCGCGAAGCAGCAATGACGACGAAATGCAACTCGCTATGACAAAATCGCCGCCGACTTCAGGGGGTTCGTCAATATTGCAGGCAGCATGCTCTGGCTCAAATGATTGAATTGTCACCGCCGCCTAGAGCCTTTCCGGGTTAGATTGCAGCATTCTGTTGGCTCAAACGGAGTCGGATGGTCGACCGGCCGGCGCGCGTCGTAGCCAAGCTCTACGGCCAAGCCGGCCGGTCGATCAGCCGGCCCGTTTCAGCCAACCCGAAGGGCCGGGCATCTTTCCGCCAGGATCAAAGGCGATCGGCTCGGACGTACCAAGAGGTATGCCCTTCGCCAATCGCCTCTGCCCTGACGAAAACCTGCTCCGGCAGAATGCTTCAATCTAACCCGGAAAGGCTCTAGCTGACACCGAGAAACTGCCTGAGCTCAGCAGTCTGCGGACTGGCGAAGACGTCCTCCGGCCGGCCTGCTTCATGGACTCGACCCTGATGCATGAAGACAACGCGGCTGCAGACGTCGCGGGCGAACTTCATCTCGTGCGTTACCATGAGGAGGGTCATTCCCTCGGCGGCGAGTTCGCGCACGACGGCCAGAACTTCGGCGACCAGCTCCGGATCGAGCGCCGAGGTGATCTCGTCGCAGAGAAGCGCTGTCGGCTGCATGGCGAGCGCGCGGGCGATGGCGACGCGCTGCTGCTGGCCGCCCGAGAGCTCGTCGGGATAGGCGTCGAACCTGTGACCCAGACCCACCCGCTCCAGCATCTTGCGGGCGGTGGCTTCTGCTTCGGCCTTCGGTGTCTTCTTGACCACGGTCTGCGATAGCATGACATTGCCGCCGACGGTCAGGTGCGGGAAGAGGTTGAACTGCTGAAAGATCATGCCGACCTTGAGGCGCAGTGCCTTCAGATGGACTTCGTCATCAAGGAGCTGCGCGCCGGCCACAGAGATGGAGCCGTCAGTGATGGTCTCCAGGCCGTTGATGCAGCGAAGCAGGGTCGATTTGCCCGAACCGCTCTTGCCGATAATGGCGATGACTTCGCCAGCCTCCACATCGAGATTGATGCCTTTCAACACCTCGGTGGTGCCAAAGCTCTTGCGGACTTCAGTGATTTCGATGAGCGACATTGAGCTTCCTTTCCAGGATCTGGCTGCTTTTCGACAAAGGCCAGCAAAGGGCGAAGTAGATGAGAGCGACGAGCCCGTAGACGGTGAAGGGCTGGAAGGTGGCATTGGTGACCACGGTGCCGGCTTTCGACAATTCGACGAAACCGATGATCGAGGTCAGCGCCGTCCCCTTGACGATTTGAACGGAGAAACCGACCGTGGGCGGTATGGCGACCCTCAGCGCCTGCGGCAGGATGACATAGCGCATCTGCTGCAGCCGGCCCATGCCGAGGCTGGCCGAGGCTTCCCATTGACCCCGCGCGACCGCTTCGACGCAGCCTCGCCAGATTTCGGCGAGAAAGGCGGCACTCCACAGGGTGAGCGCCAATCCCGCGGCAAGCCAGGCCGGCACGTCTATCCCAAAGAGGCCGAGACCGAAAAAGGCTATGAAGAGCTGCATCAGCAGCGGCGTGCCCTGGAAGAGTTCGATATAGTATTTCGCGAATGCCCTGAACGCCTTGCGCTTGCTGATGCGCAGGAACAGCAGCCCCAGTCCGACTGCGCCGCCGCCGATGAATGAGACCAGCGAAAGAAGGATCGTCCAGCGTGTGGCGAGCAGCAGGTTGCGCAGGATGTCCCAGAGTGTGAACTCGATCATTTCGCCGCCCTCCTCGGGAAAAGGAACCCGCCGGCCACCGCCAGCACCTGCCGGAGCAGGATCGCCAGCATGAGATAGATGGCTGTCGAGACGATGTAGGCCTCGAAGGCGCGGAAGGTTCGCGATTGTATGAAGTTCGCGGCAAAGGTCAGATCCTCGGCGGCGATCTGCGAGACGACCGATGAGCCGAGCATGACGATGACCACTTGCGACGACAGCGCCGGCCAGATGCGCTGCAGGGACGGTACGAGAACGACATGCCGGAAGGTTTCGAAACGCGTCATGGCAAGGCTCTCGCCTGCCTCGAACTGGCCCTTCGGGGTCGCTTGGATGCCCGCGCGGATAATTTCGCAGCTATAGGCGCCGAGGTTGACGACCATTGCGAGGTTGGCGGCCGTCAGTTCGGAAAGCTGGAGGCCGAGCGACGGCAGACCGAAAAAGATGAAAAACAGCTGGATCAGGAACGGCGTGTTGCGGATCAATTCGACGTAGGTCGCAACGATTGGCTTCAGCCAGGCCGGGCCGAGTGCGCGCACCCAGGCGCAGAAGATGCCGAGCGAAATGCCCAGCACTCCGCCGATGCCGATAAGCTCCAGTGTGATCAGTATGCCCTTGACGATCTGCGGATAATATTCAAGCAGCCAGCCAAATTCGAAATGATAGCTCAAGGAATTGTCCCCTCTTGCGGTGACCGAGCGTCATGTCATCCCGCGCGCGGGCGCGGAATGACATCCGTAGGACCGGGTCCTTACAGATCCGACGGAAGATCGGCGCCGAGCCACTTCTGCGATATGGCGTTGAGTGCGCCATCGGTTTTGGCGGCCGCGATAATGCCGTTCACCTTCTCCAGAAGAGCTGCCTGTTCCTTGTTGATACCGATGTAGCAGGGTGAGTTCTTGATGAGGAACTTCATCTCAGGGCGCTTGGGGGGATTTTTGGCGAGGATCGCCGCGGCGACGACGTTGCCGGTCGCAATGGTGTCGACCTGGCCGGACAGGAAGGCCGAGATGGTGCCATTATTGTCCTCGTAGCGCTTGATCGTCGCGTCGGTCGGCGCGATCTTCGTCAGCTCGAGATCTTCGACGGCGCCGCGCGTAACGCCGATGCTCTTGCCCGCGAGATCTTCCACCTTGGCGATCGAAACATCGGCGGGCGCGAACACGCCATTGAAGAAGGGGGCGTAGGCCGTGGTGAAATCGATCACCTTTTCGCGCTCCGCATTCTTGCCGAGGCTGGAGATGACCAGATCGACCTTATTCGTCTGCAGATAAGGAACGCGGTTGGCGCTGGTGACCGGCACGAGTTCGGTCTTCACGCCCAGTTTTTCGGCAATGAGATTGGCCACATCGATATCGTAGCCCATCGGCGCCATATCGGTGCCGACGCTGCCGAAGGGCGGGAAATCCTGCGGCACCGCGACACGCAGCGTCCCGCGCGCCGTGATGTCAGCGAGAGCATCGGCGTAGGACGCCGAACCGAAGCCGAAGGTTGCAGCCAGGGTCGCGATTGCGAAGAAGACTCGTCTTGTCAGCATGTTTCAATTGCTCCTTTGAAGTTGTGGTTTATTGGGTCTGACGGTTGGGGATACGGTCCTGGGAGGAAGGGACAGGGAACTGCGCAGTTCCGAGAGCGGATCCGGGCGCGCGGTGAGGTCGAGGCCCATCTCCACTTCGTCCAGATGTTCGATAGAGAGCTCGGCAGCTCTGGCGAAATCGCCCGCCCGCATGGCCTCGAAGATGCGGCAATGCCCGTCGTGAGACTGTGCCGCATGAAATTCAGACTGGTAGAGCATCGAAATCAGGATCGTCCTCGCGGTGAGATCGCGCAGGATATCGACGATGATGGCGTTGCCGCTCAATTCTGCGATGCGGATGTGAAAATCGCCCATCAAATAGGTCAGGCGCTGGCGGTCGCCCGCAGCCATGGCGCCTTTTTCCTCGTTCAAATGCGCGTCGAGCGCTTTGTGTCCCTCGTCTGTCAGTAGGCGCATGCTGCGCAGCAATCCGGCCTCGACGACGCGCCGTGCCTCATAGACCGCGATCGCCTCTTCGGCGGACGGTTCGACGACGAACCAGCCTCGTCTCGGACTGACATGCACGATGCCGCGTGTTTCCAGGCGCATCATGGCTTCACGAACGCGGGTTCGAGACACGCTGAAGAGCGTTGCCAGCTGGTTTTCGCTGAGACGCGTCCCGGGCCGAATTTTGGCTGAAAGAATCCCGGAGACGATTGTCTCCTCGATGGTCTTCTGCGTGGTCTCAGATGTCTGGCTATCTTGCATACAAGACAGGGAAGCAAAGCTCGTGCCAAAATTCTGCGCTCAGGATTTCCAAGATGTCCCGGATCCCTCCCCCTGGAATTTTGCACACTGGAATGCAAACTGAGCGCAAATTGAGCGAGTGCCCGCAATTCCTTGCAAACCCCGATCAGCGCCGGCCGCCCAAAGCCGACAAAGCCCCTTCCCTATCGAAAAGCTGCTTGCGGCAAGATCGGTTCGGCTTATATAGTCATGATAGTCACTATAGTCAGGATATAGCGAATGCAGCCATCACGACCAGAGGATAAAAGTTGGACCGTCGCCAGTGCGAAGGCCAAGCTGTCTGAGGTTATCGAACGCGCGCAAGCGACACCACAAACGATCATGCGCAATGGCAAACCAAGCGTCGTCGTCGTTTCGGCGGAAGAATGGCAGCGGAAGACCGCGCGCAAGGGCACCCTTGCAGAGTTTCTGATGCAATCGCCGCTGCGTGGTGCCGATCTGGACCTCGAACGACAGCGCGACGAACCGCGTGATCTCCAGCTGTGAGACTTCTGCTGGACACCAATGTGCTTTCCGAGGTGACAAGGCCGCGTCCCGATGCACATGTCCTACAATGGCTGGACAGTCTCGACGAGGATCGCTCATTCATCAGCGTCGTATCGATCGCGGAGATCCGGCGTGGTGTTGCATTGATGGAAAGCGGTCGGAAGCGCGACGCGCTGGCTGAATGGCTTGCCCAGGATCTGCCGCGGCGCTTTGAGCAGCGTGTCATTCCTGTGGACCAACCGGTTGCGATAGCCTGGGGCGACTTGATGGGGCTCGCAAAGCGATGCGGACGCGGCTTGTCGTCAATGGACGGCTTGATTGCCGCCACCGCGATTGCTCACGATCTCACCCTCGCCACCCGCAATATAAAGGACTTCGAGGGCTTTGGGATCGAGCTTGTCGACCCTTGGGCCGAGCGCCCGTGACGATCCGCAGAGCGGACCGTCACAGGAGCTTCTTTAAGTTTTGTTTATGCAAATCGTTATCCCAAAACCGCTGCGCACTTTTGGGCGACATGCATTAGTTGAAACTCGATGTCTTGAGGAATTCCACGAGCCGTTCGGTCCTCGGATGCACGAACATGTCCTTCGGATCGCCCTCCTCGCAGATGACGCCCTGATTCATGAAGATGACGCGTGACGAAACGTCATAGGCAAAGCGCATCTCGTGGGTGACGAGCAGCATGGTCATGCCGTCGGCGGCAAGCCCCTTGATGACCTGGAGCACTTCGCCCACCAGTTCCGGGTCAAGCGCGGAGGTCACTTCGTCGAACAGCATCAGCCTCGGCGACATGGCGATGGCGCGGGCGATCGCGACGCGCTGCTGCTGACCGCCGGAAAGCTGCCCGGGATAATGGTTCGAGCGGGCGGAAAGGCCGACACGATCGAGCCATTTTTCCGCGATGACGCGGGCATCCGGCTTCGTCATTTTCTTCACCTTGACGAGGCCCAGCATGACGTTTTCAGCGGCGCTCATATGCGGGAAGAGATTGAACTGCTGAAACGCCATGCCGGTCAACGCACGCTGGCGCGCAATCTCTTTCTCGCTCTTGCGGCGCCGTGTTGCGCCTTCGGCGCGATAGCCGATTTCCTCACCGTCAAGGCTGATCGTGCCGCCCTGGAACTCTTCGAGCATGTTGATGCAGCGCAGCAAGGTGGTCTTTCCGGAGCCGGAAGAGCCGATGATGGAAATGACTTCGCCTTCCTGCACGGCGCAATCGACGCCCTTGAGGACTTCGTGGATGCCGTAAGTCTTGCGCAGACCCTTGATGTCGAGAATGGTCTTGGCCATCGGGGGTGTCTCCTCAGGACGGCAGGGCGGTCTTGCGCTCGACATATTTGCCGAAGTGCTCGATACCGTAGTTGATGATGAAATAGAGACCACCGGCCAGGAAATAGAACTGGAGGCTCATGAAGTTGCGGGAGATGATCTCCTGCGTGCGCAGGAGAAGCTCGGCGACGCCGATGACAGAGAGCAGCGTCGAGGCCTTCACCATCTCGGCTGCGGTATTCACCCAGGCCGGCAGGCACTGGCGCATGGCCTGCGGCCACAGCACCGAAGTGAAGGTCTGGGTAAAAGTCAGGCCGATCGCCTTGGCGGCTTCGGTCTGCCCCTTGGGAATTGCCTGAAGCGCCCCGCGCACGATTTCGCCGACATGGGAGGAGCAGAAGATGGCAAGGGCGAGCACGCCGGCCGAGAACGGCCCGAGATCGAGGCCGACGGCGGCGGAGACATAGTAGCTCGCCAGCACGAGTACGAGCACCGGCGTGCCACGGATGATATCCGTATAGGCGCGCACGACCAGACGCAAAACAACGCCGCCATAGACGAGCGCTAAACCGACGAAAACGCCGAGTATGGAACCGGCGAGGATGGCCAGCAGGGAGATCGACACGGTCACGCCGATGCCGTTCATGATGACGTATCGGGCGATCCAGAGTTGTTCGAGAAAAGTGTGGGACATCGGCTTATCTCGGCAGGGCCAGACGGCGCTCGACAAAGCGCATCACGGCGGCGATGAGGAGACAGGCCGCGACATAGAGCGCGGATGTCACCATCCAGGTTTCTATGACGCGGAAGCTCTCGACATTGATCTTGCGGGCGGCGAAAGTCAGTTCGGGCACGGCGATGGCGGCGGCGAGCGAGGTGTCCTTGAAGAGCGAGATGATCGTCGAGGACAGCGATGGCAGCACGTTGCGCAGCATCAGCGGAGCGATGATGGAACTGCGGATCTGCATCCCCGTCAGGCCAATGGCAAGCCCCGCTTCCGTCAGTCCTCTTGGAATAGACAGCAGCCCGGCGCGGAACACCTCGGCCAGATAGGCGCCGGAATAGAGGGACAAAACCAGGAGGAAGCTTTTTATCTTGTCGAGGCGCAGGCCCATCTGCGGCAGCGCGAAAAAGACGAAAAGCACCAGGACGAGAATCGGCAGGTTGCGAATGACCGTGACATAGACCCGCGCCGGCACGACCGCAAAGCGGCTTTTGGAGGTCAGCGCGAAGGCCACCACAAGGCCGATTGCGGCCCCAATCAGGATCGAGATCACCGCAAGGCCGAGGCTGAGCGCAAGCCCGCTCAAAAGAAAATCGAAGTTGCGCCAGACGGCAGCGAAATTCAACGTGTAACCCATGCGGGCCGCCCTTTCAGACCAGAGCATGATGCCGAAAAATCTGAGCGGTTTTCGGACGACATCATTCTCTCACTCTTTAAATGCGGAGCGGGAACATGTCCCGCTCCGCATGGCTGTTACTTGAACTCGACCGGGAAGCCGATCTGCGGCGGCGTCAGATCTTTGCCGAACCAGGTCTTGAAGGACTTGGCGTAAAAGTCGAATTCAACGCCGGTCATGGCTTCGTGCAGGGCGGTGTTGACGAAGTTCAGCCAATCCTGATCGCCGCGCTTGACGGCGCAGGCGTAGGTCTGCGGATTCCAGCCGTAGCCGGCATCCTTGTAGCGGCCCGGATTCTGCGTCATGTACCAGGCAAGCGACGACTGGTCCGTGGCAACTGCATCGGCGCGTCCCGATTCCAGCGCCTGATAGATCAGGTCGACGGAATCGTACTGGTCGACGGTCGCCTCCGGCAAGGCCGCATGCACCATCGCCTCGGCATAGACGTTCTGGAGAACCGAGATGGTGACGGAGGAACCAGCTGCCTTGAGGGCGGCGTAGTCGGCATATTTTCCGTCTGCCTTGAGCATCAGGCCGACACCCTCGCGATAATAAGGAATGGTGAAGGCAACCTGCTGGGCGCGCTCGCCGGTAACGGTCATGAACTGGCAGGTGATGTCGACTTTGTCGGTGGTGATATTCGGGATGCGGGCATCGGAGGACTGGTTCACATATTCGATCTTCTCAGGATCGCCGAAGAGCGCCTTGGCGATGATGTGGCCCATGTCGACGTCGAATCCCTGAAGCTTGTCGTCGGCGCTTTTGAAGTGCCAAGGCGCATTGGTGCTGCCCGTGCCGAGGACGAGATGGCCGCGGGCCAGCACTTCATCGAGCTTGCTGCCGTCGGCCAGCGCAGGCGTGGACAACAGAGCGGCGACGGCCAGCGATATCACGCCGGTGCGAAAGGAATTGGTCATGGCGTTCCCCTTATGGATGGCTTGTATTGTTCCAGTATAATGGACGCATGTCTGTTTTACTGGAACAATGTTATGAAGTGCCATCAAGGATGAATTGTCAATGGGTCATGCCGAAAAAACGCGCAGCGGTGCGCGAGGTGATTTTTTCGGCAGTGCAGCATTGTTCTCTTGTTTCAGAGGCTCAACATCATGCCTTCCCGTTCGGCGATCTGACAGCCGATCCGAGGGCGGAAGAAAACATCTTCTCCAACTCGTCCGACGTGACATCATCAGGATCAAGCCCCTTCGCCTCGAGCACGAAGGAAACCAGACGATCGTCGGCCTTTCATAGGCAAGGCGGTGCGCGAAAGCCTGCTAGCAGTCACGGGTGAAAATTTCATCTCTGCGGAAATGTCGTCGCCGGTCATGGCGAAGCGCAGCCACCTACATGTGGTCGAATCAATTTTATAGAACTTTATAGTTCTATAATTAATCCAATGCGGAATTGGAAGCGAAAGTCAACGGATGGCGTTTTGCCGGACGAAAGCGCGAGGAGCGAATCTGACAGATTGCAAACGCGTTTTAGGCCGCGCCGACGCCTGCGGCAAAGATGGCAATGCAGCGTCGAAGATGGGCAAACAGTCCAGCCCGATCGGGCCAGGCCTGCGCGCGCCCTTCCGGCGGACCCATGCCGCCGAGGATCATATCCATCAGCATCCGGGCTCCGCTCGCCGTATCGTCCAGCGTCAATCTGCCTTCCGACCGGCGTTCGCTCAGCCAGTCGGCGAGATGCTGCCGGCTGGCAAGCATGCCTTCGCGCTGAAGGATATCGACAAGTTCGGGAAAATGCGCCGCTTCGCGAAAGACGAGCTGCAGGAAGCTGGTGCGATCCGCATCCTTGTCCTCATCCATATCGATCATGAAAATGCGCTCGAGGCTCGCGGCAATCGAAATATCTTCGGCGGGCCTGGGCAGATCGAGCATCAAGCGCCGATGCGCACCGACCACGGCGGCAAACAGCTCTTCCTTGCTCTGAAACAGCTTATAGAGGGTCTGCTTCGAAACGCCCGCCTCGGAGGCGACGATCGCGGTCGTGCTTCCCGCATAACCGCATTTCACGAAAACGCGGCCGGCGACTTCGACGATATGCGACCGCTTGTCCTCGTCGCTGGAAACTTTCGGCCGCCCCCGTTTGCGCGGCTCAACCGCAGGCTCGTCGACAATATCCATGATAATCTAGACCACTCTACCGAATCGCGTGCCGACGACCTGAGAACGCAGACTACGATTTCTGAGGGATTGTGTTTTCGGTTGTGGCATTAGTGATTTCGATTTTTAGAACTAATCAGTTCTGTAATTCTTTGCATCCCCACCTGTCTAACGATGGAGCGCTTGTGACGACCATTTCCGCTGCAACATCAGTCTGTTCCTATTGCTATAACAAGCGCCCGACATCCGCGTCCTAGGACATCTATCCTCTACGGTTTAGTCCGCAAAAGCAACCCAAAGCGGGAGCTCGACGAAGACACGTCGATCAGCGCCGACGAACTCCTATCCCAGCTGATGACGCTGTCATGAACCGCTTCTCCGACCAGTCGGGCTACCGCGAGGAGCAATGTCAGCTAATGAGCGATTTTCGCGTCTGGCAAGCCGATGTGCAAGATCGCGTGCCTTCGCACTGCGCACGGAAAGTTGGGGTTCAGCCATGCAGATCTCCTTTCATCTATGCATAGCATCAGCGCATTAGCCATCAGGATGACAACTGATGGCGGGATATCATAAGTATTCGGGTTGGCGTTTTCTTCCGGCGCCAATAGATTAACCATATTTCAGCATTCTTTCGAAATAATGCTACGCGTCGATCTGGCGCATCGAAGCAGAGAGGCCAAAAGTTATTTGGAGACAGTCTTGGCATTCACCATTGCTCGCAGTCTGGTGGCGTTCGGCGTCGCCGTTTCAGTAGGTCTTTTCATGTCGATCGGACTGCAGCAATCGGCGCTCGAACGGCTGAAAGTCAACGGGCCGGTTTATGAACAGGTGGTCTACGGCAAAGATTTGATCGCCGATATTCTGCCGCCGCCGTTGTTTGTAGTCGAATCCTACATGCTCTCCTTCGAGGCGAGCAAATTTCCCGAACTCACCGAGACCAATCTTGCCAAGATCGCTAATCTCAAGGCCGCTTACGACGACCGCCGCGCCTATTGGAAAACCACCCGGCTGCCGCAAGCTTTGAAGGACCAGCTTGAAAACGATGTCATCGCCAAGGGCGATGCATTCTGGGGGGTGATGAACCGCGAGATCATCCCCGCCTTAAATGCCAAGGATGAAGACAAGGCGCATGGTGCGATCGAGCAGCTGCGCGTCGCCTTCCATTCGCACCAGGACGCGGTCGAGAAACTCGTTGCCAATTCCGACGCCTTCCTGAAGGGCGAGGAGCGCAATGCAGCCTCGGAGATCGTGACCTGGACGATCTATGCCGGTGCTGCGGGCTTCGGCTCGTTCGCCCTGCTGCTCGTCGGCCTTTATCTCTTGCGCCGCCGCGCCATCATACCGCTCGACGGTATGAAGGCCTACATGGGCAACCTTGCCAAGGGCGATTTTTCAACCGAAGTCCCCTATGCCGACCGTTCCGACGAGATCGGCGCCATGTCCAAGGCCGTGGCGGTATTTCGCCGCAACGCGCTCGAGCGGCAGGACGCGCAGAAGCGCGAGACCGCACTTCGCGATGCGGAATTCGAGCGTGAACGCAGCCAGCTGGCCGAAAAGGCCGCCGAGGAGCAGATCCGCGAAACGGTGATCGCCCAGCTGACATACGGCCTGGAACAACTGTCGAACGGCAATCTCGATTGCCGCATCAAGACGCCTTTCGCCACGGCCTACGAAACTTTGCGCGCAAAGTTCAACGACAGCATGGACGCGCTTTGCGCTTCGATGGCGGAGATCGCCCAGACCTCCAAGCAAGTGGGCAGTTCCTCGGCCGGCATCACCGATGCCGCCGACAGCCTTGCCTCGCGCACGGAACAGCAGGCAGCGATGCTCGAAGAGGCCACAGCCACGCTCGATGAGATGAATGCCAAGGCGAAAGACGCCTCCGACCATGCCGGCAAGGCAACCGGCATGATGGCCGAGACCCGCACCAGCGCCGAACATTCGGCGGCTGTCGTTCGTGAAGCAATCGCCGCCATGGAAAGGATCGAAGGCTCATCCTCCCAGATCGGCGACATCGTCAATGTCATCGATGAAATCGCCTTCCAAACCAATCTTCTGGCGCTGAATGCCGGGGTTGAAGCAGCGCGCGCCGGCGAAGCAGGCAAGGGTTTTGCCGTTGTCGCACAGGAAGTGCGCGAACTTGCCATGCGCTCGGCCAACGCCGCCAAGGAGATCAGAGCTCTGATTTCCACCTCCTCGTCTCAGGTCTCCAGCGGTGTGGAGCTCGTCAACCGGACCGGCAAGGCGCTCCTGGAAATCGAAGGACAGGTCGAGCAGGTTGCCGGCCTGATCGCCCGCATCGTCTCGGTCTCCTCCGAGCAGGCGGTGGCGATCGGCGAGATCAATGCCTCCGTCAACGCTCTCGATCAGGTAACGCAACGCAACGCCGCCATGGCCGTCGAAACCGCTTCGGCCTGCCGGGCGCTCGGCAGCCAGACGCAGACGCTGGAGGGGGTCGTCAGCCGCTTTCAGATCGATGCGGCCGCCAGCCCGTCGAGATCGCAGAAAGCGGCCTGACGCGTCCGCGGCAAAGGGAAGACCCGGCTCTTCCACCTCAGTCCGTAACGATCGCCACCACGGCAACGCAGTCGCCTGATTTGACCAGCCCCGGGAAATGGCGTGCGCAGAGAATGCCGTTCATGCTGGCGCGGATCTCGCGGGGTGCCACCCCGGTCCGTCCGGTCGGATAGATGCGAGCGATGACGGCATCGGCGGTGACGGCTTCACCGAGATCGATGACAGGTTCGATCAGCCCGCCCTCCTCTGCGAAGGAGAAGCAGCGGCCGTCCGGCATGTCGAGCCAGGTCGTCGGCCCGGGATCGACGGCGCCCACGACGATCCCTGCATGGCGCAGCACGTTGATGGTGCCGCGCTTGGCAATCGCCGCACTTTTGGCCGTGGCGGTGCCGCCGCCGCCGAGTTCCGTGGTGATGAAGATCTTGCCCATCTCCTCGGCCGCGGTGTCGTACATGCCGACCGCATCGATCTCCAGCATTTTCATCGAATAGGGAGCGGCAAAGGCCGTGACGAATTCGAAGGCTCTTTCCTGCTGTTGCTTGTTCGGCAGGATGTGGGCCGCGCAGAACGGCAGAAAATCGAGCGTCTTGCCGCCGGAATGAAAGTCGAGAACGAGATCCGCCATCGGCAAAAGCACACGGCTGAAATAGTCGGCGATCTTCTCGGTCACCGTGCCGTCCGGCCGACCCGGGAAGCTGCGGTTCATGTTGCCCCTGTCGATCGGCGAGGTCCTGGTTCCCGCTTGGAATGCCGGATAATTCATGGCCGGCACGATGATGACAGTGCCGCTCACCTCCTCGGCTTTCAGCGTGCGGGCAAGATCGAAGAGGGCGATCGGTCCTTCATACTCGTCGCCGTGATTGCCGCCGGTCAGCAGTGCCGTTGGCCCCTTGCCGTTCCGAACGACCGTTATCGGCACCATCACCGATCCCCAGGCGGAATCGTCGCGGCTATAAGGCAGGCGCAGAAAGCCGTGCTGGACGCCCTCGGCGGCAAAATTGACCGTCGCGCTGATCGGCGACGGCCGCAAGCCAATCTCTGTCATGACACCTCAATCCTTGACCATCAGCCTGCGCGGCACGTTCGCGAGGCACTCGACACCGCTGTCGGTGATGAGGATGCTCTCGGTCGTCTCGAAGCCCATGTCCTCGAGCCACAGGCCGGTCATGAAATGGAAGGTCATACCGGGCTTCAGCTCCGTCCGATCGCCCGGTCGCAGGCTCATGGTGCGCTCGCCCCAGTCCGGCGGATAGGAAAGGCCGATCGGGTAACCGGTGCGGTTGTCCTTGACGATGCCGTATTTCTTCAGCACCGCGAAGAAGGCGTTGGCGATATCCTCGCAGGTATTGCCGGGTCTGGCGACCGCAAGACCGGCTTCCATGCCCTCCAGCGTCGCCTTTTCGGCGTCGAGAAAGGCCTGCGTCGGCTTGCCGAGGAAGACGGTGCGCGACAACGGCAGGTGATAGCGGTTGTAGCAGCCGGCAATCTCGAAGAAGGTGCCCTCACCCTTCTTCATCGGCCGGTCATCCCAGGTCAGATGTGGTGCGGACGCTTCGACGCCGGACGGCAGCAGCGGCACGATCGCCGGATAGTCGCCGCCGATGCCGTCGACGCCGCGGGTGCCGGCATCATAAATTTCCGCAACCAGATCGCACTTGCGCATGCCGACCTCGATCTTGTCGAAGATGCGGGCGTGCATCGCCTCGACGATACGGGCGGCATTGCGCATGTAGCCGATCTCGGTCTCGCTCTTGACGGCTCGCTGCCAGTTGACGAGGGCGGTCGCGTCGACGAAGCGCGCATTCGGCAGGTGCTTCTGCAGCGCCGCAAAGGCTGCTGCCGAGAACCAGTAATTGTCCATCTCGACGCCGATCGTCAGCTTGCCGAAGCCGCGCTCGGTCAGGATGCCCGAAAGGTAGTCCATCGGATGGCGCTCGGTCGACTGCACGTAGTGATCGGGATAGCCGACGATGTTGTCGTGCTTCAGATAGGCGGTGAACTTGGCGCCGTTGGCGTCCTGGCCGCGGCCGAACCAGATCGGCTCGCCCTGCGGCGGCACGATCACCGCCTGGTGCACGTAAAAGGACCAGCCGTCATAGCCGGTCAGCCAGGCCATGTTCGACGGGTCGCTGACGATCAGCAGGTCTACGCCCTTCGCCTCCATGGCACGCCGTGTCTTTTCCAACCGCGCGGCATATTCACCGAGCGAGAATTTGAGATTGGGCTGGGTCATGTTTCTTCCCTTCTTTTCCGGCGCCGCGCCGGTCAGCTTTCGAACGTGGTCCCTGCATTTGCCGTGCCGGCGCGGGCAAAGGCGAGCGTGGCGATGGCGGTGTCCTGGATGCCGGTCCCGGTCAGGTCCGCAATGGTGATCTGGTCGTCGCGCATCCGTCCCGGAGTCCGGCCGGCGACGATCTGGCCGAGCTCGGCAAAGACCGCATCGCCTGCGACCAGCCCAGCATCGATTGCGTGATGCAACTCGCCGAGGCGCCGCGTCTGCTTCAGGCTGTCGGCGACGTAGAGGCCGGCACCCGCAATGGCGGCCGGATCGATCTCGTTCTTGTGTTCCGCGTCCGAGCCCATCGCCGTCAGATGTTGTCCGGGTTCCAGCCACCCGGCCCCGATGATCGGGGTTTCCGACGGCGTGGTGGTGACGATGAGATCAGCGCCGATCATTGCGCCTCTGGCGTCCGCTGTCGCGGTGATGGGAAAGCCGAGCTTTGCGGCCAATTCGGCTGCCACGCTTTGCGCCTTGGCCGCATCGCGCGCCCATATCCTCGCCTCGCGGATGGGGCGAACCAGCGTCAGTGCTTCGAGCTGCAGCCGCGCCTGCATGCCCGCACCGCAGATCGCGGCCACGGATGCATTTTCCCGCGATAGATGTTTTGCCGCGACGGCGCCGGCTGCTGCGGTGCGCACGTCGGTGAGATAGCCGTTGTCCAAGAGCAGCGCCTGCACCAGCCCGGTCCGGCTCGACAGCAGCACCATCATGCCGTTGGTACTCGGCAGGCCGAGCTTGGGGTTGTCGAAGAAGCCGGGGCTGATCTTGATCGCGAAGCCCTCGATGCCGGGCACATAGGCCGTCTTCACATCGACTTCGCCGCGATATTCCGGAATGTCGAGCCGCAGGATCGGCGGCATGGCGACAGCCTTGGTCGCAAGCGCTGCGAAAGCGGCCTCGACGCAATCAACCGCATCGCGATCAAGCGCGATGACTTTCCTCAGTTCCGCTTCCGTCAGAATGAGCATCCGGCTCATGGTCTCTCCTCCCCACAGAGTGCCGCCTTGCCATTGATCACCCGCCGGTGCTGTTCCATGTCGACATTCTGCCCGGACAGGATCACGACGATGGGACCGTCGCCCCAGATTTTCCCGGCAAGCAGCGCCGCAATACCGACGGCGCCAGCGCCTTCGACGACCTGGCGTTCAGCGGCATAGGCATGGCGCATGCCAGCGGCGATTTCCGCTTCCGTCAGCAGGATGACCTCGTCGAGAAGGTCGCGGCACATGGCATAGGTCACGCTGTTGTCGAGGCCGATGCCGCCGCCGAGCGAGTCGGCAAGGCTCGCCACTTCCTCGACCTGCACCGGCCGTCCGGCATCGAGGCTTGCCTTCATCGCGGCACCCTTCTCCATCGTCAGACCAATCACCTTGGTCGCCGGACTGATGCCTTTGACCGCTGCGGCAACGCCGGCCGCAAGGCCGCCGCCCGAGAGCGGCACCAGCACGATTGCCGCCGCCGGCAAGGTGTCGATGATTTCGAGCCCCAGTGTTCCCTGCCCGGCCACAACATCGGGATGGTCGAAGGGCGGGACCATCACCAGCCCCTCCTCACGAACCAGCCGGTCGACGTCCTGTTGCGCCTCGTCCTGCGATGATCCGATAATGCGGACATCGGCACCGAGGCGGCGGATTTCCGAAACCTTGTTCTCCGGCACCAGCCGCGACATGCAGATGGTCGCGACGGCACCTTCCGCCTTTGCCGCATAGGCAAGCGCCCGGCCGTGATTTCCGGTCGAGGCCGCGACCACGCCACGCGAGCGCTCGGCCGGCGACAAGGAGAGCACAGCATTGGTCGCCCCACGCAGCTTGAAGCTGCCGGTCGTCTGGTGATGCTCAAGCTTGAGATGGACTGGGACGCCGACCAGTTCGCCAAGGGAAAAGGACTGCACCATCGGCGTGCCGATCACGCGGCCGGCAATCCGCCGCGCCGCAGCGCGGATATCCTCCAGCGAAACGGGCAAGGTGCTCACCATGATCTCAGCCTTCCCGATAGGGCTTGGTCATCAATTGACCGAGTTCTGGCCGCGCCCGATCATCGGCGCAAAGCCGCAGGCAAGCCCAGGCGGTCGCGAGATTGCTGGTGACCACCGGCTTGCCGATTTCAGCCTCGATCCGGGCCGCGACCTCTGCTGCCCGCACGGCCGTACAAGAGATAAACAGCGCGTCCGACTGCGGCGCCAGCGCCTGGCATGCGAAGGCGACGATCTCGTCCGGTGCGATCCGCGCCATCTCGCGGTCATCGGTCAGGCCGAGACAGGTGAAGCGGTCGATCGCAAAGCCGAGCTTCGCGAAATAATCCGCCATCGGCCGGCTGGTGTCGATCGTATAGGGCGTCAGCACCGAAATCCGTTTAGCGCCCAGCGCCTTCAGGCCGGTAACGGCGGCAGCCGTCGGCGTCACGACGGGAACGCCTGGCTTGGCCGCATGGATCGCCGCCTCGATGTTCCGGTCGCCGATCACCACCGAGGCGGAGGTGCAGGAATAGACGATGGCATCGAGCGCCTCGTCCGGCAGGATCAGCGCTGCGCCTTCGGTCAGCGACGGCTGCATCCTCAAGAGGTTTTCCGGTGTGACCGGATTGGCATAATGGATGCGGCTGACATAGACGCCGAGGCGATCGCCGGCGACCATGCGCTGGAAATCGACTTCCGTCGTGTGGTCCGTCGCGAGGATGACCAGCCCGATGCGCTTTTCCAGCGGCCGGTCCTCCAGTCGCGGCAGCCGGCCGGCGGGAATGATTTCGATCTTTGCGCTCATGGTCAGTCATCCATCCTGGCGTAACGTTCCTCGAGCCAGCGCAAACCCACCACCGAGATCAGGCTGATGACGAGGAAGAAGACGCCGACCAGCGTCATCGGCTCGATGTAGCGGTAATTGCTGTTGGCGATGCTCTTTGCCTGGTTCATCAGTTCGAGCACGGTGATCGCCGAAAGCAGCGGCGTCTCCTTGAACATGGCGATGAAGTAATTGGCGAGCGCCGGGATCATCGGTGGGATCGCCTGCGGCAGGATCACGTGGATCCAGGCCTGGCGCGTCGACAGATTGGTGGCCTTGGCTGCCTCCCATTGTCCGCGCGGCACGTTCTCGATGCCGGCGCGATAGACCTCGGCGGTATAGGTCGCATAGTGAATGCCCATACCGATGACGCCGGCGACCAGCGGCGCCAACCGGATGCCGATATCCGGCAGCACGTAGAAGATGAAGTAGAGCTGCACCAGCAATGGCGTACCGCGGATAAATTCCGAGACGAAGGCGACCGTCCTGGAAATGCCGGCGACCGGTGAGCGCCGCGCAATGGCGAGCCCCAGGCCGACGATCATGGCGACGGCAGCGCCGAGGATGGTGGCGAGAAGAGTGATCTTGAACCCTTCGAGAAGGGTCGGCATGATCTGCCAGACGAAGTCCCAATCCCATTCCATCTGATCAGGTCCTTATGCCATCGAGGCTGCGCGCCATTCGCCGCTCCAGCCAGCGCATCGTCGCGGAGATCGCCGAGGCCATGAGAAAATAGAGGATGAGGATCGTTGCGAAGGGCACCAGCGTATTGCCGGTTTGCGCCCGCACCACCTGCGCCTGGAAGGTCATATCCGTCAGCGAGATCAGCGAGACGACGGCCGTGCCCTTCAGGAGTTCGATCGCATTGTTGCAGAAGGTCGGCAGCATCAGCGGCAGCGCCTGCGGCAGGATGACGTGGCGCATGCGCTGGTATCGCGACAGGTTGAGCGCGATGCAGGCTTCCGACTGTTCGCGCCCGACGGCCTTGACGGCGCCGCGCACCACTTCCGCCGCATAGGCGCCGACATTCAGCCCGAGCGCCAGCACGCCCGCCTGCAGCGGCGTCAGGGTCAAGCCCGCAAAAGGCAACACGAAATAGACCCAGAAGAGCTGGACGAAGATCGAGGTGCCGCGGAAGAACTCGATATAAGCCGTCGCCAGAGCCCGCACGGCGAAGAAGCGCGACAGGCGGCCGAGGCCCGCCACGAAGGCCATCACCAGCGCCAGCGCAGACCCCATGATCGTCAGTTCGAGCGTCACCAGGGCGCCCTCAAGGATCAGTGTCAGATAGCCGGACCATACCGCCATCGGCAACTCTCTTCCTAGATCATGTCGCGCAAGGGGGTGCAGCGGTTTTGCGACAACGACATGCGTAAAAACAAGGACCTAAAGCGCGACGCGCTTTGGGTGATCGTTGGGGGACAATCCGGCCATGCCCATGGCATGGCCGGCTGTTCACCTCGTTTACTTCGCCGCGGAGCAGAGCTTTTCGCGGCTCGTCGACATCGCCGCCTTGGCCGAGAAGCCGTAGGGCTCGATGATCTTGGCGAATTCGCCCGATTCCTTCAGCTTCTTCAGCTCGACATCGAAGGCGTCGCGGAGCGCAACGTCCTGCTTGCGGAAGGCAGCGCCATCGCAATAGACCGGCGCATTGACGACGGGAGCGACGGTTTCGAGGTTTGGATCGTTCGCCTTGGCCATCAGGTCGTGGATCGACAGAACTGGCAGCGAGTAGACGTCGATGCGGCCGTCCTGCAGCATCTTAATGCCGCTCTGTCCATCCGGCACGACGATGACGCGATCGCGCGGCACGCCGGCCTCGAGCGCCAGTTTCTCCTCGGTGCCGCCGCCCGGCGCGCCGATCTTGGCATCAGGATTGTCGGCGATGTCCTTGTAGCTCGTCAGCTTCAGCGGGTTGCCCTTCTTGAGAGCGAAAGCTTCAGCGTCGCAGAGGATCGGTTCGGAATAGGCGACGGCGTTGCAGCGCTCGGGCTTCATGAAGAGGCCTGCGGTAATCGCGTCGTGGCGGCCGGCCTGCAGGCCGGGGATCATCGCGCCATACTCCGAGATCGAGGCGACCACTTCCTTGACGCCCAGCTTTTCGAAGATTGCGCGCGCCACATCGGGTGCGGCGCCGGACACTTTGCCGTCGGCGCCGACAGCGGTGAACGGCGGCTCATTGGCGATGGCGATGCGCGCAAAGCCTTGCTCCTTCAGCTGCTCGAGCTTGTCATCGGCGGCGTAGGCAGGCGTAGCCGCTGTGATCAGAAGCACCGACAGGCTGGCGGCGCTCAAAAGATATCCTGCTTTCATCGTTCCCAACTCCTCTGATTTTCCTTGAGTTTTGTTCTTGCGGGCAGTGTCTGAGGTCAGACGCGGTGCCCCGCCGCAATGATCTTGCGCAGGAAAGTCTGCGTCCTCTCCTGCGTCGGATTGCGAAAGATGTCGCCCGGCTTGCCTTCCTCGACGATCTTGCCGCGATCGAAGAACAGCACGCGGTCGGCGAAATCATGGGCAAAGCCCATCTCATGCGTGACGAGAAGCATGGTCATGTCGGTCTCGGAGGCGAGCCGCCGCATGACGTTCAGCACCTCCTCGACCAGCTCCGGATCGAGCGCCGAAGTCACCTCGTCAAACAGCATGATCTTCGGCGACAGCGCCAGCGCCCTGGCAATGGCGACGCGCTGCTTCTGCCCGCCGGAAAGCTGTGCCGGGACGCTTTTAGCCTTGTCGGCCAGGCCGACCATATCGAGAAGCTCCATCGCCCGCTTTTCGGCCACGGGCCGCTTGATGCCCTTCGTCAGCATCGGCGCCAGCGTCACGTTGTCGAGCACGCATTTATGCGGGAACAGATTGAAATGCTGAAAGACCATGCCGATCTTTTCGCGCATGCGATGCAGATGCCGTTCATCGGCCGGCACCAGCCCACTGCTATCGGGCATGTGGTAGAGCTGTTCGCCGTCGACCTCGATATGGCCGCCGCTGATCGTCTCCAAAGTCATCAGAATGCGCAGGATCGTCGTCTTGCCGGAGCCGGATGGCCCGATCAGCGCCAGCTTCTCGCCCGGCATGACGTTCATCGACAGGCCGTCGAGCACGGTCAGCGGGCCGTATTTCTTGACGATATTGTCGATGCGGATGATGGGCGGAAGCATTCATGTCTCTCCCTGTTGAGACAAGCAATGTCCTAACGATGACGGTCCATCAAAATCATGTCAATTCGTAAAATAATATCATGACAATTATTCTGCGCATGCTCAAACGCAAGGCATCTGCATCAGATCGCAAGCAACAGCTCTTCCGGATTTCCTAGCGCCAACGAGGCGACGATGCCGAGCCCCGTCCGCAACTCGCTTTCGGTCGTCGAACCAAGCGAGATGCGCACGGCTGGCGTCCAGCCCTGATCGCCGGTGTGGAACGATTTGCCGGGCGCGATCGCCACGCCGCGCAGCCTTGCCTGCGATACGAAACCATCCTCCGTATGGTTGCCGGAGAGCGGCAGCCAGACGTGCAGGCTTTGCGGATGCGCCCGGTACGGCAGGCCGGCCAGCATCTCCGCCGCGATCGCGTGCCGGCTCAAAAGGGCGCGGCGCTGCCAGTTGACCAGTTCCATCGCCGTGCCGTCGCTGACCCAGCGGGTGGCGATCTCGGCCATGGCAGGCGTCGCCATCCAGTTGGAAACGAGATGCCGGTTGGCGACGGCGGCGACATAGCGGTCGGGTGCGGTGAGATAGCCGATCCGCAAGCCAGGAACGGTAATTTTCGTGAAGCTCGTGACGTAGAGTGTCCGCTCCGGCGCAAACGCGGCCATCGGCGGCGCGCGGTTCTCGACCATCGGGCCGAGAATATCGTTTTCGATAATCGCGATATCATGCTTCGCAGCGACGGTAGCAAGCGCCTGCCTGCGCTCCGCGCTCATCAGCGCCGCCATCGGATTGATCACCGAGGGCTGCAGGAATATTGCCCGGATCGGTCCCTTCCGGCAGGCTTCATCCAGCGCCTCGGGGATCATGCCCTCCTCGTCGATCGCCAGCCCTTCCAGGTGCAGACCGAGATAGGTGGAGAGCGGAACGAGCGTATGATGGCTGATCGCTTCGGTCGCAACCGTCGAGCCGGGCGGGGCGACGCTCATCAGCGCCACCGTCATGCCCGATGTCGCACCGTTCGTCACGCTGATGTTCAGCGGTGATACCTCCAGCCCGCAGCGCGCCAGCCATTCCGTGGCGACCGCGCGGTGGCGCGGAAACACCATGTTCGGCCTGAACGAAAGGGCCGAGCTGGAAGGCAGGTTTTCCGAAAGCCAGCCGAAGGCCTGCCGCAGCCTTTCCAAATGGATCTGCTCGCAGACCGGTTTCAGGATCGACAGATCGATCACCTCGCCCAGCCGTTCCGGCAGGTAGGGCGGTTCCGGCTCGCGCGGCCTGGTCTGGACGAAGCTGCCGCGTCCGATCTCGCCGGAGATCAGCCCCCGGCGGATCAGCTCGTCATAGGCGCGGCTGACCGTCTGCACCGAGAGATGCAGATCGTCCGCCATCTTGCGATGCGGCGGCAATTGTGTGCCATCGGTGAGCTTGCCGTCCGTGATGGCGTTTGCGATCTGCTCGGCAAGCGAGAGATAGGCCGGACGGCGGAGTTGCGAGGGATCGGGGCGCCACTTTGTCATGATTTTGACACTGCTGAAAATCAGTTCAATTGACAATGCAAAAATGCGCTCCCATTGTCTTTTCCCTGCGTTTGAAATGATTTCTTCTTAAGAAGGCACCATGAAGCTCGACGCCATCGACCTGCGCATTCTCGACGCCGTCCAGCGCGACGGCCGCATCACCAAGCTGGCGCTGGCCGAAAAGGCCGGACTGTCGCCGACACCGTGCTGGATGCGGCTGCGCAAGCTCGAAAAGGCCGGGATCATCACGGGCTATCACGCACGCGTCGCGCCGCGGCGGATCGCGCCGGTCGCCAGCGTGATGATGGAAGTGACGCTCGCCAATCATCGCCAGGCGGATTTCGAGCGCTTCGAGCGCGCCGTGAGCGCAATCCCAGAGATCGTTGCCTGCTGGTCGGTCGGCGGCGGCGTCGATTACATTCTGAAGATCATCGCGCCCGATATCGACGCCTATCAGCGGCTGGTCGACGGGCTTCTCGACCGCGAACTCGGCATCGACCGCTACTTCACCTACATCGTCACCAAGACGGTGAAGGAGGAAACAGTCCTTCCGGTCTCTTCCTTCACTGCCGCCGGCGAAGAACAGACCTCGCCGTAGACAATCTCTCTGCAAAGCCGCCGTCCTTTAGACCATCTCTCTCTTTTCGCATCCGCCAACAGACAATCTCTCGCCCGCTCCCGTGGAAGACTGACGTCAACCGCCACGAGGAGAATGGACATGACCGCCGTTTTTGCCCGCCCCGCCTATCATGACGCGCTGTCGCGCCTTGCCGACCGTCATCTCCTGCGCGATCTCGCCTATGTCGACGGCCGGTGGATCACCGGCAAATCAGGGAAAAGCTTCGAGGTCACCGATCCCGCCTCTTCGGCGACGCTGGCCTGGGTTGCGAGCCTCGGCGCCGATGAGACGGCGGTGGCAATCGATGCAGCGTCGGAGGCTTTCGCCGGCTGGCGCGCGATGCTGCCGCAGGGCCGCGCGGCGATCCTGCGCAAATGGCATGAGCTGATGCTTGCAGCCAAGGAGGATCTGGCGCTGATCATGACGCTCGAACAGGGCAAGCCGCTTGCGGAATCGCGTGGCGAGATCGATTACGCTGCCTCCTTCGTCGAATGGTATGCCGAAGAAGGCAAGCGGCTGAACGCCGAGAGCGTCACCAGCCATCTGCCCGGCGCGGAAATGATCGTCCGGCGCGAGGCGCTCGGCGTCGTCGGCATCGTCACGCCCTGGAATTTCCCCTCTGCCATGCTCACCCGAAAGGCTGCCGCAGCGCTGGCCGCCGGCTGCACGGTCATTGCCCACCCCTCCTCCGAGACGCCGCTTTCGGCACTGGCGCTTGCCGAGCTCGGCGAGCGGGCCGGCATTCCAGCCGGCGTCTTCAACGTGGTCACCGGCAATGCCGCAACGATCGTCGGACGGATGTGCACCGACACCCGCGTGCGCGCCATGAGCTTTACCGGCTCCACCGCAATCGGACGGCTGATCGCCGCCCAGTGCGCGCCGACCCTGAAGCGGCTGGTGATGGAACTCGGCGGCCACGCCCCGCTGATCATCTTCGACGACGCCGAGATCGAAAAGGCCGTCGAGATCGCCGTCAACGCCAAGTTTGCCACATCAGGCCAGGATTGCCTCGCCGCCAATCGCATTTTCGTCCAGCGGCGGATCGCCGATGCCTTTACCAAGGCCTTCGCAGACCGCATTGCCGAACTGAAGGTTGGTCCGGGGCTCGAGGATGGCGCCGAGATCGGGCCGCTGATGCATGAACGCGCCGACGCCAAAGTCGAGGAGCAGGTCTCCGACGCGCTGACGCGTGGCGCACGGCTCGTCACCGGCGGCAAGCGCCATAAGGCCGGCCGGCTTTTCTACGAGCCGACGCTGCTGACCGATGTGCCGGCGGATGCGCTGATCATGCGTGAGGAGACTTTCGGGCCGGTGGCGGCCATTACCACTTTCGACACCGAAGAAGAGGTCATCGCCCGCGCCAACGATACCGAATATGGCCTCGTCGCCTATATCGTCACAGAAAACGGCGCCCGGCAGATGCGCCTCGGCCGCGCACTGGAATACGGCATGGTGGCCGTCAACCGGGTTAAGATCACCGGCGCTCCAATTCCCTTCGGTGGCTGGAAGCAGTCCGGTCTCGGCCGCGAGGGTTCACGCCACGGCCTCGAGGCCTTCACCGAGCTCAAATATCTCTGCATCGACACGGCCGCCTGACCCCATTTCAAGCGAGCCCCCATTTCAAGAAAGAGGCTACGACATGCTCGACAGAAGCAACGAACTCACCGCCTGGGACCGCGATCACTTCTTCCACCCATCGACCCATATGGGCGGGCATGCCCGCGGCGAGACGCCGACCCGTATCGTCGCCGGCGGCGAAGGCGTCTACATCACCGACACGACAGGCCGCAAAAGCCTCGACGCCTTTGCCGGCCTGTATTGCGTCAATGTCGGCTACGGCCGCCAGAAGATTGCCGATGCGATCGCCGAACAGGCGAAGAACCTCGCCTATTACCACGCCTATGTCGGCCACGGCACGGAAGCCTCGATTACGCTGTCGAAAATGATCATCGACCGCGCCCCCACCGGCATGAGCCGCGTCTATTTCGGTCTTTCGGGCTCGGACGCCAACGAGACCAACATCAAGCTCATCTGGTTTTACAACAACATTCTCGGCCGTCCGGAAAAGAAGAAGATCATCTCGCGCTGGCGCGGTTATCACGGCTCCGGCGTCATGACCGGCAGCCTCACCGGCCTGGCGCTCTTCCATAATGCTTTCGATCTGCCGCGGGCGCCGGTGCTGCACACCGAGGCTCCCTATTATTTCCGCCGCCCCGACCGGTCGATGAGCGAGGAGCAGTTCTCGCAATATTGCGCCGACAAGCTCGAGGAGATGATCATTGCCGAAGGCCCGGAAACGATCGCCGCCTTCATCGGCGAACCCATCCTCGGCACCGGCGGCATCGTGCCGCCGCCGAAAACCTACTGGCAGAAGATCCAGGCCGTGCTCGACAAATATGACATCCTGCTCATCGCCGATGAAGTCGTCACCGGCTTCGGCCGCCTCGGCACAATGTTCGGCTCGGATCATTACGGCATGAAGCCGGAGCTGATCACCATCGCCAAGGGCCTGACCTCAGCCTACGCTCCCCTTTCCGGCACGATCGTTTCGAACAAGATGTGGCAAGTCCTGGTGCAGGGTTCCGATCAGTTGGGGGCGATCGGTCACGGCTGGACCTACTCCGCCCATCCGATCTGTGCTGCTGCAGGCATTGCCAATCTCGAACTGATCGACGAACTCGGCATCGTCGAGAATGCCGGCACGACCGGCGCCTATTTCCGCTCGGAACTCGCAAAGGCGGTCGGCGGCCACCGAAACGTCGGCGAAGTCCGCGGCGACGGGCTGATGGCGGCCGTCGAATTCGTCGAGGACAAGGACGACCGCACATTCTTCGATGCCGGCCGCAAGATCGGCCCGCAGGTTGCCTCCGCCCTGCTCGAACGCGGCGTCATCGGCCGCGCCATGCCGCAGGGCGACATCCTCGGCTTCGCCCCGCCGCTCTGCCTGACACGCGAGGAGGCCGACATCGTGGTCAAGGCCGCGGCGGATGCGATCGAAACCGTCTTCAAGACCATCTGAGGGAGAAGATCAGCATGACGATCCCGGAAAAGATGGCGGCCGTATTGCTTACCGGCCATGGCGGTCTGGACAAGCTCGTCTATGACAGGGACGTGCCCGTCCCGAGACCCGCGGACGGCGAGGTTCTAATCCGCGTTACGGCCTGCGGCATGAACAATACCGACGTCTGGGTCCGCCAAGGCGCCTATGGCACCGAGGACGATCCGTCCGCCGTCTCCACTTGGCGCAGGCAAGGCAATACGCTAACATTCCCGCGCATTCAGGGCACCGATACGGTGGGGGATATCGTCGGCGTCGGAGCCGGCGTCAATCCGGCGCGCATCGGCGAACGCGTCATGGTCGACTTCTCGATCTACAACCGCGACGACGACAGCCTCGCCGACATCGATTACATGGGCCATGGCCGCGACGGCGGTTATGCCGAATACATGGCACTGCCGGCCGAGAACGCCTATGTCGTCGCAACCGATCTGACCGACGTCGAACTCGCCACCTTCTGCTGCGCCTATCTGACCGGCGAGCGCATGCTGGAACGGGCAAGGCTTGTCGCTGGCGAACGCGTCCTCGTCACAGGCGCCTCGGGTGGCGTCGGCTCGGCGATCATCCAGCTCGCGCGCGCTCGCGGCGCCATCCCGATCGCGGTCGCCGGCCCCGGCAAGGAGGCGGCGATGCTCGATATCGGCGCCGATGCGGTCGTGACCCGCGGCAAGGGCGATCTCGTCGCAGCCGTCCATTCCGCCAGCCGTGGCCAGCCGATCGATGTCGTCGCCGATCTCGTCGGCGGGCCGCTGTTCAACGATCTCCTGAAGATCCTGCGCCCCGAAGGCCGCTACACGACAGCCGGCGCCATCGCCGGCCCGGTCGTTCAGCTCGATTTGCGGACCATGTATCTGAAACAGCTGGAGCTGCACGGCTCGAGCCAGGGAAGCCGCGCCGACTTTCGCCGGATCGTCGGCTATATCGAAAGCCGGAAGATTCGGCCTCTCGTAGGTGGTGTCTATCCGCTGTCGGAATTCCACCGCGCGCAGACCGATTTCATGGCGAAGAACTTCGTGGGCAAATTGGTCGTGGTTCCCGACGAGAGATGATCTGCATCGCCCCGCAGACGAACCTTATCGGGTTTGCGGCGTTTCCCGGCCATGAAAAACCCGTACGATTGCGGCGAGCACTCGCTGTGCCGGATGATGGAAGGCTTCCTTTCATTCTCGACGGAGGCGCAGCGATCCGTCGCGCGGCAGGACCACTGATGTCAGCTTCCAATGCCACGAGATACCCCACCTCTTCCGAACTCGAAAGAATTCGCCGCGCTGCCCGTATCGCTCGGCTTATGGACACTGCCATCCGCCTGCCCGTCATCGGTGTGAGGATCGGCGCCGACTCTGTGCTCGGCCTCCTTCCAGCCGTCGGCGACGTTGCCACGTCACTCATCGGTCTTTACATTCTCAATGAGGCGCGGCGTCTCGGCATTCCCAACGACAAGCTTGCACGCATGGCTGTCAATCTCGGCATCGATGCGGCCGGCGGTTCGGTTCCATTGCTCGGCGATCTCTTCGACGTCTACTTCAAATCGCATCGCCGCAACGTCGGCATCATCCTCGAGCACTTCGGCATCAGCGAAGATGATCTTAACCAGCGAACTTGATAAGATCATCGTGCTTTGCAATTCCCCTGCCGACGAACCTGTGTGAGGCCGGTCTAAAGTTCAGTCAGAGCGCCCGCCGTCTTCACTGCATGGTCAAGAACGAATTGCAGCTTGGCTGCGTGGCCGAAACCAGGCTCATCCGGCTGCCCCTTTTGCACGGCATTTGCAAAACGCTGGAAATTGGTGATAACCGGTTCGACCTCGATCTTACGCCAGATTGCCTTGTCGGCATCAGGACCTTCACAGGCCCTGAGCGTCGAACCTTCAGGCGTATGCACCACCTCCAGCGCGCCCTTGTCTCCATGCAGGCGCAGCCGCAATTCGTTCAGATGGCCAGTCGCCCAGCGCGTTGCGTGGATGACGCCAGCAGCACCGTTTTCGAGTTCAGCCATCATCAAGAAGCTGTCGTTAGCGTCGAGATCATACTCGCCGATCCGGTTCCCGGGGCTCTTGTCGAACACCTTAAGATGCGATGCGGCGGCCTTGACGTTACTTCCGGCGGCAAAAACCGCGAAGTCGAGGATATGGATACCGACATCGCCCAGCACGCCATTGGAGCCGTGCTTTGTCGACAACCGCCAAAGCCATTGCGATTCCTTGGTCCAGTCGCCCCACGCCTTTGAGACCAGCCAGCTCTGGAGATAGGACGCTTCGAAGTGGCGGATCGCGCCGAGGCGTCCGTCCAACACCATCTTACGCGCTGCTTGCAGCGGCGCTACATTACGATAGGTAAGGTTTACCATCGTGACCTTGCCGGACGCAGCGGCTGCGTCGGCCATCTCTTTGGCTTCGCGGTAGTTGACCGCCAGCGGCTTCTCGCAGAGGACATGCTTGCCGGCGCCGAGTATCTTCATTGTCGTGGAATAATGCGCGCGATCCGGCGTGACATTGGTCACGGCGTCAAACTCTCCCCATGCAAGGGCGTCATCAAGCGACGTGAAAGTAAGTGGGATACCATGCCTGAGCGCGAAGGCCCGCAGCCGGACCTCGTCGGTATCGACAGCAGCAACAATTTTTACGTCGGTGATTTCGGAAAAATTCATGGCATGGGTATTTGCCCATCCTCCGGTTCCGAGAATGATCAAGCGCATTTTTGTCCTCATGGTCGTTTATAGAAATCATTGGCTCCAAAACCGTCGTCCTTCACAAGCGCCAGATGGTCTGGCCAAATGGAGAGCGACGACTATCAGCGCAGTGTTTTCCCGGGCCGACCGCACGCGTGGCGTCCACGCCCAAGGAGATGTTTCAGTTCCTCAGCGGTAACCGGCTTCGCCGGCCTGGTGCAGTCTCGGGCCGCGTTCGACGATCGGCTCCAGTGCTTTTTCTACCGGGACATTTGGAGCATCGGTAATGCTCGTCAACGACCCCTCAGGGTTATAGGCCCACTTCACGCCATTGATCAGCACCTTCTGGACATTGACGTCGTGATAGGTCGGATAGGTTTCGTGGCCGGGGCGGAAATAGAAGATGTTGCCGGCGCCACGGCGCCAGGTCAGGCCCGAGCGGAACACTTCGCCGCCCTGGAACCAGGAGATGAACACCGTTTCGAGCGGTTCCGGCACCGAAAACTGCTCGCCGTACATTTCCTCGTTCTCAAGCTCGAAATGCTCGCCGATGCCGGCGGCGATCGGATGGCG